>CAVPBL010000016.1:0-195389 GCA_963701835.1 uncultured Acidobacteriaceae bacterium | reverse complement strand
CTGGGTGTTTCCGGAGGCCCAGCAACTGCAAGGCGATGTGCCAGACGAATGCGGGATTGTTGACGAGATAGCGTTTCCACAAGCGCCTCGGCTCCTGCAGGAGGCGGTGCAGCCATTGCAGGCCGGCACGCTTGATCCAGCGGGAGCAATCGCGAATGCTGCCGGTGTGATAATCGAAGGCTGCGCCCACGCCAACCAGCAGCGGAACCTGAAGCCGGCTGACAGTATTGAGCCATGAATCGTTCCTGCTTCGGCGTGCTCAGTCCGACCCAAAGAATGTGCGGCCGCGCTTGCGCGACCTGAGCGGTCAATTCTCCTTCTTCCTCCGCAGTGAGGCTGCGGAACGGCGGCGTGTATGTGCCGACCACTTGCAGGCCGGGGAATCTGCGTTGCAGCGTTTGGCTGAGAAGCTCCGCCACGCCCGGCTTGCCGCCATAGAGAAAGTTCCGATAGCCGCGCTCGACCGAAAGCCGGCACATGGCGGCCATGAAGTCCGGCCCAAAGACGCGATCCATGCGCTCGAATCCCTGAAGGCGGCCAACCCAGGTCATCGGCATTCCGTCAGGAAGACTGATTGCCGCGCGATTGAAGGTGCGGAGAAGCTCAGGGTCGCGCTGCGCTTCCATCACTCCATGAACGCCGGTAACGCAGACGTAACCGGGCTTGCCGGCGCGAATCCAGCGGTCGGCGAGATCGAGCGCAAGCTCCATATTGACCGCCGAGATCTCCGACGCCAAGCACATCGACGTGCTCGTGGGCGAACTGAGAATCGCGACACGAGTCAGCCGCCTCGCGAGAGCCGGCGCGGCTCGCAGGCAGGAGCTCGTTCGGCGCGGCAATCGGCCGGGAAATCGACGACGTCATATTCCTCCGGCGATGGCGAACAACAGAGTATGAACAAGAATGGCCGCGTCCATGACAAAGTTCCGGTTGCGGATGTAATAGAGGTCGTACTCGATGTTCTGGTGGATCGGGAATGCGCGATCGGCGCTGAGTTGCCAGAGACCGGTGATTCCGGGAGTGACCTGAAGCCGCTGCCGATGCCGCGCGTTATAGCGTTCGACGACGAAAGGCATCTCCGGGCGCGGTCCCACGAGGGACATGGTTCCCATGAAGACGTTGAGCAACTGCGGCAATTCATCCAGGCTCATGCGGCGGAGAAACCGCCCGATGCGAGTAATCCGCGGGTCGCTCGATGAGGTTGGCGAGAGAGAGTACTTGGGCGCGTCAACAACCATGGAGCGGAACTTGAAGATGTCGAAGAGTTCTCCATTCCGCCCCACCCTTTTCTGAACGAAGAGCGCGGGCCCCGGCGAGTCAAGACGAATGAGGATAGCAATCAGAATGAGGATTGGCGCCAGCAGAACCAGAAGGAGCGAAGACATCGCCAGGTCCATGATCCGTTTGGCGACGGCATAGTGCCAGGCGATGGGACGCTCGATTGTGGATGTGAACAGCAGGCCATCGATGTCGATCGATTCGGTCCGGTGCTCCGGCAGAGCCGGGCCGGTGAAGAGCGCAACATCCAATCCCGCCTGGCTTGCGGCGTAAGTGGCGGCGGCCAGCTCGTCACGAGAGAGATTTGGCGTTGCCAGCAGGAGCAAGTCGGCTTGGCACAAGTTGAGCAGCGCCGGAGTGACCGGGCCGGGCCGAACGGGGACCGAACCGCGTCCCCGGTATCCCATGGCAAGGATGCGGCCGCGCGGAACGCGCAGGGTTGTCGTCGATGACGGCGACCGGCTGAAACCCGAGCCTGGGCGAATGAAGGAGGGTGGATACAACTCTTTTTCCCGTGTCTCCCGCTCCATAGACAACGGCGCGGCTTATGCCATTCTCACTTGTCTGCAACTTGCCAGCGATGGCGAAGACGATCTGCTTTTCGAGGATCAGGAACGCGGGAACGGTGACGGCGCCAACGAGAAATACGAACCAGGAAAAGCCCAGGCCCATCAATACGTTGATTGCGAACAGGAGAAGCAAAGACTGCGCGGGAATGCGAATTGCGCGCTCCGTTTCTCGAATGCGGAGCAGCCCGCTGCCTCCGTGGTAACCGCCATCCCTGTGCATGAGAACGATGACAAGCAGTCCGAAGATGATGCTCACAGCCACGACTTCGTGCGTGGAGGGATAAGATGTTGCGCCGATGGGCAGCGACGCGCAAAGAGAACAGGCAGCCAGCAGACCCAGAGCCGCGGCGAGAAAGTCGGCCGACGCCTCGGCAAGAGTCATCGTGGCTTTGAAGAACGCTCTGGAGATCGCCCGGCGTTCCTCGCGCGGAGGCGCAATGGCCTCGGCGTACATGTTTTGGGCAACAAAATCGGGTGCTGCCATGCCTATTTCCCTTCGCGCAGCGGCGCGGAATGATTCTGCGGAGCCTTCATACAGACCGGCTCTCTGAGGTTGCAATGTTGATGGAGCCGGCGACACGCGCGTCTTCGACGGGCGCAGGAGACGCAACGAGCCTGCGATAGAGGGCCATGTACTGTTCGGCGAGCGCCGGGGCAGAGAGTTGCGGAAGCGAAATCGGCGCCCTCCCCGGCTCGCGGAGAGTGTCCACAATCGCGGCTGCGAGCGCCTCCACAGCGTATTCGCGCAACGAGACGAAATTGGCAGTGGCCGTCTGCGATCTCGCGATGTGCCGGTATATCGGAGCAAACGATGCGGCAGCCGGCCAGGAGCCCTTCGGCAACGGGCAACCCAAAGCCTTCGGTGAGGGACGGCTCCACAAGCGCCTGGCAATGCCGGTAGCACCACTGCAACTGGGGCTCGGTTAGAGCTTCGAGGAAGTGAACGCTGCCATGCAGACCAGAGGCAGCCACGAGCCGGCGGATCTTGCCGCTCTCAGGCCCAGCCATCCCAACTACGACCAGCTTCGAATCCGGTTCGATCTCCCCGGAACGCAACAGGCGGTGAAACGCGCGAATCAGCGTGGGAATGTTCTTATTTCGCCGATGCTGCGCGACGCAGAGCAGGAACGGCTCGCTTCTCCAGCCGGGAATCGGCGATTGGGTGGCGGAGACCGGCTCCGGCTCGACGCAGTTATAGATACGTATTGCCTTTTGCCAGATGGCGGCGGGCGCATATTGCTTCAAACGAATGCGCGTAGTCTCTGAGACGCAGGCGATGGCATCGGCCTCGCGCAGGCACTGCCGGAGAACGATGCGATTGAAAATGAACTTCGGAAAACCGAAGTTCATGGGAATCTCATAGGGATACAAATCGTGCAGTGTTACCACCGTGGGGCAACGGAAAGCCGCGGCATTCAGCGGCATGGGGTAGGAGAGATGCACGAGGTCGGCTTGCAGTTGAGCAGCCAATCTGGGGAAGCCGGCGATAGTACCAGAGATTCCGGCTGAGCGAGGTTCGGTTGATGTTGGCGATGTGAATCTTGAGCCGGATATCCGCGGGCAGTCCGGCAGCCTGGGCAAAGTTGAGTTGCCATGGCGCCAGGACAAAGTGCAGCGCGGAAACCTCAGGGCGCAGCAACAGGCAGCGAGCCAGGTTCAACGCATGACGCTGCACTCCCGAGATGCTCGCAGAGAACGATGCGGCGGCGACAAGAATCTTCATGGCTTCGATCCCTCCTGAGCCTCGAGAGGAATCGCCAGAGCGGAAACACGCCGCTTCGCTTTGTTGCCTGCGATGAGTTGCTGGAGCAGCGGCAGATAGACGACCAGGGAGACCGAGCCGTAACAGAGGCGGGAAAGCGCGAGCCCCGGCAGGCCCTGATGACGCAGCAGGTCGATCATCAGCAGCAACATGGCTGCCCTGCCGGCGAGGCTGATGCAGGCGACAGTGCGGAATTGGCCGAGCGCCTGCATGGCATAGGTTCCGGTGACGCTGAGACCCATCAGGGCCGATCCCAGGACGATTGGCGGAAGAATGTGCGCGGCGCTTTGCGCCACGGCGGCTCCGGCCCAGATGCGGATGAGGCGATCGCCAACGAGTAGCAGGATTCCCGCGCCGCAAGCCACCAGGGCCAGGTTGCAGGCGACCGCCTTGAGCAGAGTTTGCTTCAGCTTTTCGCTGGAGATGGTGCTGGCGCGTCCGGAGAGATAGGGAAAGAGAAAATTGAGGCCAGATGCGGTGAGGCCATAAATCGGATGCGCGAACTGCACGCACAGCGAGTACGGAGTGACTGCCAACGCGCCGAGCGAAATGCCGAGAAGGATTCTGTCGAACTGCGCGAAGACGACGCCTCCCAGCGCTTGCAGCCAGACAAATACGCCCTGGCCAAGCAAGATGCGCGTTTCGCCGGGATAGAAACTGGGCCAGAAGGAAACGCTTCCGAGGAATTTGCGAAGCTGAAGAAATTGCATCCATGTGCCGAGAGCCAGAAAAACAACGGTGGCCACGAGGACACTGACGATTCCGCGGCCCAACAAAGCAAGCACCGCGGCAGACGCGAGGGTGAGGAGCCGGGTTGCCGTGCTGATGCGCACGGTTCCGCGATAGTGCTCAAAAGCGCGCTGCACGCCGACGCCCACGCTCTCGATGGCCCGCACAAGGATGGCGACACTGGCGATGCGAAGCGCAATCAGGCATTCCGAGGGCGGCGTAGGCTGGGAGACGCCGACATGACGAGCTGCATAGGGAGCGGCGATCCACACGCCGATGGCGAGCGTGGACCCCAGCACGAGGTTCATGCCCAACATGCTGCGGACGGTGTGGGGCATCAAGCCGAATTCGCCGGTTCCGCGCAAGTAGGCGACGCGTTGAATGCAGGCATCGCAGAAGCCGGAAGCAATGATTCCGCCTGCGCTGATGACAGCCGTGGCGATCATCCACAAGCCGTACTCCGCCGAGCCGAGCCGGTGCAGAACGATGGGCGCGACCAGCAGCATTCCGACGGGGTAGGAAACATAGTCCAGGACGCCATAACCGGCATTGGTGAGGTGCTTTCTCATGCGGCACCTCGCTGCAGCCGCAAGATGGAGCGAACGCGATGGCGCAAGACCGGAAGCACTTCCTCGGCGAGTTCCCTGCGCGGATCGTCTGGAGCCATCTCTGACCAGTAATGACGCAGCAGGATGAATGACGCCGCGCTTGCGAAGGAGAGCAAAGTAAGCAGCAGCGAGAGCAACAGGCGCGGCGGAAACGACTTCTTCTCCGGGATTCCCGGAGGATCGATGACGTTGACAGCCGGAACGTCTTTGGCCTCTTCGATGCGCGCCGTTTCGTACTGTTGCGTGAGAAGCTGGAACACCGCCTCCTGCACCTGAACGCTGCGGTAGAGATCGGCGTAAGGAACCGCAAGCCTGGGAAGCTGGCGCAAGGGCGGGTAGAGCGCTGCCTTATCGCCGGTCGAATCCGAGTTCGTCGCCAGGATCGTGCGCGTCTGCCGCGGGGAGAGGAGCGGACGAGCCGGTCATTTTGGCAAGCTGGGCTTGCAGGCTGGCAATGCGAGCTTCCGACTCGCGCACTCGGACGTTGCCATCGCCATAAATCTGGCGCAGCGACTGCAGGCCGGATTGCTCGACCATCAGTTCCGCCTGCACGCGCGCGCCCGCGTCGACCATGGCGCGGGTCTGCTCCTTGATGTCGATGGCGCTGGTGTTGCTCGAGAACTGGCTCAGCTTCATCTCCGCGTCTTCGAGGCTCGCCTTGACCTGATGCAGGCGCTGCTCAATGAAGACGCGCTCGCGATGCGCGGCCGAGGTACTGGTTCGCGTGACGAGCTGGTTCAGCTCGTCGAGGTAGGCCTGCGCCAGATCGCGCGCGCGCTCGCGATCGGTATCCTCGACCTCGATGGTGATGACGCCGCTCTTTTTGTTTTCGGTGATCTTTGTGAGATGCGCGAGATGTTTGGCGGCATCGACGCGATAGCGCTTGTGGTAAACGTGCTGCAGATTGAATCGGTCAATCAGGTGGTCGCTCACGGTTCCGCTGCGCAGCAGATCAATGAACAGCTCGGCGGAGGAGTGGCTGCCGGGCAGGCCGCCGGCAAGGCTGCTCAAGGCTCCCGAGATTTCCCAGATGCCCGGAGAGAGCGGCGAGCATCATGCGCGCTGGAGCTCTGCTGATCGGGCGGCATGATGCTGGTGACGGCCTTGTACTGTTTGGGAATGACAAACGCGATGCCGAGACTGACCACCAGAGAGATTGCCGTGACTCGCGCCAGCATGCGGCGATGCTTCCACAGCAAGCCGGCGTGAAGCACCCATCGGGGCGGCGCGGCAAGCCGGATCGGCTCATCTCTCTCCACGGTCGCGAAGGAGGCATTCGGCGTCATTTCGCTATCCTCCTAGAGCGTCGTTGCGGCTACGCCGGCGGTGATGGCCATAGAGCTGGCGAGCTGGCCGGTTGTGAGCAGGTTCCTCCAAAACAGAGAGCCGCCGATGATCTTCTGCGGCACGACGACGACGTCGCCCGGATTCAGCTTGGTGGAGAGCACATCGCCGTCGAGCCACTGCCCTGAGCGCCGGCCGACGACCGATCCATTGGCGCGAATGATGAAGATCTCCTTCCGGTTGGCGGTGGCATTGGCGCCGCCCGCGTGAGCCAGGTACCAGGCGGCAGTTTTGCCCGGAATAAACGTGAGCGCGGTCGCGTTGTAGACCTGGCCGGTGACAAGCACGAAGCCGGGTTGCTTGGGGATCGTCAGCACGTCATCGCGGCGCAGTTCGATATCCGCGGGTGTATTCGCCCAACTGTCGATATCGGAAGTCATGTGAATGACCATGCGGCCGGCCGGCGGATGCGACTTGAGATCGGAAAGCACCTGATCTTCCTGTGCCTTGATCAACTGCAAAGTCGGCGCCTGCATTCGATCCGGCGGCACTGGGCGAAAGCCTTGCCGCCGCCGAGTTGGTTTCGATCTGGCGGATGAGTTCGTCGCGGCTGCTTTGCTCGAGTGTCTTTCACCTGCGCGCGGACAAGCACGGCGCCCATGGGATAAGCGGCAGGCAGAAGACCGCCTGCCCGGCGCAGAACGGAGCTGAGGCGCTCACCATCGTGAAATCCATAACTGCCCGGGTAACTGCACCTGGCCTTCGATCGTGACCGACTGGCCGATGTCAGCCCAGTTTGTGATCTGGTGAATGGCCAGGATGTCGCCGGGCTTGAGCGGAACGTCCGCGTTGGAATCCGTTCCGGCTACCGCGGCGCCAATCGGCACCGTGGCGAGGTGTTCAAGAACCTGATTCCCGTCTTTCATCTCGTAGCTGGTGAGATCGGCGCTATCGACCATTGCGTCGCGCTTGAACCCTCCCGCCATGCGCACGAGCTGCGCGGCAGTCATGCCTTTGGACATGGGGTAAGTGCCGGGACGCATCACCTCGCCGCGAATGGTGACTGTGGGCGCATCCACCTGATAGCGCCCGAAGACTGCGGATGGTATCGAAGGGTTGCAGAGTCGACGTTCGCGTTCCCGATCAAGACATCGGGAACGTTGAAGTCGATAGTCTCCGCATGAAAATCGGGAGCAATGAGGCGAACGATTTCGCCGCGAGCAGCGGGCTCGGGCAGCAGGTCCTGATAGCTGTGAAGCACATCGCTGAGCCGCATGCCGTCGGTGTAGGCCACGCGGCCCGGGCGAACGACGTGGCCCGCGAGATAGACGGCGCGCTGGCTGTAGGGCAGAATCGGCTCGACGCGAATGCGATCTCCATCTCTTACTTGCGAAGGTCGAAACAGGGCTTGGATCTCCGGGAGGATCCTGGCGCGCCGCCATCGGGCAAGGTGACTGTCACTCGCTGCTGGTTGGCATCGATGCGTTCAATTCTGATGTGGCTGAGCGAAGCCGCCGCGGTAAATCCTCCGGCGTCATCGACGACGGCGCCGAGCATGGTCTCGCCAGGCTTGAGCTCGTAGATTGCAGGGCGCTTGATGGCGCCGGAGATGGCAACCTGTGGGCCGGCGGGAGGCACGAGCAGAGTGTCGCCGCTTTCAAACCGCGCGCTCCCGTTGCGAACGCCATGGAGCAGGAAATCGTAAAGATCGAATTCCTCGACGAGCTGCTTCCCGCGATAGTGGCGCGCGGTGCGAAGCGAACCGACCGCGGTTGGACCGCCGGCAGCATACAGCGCACTCAAAGGAGTTGCCAGGGAACTGACATCGTACGCGCCGGGGCGCTGCACGTCGCCGACAACGTAGACGCGCACCGAGCGGAGGTCCGACACCGTAACCGCAACCTGCGCATCGCGGTACTGCTGTTTGAGTACCTCCTCAATCAGGCTTTGTGCCTTGCCCAGCGGGAGCCCCGCGACCTGCACCGCGCCGGCTTCAGGCAGGAAGACGCGGCCATCGCGATCGACAGCTCGAGTGAAGCTCTGGGTGATGCCTCCCCAAAGATCGATGGTGAGCTTATCTCCCGGGCCGATGACATAGTCCGGACCTAATGGCACGTCGAGCGGAGTATCATTGCCCGAAACTCCACGCTCCGTCGCGGAAAAAGCCCGATTCACGAAGACGTCGGAGCCGAATCGCTCAAGCCGCGCCGTCTCGTTGGGAATCTGCGCATAAAGGTCGCGCATCGACTGCAGGTTGAAAGGCGCGGGCTGATGGAGAACAGCCGGCAGGTCGGTGGAGGCGTTCGCTTTCTCCTGCCTCCGTGGATTCTCAAGGGAGACTGCCGGCTGAGGCCGGGCCGCGCGGAGAGAGGCAATGAGCCGGAAGCAGAGTTTTGGCTAAAGGATGTCGCCGCTTGTCTCATTCGAGCGCCGGCACCGGTATCCGATTGAGCTCCGCCGCCGTGTTGGCGATAAAGAGGGCTGTTCCATGGACAAGGAATCGAGCGAGTCGCCGCCAGCAGCACTCGATCCAACTGACTGGAGATCGTCGTCAGTCACCAATCCGCGCGCGCGCAGAACCGTTGTGATCTCGGCGCGCAACCTGGCGTTCGTTGAGATCTGGCCGTAGAGCATTTGATCGGAGATGTCGTTGGGATCGATCTGCGCCCCTTGCTGCTGCATGCGGTCTGCCAACTGCGACTTCAACTCCGCAGCGAGATCGGGATTCTGTTCCAGGATGTTGATGATCTGATCGGAAGAAAGCGCGGCTGCCTGCGCCTGGCCGCCGAGGCTGGATCGAGAGATTGCGATCCTCTGCGGAGTTGTTACCGGTACCGAACGGTGCGGCCGGGAAACCATCGGCTTCGCCTGTCCCGGACTGGCCGGCGTCCTGGGCGGAAGCAGCAGCGGATCGGATTTTGGCCGGTTGCAGCGGCCGCGCCGGCGAAGAGAAGGGCCAGCAAGAAGACCAATGCGCGAAAGACGACGCGCAAATCCCCTCTTCGATTCGCTTTGACACTGTTAGCGGGCTTGGGGAGTGGCGGCATAGGTACTTGTTCGTCGCCTTTGACCGTAATGGACGCAGGCTTGCGCGACGTGTCATGCCGTGGTCAGTGAATTGTCATTCCTTTGTTGGCTGGGAAATTGTCATTCCTTTGTCGGCGATCGATTGAACGACGAGCGGGCGCACAGATTCTGAGCGGCCAGTGGGCGCGCAGATTCCGGGAATTCGCCGTTCAGCAACAGCCGGGTAGCTTTTCGCGCGACGCAGGTAAGACGGCATAGCCCGTCAAAGCCGTGACATTGTGGAAACAATTGCCTGACATCTCAGGCTGGGTAGTCTGCTATCTCAGATAACAAGGACTGGATATGTGGACAACCCAGGCTACCTGCAGCGAGCCTATTCCGGAAGCCCTTCCGACTACGGTCGAGATATGTCCCGTCCGGCAGGCCGCAAGACGCGCTCCTCTGCGATATGGACCTGCCTTTGTGTGGACGTTTCTATCCGCTTGGCTATTCCGTTGAAATCATCACCAATGATCCGGACGTTTTGATAGCCGCAGAGGAGAGCTTTGGCCACGCGCGCCTTGCCCGGAACGAGCGCAGCATTGCAGATACGTTTCGGTGTTCGTCGCGGGGGCGGCGCCGCCTGCCCGCCCGAGCCAACACGGCGTGAATTCAATCACCTGTACTCCCTGGTTGCCGACCCCGATAACCAGGCACTTCTTGATCTCAAAACGGGTGCTAATTTCACTTGGTTGACACGGAACGTTTTGGAAAACAGGCTGTACTTCCGGTATAACTTCCTCGAAAAGGCAGTGTATCTGCTGCTCGGCGCGTCCGTGGTAACGGATATGCACGCCGCATGCGTCAGCAAGAATGGAAAAGGTATTCTACTTTGCGGTGATTCCGGTGCGGGTAAGTCAACGCTCGCGTACGCGTGCGCGCGCCAAGGATGGACTTACACCTCAGATGATACAAGCTACCTGATCAACGACTCCGATCCGCCCCGCGTGATCGGTCACTGCCACCGAACTCGTTTTCGTCCCTCGGCGCGGACTCTGTTCCCGGAACTGAATGACCGCCCGTTGACTCCGCGCATGGAGGGAAAACCGTCGATCGAAGTTCCCATCTCAGAACTCCCTGTTTTGCGCACGGCAACCGAAGCCGTGGTGCATTCCATTGTCTATCTCAACCGGAACCCAGCGGCTGTTGGCCGATTAATGAAATTGGCAAGCGGAACGGCAACCCAGCGCGCGCGGCGAGAACTTTACTCGGCTGGGGAGATTCGCGCCAAGCATGAAGAGATCCTGGAGACGCTCTGGGATGTCCCCACCTATGAACTTGACTACTGCAGCTTGGACGATGGCATCCTGGCACTTGATCGTCTAGCGCAACAGACATGAGGCTGTTTGCGCTTTGTGTGGGGAGGAAGTGTAATTCGCCTCAGGCTGCTCTACCCGACTTTCGACTGCTTGCCGGACCAAGTATTCGTCGAGAGCCATTTCTATAATGTCCGCGGCGCGCTCGGGCCCTGGGATCGACCGAATTGCTGCTTGAATGGCCTGCGCCGCATCGTGATAGCTTTCGTCACCGAGGAGCTTCATAATGGCGGCCCGAATCCGGCTCGGCGAGAGCCGCATAACTGGCAGCACCTCGACAACGCGGAGCCGCGCCAGACGGGCTGCCATCGCAGGCTGATCATGAGCCAGTGGGATCACGATCATCGGCTTTCCTTCCATCAAAGCTTCGAAGACGGTGTTCGATCCGCCGTGCGTAATTACGATTTGCGCAAGTTTCAGCAGTTCGAGCTGCGGGACATATCTTGCGACGAATGGCCGGCCGGGTAAGTCGGTAAGTAAGTCTGCGTTCGAACCCGATTTCCTAAGGAAATGACTAATTGCACATCGAGAGCCTCAGAGGCTTCTGCGATCATGCGGAAGACAGCCGGTTGGACATTTCGCGTGGTGCCTAGAGATGCAAAGAGAATGGGCCGGCCATCGAGTCGATGCCAAGGGAAAGCTACATGCGGCCTTCGGGCGCGGTGCACAAAGGGCCCGGTGTAATGGAAGTCTTTGGGCAGCGACCTACCTGGAAGATCCAGGCATTCCGGCATTTGCGTAATATGCGCAAGGCAGGGGAATTCTGTCGGAATCGTCCGCACTGAGCCCAAGCCGGCTTTTCTTCGAAATTCTTCGAGCGCACCGCGGATCGGCCCCCTCATCCGCAGCACAGATTGTTCCAGAAATGCCCTCTGCATCCACGACAAGCAGGAAGCGGAATAGCGGTAGCCGGTAAGCCACGAAGAGCCTTTCCATCCGAAGCGATGTGGCACAGAAGTGGAGATAATGAAATAGGGCAAGCGCAGGATTTGAGCCACGGTTGGCCCGGTTAGTGCGATCTCGTCAATCAGGAGCACATCTACCCCGGCGCGGGTCAGCGCCGCAGGTGTTTCCTCAAGAAAGCTCCGCAAGTCGCAACGAATGCGCGTCTAGGTTGCAGCGTAGCGTAGAAATCTCCGACCTTAGTCCCGAATGACTGCTTGGCGGCGTTCTTTTGACGGCAAGAGCACTGATGCCTACGGGAACAAAGCTCAACCCGGCCTCACGCACTCGGGATTCGATTTTCGGTTGGTCGAAGAATGTAACCCGATTCCCGCGACGCACGAGTTCCTGCGACAGCGAGATAAGAGGGTTCACATGCCCGGTGCCGGTAAATGACAGCACGCCAAAGTGCAACTTTCTCTCTTCAGCAGGCATGTTCCAGCTCCAACGATGCAGTTGCGCGAACTGTCTTCCCGCCCAGCCTCACTTCGCCTTTGCCCAACACTTCTTCCGCTTTCTGCAGCAGGTCTACGACTGGCGCGCGGAGCCACCGAGTCACGGTGCCGATCGACAGCGGCTGGAGGTCTTGCGTCGCTGAACGCGGAAGCCGCTCCAGCATCGCTGCCGAGGCGGAATGTACGCGACCCGCAATCATGACCAGCTCGACATCCTCCATGGAGAGGAGCGGAAGTCTTTCTGCCGCATGGCCGCCCGTATCTCGAATGGCGATCAAGTCTGCTACACCGGATTCCCTTATGGAGCCTTCAGAGTCATCTAACCTAAGAATCCCGGCTGGAACTGTTGTGATCATGCGATAGGCGTCCTGAGGCGAGACCTCGCAGACATGGATTGCGAATCGACTTTCGTCGAGCAAGTCTCCTGCTGCAGTAAGTGGAGAATCATTGCCAAGGGCCACGCGCGGAATTCCACTTAGCAGGCCTAGGTTCGGACCTTTTCGGAAGAGAAAGTAGTTTGATGATGGGCAGACGATAAGTGACGCTTGGCGCTCTATCATCAGGGCAACGCCTTCAGAGTCGATCGCAAGGCCATGAACAAGAACCGTACTTTCATCTAAAAGCCCTAACTTATCCAACGCCCAAAGCTCTTCCCGTGCCCGCCCGTCAACTCCTTCGCAAGCATGCACAATGAAGGCGCGCCCTTTCGGAGTGGCGGCACGCGCCACGCGAAGATCGCCTCCAAGGGCA
The DNA here is from genome assembly GCA_963701835.1 of uncultured Acidobacteriaceae bacterium. GTDB lineage: Bacteria > Acidobacteriota > Terriglobia > Terriglobales > Acidobacteriaceae > Telmatobacter. The sequence goes on along the minus strand of CAVPBL010000016.1, from coordinate 182,630 downwards.
AACGAGTGTGCCCAGCCACATTCCTGAACGACCCGGACGGGAAAATCACCTCGCTGCATCTGGGGAAAGCGGGGATTGTGATGACTGACCGTGGTGACACCGCAAAGCAAGTTCCGTATCCCGCCCCACCAGACGCGCACATCTTTGGGAACGGCCCGGTGTTTTGCGATGACTTCAGGAAATTTGTTGTGGATGTCCTCGCCCCACTCGACGTAATTGCCATAAGGCGGATCGGCCAGCCTCGGATAAAGAGCGAACTCCAGATGGTCATGCGCATTGATCAGTCCGGGAAGAAGCAGAAAGCCGCTGAGATCGATTTCTGTGTAACCGGAAATCGGGCACCCGAGAGATAAGTCGGATCGGATATTCGTTATCCTGCCGCCGCCGATATCTATGGAGCCGTGCGCGCTTTCGAATGGGCCAATGGCGTAGCGAGCTCCGCGAACGGCGATCGTCTCGTCGTGGCTGCCGGCAGAGATTGGCTCGTAGCGATTCATGCGGGCGCTTTTCGGGCGACATAGATGCGAAATCGTGCAGGTTCACGTTTGTTGCGCAGTTTTGCGAGGAGGGGGCGCATCGCCCAGCGGAAGCCGTACTTCGGAGAATAAATCGTCCAGCGGATCGACAGGCCCTCCTCCAAGGCCTGCAGGCGTTCGTCGGTGAGATATTCCATGCTTTCGATCGATGCGGAAGCGGTTCCGTAGCGCCGGAGAAAGCTGTCGCGCCGCTCCGAGACCATCTGCTTGCCGCTTTCCTCGCGGGAATACCAGGGAGTGTCGGCGACGATCACCATGCCGCCGTTTCTGACACATCGAAGAGTTTCCCGCAGAGCGTGCTCAGCATCCTCAACGTAATGAAAGGAGGCATTGAAGATGGCGGCATCGAGTTGTCCGCTCTGAAACGGCAAATTTTCCAACTCTGCCTGGAAGCGCGGGAAGAGCCTGGGGAGCTGGTTGCGATAGTGTTCGGCGGCCTCGAGCCCGTCGCTCTGATTGGTTAGCAAGTCCACCGAGAAGGGCTTGTACCCGGCAAGCGCCAGGCGAAAACTCATCCAGCAGTTCCCTGCCCCCAGATCCAGGATTTGTCCGCCGGCAGGCACGCTTGGCTTGAGTACTTGCTTCAACAGGCAGTCATAGGTGCGCGCTCTTATTTTCCACTGTTGGCTGTTTCTGCCGGTAACATCGCAATAAGGGAGACCAAGATAGAACTCATCGCTGTCGCTGCCCCGGCCTTCCGCCGCTCTTATCTGCTCGTAGTCCTCAATGAATTGCGAATAATGCGCGGCCCGATCCAGCGCCAGAGCATGAACGATTCCGCGATCCACGCGCAATGTGAACCCGCATTGCAGGCAGCTAAGGCTCGGGACGCTAGCATGGCAGCGCGGACATCGAAGGCTAATGCCGAGGGATGCGGTCTGGTGGATAAGGGCACCTTCGAACATTTCCGAGCCTGCACTTTGTTCGCCTCGCGCCGTTTGCATTTACATGCTCCTGGCGGATACTAACTGTTCGACAGGCACGAGTGCGGACGCGGGAAACGCATTCACTTTCTCAATCTCGCCAAAGGCGTCTGCATTCCGACTTAACGGCTCTAACTCGGCGACCTTGTCCCACAATGCCTGGAGTTCGACCTTTGCTTTGCCGGACTCTAACGTGCTGCTCCAGGAATCAACCTCGGCATGTAAGGCATCGCGTACTGCGCGATAGAAATCGGTAGTATAAGCCGCCTTAAACATAATGCAGAGATCGTCGCTGTGAGCCCAGTTGCGCTTAATGCCGAGTTGCTTGCGCACGCGCTCGTAAAAGACGGTGCCCGGCAGCGGATAGGAGAACGAGACCCCAATATCGTCAGGGCGCGTGTGCCGAACGAAAGAGATCGTTTCCTGCATCTCGGCCCACGTTTCCCCCGGATAGCCGAACTGGAGAAAAAAGCAGGCGCGAATTCCGGCGTTCTTCAGGCGGCTGCGGGCAGTTACAACCGAGGAAAGATTGAGCCCTTTGTCCATTGCGTTCAAGACAGCTTGCGAGCCGGATTCGACTCCCATCCAGACTTCGTCGCATCCCGCAGTCTTGAGGTTCTGAACCGTCTGCTCGGTCATTAGATTGGCGCGGGACTGTATCTTGAAGGGAACCACTGCGTCCCGCTTCGTCACTTCCTCAGCGAATTGGCACACCCAGCCCTGGTTCAAGGCGAAGATATCGTCGCCGAACCAGATATGCTGGGCTCCGGCAGTAGCCTTCAGTAATCTCATTTCCGCGGCGACGGATGCAGCTGGACGCAAGTGGAACTTATTGCCAGAGATGGGCTTTGCGCACCAGTTACAGTGATAGGGGCATCCGCGGCTGGAGACCATATTGACGGAAAAGTATCCATGAGCCTTCATCCACGCGTCGCGATAGGGTTCCAGGCTGATGAGATCGCGCGCGGGAAAGGAGAGCTCCGTCCATCCCGGATTCTTTGCCAGACGCTGCGGGTTTCGGACAAGCTGCCCATGCTTGTCGAGTCGTACCAGGCCGTCGATCTCAGGAGCCTCCCCGCCCTGCAGAATAGACTTGCACAGTTGGACGAGAGCCTGTTCAGCTTCTCCACAACATACAAAGTCGAAGCCGTTTTCGAGAAACAACTGCGGATTATCTGTCGAGTCAGACCCGTGGACGATTGTTTTGGCTCCCACTGCCCGCGCGGCTTGCGCCATTCTCCATGCGACCTCTCTCATGCGCGTGAGACACATCTTGGAAAGGAAGTTGAAGTCGTCCTCATATACAACGATGATCCTCGGCCGCTCGGCTGTGAGGACCGCCGGAAAGTTTGAAGACGGTTCCTCGAGCATGGGGTCGAAAACTGCCACAGAAATGCCGCTCTCTCTCAGCGCCGTGGCTGCATAAAGAGTCGCGAGCGGCATATAAGGCTGCATCTTGCGCAGTTGCTTTGGATCGTAGGAAAGGTGATAGGAGTGTGTAACTAAGACATCTGCCACGGGCCACCTCGGAGATCTGCGTTTAAATCAGCGCCGGCGTCCATCGCTTCGGCGCTTGTCTCGGAAAGCAATGCGCCGTGAAGCGGGCGATCGCCATCGGGAAATGAACTTACTGCCGGATTGGAAAGATGTCCGAGCCTTTCGCGTTTTGTGGCAAGGTAACGAGTGGAATAAGGATTCCGCGGAACATCCGCGCTTACTCGCGCGACAATTTGAATTCCTGAAGAGACGACAGCTTCGATTTTCTCGGGGTTGTTGGATATGAGCCGGAGAGAACGAATTCTGAGAAAGTGCAGAACCTGAACGGCAAGCGCGTAGTCGCGCAAATCGACGGCATGGCCCAAGCGCAGATTCGCCTCGACGGTGTCGAGCCCCCGATCCTGAAGCTCATAAGCGCGCAACTTTTCCATGAGCCCGATGCCACGGCCTTCCTGCTGCTCGTAAACAAGCACTCCCGCGCCTTCTTCAGCGATGGCCCGCAAGGCCAGTTGAAGCTGGTCGTGGCAGTCGCAGCGAAGCGAGTGAAAGACCTCGCCCGTTGTGCATTGCGAATGAATGCGAACCAGCGGAGGGAAGCTGTGAATGTCTCCGAGGACCAGGGCGAGAGCAGTTTCCAGGCGCTCGTTCGCTGTGTTCGTGCTGATGTGGAGAGCCTCGAAGGCCAGCAATCGGAAGTTCGCCCAGCGTGTGGGGAAGTTCACTGCGGCGATTTGTTTCAGAATCATAAGTATTGAGGACCTTCCAAGTTTTTGTTTATCGAAGCGACGCCGTTCGCCGGCTGGTGTAAGAAGCGTATCCCGCCGCTTCCGGCGCGGTGTCTCCAGAATGTCTTGGGATCGTCATTTCCTTGCCTGAAACCGGAACGCTCGCTCCCGAGAGAATGCAATTTTAGTGACGAAAAGGGGCGGCGCACGATTGCAGGTTTATCGACGTGTTGGCGCACAGAATCAAACGGTCATTGCACATCGGTGCGACGAAATTGATAGAGAACGTGGTCGCCGAGCATCGCGAACGGGCGGGAAAGGATGCGGTCGAGTGCTTCCATCAGAGCAAGCAGGCGCGGATGCTGCGTGATCCACGGTTCGGCAGCGCTAGGCGGCACGGTTACACCAAAGCCAAAACGCTTTTCCAACACAAACCAGGGAGCGAAGGCGCGCTCGAGCGCAGCACGGCGGTGATAGACGACGTGAAATTCGCGGCTGGCAAGTCGCGCCGGCATCTGGCCGCGCTTGAAGCGCCGCAACGCCTGAAGCGGGCGGCCACGGACCACCTCTGTGACCATTTCGCCGGGGCAGAAGGCGCCGAAGAGCACGAGCATTGCAGGCGAGTCGGGCTTGAGCAGCCGCGCCAAACCGCGCGCAACCGGCTTGAGGTCGACGACACAATTGAGCGGAGCGAAGTTGGAAAAGGCGCCGTCAAATAACTCGCAACTGGAGGAGAGATTGCGGGAGGCGAAATCTTCCATCGCTTCCGCGGCTGCGACCTGAGCCTGCGAGCCCAGAGACGACAGCTTGTCTTGTGCGAGCGCAACCATAGCGGGCGAGGCATCAGTGAGGAGCACGTCAAAGCCGCGTGACGCTAGAAAGGCGGCATCTTCGCCAGTGCCTCCTCCTAGTTCGAGGATTTTGGCTGCCGCGGGAAACTCGCGGATCAGTGCCGCACGAACCGCACGGCGCTGGGCCGCGACGCTGCTCCAGGCGCCGAAGCGCGAGTCGAAATTCGGCGCGATGGCGTCGAAAGCAAGCGCGGCAGGACCCAATGGCGGCATCATTGCGCAATCCGATTCAAGTGCCGCCGCCAGCTACGCAGCTCCAGCGCAAACCGAAGTCCTTCGACAATATGAAAGCGCAGACGGTGCCAGATGAGGTTGACTTGCATACGATACCGGCCAAGCCGGAGGTAAGGAGTCTCGTTGGGAAACGCTTGTATCACCGCCGGTGGCAGCCGGAAAGGAATAAGAAACTGCCAAAGAGGCCGGTTCATCGGAGCACCCGCGGCCGGAAGCTCCGATCGCAACAGCAGGTAGAGTTTGCTTCCCGGGAAGTTTCCCAGGGCAGCGCGATGACCGTAAAGCTCCACCCACAACCTGACGGCGGGAGAAAGGCTTTGCAGAGTCCGTTTCGTCAACGCTTCGGGAGCAAATTCGCCCATGACCCGCGTAATAAGCAGCGTAACCGCTCCAAGGGCCTGCAGCGCGCGCGGATTCGCCTTTACAGCGGAAAGTGTCTCGTCCCAGAAAGCATCGTCGTCATGGCGGAACAAGGCGTGACGCCGGAACTCCACCAGGAAAGCCGCGCGGCAGAATTGGCTGCAGATGTGCTTGTACGCGTGGAGCCCCTGTTGCAGGAACAGATCGATGGGCGAAAGCACGGGCATGCTGAAACCATAGAATTCGCGCCACTCCACGCGATCCAGTGCAGACGCACGACAGAACGTTCCCGCCTCTTTGTGCAATTCAACCATCCATGACCCGGTATTCTTGTACAGATCCTTGAGCGTAATGCCCGGCTTTTCGTTCCGCTTGAACTCCCAGCTCCTTCCGCTCGCGCCGTACAGACGGTAGCCTCTGCGGGCCAGGATGTTTCGCGCCTGCGGAAGATCTTCCTCCGCAACGAGGAAGTCGAGATCCATTTGCGACCTCAGCTCGGGCCTTGGAACAGAGCTTGGGTAGAGCGACAGACCTTTCAGAATGGCATAGCGGAGACGCGCATCTTTGAATTCCTGCTGAATCGCGATCGACTCAGTGGCCATGCCGTGCGTTCGCTCCGTATTGTCCTGCAGGTTCTCGAGCAGGCGTGTGAGAACGGGCGCGGGCAGCAAGTGGGTTAATCGCAACTCGACCAGGCGATCGAAGAAGTACAACGCCAGGCCGCTGAAATCGAGCCAGCGCAGAAGATGTCGCCACTGGCGGCGGGAGAGCGTTCGCAGTTCCATGCACTGTTCGGGGAAGGGATCGCAGAAACTCAGGAGCACAGCCTGGCGGATCCGCTGTTCGCCGCGGAGCGGCTTTACCTCGACGTTCGTGTGCCGGGCGGAGATAGGCGCGAATGTTCTCAGATCTTCGGATTGCCCGCTGTCGCCGGGGACAACACGCGGCCGTTGTAAGTCGAAACTTCCATCATTACCAAGGAGAGCGCGACTGGAAGGCGGTGGCAATCGGGCATCACCTTTCGTGGAAATTTCCCGGATGAAACTCCGGTGGGGGCGGACTGTCTTTAAGCGTAGCCAGCCATCGGCGTGGCGTTGTCATGGCGGTGTAAGGCAATTGTCAGAGCATTGTTGATCGGATTGCGCGGTTCGCTGAAAGCTCGTGCGGGCACGTTGGCCGAGCATGCTGAATGGAGTGGGGCCGTGACGAGGAAGACGAGGGAATTGACAATCGAATGACAATGGGAAGACCCGGCAGGGACACATCTTTGCGCGCCAGCGGCTATGGTAACTGCCAGACCATCCCGGATTGCGCCGTCCTTGCTGCCAGCCCGCCAGCCGCGATCCAGGGTGGCCCGCGGTGCAGTTCGAGTTTGGCACGCCGGGCGTGGAACGCCACTGTACGGATTCCGAGCGCGGCAAAACCGCGATTCCGTGCGCAATGGAGGAGGAATGAAGCCATTTTGTGAAGTGCAGGCAAGTGAACTCAGTTCACGCTCTTTGCGAGCGTCGATTCGAGCAAGAGGTCACGTTCTGGTTCGAGGGTTGCTGCCACGGGCCGATCTCAGAAGGGTGCTCGGCGAGGTTACCCAGATCATTTCCGCGGCAGGATGGCTGATGCCTGGCCACGATCCGCTTGAGCGCGTGGCGAATGTGAGCGCCTCCTGCGGCGATCCTGACCCAGGATTCAAGCGGACCTATCAGGAAGTCTTCAATTTGGCGGCGTTTCATGCTTTACCGCATCACCCCGCACTGCAAAGGGTGATGAAGGCGCTGGTGGGCAACCGGCTGCTGATTCATCCCAAGCCGATTGGACGGCTGATCTTTCCCAACTGCGAACGGCTCACGGTTCACGCGCATCAGGATTACCGCTTCATGGGAGGAGATCCCGAGTGCTTCACCGTCTGGATTCCACTTCATGATTGCCCGGTCGAGGTGGGGCCGTTGCAGATTGTGGAAGGCTCGCATCGCGCCGGTTTCCTGGCTCACGAAGATGAAGACCTCCATGTCCCGGAGATTCCGGCGGACGCAACGGTCGGGGGCGAGTGGGCCGGAGGTCCGATCTACGCGGGCGACGTGCTGATCTTCCACAGCCTGACCGTTCATGCAGCGTCGCCCAATTTGTCAAAGCAAATGCGTATTTCACTGGATTGCCGGTTTCAGGATTACGCGCGAGCTCTCAATCCCGCGAACCTAGCATTTGCCGGGGATTCAGGAAAATCGTGGGAGAAGACGTATTCCGGCTGGCACTCGGACGAGCTGAAGTATTACTGGAAGAAAATGCCGCTAAGACTCAAGCCGTCGAAGACCGAGCTACAAGAACTTGCAATGAACGCGGAGCCCGAGACCGCGCGGACGAAATATGCAAGAATCCTGAGCCAGTTGAATTGATTCTTCTTCCCGGCGCGGGGAAGGTTCTGCTCGGCGCGTTGCACGGTTGCGGGTGCGGCGATCGGGCCGCTGCTCATAGGATCATTTGCGCTTACGACTGGATCCTGGTTACGGGAACAACCAGCGCAGGCGCGCGCCATCACCGCATGGGATTCACGATCGAGATCCGGTCTTCAGGCGATCATGGTGTACTCGCCGAACCTGGCCGGGAGCACAGCGCTGTGGTTGCGGCGGACGACCTGCTCGCGCGTCATCCGATACTGGATCAAATCCGCTATAGTGATCATTTTCAGGTTGTGGGCCTGACAAAAACCGACGAGGTCGGGCACGCGCGCCATGGTGCCGTCGTCGTTCATGATTTCGCAGATCACGCCTGCCGGCGTCAGACCTGCCAGCCTGGTTAAATCGACGGCCGCTTCTGTCTGCCCCGCCCGTTCCAGTACTCCCCGTTCTTGCGCGCGCAGGGGAAACACGTGCCCAGGCCGGCCCAAATCGGAAGGGCAGGTGGCGGGGTCAATGGCGCAGAGGATGGTCGCGGCGCGATCGTAGGCCGAGATTCCCGTGGTCACGCCGCGCCCGAGGGCATCGATCGATTCAGTGAATGCGGTGCCGAAGCGCGCCGTATTTCGCCCGGTCATGGGAGGAAGGCAAAGGTCATCGAGACGATCGGGCGTCATGGCGAGACAAATGAGCCCGCGGCCATGCGTGGCCATGAAATTGACGGCTTCGGGAGTGATCTTTTCCGCCGCGATGGTCAGATCGCCCTCGTTCTCGCGGTCTTCATCATCCACAACCACAATCATGCGGCCGGCGCGAATCTCATCGATTGCGCTCTCAATTTCAGTGAAGGGGGAGTGTGCGTTCATTGAGATCACCTCATTTCGCATTGCAGGAACAGCAGGTTGCGCATCAGGCGGCTGGGAGTACGGCCGGCTGCGAGCGGAACGGGTGGGCCCTGGATACATTCCCGCTCAAGTGCGGCCGACAGACAGAACTTTAGCGGCTGGAGAGAGCGCAGTTGTCAATGCGCTGTCATTGGATTGTCATAAACCGTTGAGGGGCCGCCGGCGATGCGCAGTCTTCGATGATCGTGCCTCGCGACGGAAGATGCGTCGATTGACGGCAACGGGAGAGTCAGGAGCGGGACGAGCCTGCGCGTCGAAATTCGGCGGCAAGGAATGGCTCTCAATAGGGCGATTGGGAACTGGCGTCGTAAGGATTGCCGAACTTATCGGTATGCGTCACGCTCCCGGGCCTGGCGATTGGCGCACTGATTGCTCCAAGATCAAGGTCGCGGGAGGAGACGTGCATGATGCGGCTGAGTCCATCGAGAACGGATGGGGGCACGCCCTCGATCCAAAGGTGCAGCTTGTAACTGCCGGAAGGAATGTCAGGCAGGACGAACGAGTCATGGGCGTCGGCAATGGCATAGAGCGGCGTGGAAAGAGCTAAGACGACGGCGCTCATTTCCGGATGGATGTTACAGAAGATATAGGACACGCCTTCGCGCGGAAAGGTGACAGACTTAGTGGATCCGGCTTCGTACAGGCCGAGATCGAACCGTTTCCCGTCAAACAGCGAGAAGACATTATGGAAGAAGGGATCGGCGTTGGGAAACTGGACCACACTGCCAACGGGGATGACCTGCAAATGGGGAGTGAATGTGCGGTTCTTCTGCAACAAAGTGTAGTGCCCAATGGGAGCAAAGGGTAGAGCAGGCGTTCCCGGCAGGGACTCGAGCCAAACGACCGCGGGCACAGCGCGATGACTTCCCGGTAAAGAGGAGACGACCCGCAGGCGCAATTCCGCCGATGATTTCCCGGCGGGATGATCCTGCGCGCACGCCAGCCCCGGCGTCATAACAAGAGCGCAGAGCAGCCAAGCGCCGGACGCCCGCCGTTTCATCAGAACTTATACCCCGCTCCCACACCGATGATATCGCTCTCGGCCGGGAGGCCAACAATGGGAAAACTTTCCAAGTGCCGGTATTCCAGAGAGAAGAGCAGATAGGCGCTGGGGCTGTAGATCGCATTGCCGGTGAAGGTGCGGTTGCGGGCGAGATTCTGGGTCATCGAGCCAGCAGACGCAAAATAGCGCCGCAAATCGTACGCGAAAACGTTATCCATTCCGTAGGCTGCGTTGAATTGCAGGCGCTCGCTGACCTTTTCCTTGAGCTGCGCCCACCCGCCCGCATCGTCGAGAGCCCGGAAGAAGTATCCGCTTGTAACGGGATTGACGCTATAGGCGAAGTCTTTGAAGCCTCCGCCACCAAGGCCGCCGAGCGCCAATCCGCGATAGGCGCTCCCGGAGAATTCGAGATGCGCAAAGAGGAGCAGCCGCGCATCGAGAGTCGCCGCCCAGGAATCGTAGCTGCGCCCAAGCGAGCTTTGGTGAGGAGCAAAGTATCCGCCTGCGCCGAAGTGGTAGCGGCCCTCTTCGCGGTCCGGTCCGAGCAGAGCGATGCGCGCTTCAACGCCGGGCCTGGAGCTTTGCTCCGCGCTGGATGCGCTGGGTGGCGGGATGGTCGAGGTCGACGAGGACGGCGCGACTAGCGGCGTGAGCGGCGCCTCTCCGGCATCGATCACCGCCGCCTGCAACTCGACACCGCGGGAACCAGCGGGCGCGAGATTCGCGGCGATCCCGGCCTGGGGATTCCACGTCCACAGATTACCCGACCACGCAAGGGGGGGCTCTGCCACGGCCGTCAGCGAGGTTGGTTCTTCCGGGCTGATGATGGGACGATCGAGCGCGAAATAGACCCGGATTTGGTCCCAGTCGAGGCCGGCATGGGCCGTGCGGAGCCGCAGCAGCGCGGCATTCGTGTTGAGGTAGCCGGAATAACTTTCCGCCGATGTGTTCGAGGCCGGACTCCCGTAGAAGTCCACTCGGAGATCGGCGAAGCTGCGCGCGCCGAACAGATGAGGGCCGCGCGCTTCAAAGCCGAGAATCGTTTGCCGGACAGAGGCCCCCGCGCTGCCGGAACCCCCAAGAGCCACTGAAGGAGTGGCCGCGGTATTGACCGCGCTGGTGTTCACAAAGCCGTTGAGGAGCAACATGCCCGCGAGCTTTACCGGATACTTCGATTCGCTTTCCACCTTGGATTGATCGTGAGTTGAAATCTGAGACTCCGCAACCGCCTGGCGCTCCCGGATGTCTTGAATCGCGGCAGCCGTTGACTCCGACGGGGCTTGCGCTGAGGCCGGGGAGGAGTCCGGTGCAGGGGCGGGGGGCGTTGGCGCGATCGTAGTCCCTCCGCCGCCGGCCATTTCGCGCTGCAGTTCGCCAAGTTGCGTTCGCATCTCGTCCAATTCGCGTTGCGACTGGTCCACTTGAGCCTGGGTTCTCGCCATGGCATCGGTGAGTTGCTGAATCCGCTGCGCCAGGCTCTCCGGATTCGCAGCCTGCGCATGCGCCGAGTGCGCGGGGGGCAAGAGGAACAGGGCCAGGAGCGGCACGGCTCTCCAGCCGCCGCGAAGGCTCAAGCCGGAATGCCCACTTCGCTTAAGTCCGAACATTTTCATCGGGGATCACCTGCTCATGACGCTCGGGCTCGGGCGCGTCTGCCTGGTCCTGCGCCGAGAGCCCGCGCGCCACTTTCATATGAAAGATCGTTTCGCCGGGACGACTGCTCACCATCACAACTTCTCCGCCATGCTCCAAAGCAATGCAGTGAGCAAGGGTGAGGCCCAGCCCTGTCCCTTTCTGCTTTCCTTCACTCACAAATGGTTCAAAGAGGCTTTTGCGGATTTTGAGGGGAACGCCTGGGCCGTTATCGGTGATGCTGACGATCATTTGGCGTTCGTGTGCTTCCACGGTTACGGAGACCCTGGCTGCCGCGCCCATAGCGCGAGCCGATTGACAGGCGTTGAGAAGCAGATTGGAGATGGCTCGCTCGATCTGCTTCCCGTCGACGTCCACGGCCGTTTCCGAGGGCTCGCCAAACTGCGTCACCAACTTCACGCCCTCCGCGTCGGGGTGCGTGCGGACCAGCGCCGTTGCCCGCTCAACGAGGGTTGCCATCAGCTCAGCTTGCTTCCGTACGCTCGAGCCGGTGCGGCTGAAGATCAGCAGCGACTCGATCATTTCTGTTGTTCCGCTCACGGCGGCGCTGATTTCCGCGAAGATATCGGCGCGCTCCCTTGCCGTGAACCGGTTGGAAGCGAGAAACTCCGCGTTGGCGTAGATGGCAGCGAGATAATGGCGCAGATCGTGGGAGACGGAACTGGCCATGCGGCCGATGGTGGCCAGCCGTTCCGATTCCAGCACTTTCTGATTGGCGGTTTGGATTTCGCTCCTCATGGCGGAAAAGGCCGTGCTCAACTCGCGCATTTCCAGAGTGCCTTGGCGCGGCACGCGGTGCCGCACATCGCCGAGCCCGAACGCGCGAACGCTGTTGGAGAGCTCTTCCAGAGGGCGCGTTACTCGCCGCGAGACGATTATCATCAGGGCCGTGCCGGAGAGCAGTGCCAGGAGACCGACGATCAGCACCATTCTGTCGATACGGCTGATGGAGCGCTCCGCCGGCTCGAAAGATTTCAGGACAACCAACTGCAGTGGTGAAGTAGCCGCCGCGGAGAGGTCCTCCGTTGCGGAGAGATAACGCGCATCGCCAAGTGTGACCGTGGCGGGCGTTCGAGACGCTCCCGTCAGGGAGGGCGATTGCCGCGCCAGGCTCGCCTGCACTTCGGGGGCGAGGGTGCTGGCCACAATCTGGCCCCCGCTGAGAAAGGCGGCCTCGACGCCACTGGGCTGGCTGATTTCCCGTACCGTGCGTTCGATGGAAACGCCGCTCACGACGTATCCGAGCAGGGTTCCTTCCTGGTCGCTGCCAAAAAATAGAGGACGCGACGCGCAGGCGTACAGCGAACCGCCCGCAATGAGATAGTGCTTGTCCGGCGAAGCCAGCAGGGCGCTCAAACTCCGGCGAAGAGTGGCGTCGGCAGCAGCGCTCTTGGAATCGACCGCGATGATGCGGCCCGCCGCATCGGTGACCACAAATAGATCCGCGCCGCTTAGGCGCCAGAACCCCACGGCCCCATTCTGGATGGTCAGATCGTCGCCGCTCGTCATCAGCGCCTTCAAGGTGGGAAGCTGGGCAAGCAGGGCATTCTCGCGTTCCAGGGTTTCCAGCCTTTCGGCTTGCATGTTCTGGAAGGCGGCGACGGAGTGATCCAAATCGTTGGATAGATCGTCTGTCACCTGGTTGCGCAGTTGGTGGCGAATCAGCAGGAGGCTGAGTCCGGTCACGACCGCAATGATGACGGCCATGGATACGACGAGAAGAACGTGGGTTCGAAGGCCTTGCTTTTCGCGCACGCTTGCTACCCCCGTGGGAAGTTCGCTCGATGGGGGATGATGGGGAATATCTTCATGGGACGAATTTGTATCCTGCGCCGTAAATGGTGAGCAGATGCTTGGGATTGGTTGGATCCGGCTCCAGCTTCTGGCGCAACTTCAGAATTTGATTATCCACGGTCCGGGTGGTCGGATAAAAGTTGTATCCCCAAACCTCGTTCAGCAGGACATCGCGCGTGAGCACTCGCTCGACATTGTCGGTAAAAAACTTGAGGAGCTTGAATTCGTGCGCGGTGAGCACAACCGGGCCCCCGCTCCGCCGCACGGTCATCCTCTTGAAATCGACTTCACAATCACCGAAGCGATACACCGTCTGCGCAGCGGGTTTGCGCTGGCGCCGAATGGCGGCCTGAACCCGGGCAGTAAGTTCCCTTGGGCTAAATGGCTTGGTGACGTAGTCGTCGGCGCCTAACTCCAGAAGCAGCACCTTGTCGGCGACTTCAGAAACCGCGCTCAGGACGATAATCGGAGTTTCGGGGGAAAGTTGCTTGAAGGTCCGGCATAACTCCCTTCCCGAAATGTTGGGCAGAATCAGGTCGAGCACGACCGCGATCGGATGTTCGCTGCGGAACAAATCCAACCCCGTCTGGCCGTCGCCGGCGATGAGGGTCGCGTAGTGCTCCTGAGTGAAGGTTCTCTCGAGCGTGCGCTGCATGCGGGGATCGTCCTCTACGATCAGGATGGTACCGAGATTCACCGAGGGCAGGACGCCGCTTTGGGTTTCTGTCATAACTTCCGTAGCTTCGACCATGATTGAAGCCCTTTCCACTAACATTCTCTATGATCCAGGACCGATTCCGCCAGATGATCGCCAAAAATTACAAAGGTATGACAATTCCAGGCGACTGGAACGAAACCAAGCTTCTCATGTACTAAAGCGCTCTCGCTGTTCAAGGCGAGAAATCGCCGGATCGTTACGGGAGGCGCTCTCGTGATCCAACAAAACACCGATCAAGACGATCGACCATAACGGAAGCAAAAAATCGAAAGAATCGGCAACAGCAAGTCCGCGAATCACGATGAAGAACAAGAAGCAGAAGAGCAGGATCCTTGTGGCGCTTGGCTGAAGCTTGCGCAGTTGCCGATAAAGGCTTCCGTATAACCCGGCAAGCAGAACAACGCCCGCGACGCCATAAGCATAGAACTGTTGCAACAGTTCGTTCTCTGCGTGTCTTGCTTCAAACAGTTCATTTCCGAAAGGCGGCACGACTTTCCACCAAGAGTCAAATCCGTGACCGATCCATAGACTCCAGGGATGGTCCCACACCGCGCTTACGACGTAAAGCCAGATTGCGGTGCGGCCGGTAAGGGTTTCGGCCTGATTGCCGGCCGTTGTGTACACATCGTAGTAGGCTTCAAAGAGTCCCCAAAAGACAAGAACCAACAACAGCGAACACGTCATAAGAAGAATCTTGGTCTTTCGACTCATCGATCTGTCGAGAATGACGAGAAAGCTTTCACTTACCAGAAAGGCAACGAGCGTTGACTTACTCAAACTGCGCACAAGAGTGATCGCGAGGAAGAACTTGGCGAATCTCCAGCTCCCTTGTTCGCTGCGCGTAAGATACTGGGCAAAGAAGATAGCAAAGGCGCAAAGATTGCCGATCTCGTTGGTGTTGAAGAACTGTTCGTCTCCCAGACGGAGATCCGCTGGAGCCGGCATGATCCACGCGGCCAGTGCGAGGAAGCAACTGCTCCAGATAAATCCCTTCATGATCGAATAGGCATCTTCGACTCCCGAACCGCGGCGAAGCAACAAAACCACGATGGCAACGTCAATCGCCAATCCGAGCCAATAAGCAATCGAATCCGGCAAAGACGCCGTCTCGCTCCACACCAGGCTGAGACAGGAGAAAGCCAGGAAGATGAGGACCCAGCGAATGCCCGGCAATCGCAGCATCGCATGAAATGTGCGTTGGCTCGCGCCGATCGAATCGAAACAGACGAGGCAAAGCAGAAAGAGGTCCAAGCCGAGACTCAAAGCCGTGCCTGTGCTCGGTTCGAGCCCGAGCAGGTGGACCGAAAGGAGCACGATACTGAGGCGGAAAGAGAAAAAGAAACCAACGGCAAACGCCAGGCCCGTAACTTCTGCCTGTCTGGCGTTCGCCATCTCCGTTACCGTGATCTCTGCGCTCACAACACCTCAAAAGCGAGACGTACAAGGTTGTACAGCGTCAGTGCGTATACATATCCGGGATTCCCTGGCTGCCCGCCGGCGGCAGGTGGCGAAGGTAGACGACGATGGACCAGAGTTCGTCGTCGCTCAAGGTTCCCTTTGAGCCGGGCATGCCGGAAGGCCAGATGCCGTTGTCGAGAATCCATTTCAACTGCCCATCGCTGTAGCGCTGGACTTCTGTTGAAGCGAGGGACGGAATGGGCGGCGAGATGTGATCGGCAAACGGAACGCCGGTATTCTGTCCATCCATTCCATGGCAGGCAACGCAATAGTGCGAGAACGCCTCCTTGCCGTCTGCCAAAGTTGCCGCGTTGCCGGGCAGCGGATTCTTCTGCTTCTTGTTTCCGATGAAGGCATGATGCTTGGCAAAGGTGACGATCGCCGTCTCCGTCCTTCCGGGAGGCGTGGCTTTACAACCGGCCACGCAAGCGAGAGAAACCAAGGCAACTGCAAAGACGAGCCTCCACATCGCTAACCCACCACGTGCAGCACGATCTTCATTGAGCCGTGGCCATCCCCGCAAAACACGGAGCAGTGGCCTACGAAATCTCCGGTCTTATCGGGGGTAAACGTCACCTCGGCGGTCCCGCCGGCCTTCACCTTCACATCGACGTTGAAGTCGCGAAAGCGAATTCCATGCCCGACATCCAGGCTTTTCAGCACCAGCACCACGGGCCGCCCCTTCTCGACAGTGATCTCGTTGGGCGTGAAGAAAGATCGTCTGGCCGTAATCTCAATACGCTGGGGCGCTGCCTGTGCCCTTACCGCGGGGGCAATGATTGCTCCAGTGAGCAGCGCGGCAGACAAGGCGAGCAACCTCAATTTGTTCTTCATGGATTCTCCTAGCGTCTTTTCTCACCAATGAGTGGCAAGCAACATGGCTGCCGAAGGGCCCAGTTCTTGCGGGCAGACCAACCTGCCACTCTATGACAACCTAACTGTGCAGATTGCAGGAGTTGTCACGCCGCGGTTCTTCGATTGTCAGGATGTTGTCATGGCGACGGGGCCGCGGGCTGTCAAAGGAATTGCCCGCTACGGATTGAGGAATTTGAGAAGCGCCTTGTAGTCTGCATCGCTCAGCCCGGCGCGCACGCGCATGTGCCTGGCGATGCTGCCGGAGATACTCGGTGAAAATCCTTCGGGTGCGTTGTGGCAGCGGGAACAATTCTGATGGAACACCTCCTGCCCGCGATCGGAGGCGGCACCTTGATCTTGCGGAGCAGTCTTTGGCCGCCCTTGCCGCGGTGTGCTGGTTACCTGGGCGATGGCTACCGTTGCGGCAAGCGCCAGACAGCTCACCATCATCTGCTTCACGTGGTTCATCGTCGCTCCTCGTCGAAGATCGAAATGCGGCAGCCGGTTCATAATCCTCAGGAAAAACGGCTCGAAGCGAAACGCGACCGGCGAAATCGGCAGTCCCCTTGCTTCGATCGGCGCTGCATATGCACAGGCTAAGAGCCCTTGCGGCGCAGCATGTCACGAGAGCGTCTGAAGGTTGTCATCAGATTGTCCCGGCAAGCTGACGGTGACGGCAACATGATTGGAACAAACGCCTGCGTTAGGGCCGCGCCGCTCGGGGTATACGTGCACGGGCATTCTCATGACAATCCGCTGACATTTCAACGACGGGCGTCTGACAACTTTTCATCCTGTGCGTGGGTACCCTTGAAGCCAGAGGAGCCTGTCAGGCATGCGCGTTGATGAAATCTCGGAGATCGACCCGCGTTCTCCGGAAATCCCGCGGCGGCGGAGAGCGCTCGGACTTCTGCGAAACCGCCAGCGCGTGTTGTTTGCATTCCTCACCGCGGCGAGGATCGCGGTCGGCTTCTGCGATCTTGCGCTCGCCGCGGCCATGTACGTGCTCTTCCTGCTCCTGCAGGGGCGCACACCCGCGCATTCATCGTGGTGGACGCCGCGGACGATCCTCTTGGCTGCGCTGCTTTCAGCCATCCTGGTCGTGGTTCGTGCTTGCGTCGACGTCTTTTCGTCGCGCTCCGTCTTTCGGCACATTCAGAATCTCTACGTGGATTTCCTGCTTCGGCTGACTCAGGGCTACAGCGAAATGCAGTGGGTACGGTTCGTGGAGCGGAATCGCAGCGAGCTCGTGAACCACGCGATGCACACAGCACGCGAAGCCGCCGATTTCTACCATCGCTGCATTGAGTTGACGGCGGGGGTGGTCATCGTCGCGGCCATGGCTGCCGCATTTGTGTATCAGAGCGTGCCCGTGGCCTGCGGTTTCGCCTGCGCCCTCGCGGCGTTCTACTGCGTGCATCGGCTACTCATCCGAAGAAAGGTTCACGACGCTGCCTCGAACCGGGAGAAGTCTCTCAACAGCCTGCAGAGGAACCTGGCCGACCTGTTTGCATCGGGAAAAGAGGTTCGCACTTACGGGAACCAGGCCTTTTTTCACGATCGCATCCGCAGCGAAGCAGAGGGCTTTGCCGCGAGTCATCGCAGTGCCGTGTTTCTTCCCCAGGTAGCGCGAATCCTTGCTGAACAGGGAACAATTTTGCTCTTCCTCGCCCTTATCGTTGCGGTTCAACTGCGCCAGGGGGACACTCGCCAGCTTCTCTCGCTTCTGGCGTTCTATTTCGTGCTTTCGCGGCGACTGCTTCCCTTGGTGAGCCAAGTCTCTTTGATCGCCGGCCAGATGGAGAGCTCGTACGAAAACGTGCGCATCATTGACTGGGAGCTGAGCCAATGCCGCAGGTACCGCGCGCCTGCTTTGCCGGCGCAGCTGCCTCATGAAGGCTTCGTGCTGGAACTGGATCAGGTGAGCTTCTGGTTCCATGAAGATGCGCCGGTTTTGCGAAACGTGAACCTGTGCCTGCGAAAAGGTGAAACGGTGGTGCTGCACGGCGCTTCAGGAATTGGCAAGAGTTCGCTCCTCAACCTGCTTGCCGGCGTGCTCGATCCTGTGACCGGCGAGGTGCGGATCGACCGCGCGGCCATTGCGTATGTACCGCAAGAGATCCCGCTGCTCGACGACACGATCCGGAACAATCTGCTTTTTGGGCTGCCGTCGAAGCGCGACGAAGAGCTGATGAAAGCCCTGGCTGCAGCCAAGCTGGCGGACTTTGTCGCGGCGCAACCGCTTGGACTGGAAACGCGCGCCGGGGATAACGGAGCTCTCTTTTCGGGAGGGCAGCGGCAAAGGCTGGGTTTGGCGCGAGCCATCCTGCGTGGGAGCCAGCTCCTGCTGCTGGATGAGGCGACATCGGCATTGGACGAGGAGAACGAGCGGCAGGTGCTTGCGAACCTGAGCGCACTCGACATGGCCGTTCTGTTGGTGACGCATCGCCTGCACGCCCACCAGTTTGCTCAGCGCGTGTACCGGCTTCACGATGGCTATCTGGTTGAGGAGCCAATCCAGCGTATCGGGAAAGATGCAGCGGCGATGCGCTCAGCAAATCCAGATGCCGAACCTGAGGCGTTGGTCACCGAGGCTCTGGAGACTACGTTTCTAAACGGCCTCGCGCTTGGATAACGAAACAGCCCGCAATGCCTGCCTCGCCTCGTTCGCCGGCGAACCCTCGGCGCACGATCGGCTTATTGTGCTTTCCCTTTCCAGGTTGGAAAGAGAAACCGGTACACGATGCCCGTCTCCCAGATGTTTACATTCCGGGCTGGAAGACAACTGCCGGGAATAGCTGGTGAGGATTCGCGTGTTGTGAGGCAGGTTGTAGTCGACTGCGAAGTCGGCGCGCTGCGTGTTCACTGACGGCACGCCATCGCTCGCGAGGTTGTCGAAGCGGAAGGTCTGCTGCATGCGAAAGACGGGTTCGAAGCGTCCCAGCCAACTGTCGTAGCCCCCGAAGGCCTTGGCGCGGTAGTCGGCTTCGATCCAGTAGCCCTGCGCATGTTGGCCGCGCGCGTACTCCGAGCGCAGGCGAAGGCCTGTCTCCGCGGGTTCCCACCACACATGCGCGCCAACAAAGTTCTCCTGTGTTCCCTGCAGCAGACGATCGTACGAGGCCCCGATTTCGAGGCGGCTTTCCGGCAGGTAAAGGAATACGCGTCCGCCCGAGGAACGCTCGGAATTGAAGTAGTAATTCCCGCTGCGCGCAGAAAACCAGGCGTTGTAGCTGATCGAGTATTTGCTGCTGGAAGCCGCGGAGCCGCTCACCATGCCGCCAATCCCGCTGCCTGAACCCAATGTGCCCATGCCCGCGGTCAACGGACCATCCTGGAAATTCCCAATCCAGATCGGCGACAGGCGGTCATTGTACGTATTGAAGGGCAGCAGAAAATCGCCGGCAACAACCGTGAGGTTCTTTGTAGCCAGATAGTCGCCCTGCAAATAGATCATGTCCGCGAAGTGAGCGTGATCGTATCCGGACTGGCCACCGCCTTTCGGCGAGAATTCCTCAAGGATGATTCCCCGCGACTCGACCAGAAAACTCTTGCCGATGGGCGCGGCGATGAGCGGCTCAATATGAGGCTGATAGCTTGTGCTGCCGCCGTTGGTGCTGGTGAAGAATCCGACACCGCCGGAGAGCAACGGTACGTCTTGTGCCGCCCCGCGTGGCGCCATGAATGCGATGGCGAAAGCGAAAAGAACGGCGGCGGCCGGCTGGGTCAATCGGGAAATGTGAGAACGCAGTCTTCGATGCTCCATAACTCCGACCATAGCGAGATGCGGTCTCGACCGTGTCTCCGGATCGTTTGTCCTTTGTCAATTGATTGTCATTTCTCCTTGTGGCAAAAGCGCATTGCGCCTCGCGCCCGGCGCAGAACTGCCGCTTTTAGCCCGACCTTGCGCTGCTTCAATCTTTCCATGATTCGCTGTTCCATGTTGCGGCTCCTCTTGATGCGCGCACCCTCCCGCCTGGTTTTCGCGCGAAACCCAAGAGCCCCGCCAACGGACCGAGATTCTTGTCAAGTGTTGTATCTGCTGCGTGCTACAATTCTGCAGCGTTGGCAGCCATGAACGACGATTCCAAGCAGACGGAACCCGTAGTCGACGTGATTGCTCCCGACGGCTCGCGCGAGAGGGTCGCGGTGACGCAGTTTCCGTTCACCATCGGCCGCGGAGGCGAGGGCGATAACCTCTTGCAGCTTGCCGACGGGCGCAT
Source organism: uncultured Acidobacteriaceae bacterium (assembly GCA_963701835.1). Taxonomy (GTDB): domain Bacteria; phylum Acidobacteriota; class Terriglobia; order Terriglobales; family Acidobacteriaceae; genus Telmatobacter. Next base: position 162,505 of record CAVPBL010000016.1, on the reverse strand, counting down.
CTCGCGGCGCTGCGCCGCGATTGTCGGCGATGGGTCAGGCTACCGGTTGGATGACCGCGGAAATCGCTACGGCCTGTTTGTGAACGGCAAGAAGGTGGGGCAACATTCGCTGCGCGACGGCGATATCGATCACCTTCGGCATTGATGGCAGCTACCAGATCGTTTTCCATTCGGCATCGGCTGCGGCGCCCACGCCGCAGGAGTCGGTGGCCAACCTGCTCACGCGCATCGGCTCGCTTTCCGATTTCTCCGGCGCAGCGGCCCCCAGCGGATTGAGCAGGCTCAATCTGCTGCTGGAGGCGACGTCGCTGCTGCACTCGCAGCTTCCTGTCGAGTCCGTGCTGGGCACCATGCTGGATCACGCGATTTCGATCACGCACGCCGATCGCGGGCTGCTGATTGAGCGCGACGCCGCGGGCGCATTGCGCGTGCGCCTGGCGCGCGGCAACAAGGGCGAGGACCTGCCGCCGGAGACGCTGAACCCGAGCCAGACGGCGATCAACCAGGCGATCGACCGGCAAGCGAGCGTGATTACCGAGGACCTGAACCTGGCCGGCCTGGACCTGAAGTCGGCGGAGAGCATCGTGGTGCAGGGGCTGCGCGCGGTGGTTGCGGTTCCGCTGTATGCCTCGTCGCGCTCCACGATCGACACGGGCACAGAGCGCGAGCACGGCCAGTTGCTGGGCGTCATCTATCTCGACTCGCGGCGGATCGCTGCGTTTTCGGCGCTCGACCGGCAGATTCTGGATGCGCTGGCGGTGCAGGCGGCCAGCATTCTGGACAATGCGCGGCTGGTGGAGCGGGAACGCGAGCGCCAGCGGCTGGAGCAGGAGCTGTCGATCGCGCGCAACATCCAGCAGGCGCTGCTGCCGCATGGGCTGAACGACTATCCTCATCTGGCCGTGACCGGCGTGCATTATCCGTGCACCGAGGTGGGCGGCGACTACTTCGACGTGGTTCCGGTGAGCGAGGACCGCACGGCCATTCTGATCGCGGACGTGAGCGGCAAAGGGCTGGGCGCGGCGCTGCTGACCACGATGCTGCAGGGCGCGTTGTCAGGGATGACCATGGGCGCGGATCCCGTGACGGTTTTCAACCACATCAACCGCTTTCTGTGCCGGCACGCTGAGGTCGGCCGCTACGCCACGATGTTCATCGGCATCATAGGCCACGACGGCATGTTTGAGTACATCAAGGCCGGGCATCCATCGCCGCTGTTGCTGCGCCAGGGCAAGGTGAGCGAACTCTACACCGAAGGGTCGTTCCCGGTGGGACTGATTGCGGAGGCGGAGTTCACGTCGGCGCGGCTGCAGCTTGAGCCGGAAGATACGCTGGTGCTCTTCAGCGACGGCGTGACGGAGGCCGAGGACCCCAACCACGAGCCTTTTGAAGTCGAGGGCCTGACCCGGGTTCTTACCGGGCAGCAAGCCACACCTGTCGAAGCACTGCAACAGTCGATTCTCGATGCGGTGCGCGGATTTACGCGGGGGGCCAAGCAATCCGACGATCTGACCCTGCTGGTGGTGCGCTACCGCAAGCCGGCCTGATGCCTGCTCCGACGCGCGCAGACGGGGGCGAGAAACCACCGTAAGGCCAAGATTTTAGAGGCTGAGATCGGCTAAAGCCCCGAGGCCGGATTGATACAATCCACACCATGAGCGCCCCAATGTCATTGGAAGGTATGAGATTGTCGAGGAGTTGGGACGGGGCGCCATGGGAAGCGTTTTCAAGGCCCGCGACCCTGTTGTCGGCCGCATTGTGGCCCTGAAGACCATCCATTCCACGGCACTCCAAGGCGCGCAAAGTGAGGAGTATCGGACGCGATTCTACCGCGAGGCGCGGGCCTCCGGAGTTCTGGCGCATCCGGGAATCGTGCCCGTTTTCGATGTGGGCGAGCACGAGGGCGCGCCCTTTCTGGTCATGGAGTTTGTCGCGGGACGGACGCTGGCCGACGTCATCAAGAAAGGCGAGCGGTATTCGCTCGACCGCGTGTGCGAGATCGGCCAGCAGATGGCCGACGCGCTCGGTTATGCGCACCGCCAGGGCGTGATTCACCGCGATATCAAGCCCGCCAACATTTTGATGACCTCGCGCGAGGTCTATGGCAGCGAGCGGCCCCGGATCACGGACTTCGGCATCGCCAAGCTCGCGGCCAGCGAGATTACGACCACCGGCCAGTTGCTGGGCACGCCCTGCGTTCATGCCGCCGGAGCAGTTTACCGGCGCGCCGATCGACGGCCGCGCCGACCTGTTTTCGCTGGGCGTGATTCTTTACTCGCTGGCCACCGGCGAGCAGCCGTTCCCCGGCGAGACCATGACGTCCGTCTCCTACAAGGTGGTTCACACGGAGCCGATTCCGCCGGCAAAACTCAACCCTGCCATACCGGCGCGGCTGGAAGCCGTGATCATGAAATGCCTGGCGAAGAGCCCGGCGGACCGCTACCAGACCGGCGAAGAGTTGGCGCAGGACCTGGCGGCCATTCGCACCGGCGCCACACCGTCGGCGATGCAGTCGATGGCGGCGACGGCAGGCGGCTCCGACAGGACTCTGGGACCGGCGGCAACTCCCTCGAGCATTCCGCCAGGGTTCAACGCGGCATCGCTGGCGGCATCGCTGCAGCCGGGCCCGTCGGCCGGCTTCCAGGGCGCGGCGAAAAAGACTGCCCAGCCCGCGCGGGCTGAGTCGGTTTTCGGCATGGCATTGTTGTCGGTGGCGGGTTTGGCGATCGTCGCGGCGGGCGGATGGTTCTGGTACCAGCATCACAAGCAGGCAATGCCCGCGCAGCAACAAGCATCCACGCCTCCCGCGCCGCAACCGGCCGCGCCCGCGATGGAGCCGGAGATCGCCGTTCCCGCATTGCAGGGTCAACCGGCGGCAGCAGCGCCCGCGCCCGGCGCAACTCCCGCGGCTGCGCCGGCAAACCCCGCGGCAAAACCGTCTCCGGCGAAGCCCTCGGCAGGAACTTCGCAGCCTCCTGCGCCAGCCGCGCCTGCCCCCGGCGCAAAGCCCCCTGCAACTCCCGCCGCGCCCGCGAATCCCCAGCAGGCGGCGGGCGCTCCCGCTGCGAGCTTCGATCCTCGCAAGGCCGACCCGAACAAAAATGGCAAGCTTAAGATCGATGTGAGCAAATTCCCCAACGGGCTCGCGTTCACTGTGAACAGGAACCGGCAGGCCTACCTGCAATTCGTGACCGGCGACGGCGCGAACCTGGACAATCTGTATGTTCCGCCTGGCGTGCAGACGTTTCGTGTGACCATCAAGAGCGGCGGCCAGGAGTGGGCCTCGAACATCGTGAGCGACGACTTCAAAGCCAAAAAGACGCAAGACCCTGAAGGTCCAACTGATGGAGAAGGGCAAGGCGCAGGGAAAGGTCACTCTGCCGATCGGCAAGGATGCACAGCTTTTCGCTTCTTTCTCCAGCGGTCTGAGCGGCATTTTGCCGTTCTGATCGCGGGGCTTTGTAACGGGACTGTCACAATTGGCCGGTAGCATCACGCTAGCTTGCGCCGGCCGCGTGGAATTCCGGAACGGCCAGAGCGGCAGCGGAAGATCCCCAGGAATTCGCAACGCAAAGAAGGAAGATCGCAATGCAAATCTCGACGGAAGAAATGGATGGCGGCGTAACCAGGGTCGAACTGGATGGGCGCATGGACATCGCCGGAGCAGCAGTTGTGGACCTGAAGATGAACCTGATCGCGGGCAGCGCCAGGAAGCTGTTGATCGACTTGCAAAAGGTTTCGTTCCTCGGTTCGATGGGCTTGCGGTCGATCGTGATTCCCGCGCGGGCGGTGCACAGCCGCGGCGGCAAGGTTGTGCTCTTCGCGCCCACGGAGATGGTGGCGTCGGTTCTGAAGACCGCCGGCATCGATTCGCTATTTCCGGTTCACCAGGATCTTGGGGCCGCATTGGCGGCGTTCGAATGAGCTCAACCCGTTGGCTGGCGGCAATCATGCCCGGAGAAGACAAAGTCATGCCCTTGTCCCGGCTGACCCTGCAGAGCCGGCTCGACGACTTCGCGCTGGTTTGGCGGTGGGTCGAGGCCCTGGCCGCCGAGCACGCAGTTCCAGCGGATACGCAGTTCGCCATTCATCTCTGCCTTGAGGAAGCGCTCTCGAACATCATTCACCACGGATACCGCGGCGAGCCGAACCACGCCATCACCTTGGATTGCACAGTGGACTGCGCGCCGGGCGGAGCGCATGAGCTCACGTTCGTCGTTGAAGATCAGGCCCCTCCGTTCGATCCGCTGGCACCCTCGGCGGTGGAAGAAGCGCCGGTTCCAGCGTCGATCGATGAGCTTCGGCCTGGAGGTCAGGGCATCCGGCTGCTCAAGAAATTCGCCGGCAGCCTCGCCTATCAGCGCCTCGCCGGCGGCAATCGGCTGACCATCCGCTTCGCGATCCCACGCTGAGGGCCCGGCGCTGCGGTTGTGGTGCTGGCGGATTCGCCTTGCCAAGTCGTTGATTTCCGGCTCCTGCGCGGCTCCGCAAGGCTTTCCGCGCGCCACTTGGGGTATCATTGCGTCTATAGAGTGTGTGCGGCCGGCTTCCCTTTGCGGCCGCCGCTGGTGGTGTGTGTGTCCCGATTCTTTCAACGCTCCGTCTTTGCAATTTCCGTGGCGATCTTCGCCGCGCTTGGCCTGGGTTACGTTCTGGGCGAGTTCGGATGGCTTGGCGTTCATGCCGGCGACGAACAGGATGGCGCGTACAAGCCAGATGCGCGTCTATGCCGAGGTTCTGCGCAAGATCCAGAACTACTACGTGACCGAGCCCAACATCAGCGAGGTCACCAACGGCGCGCTGCACGGCCTTCTCGACTCGCTCGATCCCGATTCGAGCTATCTGTCGGCGGCCGAGTACAAGATCTACAAGGACCGCCCCGCCACGGAGAACGCGCAGGTGGGACTGACCATCTCCAAGCGCTTCGGCTACGCCACCGTCGTGAACGTGCTGCCCGGCTCGCCCGCCGACCAGGAGCACCTGCGCGACGGCGATGTGATCGATCTGATGGACGGACAGTCGACGCACGATCTGCCGCTGGCCATGCTCCGCTTCATGCTGAAGGGCAAGCCCGGCACCACGGTCACAATCTCGGTGGTGCGGCCCTTCAAGCCCGATCCCGACAAGATTACGCTCACCCGCGCGGTGGTTGCGGCGCCGCCGCTTGGCGAGCAGTTTTACGAGAACGCGACCATTCTTTATCTGAAGCCGGGCGTTCTGACCGCGGCTCGCGTGGACGACATCGCGGCCAAAATCAAAGCCGCGGGCAAGGGCCACAAGATTCTGCTCGACCTGCGCGACACCACCGGCGACGACCCCAAGCAGGGCCTGCGCCTGGCGAACTTCTTCATCAAGCAGGGAACCCTGGCCACGCTCGAAGGCCAGAAATTTCCCCAGCAGACTTTCACCGCCGATCCCGCGCAGTGCCTGACCGACGCGCCGGTGGCCGTGCTGGTGAACCGCGGCACCTACGGCGCGCCGGAACTGACTGCGGCGGCGATCGAGGATCTGAAGCGCGGCGACGTGGTGGGCGAGCGCACCTTCGGCGAAGGCGCGGTGCAGAGGACCATCGACCTGCCCGACGGCGCCGCCCTGATGCTGACGGTGGCCAAGTACGAGGATCCCGACGGCAAGAAGATTCAGGACGATGCCGTCACGCCGAATGTTGTGGTCGCATCGCCCGAGGACGATGGCGAGCCCCTGCCGCCGTCGAACGGCGACGAGCCGCTGAACCAGGCGCTGGCGCTGCTGAAGGCGAAGAACGGCTAATGCGGCCGGCCCGCCGATCCTGCAATCGTCTCCGCAATTGGCATCGTTGTTTCCCGCTCTTGCACGGCGTGGTGCGCGCTTGCTGCGGCGCAGTTTTATCGCATCGATCCAATGCTAGCCTTATAGTGAGAGGCATTCCTCCACCTCGCGCGCTTGGAGAATTGCCCGCGAGGCCAGACCCGCCTTGGCTGCCACGTCCAATCAGACCGTTCGAACCGCTCGTACCGGCGCCGGCGCGCGCCGCTCTGCCGGTCCGCCGGCTTCCGCCATGCGCCGCCGCCGCAAGCTGGCCGGCCGCTCCGCCATTGCGGTGCTGGTGCTGCTCGCGGCTGTTACCGGTTCGCTGGCCGGGCTCACACTGGTTTACTCCGTCGATCTGCCGCAGATTGACGACCTGGAGCATTACCGCCCCTCCACCATCACCGATCTCTATGACCGCAAGGGGCGCGTCATCGGCTCCTTCGCGCTGGAGCGGCGCGAGGTGGTGGGCTACGACGATTTCGCGCCCGTGCTGCGCCAGGCCGTGATCTCGATTGAAGACAAAAACTTCGAGTCGCACTGGGGCATCAATGTGTTTCGCGTCGCCGGCGCAGCCTGGCACGACATCCGCACGCCACGGCCGCGCCCAGGGCGCATCCACGCTGACCATGCAGTTGGCGCGCAACCTGTTTCTCTCCTCCGACCGCACCGCCAGGCGCAAACTGCAGGAGGCCTATCTCGCCATCCAGATCGAGCGGGCCTTCACCAAGCAGCAGATCTTCACGCTCTACGGCAACCAGATTTACCTGGGCAGCGGAAACTACGGCTTCGAGGCCGCATCGGAGTATTTCTTCTCCAAGCACGCCAAGGATCTGACCCTGACTGAGGCGGCGCTCCTGGCCGGACTGCCCAAGGGGCCGGCGGCGTTTTCGCCGATGCTGAATCCGGAGCGCGCGCTGCGCCGCCGCAACCTGGTGCTCAGCGAGATGGAGTCGGACGGCGCGATCACGCACGCGCAGGCCGAAGAGGCGCGCAACGCTCCGCTCGGCCTGCACCTTGCGCCGCCCGAGGGCTCGGTGGCGCCGTGGTTCCAGGAAGAGGTGCGCCGCGAGCTGGAAAAGCACTTCGGCGCCGAGGAGGTGCACGAAGCCGGCCTGCGCGTGGATACCACGCTCGATCTGGACTTGCAGAACGTAGCCAATCGCGCCGTGCCCGACGGCGTGGCCGCCTACGAGCGCAGGCACGGATGGAAGCGGCAAGCTCGAAAATGTTCTTGCCAGCCGGCGCAACGCTCGACGCCTACCGGCATCCCGACTGGGCGGCGACGGCAGGCCCCGGCGACTACGTGCATGCGCTGGTCACGCGCGCGCTCCCGCTTGAGATTCACGCGCGCATTGGGCCGCCGGATCAGGAAGGCTCGGAAATCGTGCTGCTGCCCGCCGACTGGCAGTGGACGGGCGTGCGCTACGGCGACGCGCTGGCCAAACCCGGCGACATCATTTATGTGCGGCTGAGCGCAGCCGACGGAGAGCGGAGAGCGGCGTGCATCGCTGGAGCAGGACTCGGGAGCGCAGGGCGCGCTGATGGCCATGGACAACACCAGCGGCGACGTGCTGGCCATGGTGGGCGGCCGCGACTACGCGCTGTCGGTCTTCAACCGCGCCACGCAGGCCGAGCGGCAGACCGGATCGAGCTTCAAGCCCTACGTTTACACGGCCGCGGTCGAAGACGGCGTCAAGCCCACCGACATCATCGTCGATGGGCCGGTGCGCTTCGGCGACTACGTGCCGCACAACTACGAGAACGACTACAAGGGCGCCATGACCATCGCCAACGCCTTCGCCGAGTCGCGCAACATTCCCGCGCTCAAGCTGGCCGCGCGCGTGGGCATTCACAAGGTGATCGACGTGGCGCACCGCTTCGGCGTCACATCGAACATTCCCCCTTATCTGCCGGTGGCGCTGGGCGCGGTGGAGATCACGCTTGAAGAGCAGGTGGCCTCCTACGCCGTCTTTCCCAACGACGGCATCCGCGTGGCGCCGCGCCTGATCCGCAAGGTGTCGAATGCCGACGGCATCACGCTTTGGCAGGATGCGCCCGCCGTCGATGAAGTCATCGACCAGCAGACGGCGCGCACCATGATGACTCTGCTGCGCGGCGTGACCGAACACGGCACCGGCGCAGCGGCCGCGCAGTTGAATCACCCGCTGGGCGGCAAGACCGGAACCACCAGCGACTTTACCGACGCGTGGTTCCTGGGCTTTTCGCCTTCCGTCACCTGCGGCGTGTGGGTGGGCTACGACAGCCGCGAATCGCTGGGCAAGAAGCAGATCGGGCGCAGTGGTCGCACTGCCCATCTGGATGACGTTCATGCGCGCGGCCATTGCCGGCAAGGACGACGAGCAGTTCCCGGCGGACGAAGATGGTCCGCTGAACAGCGCTGACATCACGCCGCCCGCAAAGCTTCCCGCGCAAGTGCCCGTGGCGAAAACAACCTGGCCAGCCCGGCAACGCACCCTCGTCGTCAAGCCCGCGTTAGCTTCCCCACAAAAGCCAACGACAAGGCCGGCAAATAAAGCCGAAGTCAAGCCTGCATTGACGTCAAACCCCTGAAGCATCACAGCGCGACCTCAAACCTGCCGTCCAACTCAGCATAAAAGCCCGTGTCCCAACTTTTCGCCCTCTTTACGAAAAGGGTGGGGATCGCAAGAACCTCAACAATCCTCTTTCAACCCACCACGAAAAGCGGGCGCCCCGGGTTCCGACTCTGGGACCCGGGATAGCACGAACCCAACCCAAACTCTGTCATCCTGAGCGAGTTTTGGTGCGCTTTTTGCGCCAAAACGAGTCGAAGGATCTGCGGTTGCTTTTTCTCAACGAACTTCAATCTCACCACTTGAAAATTTGTTCGGAAAGATTGGGTTGAATCTACTTCGCACGCGCAAAGTACCTCTTCGCCCGCGCCACATCCTTGAGTATCTGAGCCTTGAGCGCCTCGGGCGACGGCCATTCGCGCTCGCCCCGTAGGCGCAGCAGGAACTCGAGCTCGAGCGGCGTCTTTTCGTCGAGGTCAATCGGCTCGAAGTCGAGAATATGCGACTCGACGGAGAAGGACGCTTCTCCGAAGGTCGGGCGGTTGCCGACGTTGGTCACGGCCTGAAACGCGCGCCCGTTCACCGTGAGCCGCGTAACGTAGACGCCGAAGGCCGGGAGCAACTCCGCGTAGGGCGCGAGATTGATTGTGGGCACCAAGAGCCGCGTGCCGATTCCGCGCCCCGAGGCCGGCGTGGAGAGCACGGCGAAGGGACGCCCCAGCATCCAGCGCGCGCGGCGCACGTCGCCCGCGGCGATAAGCGCGCGAATGGCGGAGCTCGAAACCTCAAGCCCGCGCACGCGCACCGCTTCATGAAGGCACACGGCGAAACCCAGTTCCGCGCCCATCGCGGTTAACTCGCGCACTCCGGCCGTGGCTCCGTGCCCGAAGCGGAAGTTTTGCCCTTCGTGGACGCTGCGGACGCCGAGCGCCGCAACAAGAATCCGCTCCACGAACTCGCGCGGCGAAAGATTGGCGAGGACCGCGTCGAAGCGGAGCAAGAGCACGGCGTCGATTCCTGTCTGGGCCAGCAGCCGCAGGCGCTCGGGCAATGGCGTGAGCAGACGCGGCGCATGATCGGGGCGCAAAAACTGCTCGGGGTGCGGATCGAAGGTGACGGCCACGGCGCGCGATCCCGCCTGCCTCGCGTCGGCTGCGGCAGCGGCGAGGATCGCACGGTGGCCGAGATGCACGCCGTCAAAGTTCCCCACAGCGGCCACTGTGGGACCGAAGCCGGCGGGAATCTCAGCGAGCGAGCGAAAGATGGCCGTTGCGCCGGACTTCGACTCCAACGACCCCGGCTCTTCGTGCCACCTGTCTTTGGCGGGCGCAGGCGCGCGCGGCGCGGCGCTGCGGTCAGACGGGATCGAATCGCGGCTCATAGCTTTACGGGCACACTCAGCCCGTCGTAGGCCAGCCTGGCGTTTTCAGGCAGGTTGCGGTTGGTTTCTTCGTGGCCCAAATCATGGGCGATATGCGTGAACCAGGTTTGCCGGGCGCCGATGCGCCGCGTCCATTCGAGAGACTGCTCCACGGTGGAGTGGCTGGGGTGGGGTGCGTGGCGCAGCGCGGAGAGCACCAAAACCTCGACGCCTTCGAGCAGCGCAAAGCTCGGCTCCGGGATAGCGCTCACATCGGTCAGGTAGGCTGCGTTGCCAAATCGGAATCCGGAGATGGGCAGCTCGCCGTGAAGAAGCGGAATCCGCACGAATTCCACGCCGTGCACCGGATTGCGCGCGGCCAGCGGCATAAGTTCGACGCGGGCCCGCGTGGGATAGGTGGCATGTGGCGAGAAGGTGTACGAGAAGACCTGCTCCAGCACAGCGGTCGTCTCCGCATCGGCGAAGAGCGGGATGGGCCCGCCCCGCCGCGAGGCGATGAAGCTCAGCGGGCGAAGATCGTCCATGCCGAGAATATGGTCGGCGTGCGCGTGCGTGTAAAACACGGCATCGACGTGCGTGAGCCTCTCGCGGAGGGCCTGCTCGCGGAAGTCCGGCCCGGTATCGATGATGACGACACGGTCGTTGCCGTTGCCGGGGCCGTGATCGGCGCTTGGTGAGGGATCCGTCCAGCGCAGCAGTACGGAGGGCCGCAGCCTGCGGTCGTGCGGGTCCGTCGAGGTGCACACTGCGCAGGCACACCCCAGCGTAGGAACCCCCATCGAAGTCCCTGTGCCTAGAAATGTGAGCGTACCCTGCATTTCAAGCTGCTAGCTCCTAGCTTCTAGCTCCTAGCTAAAGGCCGGTTTTTGCTTATGTTGGCGTAGTGCCATCTTTCTACATCGTACGAGAATCGCGAAACCCATGGCTCGCCATTGGGCCTCCAGCGAAAGGCAAAGCGTGAATTCGGCATTGGATTCGTATGGAACCGGCCAGCAGTTGAAAGTCGAATGCTAGGAGCTAGAAGCTGCTTCTCACTTCGTCGCGGGCGGCGGAGGTGGCGCCATGTTGGGCACGGCCATCATGCTGGTGAGTTCGAGAAAGGCCATGCGCGCCTCGAAAAGCACCGACTGCAACATGCGATCTTCGACGTTCGTCAGGTTGCCGCGGGTTTTCTCCGCCAGAATTCCCAGCAGGTCGATGGTGGTGCGCGCGCCCACAATATCCACTCGCGGCTGCTGGCCCTCCTGTGCGCCGGCTCCCATCTGCAGCATGGCGGTTACGTAGAGCTGTTGCACCAGGTGCTCGAATTCCATCGGCGGCTGCGCCCCCACGGCGGGGTTCTGCGCGCGAATCATGTCTTCCAGCCTTTGCGCCGAGGCGTCGTAGGCAGCTTTCTGCTTGTGGCTCTCCTGGGCAGTCGGCGCCGGCGGCAGTTCGTCGGCCAATCCCGGTCCCTCCTCGGCTTGCGCAAGCTGCTCGGTGGCGGTCTCGTGCCGCGGTTCATTCACCACGAGCCGCGGCCCGGGCGATGGCTCTTGCGGCGCGGGCGGGGCGGGTTCAGCCGGCTTCTGCGCTGCCGTTTGCGCGCTTTCCTCTTCGGCCTTGATCTTGCGGCGGTCAATCACTTCGAATTTTGGCGTTTCGCTCATAATCTCAAGTTTCTCATCTGGAGTGCTGCACGCGCTCAAGTCTCGATTTCCCCGGCGGCGTAGCGGGAACAGGAATCTTCGAGCAATTGTCAGGCGTCCTCAATCAAGTGCCTGATCGGCATCATGCTCTGATGCAGTGTCCGGCTGATAAAGATGCTGTCTCCGTCCACACGATAAATGATGAAGTGCTTTTCGTGCTCCATACGCCGGTACCCTCGGCGAATCCGGCCGCATGGCCTCCCGATTCCCGGAGTTCGGGCTAATTGTCGAAAGCAGCCGTCCAAGCCATCAAGGTAGCGATTGGCCTGTTCCAGACCCCAAGTGTCCACTGTGTAGTCGGCAATCTCGATCAGGTCGAGCCGCGCCAGCCGCGAAAACCGGTATTCGGGCAACGGTTATGCTCTCCCTGTCGCCAGTGCCCGCCTGCGCATCCTTTCGCGCACCTCGCCCATCACGTCACCGTCTGCGACCCCGCTCTCTTCCCCCTCCAGAACAGCCGTGCGGATCGCTTCCAGCTTGGCCCGGTCTTCTCGATCGCCCCGTTTCAGCGCCCTGAGACCGGCCCGGATCACCTCACTCGCATTGGCATATTCACCGCTTCCGATCTTCGCATCAACGAAGCGATCCATCTCCGGGGTCAGGTTCACATTACGCGTCGGCATGGTTCCTCTCCGCTGTTTCTCAATGCTAGCGGGATTGGCAACTGTTGGCAACCAGCTTCGGCGGCGCTTCCAGGATTTGCGCCGTTCCCTCTTGAGCCCCCGCCATGTACCGGAAGACCGGGCCGCGCTCTTCGGCTTCGGTGCGCATCATGCCCAGGGCGAACACGCGGCGGCCGTTCGCGAGCGGCAGCTCGGCCGCGCTGGTGATCTGCCCGGCAACTGTTCCGTCCCCGGCAGCAGCCACTTCTTTGATCGTCAACTCCGCGCCGCCCGAGGGGACGGGACCCTTGATCTCCAGTGGCCGCAGATGGCGGTGGACGCTGCCGCGCGAACGGATGCGCTCCACAATCTCCTGGCCCAGGTAGCATCCTTTGGTGAAGTGCAGCGCGCGCATCTGGGAGGTTTCCTGGGGCAGGTCCCGCTCCACCATGTCGATCCCGTACGCCGGAATGCTCTCGGCAATGCGAAAGGCCTCAAGCGACGCGCAGCCCACCGGCGTAGCTCCGCCCGTGCGCAAGCACGGCCACAGCTTGGCCAGCCCCGCCGACGGCAGCCAGAACTCGTAGTGCTGCGCCAACACGCCGTAGCCGCGCAGAATCTTCACATCCCAACCGTTCCACTCCACGCTGGTTCCCGCCATGGGGCTCCCAATCACCGGCAGACCGACGCGTTCCATCACTTCTCCGGCAAGCGGGCCGGTGAGGCCCACGGCCGTCTCCGAGCCGGCCTCGCCGACCTGCTCCTCGCCCAACGGAACCAGCTCCACATCGTCCATGATGATGAAGCGGTTAAGGTGGGCCAGTAGCTTATCGATCTGGTCGGCTGCAATTTCCAGCTCCAGCCCGGATTCTCCGGCGAACGGCGTTCCCAGCAGCCGGTCGCCGCCTGGAGAGCCTGTGCCGGAGGGGCTTCGCCGCTGGGGCGAAGGTTCTTCGCCTCCCCGCCAAACCGTCAGGTCTCCCTGAATGTGGCCTTGGGCGTTCAGCACCAGGTTCCAGGCGCCGGTGTTGGGAAAAAGGTCGTTGACGGTGTTGGTGACCATCCCGCTCAGCCAGCGGAAGCGATCGGCCCCGCGCACGGCCACGCGCCGCATCCAGCCCAGATCGTGGATGGCGGCCCCGGACGCAAGCGCGGCTATTTCCACTTCTGGCGCGTCCAACTCTCGTGGGGTCAACGCGCCGCGGTAGACGGTAAGTTGATGCGGCGTGCGCGCGGATTCAAGCATGGCGGCCACCGCGGTGGCCTGCAGGTTTGCGGCAAGATCGAACTCGGGCATGGGGACCGTTCCGCGATCCGCGCCGGAATTTCTCGAAACTTGGCGCGAAACCGCTTTCTGATTATAGCCTTGAAGTGTGACGCCGGAGTGGCGGGCCGGCGGCCCGGAAATCGAGCCCACCCCCACGGGGAGAACCGATGAGGAATCGGCACACAAACGCGAGACGGATCGGGCGCCGGGGTACCCTTGCCCTGCTGGTTTTCCTGGCGGCGGCACAGGCAGCCGGGGCGCAGCAGCCTGCTCCAGCCGCGCCCTCTTCGGGGGCCGCTCCGCAAAGCGGCGCAGCAAATTCCGCTCCATCCCACGGCAATCAAGGCAGCAAGTCGGCCACCCAAATCACGCCCGAGCAGGCCAAGCAACTCTTCGCGCTGGTCGACGAGCTCATCAAGTTCTCCTCCGAGGACACCGGGCTGCCGATCAAAAGCTCAGTCAAGCGCCAGTTGACCACGCGCGCGGCCGTGGAAGGCTACCTCGAAGAGAAATTCAACGAGGACGAGGGCGCGAAGCGGCTGGAGCGCGACGAGATCGTGCTGAAGAAATTCGGGCTGATCGACCGCGACTTCGAACTCAAGCCCTTCCTGTTGGCGCTCTTGAAAGAGCAGATCGAAGCTTACTACGACTCCAAGACCAAGACCGTGAATCTGCTCGATTGGGTGGATCCCGATGAGCAAAAGGCGGTGATGGCGCACGAGTTGACCCACGCCCTGCAAGACCAGCACTCGGACCTGGAGAAGTGGGACGACCAGACGCCCGACAACGTTTCGCACGACGCGGCCGGCGACCAGGATCACCTGGCCAAGGACGAGATGGACACCGCGCGCGACGCCGTGGCGGAAGGCCAGGCCACAGCGGTGATGATGGACTACATCCTGAAGCCGCTGGGCAAGAGCCTGATCAAGGACCCCGAGGTGCTCGATGTCGTCCGGTCGCAAATGACCTCGACGGAAGACTCGCCGGTGATGGCGCGCGCGCCGCTGCTGCTCTCGGAGTCGATGCTGTTTCCTTATCGCGAAGGCCTGAGCTTCGAGCAGGACGTGTGGATGGATCGGGGACAGGCCGCGGCCTTTGCCGGCACGCTCGATCGCCCGCCGACCTCGAGCTGGGAGATCATCAATCCGCGGATGTACGAGCAGAAGCGCATCCCCGCCATCCCGCTGCTGCCCGACATCCATCCCCTCGTCGACCCGCTCTACGAGGCCTATGACATCGGCCAGATCGGCGAGCTCGACGTGCACATCATCACCGAGCTCTTTGGCGGCGACAACTCGGCCCGCGACCTGACTCCTGCCTGGGATGGCGGCCTCTACTGGGCCGGCCAGTTGCGCAGCGCCACAACCCCGGCGGAGCAGGCCAGCACCAAATCCATCGGCCTCTTTTACCTGTCGGTTTGGAAGAACGCCGATTCCGCCCAGGTCTTCGCCAAGCTCTACGCCAGGAATTTGGCACGAAAGTATTTGAGCGTTCACCTCGAGACATCCACAGATCTCTCCGCTCCGGCCGATGACGGGTCGGTCGAGCAGGTCTATTCCACAAACGAAGGCCCCGTCGTCATCACCACCCGAGGCAAGCTGGTCTTCATCGCGGAAAGCTTCCCACTACCCGTGGCGCGCAAGCTCACCTCGCTTATTCTGGATGCCCAGGGCGGCGGCGCGATGCGCATGACCTCCATACCGTCGCGGACCCCGCCACGGACCATTGACCCGGACTCTCAGAGTTCTTCTGCCGAACAATCAACTGACTTTTCCGGCGAGCCTTCATCCCTCACCGGTGATCTTGTTCATTTCTTCGGCGAGTGCGGCGTGATGAAGGCCGCCGTGGATGCCGAATTGAAAGCCTTCGCAAAATAATTCGCGGCCCATGCGACGATCCGCCGGCCGCGCCTTCTTTTTTCCAGAGGTGGTGGAAAAGCCCACTCAATCCTCGCCAATTCACGCCAGTCTTTCAACCCTTCGCCGCGTTATGATGAGAAGCCGGAAGGCGCTCCGCGCTTGTTGCGTTCTGGAGCCGCTTTCGGCCCACGCAAGGAGACTCGACGTGCAAGGCAAGCTCGAACTGATGATGGGACCGATGCGCAGCAACAAGACCGCGGAGCTTTTGCGCCGCGCCGACATGCGCCGCCATTACGCCAAACAATATGTCATGGTCCTCAAGCCCAGCGACGACACCAAGGGCGGGCCGGGCGTGGTGGAGAGCCGCAATCCCAACGGCGGCGGCAAGATGAGCGCCGTCGAGTTCAAATCCACGAACCCATGGGAGGTGCTGCGCTCGATCCGCGACACGGAGCAGGAGATTGGCAAGCGCGTGGAGTGCATCGCCATCGACGAAGGCCAGTTTGTCGATCAGCTCTTCCTCTTCACCAAGCATCTGCTCGACGCGGGCCACGATGTTCTGGTGGCCGGGCTCGATTTGGACTTCCGCGCCCTGCCCTTCGGCGAGATGCTGAACCTCACCTGGCTGGTGAACGCCTACGGCGGCAGCATCACTGAGTGCATGGCCTACTGCAACTGCGGAGCGCGCGCCCTCTACTCGCAGCGCCTCATCGACGGCAAGCCCGCGGCCATCGACAGCCCCATCAAAGTGCCCGGCGACTCCTACGAGCCGCGCTGCGCGGAGCACTTCGTCCTGCCCGGCCGCCTGCATTAAACCGCCCGATGGATGGGCCGTAGGCGCTTTCGTGCCACGAGCGGCGACGCCCGTAAAGGCAAAGGATCAAGCAGAATGGGTTGGCGTGGTGCATTGCGCCTCAGAAAATCCAGGATGAATGTGGCCTGGAGCCTTCTCGGAAACTGTCCAGATAGCTAAAGCAGCAAGAACCACCAAGAAGTGTGGTGCCGGCACTTTACAAATACGGCAGTCCCTGCCTAGAATTCCGAGCAATTGATCCAACAGCAGGATCATTGCTCGCAGCCGCTCAGGCGGCGGTGTGAATTTCTCCTGCCGTGGATCAGGTTGCCGGGTCTTTTTCGGACTCCGTTTCTTCGGCCGTCTGGCATTACAACGCACCCTTCATCGCTCAGCAAGTGGCGCTACCGCCCCAGAAGAGGAGAATTCCGATGAAACAGACATCATTTCGGGCGCAATCTCTTTCTTTCTTCCTTCTATTATCGATTCCGGCTTTATGGGGTCAGCAACAACCAGGCAACTGGAGGCTCGTGGGCACAGGGGACTGTCCAGGCCGCGATGTTGGCGGCTCCACGGGTTCCGTCCCTGTAGCGGAACGCTGCGATGCCAACTTTTCCGGTTTTACCGCAGTCTGCTGGAGCGGAAACTGTACTTACAAAAACGTGCCGACCGGCTCCTGCACCGGAGGAGCCAATCCGGGACAGATGTATACCTGCGAGGCCGCGGCAAGTCCGCTTGGCGATGCCGCCACGGGTCCTTTGACCGCCCGTATCGATCCAGCGGAGTCGGTGGTTGAATCCGGCGGCAAAGTCCATTTAGAAACGCTTGTTTCTGGCGGCGTACCGCCATACAGCTATGAATGGAGAAATGGCGGGCAGTGAGCAAAGTCGCCAACAATAACATCGTCTATTCAAATCTCAATCGGCTGGGCGACCGCGACATCGTCCTGACGGTGCGCGACGCAGCAGGTTCCGCGGTTGATGCCCGCTCCGTAATTCACGTTCAAGCTGCCCAGGCCAGTGCCCCGGTCGAAAGCCCGCAACCTTCCGGCGCCGTCGTCAACCTGGCCCTGCACAAGCCCGCAACCCAGAGCAGCGTTTACAGAGGGACAGGGATCGATCAGGGGCCACAGTTCGGCAACGACGGCATCCTCGAGTCGTTGCCGCGCGATCCTTATCTGTTGGTGATTACCGATCCCAACGACAACCCTTCCTGGTGGCAAGTGGACCTTCAGGGGCTCTATACCCTCACCCAATTGAAGCTCTACAACCGCAAGGCCTGCTGCCAGGACCGCGCGAAGACCGTCCAGGTCTTGCTCTCGACCGACGGCTCCCACTGGGAACGCGCGTATGCGCACAACGGCACGACCTTCGACGTGCTTACGGTCGATCTCACCGGCCGCAGCGCCCGCTACGTGAAGTTGCAGCTCACAGAGCCCGGCTCGCTGCACTTCCAGGAATGCGAAGTGTACGGATACGCCAATACGCCGCCTACGCAGACGATGGCCCAGCAATCTGCGCCACAAGCAACTCCCAGCCAGCCACCTGCCGCCTCACAGGAACTCCAGACCAATCGGCCGGGGGGCGATTACAGATCCTTTAATCTGGCCACGCCGGATCCCGCGCTTTGCCAGCAACAGTGTCTCAATGAGAACGAATGCGTGGCTTGGACCTATGTGAATCCTGGGGTGCAGGGAAGCCAAGCGGTTTGTTGGTTGAAATCGACAATACCGGGTCCAACCAGGAGTGCATGTTGCGTGTCCGGCACCAAGGAACCGAACAGCCCCGTGCAAACCTCGCCGCAAGCCGCTTCCAGCCCGTCACCTGCCATGGCGCCGCTATCGCCCGACACCGTAAACATCTCCGGCACGTGGCAAGTAGCATCCCTCGCGGAGACCTGGACCTTTACCCCCCTTGGCGGCGAACGCTACCAGGCGGTGGGCAGGGGCTCCGGGAACGCCGCCGGCGTTGCGGTCGTCATAGGCAACTGGTTCCGCGTTGACTATATGTGGCAAGACGGTAGCAAGCATCGGGGCTACTACCAATTGGCTGTCAATCCCGACAACCGAACGGCAAACGGGCGCTTTCACGACGATCGGCAGAAGGATGGCATCATCACCATGACGCGCCTCCTCGCAACTCGCTGACCTCCGCCTGACCAGCCGGGCGGAAGTTAGCGGCAGAACGGGCCCTTGATCGGTAATCCCCAAAGGAGAAAGCTTATGCGAATCGAGAAGAAGCGTCTGGCGGTAGTTGCAGTCTTTGTGCTCCTCCCCGTAGTAGCATTCCCGTGGGCATCTGTGGCTCCGCTGGAGGAGACCCATCAATATATCGTCAACATAGCCTTGAACCGCCTGAAGGCGGATCCTGCCTATACGACGAGTGGGTTCCCCGACTTCCAGGAAATCAAGGAAAATGAAGGGGTGGACTGGCAGCTATTTACCACCTGGGAGATGGTCGGGGCGGGTGCCGACGCCCATGGCAGGTCCACCTATGCCGAGCACTATTTCAATCCCAGGCTCAACGGCGGGGAAGGGGGCGCCCCAACCTCGGTCGAGCGGTACTACTCCGTTCTCATACGGGACAACCTCCTCAAGGCGAAGAATGCCGAAGCGGGACCCAAGGGAGCCGCCTACAGTGCTCATTTCCTGGCCGACATCTTCGTCCCCTACCACGTCAACGGCGCGCCGAGAGACACCGTCGGCGATATGTGGGCGGAAGACATGCTTTCCAATCCGAGCCATGTCAGTTCCGATGACTTTTCTACCGGATTCTTCGCATTGCCGGATGACATCGTCGGATCCTATGCCCTGTCCTACCTGTCGCCCATCAAAAACCTCAAACCTCCGGGTGTGGACGAACCCAATGGTCCAAATCGGAACTTCTACACGGAGGTAACTCGCTTCCTCCTCCTGACCGATCCAAAAGAGTTCGACTGGTTCGATCCCTGGTACTACAACGGGGATACCACGGTCGGGGACGCGTACTACAAGCAGTCCAGCCACATCTTTTGGGAGGGGCGGCCGTCGGGAAATTTGCTGCCGGACACATTTCATGAAGCTGCTGGCCAGGGCCTGCCCGGCTACGATGATGAGTGGGCGAATGCCACGGCGAACCTCAACAATTCCCCCTGGGTCGGCCAGTCCGCGCAGGCTCGCCAATACACCATCCTGAAGGCAAAGCAAACGCGGGATCAGCAAGAATATTATTTCAACAATCCAATAGTGGCACTCCAAAGGACCATTCAGGCCGTCGTCACCCTGTGGCGGGCCTCCTTCTCCGGGCTACGCCCGGTAATCGAGTATCAGCCCGAAGGGGACACCGGGGCGTACAAGGTCACTGCCAAGGTGACCAATGCGGCCTCCGCTGCGGCCTACGATCCCAAGGCGCGGCTAACCGCCACCGGCTGCGCGCTCCCCGGCAATGATCAAGATAAAGATCTGGGCAAGGAATTGGCGGAGATGCACAGTCAGGAGCTCCAGGTCTCCTGGAATGTCCAGCCGGAAACCGGCAAGGCTTGCAAGCTCAAGCTGGAAGTTGTCGCTGATTACAGAATCCCCGACCTACAGTACGCCGCGGCGGAGATCGCATTCAATCCCGTTCCATCGAAACCGCCCGCCACAACGAGCACCGCAACATCGACCACCTCCAATCCACCCGCAAACACCGGCGGAGGGCACTGGGAGCGCGGTGCGGCTGCGATTGTGTGGGACGGTAATCCGCCAACCGATGCAAAAACGGGCAGTAAGCTGGGCGCTATCCCGTCTGCGGGCGAAACCTGGGTTAGCGGCCCCGATTTCTACCACCAATACAGCAATACGATAGAGAGCACTGGCCAGAGTCAGTATGCCTATCATTCCTTCGCCCTCGCTGATCCGAAAGGATTCGACTATCACGACACCGGCTCCTGGAGTTTGCCTCCAGCGACTCTGACGCCCGGGCAGACATTCACCATGCAAATCACTTCAGGCACAACTGGCGGAGCCTCCTGTTATGAGTGGGAGGGAGAACAAACCAAAAATGAGCATCTGATTAACACCACTGGTCCAAACCAGGTTGTCACTGCAAAGCCATTCACAATTCCCAGCGGAAGTCCGAACCATCAGTTCGGCTTCTTCTGTGGAACGTCAATACTGAAGTGGGTATATACCTACAACTGGGTCGGAGGAGGAGCGCATTAACCGTAGCCGGACCAATCACTCCTTAACAGCCGGCACAATCCACAAGCGCCCTCCGTGGCAGCCCACGGAGCGGCTCTTCTTCCGTCGCAAAGGTCATTGTTCGATATACACGCCGAAGAACAGACAGGGATGGTGTCTCGTTTACTATTGATAGAAAATTACTTAAGTGGTGCCGGGAGGGGGGGTCGAACCCCCATGACCACAAGGGTCGGCAGATTTTGAGTCTGCTGCGTCTGCCAGTTCCGCCATCCCGGCCTCGGGTGGGGTCCGCTCCCAAAGTATCGCATAGCCTTTGCCCTATTCGCCACCAGCGTAGCGCCTGCAACACAGCAAGTAAAATCCGCAATAGCCGGCGTCACGCCTTTTTTCTTGGCGCGGCCCGACCGAAGACAACTGCCGCACCGCAGGTGCTTTTTGCCGCGGCCCGCAGAGGCGTCCGCCTGCATTCACGCGTCTGCCAAATCCGCCACCCTTTCCACATCCGCCAGCCGGCTCGCGCTCGAACCCCTGTGCGAGAATGGAGGCATCAACGATGACCAGCGCCTCCTCCGCCGTCGTTCCTGAGCCACCACCGTCACCCCGCAGTTGCTCGCGCAGCACGGCATCACCGCGGAGGAGTACGAGCGCATTCTCGCGGCCCTCGGCCGCACGCCCTCGCTCACCGAACTCGGCATCTACAGCGTGATGTGGAGCGAGCACTGCTCCTACAAGTCGAGCCGCGTGCACCTGAAGCGCCTGCCCACCAAAAGCGATCGCGTGGTGCAGGGCCCGGGCGAAAATGCCGGCATCATCGACGTGGGCGACGGCTGGGCCTGCGCCTTCAAGATTGAATCCACAACCACCCCAGCTACATTGAGCCGTATCAGGGCGCGGCCACCGGGGTGGGCGGCATTCTGCGCGACATCTTCACCATGGGCGCGCGGCCGCTGGCCGTGATGGACTCGCTGCGCTTCGGGCCGATCTCACTGAGTCGCCCGATCCAGCCGATCCGGAAGCAGCAGAGAGCGTGAGCGCAGCAAAGAATCACTCCATCGTCGAAGGCGTGGTGAGCGGCATCGCCGGCTACGGCAACTGCTTTGGCGTGCCCAACCTCGGCGGCGAAACCAAATTCGAGCCCTGCTACAGCGGCAATCCGCTGGTGAACGCTTTCGCTCTCGGCCTGGTGCGCAAAGACGAAATCTTCTACGCCAAAGCCAGCGGCACGGGCAACCCGGTGATCTATGTAGGCGCCAAGACCGGCCGCGACGGCATCCACGGCGCGACCATGGCCAGCGAGGAGTTCAAGGAAGGCTCCGAAGCAGAAACGCCCCAACGTGCAGGTCGGCGATCCCTTCATGGAGAAGCTGCTGCTCGAGCCTGCCTTGAAGCCATGCAGACCGGCGCCATCGTGGGCATTCAGGATATGGGCGCGGCCGGCCTCACCTGCTCCACCTGCGAGATGGGCGCGCGCGGCGGCGTGGGCCTCGATGTCGAGCTCGATCGGTGCCGCAGCGCGAAACCGGCATGAGCGCTTACGAGATCATGCTTTCCGAAAGCCAGGAGCGCATGCTGCTCGTCGCCGAAAAAGGCCGCGAAGACGAGGTGCTGCGCGTCTTCGCGAAGTGGGGTCTGGACGCGGTCATCGTCGGCACGGTCGAGCCCGAGCCGCGCCTGCGCATCCGCCATCACGGCGAGCTGGTCGCCGACATTCCCAACCACTCGCTCACCGACGATGCGCCGCTCTATCATCGCCCCGTCGGCACATGGAAGGCGCCCGTTCCGCTCGACCCTCCTGCCGAAGTCGCTCGCCGAACTGGCCAAAGATCGCGACTTCACTGCCGACCTCAAGAAACTTCTCGCCTGCTCGAACGTCTGCTCCAAGCGCTGGGTTCACGAGCAATACGACACCATGGTGCAGACCAACACCGTGCAGGGCCCCGGCGGCGAAGCCGGCGTGATGCGCATCAAGGGCACAGGAACGTCCGGGACCACGAACGCGGCCTCGCCATGGCGCTCGATGGCAACGGCCGCTGGGCATATCTCGATCCCAAACTCGGCGCCATGCACGCCGTCGCAGAAGCCGCGCGCAAAGTGGCCTGCACCGGCGCAACGCCCGTGGCCGCCACCAACTGCCTCAACTTCGGCAATCCGGAGAAGCCCGAGATCATGGCGCAGCTCTCCGCCGCCATCGACGGCATTGCCGAAGCCTGCACCGCGCTGGGCACGCCCATCACCGGCGGCAACGTTTCTCTTTATAACGAGACGCGCGGCGAAGGCATCTATCCCACGCCGGTGCTCGGCATCGTCGGCATTCTGGAAGACGTGACCAAGGCCGTTCCCGCGCACTTCCAGCGCGAGAAAGACGCCATCGTGCTGCTCTGGCCGATTCCGCGCGGCGAGGAGCCCGATCCGAAGCTCAAGGTTCCGCTCAATCCTCCGCCCATCAGCCAATATCCGCTTCCCGCGCTTGAGCGCGAACCAAGAGGGCGCGCAGAAGCCGACGCGACCGACGCGGAAGCCGCAGCAAATCTCACCGCCTTCGGCTCCTCCGAGTTCGCCAAGGTGGTTCTCGGCGGCCTGTGGGGCCGTCCGCCCGCGCTCGACCTCGACGCAGAGGCCAGCCTGCACAATCTGCTGGCTGTGCTCGCCTGGCGCAAGCTCATCCGTTCTGCGCGCGACATTTCCGACGGCGGCATTGCCGTGGCGCTCGCGCAAGCCGCATTCCCCAAAGGCATCGGCGCCACCGTCGAGCAGGATCCGTCGCTTCTCGCTCATCCGCTCTTTGGTCTCTTCGCCGAGCCCGCCTCCACCATCCTCGTCACCGCCGAACCCGGCAATCTCTCCGAGATCGACGCGCATGGCCGGCCAGTACAACTTCCTCTCCGCGCGCATCGGCACCACCGGCGGCAGCCGCCTTGAAATCACCGTCGACGGCGAGCCCTTCATCTCCGCGCCGCTCGCCGAGCTTCGCACACTCTGGGCCTCCGCCCTGGAAGCAAATCTCCACGGCGAGGTCCCCGCATGAGCACGCTTGCTGCGTCCCGCGAGTCGTGCGCGCAGCACTCGGTTCTCTACCAGGGCATCCCCGGCGTCGCGGATTCTCGCACTCTGCGGACCTCAAAGCTGTCATCCTGAGCGGAGTTGTCAGCTTATCGCCAAACGCAGTCGAAGGA
This sequence comes from uncultured Acidobacteriaceae bacterium, assembly GCA_963701835.1. GTDB lineage: Bacteria > Acidobacteriota > Terriglobia > Terriglobales > Acidobacteriaceae > Telmatobacter. The sequence goes on along the minus strand of CAVPBL010000016.1, from coordinate 139,241 downwards.
CCTGCAGTTGCTTTTCCCCTGTCCCTGATCCCTATTCCCTCATCCCTGGCGAGTCACCGCAGGAGACAAACTGCACGAAGAATGCGGCGTCGTCGCCATCCACGGCCATCCGCACGCCGCGCGCGAAGCCTATCTCGGCCTCTACGCGCTGCAGCATCGCGGCCAGGAGTCGGCCGGCATCGCCACCGCCGACGGCCAGCACCTCGCCAACATCAAAGGCATGGGCCTGGTTTCGGAAATCTTCACCGACGACGTGCTCGCCAAGCTCCCCGGCCACATGGCCATCGGCCACACGCGCTACTCCACCACCGGCGATTCGGCGCTGCTCAACGCGCAGCCCATCCGCGTCGACTCCACCAAGGGCCTCATCGCCATCGCGCACAACGGCAACCTGGTGAATCTGGGCAATCTGCGCGCGCGCCTGGAGCGCGACGGCGCTTACTTCCAAACCACGTCCGACTCCGAAATCATCGTCCAGCTCATCGCGCACTCCCGCGCCGGCACGCTCGTCGACGCCATCGCCGACTCGCTCTCGCAGGTCGAGGGCGCGTTCTCCATCGTGATGATGACGCGCGACCGCATCTTCGCTGCCCGCGATCCGCGCGGCTTCCGCCCGCTCTCCATGGGCCGCATGAAAAATCCGCGAGGCCCCGACACCATCGTCTTCGCCTCGGAATCCTGCGCCTTCGACCTGCTCCGCGCCGAATTCGTCCGCGACATTCTTCCCGGCGAGCTGGTCATGGTTTCTGAAGACGGCGTCACCAGCCGCCAATACGCGAGCGGCGTGCCGCAATCGAGCTGCATCTTCGAGCACGTCTACTTCGCGCGCCCCGACTCGCGCATCTTCGGCCGCTGGGTGCAGGAGTCGCGCGACCAGATGGGCCGCCAGCTGGCGCGCGAGTCCGGCGTTGCCGCCGATGTCGTGGTTCCCGTGCCCGACTCCGGCGTGACCGCGGCGCTCGGCTACGCGGAAGAGGCCGGCCTGCCTTTCCGCTTCGGCCTCATCCGCAACCACTACGTCGGCCGCACTTTTATCGAGCCCGAGCAGCGCGTGCGCGACTTCGGCGTCCGCCTCAAGCTCAACCCCGTGCACAATCTGCTCGCCGGCAAGCGCGTCATCCTCATTGACGACTCCATCATTCGCGGCACGACCAGCCGCAAAATCGTCCGCATGGTGCGCGGCGCGGGCGCAACCGAAGTCCATCTCCGCATCAGTTGCCCGCCCACCATTTCGCCGTGCTTCTACGGCGTCGATACGCCTCAGCAAGCGCGAACTCATCGCCGCCAATCAACTCCGTCGAAGAGATTCGCCACTTCATCGAGGCCGACTCGCTCGCGTATCTGTCTCTCGATGGGCTTGCTGAAGTCCGTCCGCGACGAGAACAAAACCGGCTACTGCACCGCCTGCTACACCGGCAACTACCCCACGCAGTGGGTCGACGTGGAAGAGATCCTGCCGGCCGCGGTAAGCTTGTAGGAGCCCCGAAAGCAAATAAGATTCCAGGACGCGAGCATTCAGTTGTCGCAAATGTCTGCCTATCGATTACGTCCGCTTGGGAAGGGCATCGTAGTAGCCTCTCCATTCGCGCACGATTTCAGGTAGGCGAGTCAGTACTTCGCGGCCGAATATCACTTCATCGACAAAGCCCATGTGCAGGATGTCGATCATGCGGCATAGATAAGAACGGCCACATTTCCACCAAGTGAAATAGTCGTCAACAAACAGAAGATGATAGACCTTGCGACCGGCCACAGCTTCGAGCTCTTCCAGTTCCATGCCATCCAACAGCGTTTCGTAAACCCCATCCGCGACCCGGCTGCCAAACGTCGTCGTGTAGTAATATTCCTTGATTTCCCATATTCCCACCGGATTCACAACTGACGGGAAAGCTCCGTCGACACGCCGCGCCAGAGTGCGCTGCGGCATTGCGTTTTGCGTCGTCATAGTCAGACTTCTGGGATCGTAGTCACAGGGCGCATCGCCGATATTCTCTTCCACAAGCATGTTCACGATACATGTCATGAATGCGTAGTTCTTCTTCTTCCCCTTCTGCTTGTTCATGGGCAGCGGACATGAAGGTTTTAGGCGGGCTTTGAGCTGCCTGAATTCTGCTTGCGCGGCAGCTTTGTCCATTAGCTGACCTTGAACAATGTCGTTCAGGATAGTGGCACGGTAATTGAAATACTCAAGGAGAACCTGACCGAATGGACTCAACTCACCTTTCGCGTTCGCGATGTGGACAATGCTTAGCGCACGTTCGAATTCTTCACCAATCTCTTCAACGCGGGGACGCGTATCGCGCTCGTTTTCCGATCCGTGTATCCCACCTTTGGCTCATGGTTTGAACGTGCGCCCAAAACTCCTTTGGCTGCCGAATAAACCGCGGATCAGGCTTCAAGATAGCGCCTCACGAATTCTGTCAGTGGGGTGCCTACCGCCTTACAGACAGCCTCCAACTCGATCAAATCCAGGCGCTGCTCACCATTCTCGTATTTAGAAACATACGACTGGGTCTGCCCAATGACCTCAGCAACCTGCTCTTGAGTGAGATTCGCCTCAACGCGGGCTTGGCGCAGGAGGTCTGCAAGGCGCCGTTTCTTCATGGACGCCACGATATATTCCGGTTTAGAATATTCAAAGTTCGAATATTCCGGCTGGGGGTAGAAGATCAAAACAATGCTAAGAGTCGATTCGCCATCGCAAGCCTCACTGTTTACCCCCGAAGAGCTTTCGCTGCCCGGAAGGCCGTTTCGCACTCAGCTTCTCAAGTGGATTGGGAACAAGCAGAAGCAGGCAGATGCGATTATTGGGCATTTTCCGAAGCAATTCGGAACCTATTACGAGCCATTCCTAGGCAGCGGTGGGGTCTTAGGAGTTCTTGCACCTGAACAGGCCGTTGCGAGCGACAGCTTCGAACCGCTGATGGAGATTTGGCGAGACCTTCGGGAGGATATGGAAAGACTAAAGCGCCATTATGCCGATCGATTCGCCTTGCTTGAAGAAGTGGGAAAAGAAAAGTGCTACGAACATGTACTTGCCAGCTATAACGCAAGGCCCAATGGCGCTGATCTAGTATTTCTTTGCCGCGCTTGCTACGGAGGCGTCGTTCGGTTCCGAAAGGAAGACGGATACATGAGCACGCCCGTCGGCATCCGCTTTCGGTACACCCGGAAAGCTTTGCCAAACGCGTGATCTTTGCACGAGCGCACCAAAGGGACTCGATTCTGCACGTCGATTTCGCTGGGGCAATGAGCATTTGCCAAGCGGAACGACGTCGTCTCCTGCGACCCCACCTCTGTCGATAGCAGCGAACAATCTTATACGGTGCTCAGAAATTCTCGGTCCGTCGCTTGTTTGACGCCATCGCAAGTTTTAAATAGCGGGGCGTGCTGGTTTTACTCAGCATGATGCACCAAGTTCTTCCGGCCATAATCTGTATGTTCCAATCGCGTAAGACCTCGCCTGCGATTATTGTTCCTCTCCCTTAGACGCTCGATGTTAAGCGGTTCCAGCTGAATGGCCGCCGCTTTCAATAGCACGCCGTCACGGACCGGCTATTACTTACCTACTAACCTGACCGGATATTTGGCGGAACTCAACCGAGCCATGATAAAGCTGTTTCACAACCTGATGACCGGACTGGACGAAGTGGACGCCTCCCTGGCCGGAGAAACCGCCGGATGCAGGGTCAATTTTCCCGAAGAGTTCGACGCAAGGAATGTCGCAGTCGAACCGGCAGAAGAAGTACGCCAAGACGCTGAAATCACCGCTGCGCAAGCTGGGCCTTCACCACCCATTACGCGCACCTAAATCGTCTCCTCCGCCAATTCCGCCCCGGCTGCAACAGGCCGCCGCACCAGGCTTCGCGTCAACGCGTACATCGTTCCCGCCGCCAGCAGGCAAGGCAACACCAGCCCCCTCAATCCCGCGTCATAACTTCCCGTGTAGTCCTTCATCACGCCCATCCAGTACGGCCCCACAAATCCGGCGAACATGGTGATCGTATTCATCGCTGCAATGCCCGCCGCCGCCGCGCGCCCGGCCAGAAACTGCATGGGAACCGCATTGTGCCGGCCCCAGCATCGCCATGAACGCGGTGAAACTTGCGGCCAGCGCAGCCACCACCAGCCACGGCTCCTTCGCATAACTCGCCGTCAAATAGCCTGCCGCCATCACCAGGCAGGGAACGATGCAATGCATCGCCCGCTCGCCTTTGCGATCGGAGTGCGCGCTGTTCAGCAGCATTCCCGCTGCGCCCGCCAACCCAATGCACGCGACGAGATAGCCGACATTCGTAACGCTCCAGCCGGTCACTCCCTGCAAAATCGCCGGCGCGGAAAAACTGTATGCGTAACTGGTGATCAGCGCGAAAAAGAAATAGGCGCCGATCATCCACACCTTCGGCTCAAGCAGCGCCTTCATCACTCCGGCGCTGTGCCCCAGGTGCGCCTTCTCGCCGTCGGCCTTCAGCTGGCCCGCCAGCCACGCCTTTTCTTCCGCGGTCAGCCACGCCGCCTTGGCCGGATTGTCCGGCAGCATCTTCAGAATCACCAGGCTGAATACCGCCGTCGGCAATCCCTCCACCAGAAAAAGCCATTGCCAGCCCGAGAGCCCCAGCTTCCCGCCAAGTCCCAGCAGCCATCCCGCCACCGAGCCCATCACCACCGAACTCAGCGGCAGCGAAACATAAAACCGGCTCACCGCGCGCGCTCGCATCCGTGCGCGGAAACCACAGCGTCAGGTAGTAAATCACGCCGGGATAGAACCCGGCCTCCGCCATGCCCAGCAGGAACCGCAGCACGTTGAACTCGAGCGGCGTGCGCACGAACATCATCGCCGCCGCCAGCAATCCCCAGGTGAACATGATGCGCGCCAGCCAGCGCTTGGCGCCGAAGCGCAGCAGCATCAGGTTCGACGGCACCTCGCACAGCGCGTACCCGATGAAAAACATTCCCGCGCCAAATCCGTAGACCGATGCGCTGAAGTGCAGATCACGATTCATCTGCAAGCGAGGCAAAGCTGATGTTGATGCGGTCCATGTAGGCGAGGCCATAGCCCACCGCGATCACCGGAAGCAGCCGCAGGCTCGCCTTGCGCTGCGCCGATTCGCCAATCCGCTTCAGGCGCGCCGCCTCATCCGCCGGCGCTCCCGCCGTCCCATACAACTCGTGCGCGGAACCGGCAGCGGCCATGGGCGCTCACCTCGTGCGAATCGCAATTTTCAGTTAGAAAAATAGGGGAATGAAGAAGGGAGACCGTGAGCACAATGTACCACAGCCCGCCGGATGACGATGCATCAACGCAATTTCAAAACATAGGTGCCCCTCGGGTTGCGCCGCCCGTCAGATCCTTGTCTTTGCCGCTAGATCCGGACACCTAGCAGAGAGGCGCGACAGGAGCTTCCTGATAAATCGGAGCCAGCGCGCCTTTGTTGAAGTCTTCACCTCCGCGAGGTAAGGAGCCACTGCGGGCTCGTAAACGATAGTGATCCTTCCGGACCGTCCAGGCGATCCATCGCTTCCCGCAAATGCCGTCGCGTCCGTCCGAACCGCTTCTGCCGCTCGAGCCGCTCGGGCAGCCAAATCCGCCCGATCCCCCTGATCCGCCCCGGCCTCCTCTTCCGCCTCTACCGCCGCTGCCTCCTGCGCCCTCCATTGGACGTGATGGTCAGCGAACCGCCTTGCGGGTCAACCAGAAAATGCCGGTCTTTTCGACCTGGTGCGCTCACAACGGCCTGCAACAGCGGTGAGCAGCCCGGCCGTAATGCGATCATGACTTTCACCGGAGGCGCATCGCCGCCGTTGCCGCCATCGCCGCCATTGCCGCCGTCGCTACCGTCACTGCCGTTGCCCCCATCTCCTCCGGCTGAGCTATTGTCTGGATCGCACGATCCCGTCGAACCGCTCAACCCCGACGTGCCATCGCTTTCCACTCGTTCCATCCGATCCACCCTATCCATTGGCTCCGTTGAAATTGGCTAGCAAAGGCGATAGTCGTAGCGCACCGGAATATCCAGCGCCGCTTTCAATTCCGGATGGCTCGTTACTGTCATCTCCACATGCCCCGTCTTGCCGTCGCTTTTCCGTGGGTCGTTCGCCAGGCTCAACACGCCTTTTTTGTTCACCGTCACCACGCTCGGCGTCACCGTCAGATCGGACCAAAGAATCTTGCCCTTGCCCTTTCCCTCCGTAACCCACATCTTGCCATTTGAGTCGGTGAACGTTACCACCAGAGGCGAGGTCGCTCCCGGCGCAATGGCCGGGCCCATCGGCAGGTTCGCCTCAATTGTCGTCACGAGCAGCTTGTCGAGATGCATTCTCATCCCCAATTTCACCCTGATAGCGGTGCATCCCGATAATCCCGTTACGCTCGCCAATCCCAAACCCCAATAAAACCGCATCGCACTAACCAAAGCATTCGTTCGTTCAACCTTGCTCTCCGTTCATTCACATCCCGTGCTCGTGCTGAAATCAAGCGCAACCGTTCTTCAATCTGCGGTTACCGTGCCGCACAACTCAACGCAAACGCCGGCTGCGCCGGCTCTCTTCATCTATGAAAGGTGGTCCTGCTGCATTAGACGGCGAATCTCGCCGCCAGGTTGCCAGACACAACTCTTTGCGCAGCCGTTCAGCCGAGCCGGCAAACACCGCAGTGACCGTGAGATTGCGCATGTTCCCGGCGTGTGCGACACGGTGCGCGCACAGGACCGCGATTCGCCCCCCCCCCTGCGCAGGAATAAGCTTGCAGCTAGAAGCTAGCGGCTAGAAGCTGTTTTAATAATCCTGAACTCCCCGCTCACATGCATCATGCTCATCAAATAAAGCATCCCGTCGTAGTATCTCGCAGCTCGCCGCTCGGCACCGGCATGTTCCACAGCGCATCCACAAACGCCTTCGCCGTGGGCCCATCCGTCGCCGCCAGGCTGCCCACCGCCGTGGTTGAAATCGGCCCTGTGGGGTGGTTGCCGCTCAGCGGTTTTCCGTCCAGCGTGTATCGATCGACGATCTTGTCGATGCCCTGCCCGTAGAAAAACTTCTGGATCCGATCGCTCAGCACCGTCTCGCGCGGATCCTTCTTCCACCACGAATAGTCCACGCTCCAGTTGCTCACGCTGCGCCACGAGTCGGCCATGAACGGCACCGGCGTTCCATCGCGCCCCGTCACCGGAGTCCCGTCAAAGTTGCTGCGGTCCGGCGTCAGCCCCGTCTCCGGTCCCGTCACGCGATTGAAAAAGTCGCGGCTCACATCCGCCGCCGTCGCCCAGAACACGCGATCCTCCACCGGGCCCCACCGCGCCCACAATTCGTAAAACGCCGGCAGGTGATACGACGCATCCGTCACGCCATCCGGCCAGTTCGGCACAAACTTGATCATGTTGTGGCTCTTCATCCACCATCGGCCCGATGGTCTCCTTTTGCGGCCCGCCGCGCATGAAGCGGAAATATTGCGGCGGCCACGGCCGCCCCGCCGCCTTCGCCTTGCTTCCGCCCTTTCGGTATTCGATGCCCGGCCACGGATGATCCGGCTGCACAAACGGCGGATCGTCGGGATGAATCCGGAACGGCCCCGTCCCCGTCAGCACCGGATGATGCCGGATGCCGCGCAGAATCTTGTCCGCCTCCGCCTGGTAGTTGTAGATCCCCTTGCCATTCCCCCGCCATCGCCGCGCCGCAAAATAAAGCGCCATCGTGAAGTACTCTTCCCCATCCGGCGCTGCGCCCGTCGACCGCGGCGTTCCATCCGTATTCATCGACCACGCAAAATACCCCACCGACGGATCCTTCGGGTCGGTGATCAACATATAGGTATGCGCCCAGTTCCACAGCGCGTCGAACTCGCGCTTCTTGCCGAGCTCCACGCAGATCATCATGCCGTAGCTCATGCCCTCGGTGCGCGCGTCGTTGTTGTTCCAATCCGTCACGTACGCCAGCGTCCCGTTCTCGTTGGCTCCGGTCTCAAAGTAGACCCGCTCCTCCTGCCCGTCGCCATGAAACAGCTGCTGGAAAGCCTTCTCGATCTTGGCGTGCGTCTCGGCCGGCGTGTGCCCCTGCTCTTGAAATAAATCGCGATAGTGCCCCGTCTTGTACGCGCCCTCGCCATCGCCCGGGAAGCGCTCGAACTTGCCCAGCGGCGCGTTCTCGTGCGGCGCCGGCATCATCCATCCCGGCATTGCCGGGGGCGCTTGCGCGGGAGCCTGCGCCGGTGCAGCCGCCGGAGCGCAGGCTGACCCGCACCCGCCGCCTGCGCCCTCAACGCGCCAGCCGCCAACATCAAAACTCCCGCCGCAACCACGCATCCCTGAATCCGTAACTTCATCTCGATATCCCTTTCCCTCTGTCACACCCAATCGACGATACTCTACGATGACATTAACCGCCCGCATGATGATCACGGCCGCCATTCTTATTCTGCTCGACTCATCTGCTTTGGATCGCGCTGGTCATCTTCGGCGCGCTCTTCACTCGCGGCCGCCCGCTTTGGACCACCCTCCACGTTCTCTCCTTACTCTTGGGAATCGCCGTGGAATTCGCCCTGTGGCCCTGCCCGCTCACTGTCGCCGAACAATACTTCGAATCTCGCGCCGGCCTGCCTCTGTATCAGGGCAGCTTCCTCGTTCACTACCTCGACGCCACCGTCAAGCCCATACCTTCGCCAGCCTGGTCAGCACCGTCGCTACGGCATTCTGCGCCTTCAACCTCGGCATATACCTGGCAGGCGCTTTCGACCGGCACCTGCTCCGGCAACCCGAGCACTCATGCCCCGCTGACGTCCTCCCTCGATCCCTTCCGCTGGTCCCGTGATCCCTGATCCCTGTACTTCCCGTCACAGGACGTTCACACTCTCGCTGTGATAGCATCCGTCTTTCGACAAAAAGGCGCACCGCGGACCATGGTTTTCCGCCTGCCAAACCCGCGCCCAAGCGCGCACTTGCGAAGGAGAAGCCCATGAAAACGTACCAGGGAAGTGAGATCCGCAATGTCGCTGTAGTGGGGCATGCTCACTGCGGCAAAACCACCCTCATTGCCGCTCTGCTGCATGCCGCCAAAATGACTCCCACCCAGGGCCGAGTCGAAGATGGCTCCGCCGCCACCGCCTACGACGAAGAAGAAGTCGCCCGCGGCATCACCATGCAGAATGCCGTCGCCTTCGCCGAGTGGCAGGGCATCAAGATCAATCTTGTCGACACGCCCGGCTTCCACATGTTCACCCACGAAGCCCGCGCCGCGCTCTTCCCCGTTGAATCCGCTATCGTCGTCATCAACGCCCAGTCCGGCGTCGAGCCCGTCACCGAGCGCGTCTGGCGCTTTGCTGAAGAGGCCAATGTTCCCCGCATCGTTCTCGTCAATCAAATGGACCACCCCAAGGCCGGCGGCGGTGGCGGCCTGAGCGCCCTCATGGACGACCTCAACGATCGCTGGGGCCGCAACTGTGTTCCCGTCCAGTTGCCCATCTCCGACGCGCAGGGCTTTCACGGCGTCGTCGATCTCGTCACCATGGAGGCTTACACCTACACGCCCGGCGGCGATGGCCGCGGCAAAGTCTCCGCTGAAATTCCCGCCTCGCTCGCTGCCGATGCCAAGGCCCGCCACGAAGCTCTCGTCGAGCTCGTCGCCGAAGGCAAAGACGAGCTGATGGAAGAGTACTTCGAGAAAGGCACCATCCCCGAAGACCACCTGATCGCCGCGCTGCACGAAGCCATCCGCGAAGACCGCATCTTCCCCGTGCTATTTTCAAGCGGCCTTGCAACATGGCCCTCGATCATCTCCTCGACTTCTCAAGGCCTACACGCCTGCTCCAACCGAGCGCGAGCCCCTTGCCGGAAAACGCCCGGCGCAGCCGCCGACGCTCCCGCCGCTCCGCAAAATCGACGACGCCGGGCCAACCGGCGCTGTCGTCTTCAAAACCATGTCCGATCCCTTCGCCGGCCGCATCACCTTTTTCAAGGTCATCAGCGGCGTCGTCAAGAACGACGCCACGCTTGAGAACTACACCCGCCGCGGCCAGGAAAAGCTCTCGCACCTGAGCATCATGCAGGGCCGCAAGCCCGTCGAAGTCGCCGAGCTCCACGCCGGCGATCTCGGCGCAGTGGGCAAGCTCCGCGACACGCTCACCGGCGACACGCTCGGCCAAAAGGGCGCCGACTTCCAGGTCGATATGGCCAAGCCTCCCGAGCCCGCCATGACCTACGCCATCGAGCCCAAATGCCGCGCCGACGAAGACAAGCTCGCGCCCGCCATCCACAAGCTCATGGAAGAGGACCTGCTCATTCGCTTTTACCGCGACCCGCAGACCAACGAATTCCTCATCGCCGGCGCAGGCCAGCCGCACATCGAGGCCATCGTCAGCCGCCTCAAAAAGCGCTATCACGCTGAAGTCACGCTCAAAGCGCCCAAGGTTCCCTACCTCGAAACCATTCGCGCCAAGGCCGAGGCCCACGGCCGCCACAAAAAGCAGTCCGGCGGCCACGGCCAGTTCGGCGACTGCAAAATCCGCATGGAGCCTCAGCCTCGCGGAGCCGGATTCGAATTCGCCAACGAAGTTTTCGGCGGCGCAATCCCGCGCAATTTCATTCCGGCCATCGAAAAGGGCATCGTCGAGACGGCCGCGCGCGGCTATCTCGCCGGCTACCCCGTCGTCGACTTCAAGGTCACCGTCTTCGACGGCTCCTACCACGACGTCGATTCCAACGAGCTATGCTTCAAGACCGCTGGCCGCCTCGCCTTCAAAAATGCCATGGAGCAATGCAAGCCCTGCCTGCTCGAGCCGGTCATGAAGGTCGAAATCGAGGCGCCCGACGAATTCGCCGGCGCGCTCATGGGCGACCTCAACGGCCGCCGCGGCCGCGTGGGCGGAATGGAGTCCAAGGGCCGCACCACGGTCATCAACGCCCAGGTTCCCATGGCCGAGATGCTCACCTACGGAACCCAGCTCACCTCCATGACCCAGGGCAAAGGCAGCTACCGCATGGAAGTCGACCACTACGACATCGTCCCGCAACTGGTCGCCGAAAAAATCCTCGCCAACGCCAAACGCCCCGTCGACGAAGAGGAAGAGTAGCCACTGCGGTCGGGCAATTGATCCTTGCGCCATGAAAAAGGCGCATGGATGGAATGAGACAACCTTTAAGTTGTCAACTGCCAGCGACATACCGGTGCCGAAGAATAATTGTTCACTTCCCTAACTCCGGGGACTCGCAGGACCAGGTGACCTCGATATCAAAGTTGAAGAAATCGAGGGGTTTCCGTTTGCCTCATTCCCGGACTATTGTGTTGCCTGTGGCGTCGGAAGCGCGCGTCGGGAGTAGACCCAGAAATCGGTATAAGGCTCTTGCTAGGTGGCGCCTGTGGTGCCCCGCGGCTGGATTCTGCCTGGATGTTGGTTTCCACCCCGTGGATGCTTTCTGTCCTGTTTATTGTTTATTCAGTGGTCAGGGACCTCCGGCTGCTTTTTGCGCTCCCTCTTTTGTTCGTAGCATTCATTCTGACACACCCTGCAATACCGTTATTTATGAAATTGCTTCGTCCACTTATCTTTGTCGGGGTAGTTTTGATTTTGGCAGCCTGTACATATGCAGCGATCTATATCATTCATCCAGACCTCGTTGATCTCGGATTCATTATCCTGGGAATCTCGCTTTGCCCAACCTCACAGTCACCAAAGTCCTGGTTAACCGAATCGCCAGCAAAACAAGAGCTGATGAAGTACTCCTTTGGAACTATGGCGATCAAATGCGATAATCCTGACGCTGGCCGGCGGGCGTGCCCTTGTCCGCAAACGCGATTGAGGCTTATGCAGGATAGACAGAAGCGATGCAAGTTACCATGACAAGGAGGCAGCGAGACGAGACCGGGGAAGTTATGAAAGCCAGATCGTGTCGGTGACCACGACAGGAGTGAAGAATAATAAGTTTGCGTTGGGCGGCAAGAGGAGCTTCGTCAAGGGTGGATGGCTTGTACCAAATCAAATCGGAGTTCACCTGAATACGGCTACATTCGTCCCCAGGGATGTGACCTAAACAATTTTGATTCTATGCGCAGAAAGCGGAGTTCCTGAATCCAAGTTGAAGAAGCAAGGGCCCTTCAGATTCCGACTGAATGCCGGAGGCGTGAAAACAGCGCCGCTCCAATATTTCTGCCTTGGTGGTTCCGCCTCTGATTAAAGACCATTCACCGGGTATCTTCTAGTTAGCCCACATTTGGGTCCGAAGAAATGGGCCCTCTTGAGCAGGCATCTAGACAAACCCATCTTCACCTTGTGATTCTTGACGAAAAACAAGAGATATTCGACGTGGTTGAGTTCGAAAACAATTATGAGCTTGGCCGCCTGGTTTTATTGGCCTCAGAGATTAGGCCGCAACTCGTCGGCTACGATTTTAACCGAGCGAAGAAGGCATTTATGCAGGAAATCCCCCAGGAATCCCTTCTATGACGGAGCCGGGCCGGCTGGCCATTTTCCGGGCGACAAGATTCTGGCTAAGCGGTACAGTTATGTTATGACGGTGATTCATGATCGGCATCACGAGTAGTCAGACAAATCCATTGAGTAGCACTTGCGGAGCAAAGAATGCTTGGCGAGGACAAAGGCAATTACGCGATCTGGAGGGATAGGGATCTTCTGTCCGTGGCTAAAAAGGTCCGCATTGTCATGGGAAAATCTTCCGCAGAGATGACAGTTGACCGACTTAACCGCAGACTTACAGAAGAGCAAATACGGACAGGGTGGCGCTACTACTGGGAAATGACCAGTGAGAAGGCCTCCGTCGCAAAGAAGGCCAAGAGCGTGAAGAGAAGAAGGGCGGGCAGGAAGAGAAGTCGCGGAGACGGGCGCTAGGAATGTCCTATAGGGGTGTCGGGCAACCCCGATAGGACGAAGGCTTCGTCAAGGCGGCGCGTGCCCAACCCCTCGCTTCTTCTAGCCGGGTGCCGGGTGCCCATCCTAGCTTTGCTCGGGTGGGTTTGCTCCCAGCCTCTCCAAGTACTCCCAGAGTGCAAGGACCGCAACCCCGCCGCGCCCGCTCTCCGGGTCGTGCTTCAAATTCCCGTCACCAGCCACGCCCGGTCTATCCCTCCCATCTGAAATTACGCTACCATGAACCGAGGAGGGTGCGATGGCTACGGCGCACACTAGCGAGCTCGACTGGACGCAGTGCGAACTGATCGAGCAGATTCCCGGCAAGGTCTCCGGGCGGCCCGTGGTGCGCGGCACGCGCATCCTGCCCGACGCCATCGTGGACAGCTACGATCTGGGCGAATCGATTGACGAGCTCGCCGAAGGTTCCCCTCGCTCTCCGTCGGCCAGATCCGCCGCCTGATCGAGTTTGCCCACGCGTGGCGCGGAGAGCAGGTTCTGTGAAGGAAACCGCGAACAAGCACTACCGCGTTGCGCTGCGCTACGATCCCGATGGCTATTGGGTCGCCGAGCATCCCGAACTTCCCGGCTGCATCGCCGACGGCGAAACTACCGCCGACGCTCTGGCCTCTCTCGATATTGCAAGGGATCTTTGGATTGAAAGCCGCCGCGCAACCGGCCTTCCGGTCCCCGAACCGGGAGAAGAAGCTCAATACAGCGGCCGGCTCCTGCTGCGCATCGCCAAAAGCCTGCACCGCGAGCTGGCTCAGGAAGCCGAAGCCGAGGGCGTGAGCCTGAACAGTTGGATCGCGCGCATCCTCGCCGGACGCCACGCGCAAAAAGAACATACCGGGAATTTGCGAGTCGCTTAAACAAAAGGGAAAAGGTGCCCCGCGAGCCGAAAGAGCAAATCATTCCCAGCAGCGGTAATGTTTTCGCCGACCTGGGTTTGCCTGACGCCGAAGAGCTTTACGCCGAGATGCGGCGCATGTACGCCCGCGCCGAGCGTGGCTCCCTCGCCAAGCTCCACGCCGTTTTGGACAAAGTGAGCGACGCACCGCCCGAAGACTTCGACCGCCTATCCTGAGCCGGGTGCCCCATCCTAGCTTTGCTGGTGGGATCGATTCCAATCTCCAGGAAATGCCCCGCCCACCGCCACCTCCCGCAATCGCTGCCCCGCTCACGCCCCGGAGTGGTATTCTGGCGCGTCATCGCAAAAGCATCAGGAGTATGACGTGAGAAAAGCCATCATCATTACGATCGGAGCGTTGGGTTTCTTGGCAGGGTGCGGAAACCAGGATAAGCAGTCTTCCGGCATTCCCATTCCGCCCAAGTGGCAGGGCGCTCCCTACCATCTCGCATTTGGCGCGCCGCCAGCCAAGCCCAACCCGGCGGGCCTCACCATTCCGCCCATCAAGTACACGGCCAATCCCGACATGCTCGAGACCAGAGCCGACCTCGTCGTCGAATTCGACCCCTCGGCAGCGAAGAGCACCGGGCCGGTGATGGACCAGATGGTCATGGGCGCCGTGGATGTTTCCGGCACGGAGGGTGAGTTGCCCGCGGCCTACGTTGACAAGGCAAGCGCGGACCTCGCGAACATGCTCGCTGGTTACTGCGTAAAGGGAAAAGTCAAGATTTCCGTTGTCCTGACCAAGTCGTCGATCCCCCTTAGCGCCACTTCCGACCTCGTGAACGCCAGGCGCCTCTCCGACTGGACGCCGATCGAGCTCGTCTTCAAGAACCCCCATCCAAAGTGCTGGGCATCCGTAGCGCCAAAATCGCAGAGCGGAAGAAGAGACTTGGTCGGCCTCTCCTTCCGCCCATGTTGGTCCAGGATCGTTGCCGGTTTCTGCGCGAAGCGTGAGCGATCGCGGCCCGTTTACGCCTCCACGCTCTCGATGCTCTCAACGTGGATCACCTTGGCTTCCTCATCGAGTTGGCCCGTCACCTTCACCGTCTTGCCCTCGAATGGCTTGGCGCGATCCGTGTCGTCCAGCATGTACACCGCGCCGGAAGAATCGCGAAGAGCGTATTTTTGGCCGTTCTTGACGACGGTTCCGGTAAAGGTCTCGGTCTGGGCCTGGCTCTGATCGGGTTGCGGTTGCGACGGCTGCGCCTGGTCGGGTTGCTGTTGCGGCTGCGCCTGGCCGGGTTGCTGTTGCGGTTGCGTCTGGCCGGGTTGCTGTTGCGGTTGCGTCTTATCTTGTGCACGCGCGGAACTTGTGCCGACAAATGGGCTTCCCCAGGCCAGCGCGAACGCAAGAGCGATTGCGCAGAGGACGGAGACGTCGGTTAGATTGCGCTTGATTGACTTCATAGTTTTCCCTCCAGGTTTGGATTCGGCGGGGCTCGCTCTCTCGGTCCAGCCCCGGCGCGCACATTCGTGCAACCGTCGGGCCAAACGGAATCCCCCTGAAAGCACACGACTTCCGCCCGCGCTCCAACCGCACCGCGTAGAACCTCCTGCCTTTATGGAGGTAAATTCTGCCCGCCCGGTAAAAAGTTGGCTCGCGCACTTCAGCACGTCAAACTCCAGCGCGACCGCATCAAACCGTCCGCTTGAGGTCCGTGAGCGTCTTCCTCAAATGCATTTCCTAACTTTCTTTGGTGCGATTCACCCTCAAAAGCTAACCTTTCCAGGTTAGCTTTACCCCTGAAATGCAACTTTTCTTGGTACATGTCCCCCCAAAAGGCAACCTCTGGAGGTTACATTTGGGGCCCAAAGCTAACCATTTAAGCGAACATTTGAGGGGGTTAACGCACCATATTTGCGAACATTTCACCAGCGATTTCAGCAATTTAGCGGGAAGGCGCCTTCTCATCCAACTTCACGTGTCTTGCCAGCGCCCACTTCAGCTCTTCGATCCCCTCGCCCGTCACCGCCGAGATGGCATGAAATTCGAGCTTCTTCCGCTTGGCGTGCGCCGCCAGCTTCTTCAGCTTCTCGGGATTTGCCGCGTCGATCTTGGTCGCCACCACGATCATCGGCTTCTCTGCCAGCGGATGCTCGACCTCGCCCTGTCCCGCCGAATTGAAGCTGGCCAGTTCATTGTTGATCACCCTGAAATCTTCCACCGGATCGGGCCTTCCCGACGCGTCCGACACGTCCACCAGGTGCACCAGCACGCGCGTGCGCTCAATGTGACGCAGAAACTGCACGCCCAGCCCCGCCCCAAGGTGCGCGCCCTCGATCAGCCCCGGCATATCGGCCACCACAAACGATTCGTGCTCCGGCTCCTCGCCCACCGTCACCACGCCCAGGTTCGGCTCGAGCGTAGTGAACGGATAATCGGCGATCTTGGGCCGCGCCGCCGAGATGCGCGAAATCAGCGTGGACTTGCCTGCGTTCGGATAGCCGACCAGCCCCACGTCGGCCAGCAGCTTCAGTTCCAATCGATAGGCGCGCTCCTCGCCGCGCCCGTCCCAGCTCGTGCTCGCGCGGAGCCTGGTGGGTGCTGGTGGCAAAGTGCTGGTTGCCGCGCCCGCCGCGGCCGCCCTTGGCGATCACGATGCGCTCGTCCGGCTCCTGAAAGTCGTGCACCAGCTCGCCCGTCTCCGCATCGTAGAGCG
This sequence comes from uncultured Acidobacteriaceae bacterium, assembly GCA_963701835.1. Lineage (GTDB taxonomy): Bacteria > Acidobacteriota > Terriglobia > Terriglobales > Acidobacteriaceae > Telmatobacter. Next base: position 122,818 of record CAVPBL010000016.1, on the reverse strand, counting down.
ATGTGCCCACCGGAACCTGCAGCGTGATCGAGCGGCCATCCAGCCCGGTGCAGTTCGAGCCCATGCCGTGCTCGCCGCGCTGCGCCTTGTGCTCCGGGTTATAGCGGAAGTGAATCAGCGTGTTGTGCCGCTGGCTCGACTCCATGATCACGTCGCCGCCGCGGCCGCCGTCGCCGCCCGAGGGCCCCCCGCGCGGCACGAACTTCTCGCGCCGGAAGGCCATGCAGCCGTTGCCGCCGTCGCCGGCCTTCACGCGAATCTTGGCTTCATCGATAAACATGGGGTCGCTGGAGTCAGGGGTCAGAGATCAGAGACCAGAATTCGCAGACCGGTTCTCCATAGGCACGGACGGACCGATACGCCGTCTCTTCAGTGTATCGAAACGTGCCGGCTCCCAACCGGCCGCGACACCGCCCCGCAAATGCCTGCCCGCAGCGCCTCGACGCCTTCCCCACGGGGAAAAAACATAGATTTGTGATGCAGCGTACTTTTCAGGCGCATCTTTGAGGCATACAATCGCTTCCAAACTTTATTCAGGCACACTCAGGGCGGCGAAAACCTGATTTTCCCGTCCTGTTCCCTGCTGGATTCGCCACCAGAGCGGAACGGCGACTTGGTTTGCCCTTTCTCCCAGGATCTGCCACGGCAGCGATGGCAATGGCAGAGACAAGGCGAATCTGGATTCGGTGGTTCGGAGTGGGGGCGCTGTGCCTGAGCGTGAACGCGGCGGTCTTCGCCCAATCGGGTCCCGCCGATGCTTCCCTGCAGCACTCCGTTCAAATTCAATCTCCTCAATCAGGTTCCCTTGCCGGACGCCTTACCGATTTGCATTCGGGTCCGCTGGCTGGCATCTCCATCGTCCTGCGCAACCAGGCCACTGGCGCTGAGCTTCAAACCACCACAGCGAAGAATGGCGCCTTCCGCTTTGCCTCTCTCGATGCGGGCGAATACACGCTCGAAGCCGATGCGGCTGGGCTTGGCCACGGCCGCCTCGAAGGGATTCTCGTAACAGGCGGCATCGAAGCCCGCGTGCAGGCCGCCATGCAATTCGAGCTGCCCCCCCGGGGCAAGCTGCCGCATCCGGGTTGCTCGAGGCCGCCGCGCCAACCCCGATCACGACTCCTTCCGCCGTCCCTGCGAACATATCGTTGACAGCTTCAGTACCGCGCGGGCCAGCGCCGTCACTCGCACCGCGCTCACCAAGCGTCGCGCCGAGCGCACCGCCTGCCGCACCCCGCCCGGCTCTCAGCACATCCAGCCTACAGCTCATCGCATCCATCGACGCCGAGCCTCTGCGGCCGATGCCCTTCACCGTTTCAAGCGCCGCAGACGCAATCCGCCCGTCTGCGCAGCCCATAACCCCGGCGCAAACTTCGCCACAGTTCGTCGCTCAGCCAACGGCACCTGCACAAACGGTTCCGCGCGCCGCAAGTCCGCCGGCAACCCGCGCTACTGATGCGCAACCCGCGACTGCCGCATCATCCTCGCCACAGCTTGCGCAACCTGAAATGCGCCTCCCCGTCTTGCCGAAGCTCGCCGCGCTGGAAACGCAATCCGCCGCCATCGAACTCGCACTTGCCGTTGCACCGCCGCGCGTGTTCCCGCTCAGGGCCAGCGCCGCTCCCGCTCTCGCCGCCACCGCAGTTCCGGTCAGCCTCGTGCAGGCGGCAATGCTCGATCCGACTCCTGTCGCGGCGAGCGTGGCCGCCGCGCAACCGCCGGATCCTGTCACGCCTGCCATCGCCTCCACGGTCACTGCCACGCAATTGCAGGCCCTGCCCGCCAGCGGGCGTCGCTGGCAGGAGTTCCTGCTCGACACACCCGCTGCCAGCACCTCCGCTGACTCGTCGCAGGCCTCGTTCCGCGGCTCCCAGGAATCCGCCGAGATCACAATCGACGGCGCCAATACGCGCCTGGCCTTCGGCGTCGCAGCCGGCTCCGGTTCCAGGGATTCCGATCCCGACGGCACAGACCGGCAAGGCTCGATGAGCCAGTCGAGGAACCAGGCCTGGGCCGGTGGACGCGGCCTCGGTGTGAGCGAAGCCGCGATCCGTGAGGTGACGACGGCCGCCGGCAATGTGGAGGCCGAGGGCATGCGCTCCTCCGGCGGGCGCACCACCATCCGCACCGAGAGCGGCGCCAACGCGCTTCACGGCCAGGGCTTCCTGTTCGACCGCCAGAACACGTGGGGCGCGCGGAACCCTTTCACGCAATGGGTCCAGAACACCGGTTCCGCGGCAGCGCCCAATTTCGCGGGCGCTCCGTTCACACCACCCGATCACGAGATCGTCTGGGGACTCGGCATGGGCAGCCGGATTCGCCGCGACAAGCTCTTCTGGTTCGCGGCCCTCGACGGCTACCGCCGCAACGACCCCGGCCTCGCCACGGTAAAGCATCCCGGCGGCACGGATCAAGACCTCGCCGGATTTTTTTGGCTGCCGGTTCAGAACGACGCGCAAATTGAATTGCTCAGCGCGCAGCTCGACGAAAGCATGAACCAGGCCTACAACGATTATCTCGGCGTTCCCGCATCCGGTTACGCGCCGGCGGGGCTCGAACAGTTGGCCGCGCTTCTCGGCCCCGCGCCGCGCGCTTCCGCGCAATGGGTCGGCTTTGCCCGCATCGATTGGCATGCGGCCGAGCGCCATCACTTCACGCTCGAAGGCATCGGCTCCGACTGGAGCGCACCGGGCGGAGGGATGACGCGCGTGTCAGAGAACTATGGGAGCCACAGCTTCGGCTCCAGCAAGGCCAGCCAGCAGTGGCTGCTGGCGCGGTGGGAAGCGTATCTCACGCCCAACCTGCTCGCCGTCACGCAGGGCTCCGCGGGTCGCGCCGTCCTCAGCGCAAAGCCCGATGCGCCGTCCGCATTCGAGAAGACGTTTCTCAAGGGGAACGCCTACGGCCAGTTGCCGCAGATCGTCGTTGACTCGCGCTACGGATTCACCATCGGTAATCCCTCGCGCTTCGGCCAGGGCAGCTATCCCGACGAGCGCCTCTATCACGCGCAAGAGATGCTTGACTGGGTCCACAACCACCTGCTCATCCAGTGCCGGCTTCGAGGTCGACCACAATGCCGATGCCGTCAGCCAATTGCGCAACCAGACCGGCACCTATGTTTACTCCAAAGTGCAGGACTTCATCTCCGACGCGCTAGCCTTTCAAAAGTTCGGCCTTGCCGATGCGCTCGACCCATCTGATCCCCACAATTGCGGTCCGACATATAAGACCTGGGGCAGCCAGCCCTGCTACTCCTACTTACTCGCAAACCATGGGCCCGACCAACTGGCACCTGAGCACCAACGACTGGGCCGGTTATGTGACCGCGCAGTGGCAACCGGCAAGCTCGCCGTCTTCTCCGCTGGCCTGCGCTGGGAGCGCGAACAGATGCCGCCGCCCATCGCCGCGCTGGCCAATCCCGAGCTGACCAGTGCGACGCAGACCAATCCCATGCCTCCGCTCTCCGCGAATCTGCCTAGCCTCGGCAACAACTGGGGCCCGCGTGTGAGCCTCGCCATCGGCGACGCCTCGAAGCCGGCTGGCCCGTGCTGCGCCTGGGCTACGGCATGTATTACGGCCGCATCGCAAACGCCACCATCGAGACCGCGCTCACCCAAACCGGCTCGCTCAAAGGCGATCTTGACTTTTTCATGCGCCCCTCTGACGATTGCCAGCACTGCTCCGGCGGCGCGCCGCCGTTTCCCTACGTCTTTGCGGGTCAGCCGGCAAGCGTAGTCAAGCCGGGAGCGGTTGGATTCGCGCCCAACTTCCGCAATCCCGAGGTCCACCAGGCCATTGCTGCCATCGAACAGCAGCTGCCCGGCCAGCGTGGAGCTGACCGCCGGCGCAATGCTCAGCCTGGGCCGCCGTCTGCCTGTCTCCATCGACACCAATTTGACCCACGGTAAATCCGAAAACCGTTCACATACTCCGTGAAAGACCACACCGGTCAAGGCCCCATCAAGACCGCGAAGATTCCAGTTCGTCTGTATGCTTCCTGGCCCTTTACGGACTGCGTCGGCAACCCGAACGCAGATCCGATCACCGGCCAATGCGGGCGGCTCAATCCGAACTACCAGCAGATCACGCAGATCGAGAGCCGGGCCAACTCCACCTATGAGGCCGCCATGGTCAAGTTCGCGCGCTTTGGCCGCCGCGGCCTGAGCTTCCACGCCCACTACACCTACGCCCACGCCATGGACTGGAACCCCGACGGGATCACGCTTGGAGCTGGAAGCGACGTACTTGACCCGGACCCGGCCCATTTTAGCCAGGAATACGGAACCGGTAACCTCGATGTGCGCCACTCCGCCGCTGCAATGGTCATCTATGAAGCGCCCTGGAAGCTGCGCGACTTTGCTGGCCGCATCGCCAACGGCTGGATGCTCTCCGGCATTGGGCAATTCCGCAGCGGTCTGCCGTTACACCATGCGCGTCACAGGCTCGATTCCCGGGGAGCCTTCCCTCAGCTCCTGGCAATCTCACCACCGGGCTGGGACCGAGCATGAACGGTTTCGGCGGTGACAACCGCTTCTACAACATGCGCCGCAATACCTTCCGCTATCCCAATGCCTGGAAGGCCGACCTCCGCCTGGCCAAGCGTTTCAACCTGGGCGAAATGCGCGAATTGGAAGTGTTAGCCGAAAGCTTTAATCTCTTCAACCACCGGAATGTCACCAACATCGAAACCACCGGCTATTACATCTCATCCGGCTCGTCCGGGACCCCCTCTCTCTGTTATCTGGCCCTGAACACTATTACCGACGCTACCACAGGGTGCGGAACCCAACCGCACGGCGAGCCACTCCCGATTCCACTCTTTGGTCAGCCGCTCAACATCAATGGCAGCGACTTCTACCGCGAGCGGCAAATTCAACTCGGCCTGCGCATGCGCTTCTAAAGCGGTTTCGGAAATGGCGTGTCCGCACTCGCGGCAGCCGAGTCGTCGTGACCCCAAGAAGCGACGACCCTGAACACAGCTTTGATCGGGCATAGCATTTCCGAAACCGCCGTAGTTGCCCCTCTGCTCCATCCGGCTAGCCCATGCAGTTGGGACTGTTCACCCTTCACTTGTTCACTCTTTCACTCTTTCACTCCTTCAATGTTTTCCAACCGGAATCGTTCCCGCACCAGCTTCAACGCCTCTTCCGGCGTTGCGATCGTCCCTTCCAACTGCGCGTCCTCGGCAGCGCGCAGCATCTCGCGGAAGCGCGCCCCAGGCTCGTATCCTGCCGCAATCAGCTCCCGTCCTGTGATCAGACTTTTTGGCCTCACCACTCCCTCCGGCATCGAGGAAAAACGCTCGCGCACAAACTCCCAGTGCTCCAGATAGCCGCTCCCGGCGAGGCAATCCATGCGGTGCAGCGCGAGGTGTTCCTCGAATCGCTCCAGCCGGAAAAACCGTTTCAACGTCGAGGCCTTCATCCGCTGCGCATCCATGAACCGCATGTGGTTCTCGATCAGCGCCAGCACTTGCCGCGTCTCCTCGTTTGAAAACCGGAATCGCCGGCAGATCTCCGCGCCCATGGCAACGCCAATCTCCACGTGCCCGTCGAATCGGATTCGATCCGGAGCCCGCCGGAACGTCGGCGGCTTGCCCACATCGTGCAGCAGCGCGCCCCATGCGAGCGTCATCGAGCATCCCGGCTCCAGTTGCTCCAGCAGCATCAGCGTGTGCACCCACACATCGCCCTCGGGATGGAACTGCGGCGGCTGCTCCACGCCCTTCATCCGCGCGACATCCGGCAGCACCTCGGCGAGCAAACCGGTTTCATCCAGCAGCTCGAATGCCCGCCGCGCACGGCCCTCGGTCAGCATTTTCGTCAGCTCGTCGCGCACCCGCTCCCGGCTCACGGCGTGAATGCGCGGAGCCAGCGATTGAATGGCGCGCTTGGTCTCCGCCTCCAGCTCAAACCCAAAGCGCGCCGCGAACCGAACCCCCCGCAGCATGCGGAGATGGTCTTCCTCAAACCGCAGCTCGGCCCGGCCGATGGCGCGGACTACGCCTGCATCCAGGTCCGCCAGCCCGCCGACATAATCGAGGACCGCCCCGCGCAAACCATCCGGGACGGCCCCACGCACACCAGCCCTCTCTCCCAATGAACTGTCATCCTGAGTGAGTCCCGGCGTGCCGGGACGAGTCGAAGGATCTGCGGTTGCTCTTTCAAAACGCGCCGGATCCAGCAGCAATCCATTGATCGTGAAATCGCGACGCCGGACATCTTCCTCAGCGGTCTTTGTGTACCGCACCGCATCGGGATGCCGCCCATCGGAATACGCCAGATCCGACCGGAAAGTTGCGACTTCAGTAACAAATCCTGCATCCCCGGCCTCAGGAGCAACCAGCACCACGCCAAAATGCGCTCCCACAGCAAAGGTTCGCGGAAATAGATCCAGCACGACCTCCGGCGTTGCGCTCGTGGCCACGTCGTAGTCGGCCGGCTCGCGCCCCAGCAGCAGATCGCGCACGCATCCTCCCGCGAGATACGCCTCGTACCCGCGCGCGCGCAGCGTCGCGACGATTTCAACAGCGACTTCGAATTGGCGCGATGTGGGCAGGTAGCCCCAGCCTTTCTCAACAGAAATCACTTCTTTCGATGCCCGAGGGCGAGCTTCCGACGCGCTTCAAAGTACACGTTGCAGGCCGAGAAAATGATCGTGTTTGAGTTCTTAATGAACACTTCGTCTCCAGGAACCACATACTCGCCGCCCAGGTCTCGCAATTCCTCGTGTGTCAGAACAATCCTCCTCACCGAAGCCGTTTTGATGCCCAGTTGCCTGAAGTCGACCTGGGAATCTCTAGCACCGCCACCGGAGTACTCGTCATGAAACTGTTCTGCGGTAATTTCCGAAATGCCTATACTCGGGTGACTGACGACTAGATCCTGCCAGCGCAGAGTTTCGGGGGAGTAATCGATCTCGGTTCCAATCAGTCGGTCAGCCTGCTTTTGGTCCCAGCAGGTTATGGTTCTCGTGGGAATAATCCGCGATACCACCCACTCGCCTTGAATTTCCGCAGGAATCTCTCGTGCGCCTGCGCTTGCGAGCAGCACTGTCAAGAGTAAGGTCAGGCATTGAAAGATTCGCGTCATTTGGCTCGATTATCGCTCATAACTAACCTAAAGAGCTCGTGTTACGCCGGTAAACTGGAGGTATGGGCTCCGGCCTCATCCTCGGCATCGAGACTTCCTGCGACGAGACCGCCGCGGCCATCGTCGAGCGCGGAGCCCGGACCCTTTCTTCCGTCGTCGCCTCGCAGATCGCTACTCACGCCCGCTACGGCGGCGTCGTTCCGGAGCTGGCCAGCCGCGAACATCTCCGCGCCATCGTTCCCGTGGTCCGCGCCGCGCTTGCCGAAGCCGGCATCGAGTTCGGCGACCTCGACGCCATCGCTGTCACATCAGGGCCCGGCCTCGCCGGAGCGCTGCTGGTCGGCATCACCTACGCCAAGGCTCTCGCTTTTGCGCACAACCTTCCTCTCATCGCCGTCAACCACCTCGAAGGCCACATTCATGCCGTGCTGCTCCAGAAGCGCGAGTCCGTGCAATCCGCTTCCGCCTCGCCGGACACACAGGCCCTCGCCCTCGTCGTTTCCGGCGGCCACACCCACCTCTATCTCGCGCGCCTCGCGCACGGCACGTGGAACTATACGCTCATCGGCCGCACCGTGGACGACGCCGCTGGAGAGGCCTTCGACAAGGTCGCCAAGTTGCTTGGCCTCGGCTATCCCGGCGGTCCCTGGATCGATGCGCTCGCGAAATTCGGCAACCCGCACGCGGTGCCTTTCTCGTTCGCGCAGATCAAACCGAAAGTCCACCTCGGCGGCAAACCCCCGCGCACCAAGGCCGCCACAACCGCGCCTATCGCGCGCCTCGACCCGCACTTTCTCTTCTCGTTTTCGGGAATCAAGACCGCCGTGCTGCGCTACGTCGAACTGCACGGCCTGCGCGCCGAATCGAAAGCCCGCGTCCCACGAGTCCTCGCCAACTTCCATCCGCCGCAAACCCGCGAAGAAGCACTCGCGCTCTGCCCGCAGCCCACGCTCGATCTCATCGCGAGCTTTCAGCACGCGGTCGTCGGCGATCTGATGAAGAAGACCTTTGCCGCAGCCGAGTCGCTCGGCGCCCGCCGCATCCTCGTCACCGGCGGCGTGGCTGCCAACCGCGAACTCCGCGCCCGTTTCACGGATGAAGCCGCGCGCCGCGGCCTGCGCATCGCGTTCCCGACGCTTGCGCTCTCCACCGACAACGCCGCCATGATTGCCGCTGCCGCCTGGCCGCGCCTGCTGGCCCGCGACTTCGCCCCGCCGGACCTGACGGCCGATCCGTCCCTCACGCTCAGGTAATCGGCGCCGCCACTTCGCGGCCACGACGTATCCTCAAGCAAGCCGAATCCGCTTTCAGGGGGTGTCAATGAGGGCATCGGAGTTTGAAGTTCGCCACCCGATCCTGATCCGCCAGTTGATCATTGCGGCAGCCTTTGGCACATACCTCCTCGACCGCGACGACGTCGTGTGGCGATTCATCAAGCAATACCCAAACAGCAAATTTCTCGAACACGCCTTCTTCCTTCTTGCAACTCTTCTCATCGGTGCGGGTGCGGCCATGTGCACGCTGGCGCGCGCCTCTTCCCGGCCTGCGCCTGCGCGCTCAGCTCATCCTGTAAATCCAGGCGGCCCCTTTCATCCCAGCAGCTACGCGCACCAACTCGGCGAATGGCTATTTGACGTGGGATTGGCGTCGCTCGCGCCTCTTTGTGGTTGCGTCCTTCTCATCGTAGGCGAAACTATCCGGCCTCTCCGCCCCATTCGTGGCTTGGATCCAATGGCGCAGCAGCCTAGAATTCAGGCAGCATCGTTCGCAGCAGCCAATGACCGCGCATCGCAGTTGCCCTGGGTGAGTGCCCTTCGTAGTGAAGCCGCCAAGTGGGGACTCTTCGTCACCATGATTGTCTTCACCGTGACGTTGATCGACCGGCTGGCCGAGTGGCTCGCTGCAGCGAGCGTGCTTGTCTGGTTGCTCGCGAACCTTCCGGCTTGGACCCGTGGCGCGACAACTCCAACCCCCCGCTGAAACGAAGCCGAGAACGAGACACCTCTCGCGGAGCTTCCCGTATCGTACAAAAGCCCGGCTCGCGCCGAGCCTACTCCCTATTCCCTCTGCCTGTCACTGTCTTATTCGTTCCAGCGCCGCATGATGAGCGTGGCGTTGATGCCGCCGAATCCGAACGAATTCGACAGGCCGATGTCGAACGAGTGCGCGATGGTCCTGTTGGCCACGTAGTCGAGCCGGCACTCGGGATCGGGATTCTCGAGATTCATGGTCGGCGGAAGCTGCTGGTTGACGAGCGCCAGCACAGTGATGCCGGCTTCGAGTCCGCCCGCGCCGCCCAGCAGGTGGCCGGTCATCGATTTCGTCCCGCTGATCTTGAGCCGGTGGCTGAGCGCGTGCTCGCCGAAGACGCCCTCAATCGCCCGCGACTCGTTGCCGTCGCCCGCAGGCGTGGACGTGGCGTGCGCGTTGATGTAGCCCACTTCTTCCGGCCGGATGCCCGCATCCTTGAGCGCGGCTCTCATGCTGCGCTGCGCGCCCAGCGCCCTCCGGAGCAATGCCCGTCATGTGGTAGGCATCGGCGCTCATGCCGTAGCCGATCACCTCGGCCAGAATCTTCGCGCCGCGCGCGCGGGCAAACTCCAGTTCCTCGAGAATCAGAATGCCGGCGCCCTCGCCGATCACAAAGCCGTCGCGATCCTTGTCGAAGGGGCGGCTGGCGCGCGTGGGCTCGTCGTTGCGCGTGGAGAGCGCCCTCATGGCGGCGAATCCGCCCACCGACATGGGCGTGACCGCAGCCTCTGCGCCGCCCGCGATCATCGCGTCCGCGTCGCCGTGCAGAATCATGCGCACCGAGTCGCCGATGGAGTTGGCGCTGGTGGCGCAGGCCGTGGCCGTTGCGGAGATGGGCCCGCGCGCGCCGTAGCGGATGCTGATTTGCCCGGCGGCCATGTTCACGATGGCGGCGGGAATGAAGAAGGGTGACATCTTGCGCGGGCCGCCCTGCAGCAGGTTCGAGTGCTCGCGCTCGATGATCTCGAATCCGCCGATGCCCGAGCCGATGAACACGCCCACGCGGTCCGCGTTCTCGTCGTCGATCGTCAGGCCCGACTGCGCCATCGCCTCCTGCGTGGCGGCAAAGGCGAAGTGGATGAAGCGCCCCATCTTGCGCGCTTCTTTCTTTTCCACAAATTGCAGAGGGTCGAAGTTCTTGACCTCGGCGGCGAAGGTGACCGGGAATCCGGTGGCGTCAAAGCCCTGGATCGGCGCCATGCCGCTGGCGCCGGCCAACAGCTGCCGCCACACCTCGGGTGCAGTGTTGCCCACACCGCAGATCAGCCCCAGGCCGGTGATGACGACTCTGCGTGTCGATGCCTGAGGAGGGGCGGGGGTCAACTGCCTACTTGCCGCCTTTCGCGTTCTTCTCGATGTAGTCGATGGCGTCCTTCACGGTCTTGATCTTCTCGGCGTCTTCGTCGGGAATCTCCATGTCGAACGCCTCCTCGAACTGCATCACCAGTTCGACCACGTCGAGCGAATCGGCGCCCAGGTCTTCCTGGAAGCTGGCGCCGGGAGTGACTTCGGCTTCGTCCACCTGCAACTGCTCGACGATGATCTGCTTCACTTTTTCTTCAACGGCCATGCGTGCTTCTCCTCGTGTGTATTGGGAACTTAAGAAAACCTTCGGGGACTGGAACATCCATCCCGCTCCGCGAACCTACCATACCGGCCCGCGGCAGGGAATGACAACCACCGCGCAAAAAAAGTTGCGCATGGCCCCGAATCTTCAAGTCTACCGGGAGGGCCCAGGGGTGTAAAGGCGTGGAAAAACAGGGAATACGAACCGGCAATGCGGAATCGCTGGCCACGCGTCCCCCGACCCGCGACCTACCTCGCCTGCCCGCGATCGCTCACGTTGCCGCGCTCGAACCGTAAAACGCCGGGCCGGATATTTGCCGCGAAATGCACAGGCGCCGGGCGTATATTTGGCGAAGAGGAATCGCCATGTCTTCTGTGATTCTCTGGGCAGTTGCAGCCCTTTTCGCCATTGCGGCCGGAATCCTTTGGATTCGGTTCTCTTCCGCAAAAGGGGCGAAATCGCTGCTGGAGCAACGAAACGGAGACCTCGCAAATTCGCTTGAAACCGCGCGCCGCGACTTGGCGCAAGCGCAATCGGAATCGGCAGTGCGTGCAGGATTCGAAGCACTCGCGGCAGAACGCGAAAAGTCAGTCGACAGTTTGCGATCTGAGCTGCGATTGAAAGCAGAATCGGAACGCTCGCTGAGTGCACGCGTCAGGGAAGTCGAAGCCGAACTCAGAAATGAGCGCCAGAACGTCGCCGAAAAGCTGGAACTGCTCGACTCCGCGAAGAAAGCCCTCTCCGACCAATTCCAGGCATTGGCCGCCAACATTCTCGATCAGAAGTCGAAGAGCTTCTCCGAAGGCAGCCAGAAAGAACTGGGCACCCTGCTCGAACCGCTCAAGACGCAGATTAAAGAGTTCCGCGAAAAGGTCGAGCAGACCAATGTTGACTCCAAGACAGGAGTGACCGAGCTCAAGACGTTGATTGGAACGCTCGGAACCCTTAACCAGGCATTGACGGAAGAGGCACACAACCTCGCCACTGCGCTACGAACTGACACCAAGATGCAAGGAAACTGGGGGGAGACGATACTCCGCAACGTCCTCGAGAAGTCGGGTCTCCAAGAAGGTACGCACTATAGCTTTCAAGAATCCTTTCTCGAAAGCGACGCCGAAGGCGAGCCAGGACAACGCCGACAAACGGACGTCGTTGTGAGGGTGCCTGGAGGCCACCATCTCATAATCGATTCGAAAGTCTCTCTCAACGCTTATAACGATTCCGTCAACGCTGAAACAGAAAAGGAACGAACAGATGCATTGAAAAGGCATTTGAACAGCATACGTAACCATTACAACGAGCTGTCCACCCGAAACTATCAGGGCCTCACGGGGATGGAATCCCCCGACTTTGTTGTCATGTTTGTACCGATAGAGCCGGCGTTCCTGCTCGCGCTTCAAGGCGATGAGAATATCTGGTACGACGCTTACAAGAAGAAGGTCCTCCTTTGCGGGCCGACCACGGTCCTCTTTGTAATCCGTATCGTTGTTGACCTCTGGCGCCAGGAACGACAGGCGCGCAACGTGAAGGATGTGATGAAGCGGGGAGCGTTGCTATACGACAAGTTTGTGGGATTCGTCTCCGACATGGAGAGGGTCGGCAAGAGCCTCCAAAATGCGAGAGATGCTCACAGAGACGCAATGGACAAACTTGCAAAGGCAGACGGGAATCTCATCGGACAAGCGGAGAAGCTGAAAAGACTTGGCGTGCGTTCCTCCAAGTCTCTCCCAGCAAATCTTCTTGACGCTGCAGCCGCTGACGAGCCGAGCCTCGCTTTGGCGGTCGACGCCGAAGACTCCAGTGACACCGAGCCTTAGCACCAAGAACAGCATCCACACCGGCGCGTCCCGTGCTAGCTCTGCATGGACGGGGTTCGTTCTACTGTGGCGCTTGCGGCGGCTGCGGCGGAGTTGCCGGAGTTGGCGGCGTTGCTGGAGTTGCGGGCGTAGCTGGCGGCGCGGGTGTTGCTGCCGGCAGTGCCGGCGGCGTCTCCTTCGCACGCTTCAGCGTCAACTCCACGCCCGGGAAATCGCCCGAATCGGACTTCGTGGTCATCTTGATCGAGTCGCCGTCCACCGTGCAGTCGTGGTGAATCGTGATGCCGTTGAATGAGACGTCGAAGGAGAACTTGTCGCCATCGATCTTGCCGTTGCTGATCTCGATGGCATCGCCTTGCGGTCCCTGCACCGTGCCGGTCAGCTTGGCGCCGTCCTGCTTGAACGTGAAGGTGAGCTGAAAGCTGTTGCCGTCCGGCGTCTTTATCTCCGCCGCCCAGGTTCCAGTCACATCGGCAGCCAGAGCGGTTGCAGCAGTCAACATCATGGCCAATGCGGCGCAAACACAAAGCAATTTCTTCATAGTCCCTCTAGAGCCCTCTTCCCGGCCCTCCCATCATACCGAAGTACAGTAAACGGTGGACAGTGTACGGTCCTCGGCCCGTCACCGAGTCGTTTTGATCCCTGCTCCCTACTGGCTACTCCCTATTCCCTTTATCTCCGCAAACGCATCGCGCAGCCTGCGCCAGGTCGTCTCCAGATCCTCCGGCAACACGCGCGTTTCGCCCACCGTGGTCATAAAGTTGGTGTCGCCGGTCCAGCGGGGCATGGCGTGCAGATGCAGGTGCCCCGCTACGCCGGCGCCCGCCGCCTGACCGATGTTCATGCCGAAGTTAAAGCCGTGCGGCGCGTAAAGCCGGTCCAGGGCGCGTTCGGTCAACTGCGCCAGGTCCATCAGCTCGTGTGCGGTCTCGGACGTCAGCGCGGCCAGCCGGTCAAGATGCGCATAGGGCATGGCCATCACGTGGCCCGAGGTGTAGGGGAATGCGTTCAGGCAGATGAAGCAATGTTTCGCGCGCAAAACCAGCCCGCCGGCGGCCTCGGCCTTCTCGCGATCCATGCCGTTTGCGATCGCGTAGTCGATCGAGGCGATCAGGTTGCAGAAGACGCAGCCCAGGTCGCCCGGCCAGGCATCAAGGGCCGCGGGAACGCCGGGGCGCACCGCGGTCTCCGCCGTGGTGACGTAGGCAAAGCGCCAGGGTGTCCAAAGATGATCCATTGCACCTTCGCCGTTCGTTCCAGTCGCTCTTCGATCCAGTATAGAAGGGTTTCCGCGGCCTATTGTCCGCTTTCTCCGCAATGGATCGGGCACCGGCGGGCCAGGGACCGCGTGCGGCCAATCAGGTGTGATGTGCACGATTGACGCTGGATTGCGGAGATTGCTACACTCAAAGAGTAGCTTCCTGCGCGGATTCCAGCAGTGAGTTGCGGCCGCCCTCCCAGCAAGCCGTTGCCTGCCGGTGTTTCCCAAGGAAACCCGCCGTGTTCTTTACCCCAGAGCAAGAGGATGGGGAAGGCGTTTCCTGTGGAAGACATAACCGGCGCGTCGCGTGACGCGAGGGCAAGTCAAGGGACTCGAAGGCGACCGGAACGCGGAATTGCGGCGTGGGAGCCACCCAGCGCCTGGCACAATCCACCGCTGGAGCACGGTGTCCCGGAGCTGGCTGTAATGGCAAACGTCCTCAATCCCGAAACCGAGAGCATAACCCTGAACACTGAATTGGAAACCCCAACGCTTGACCCTGCGACGGAAGCTCGAGAACCGCCGTACGAATCCACGTCCAACCCTGAGACCGCAATAGTTGTCGAAGCACCCCCGCTGGACGCCGATGCCTTAACCGAGCCTGCCGCTGAGGCCGTTCCACCCACGCAGCAACCCCCGCCGGAAGCGCCTGCTGCGCCCGTGCCTGAGATTACGGCCGTGTCAGTGGCCGCGCCGTCAGCCGAGGCCGTTGCGCCGCCTGCCGAGGCCATTGCGTTGCCGGCCGCCGAGCCTGAGCCGGCCGCCTCCGCCGCAGAAGAAGCGCCCGCGCCCGCCGCTGAACCCGCACTCGCCGTCGCCGAGGAAGCCGCCGCACCGGATCTCACCGCGGCGCCCGCGCCCGCCGTCGTTGAGCAAGCCGCGGCGCCCGCGCCGCATTCGCCGCCCGCAACCGCCGCCGAGCCGGCCGATGATTTCTCCTCCGCCCTGGCCGCCTTTGAGCGCGAGCAGGCCGCCGAAGCGGCTGCCGTCGAGGCGTATGGAGACAAGATCGTCTCCGGCAAGGTCGAAAAGCAGACCGAAAAGTATCTGGTGATCGATGTCGGCCTCAAGTCCGAAGGCCTCGTGCCTCTGGAGCAGGTGCTCGACCACACCGGCGCCGTCAAGTTCCAGCCCGGCGACGTGATCGACGTCGTCATCGAGCGCGAGGAGCCCGAAGGCGGCTACCTGGTCAGCTATGAGCGCGCGCAGCGCCTCCGCGTGTGGGACACGATCGAGAAGGCCGCCAACGACAAGACGCCCGTCACGGGCACCGTGGTGAGCCGCGTCAAAGGCGGTCTGACCGTCGACATCGGCATCAAGGCGTTTTTGCCCGGCTCGCAGCTTGAGATCCGGCCGGTGCGCAACCTCGACGCCTACCTCGGCCAGCAGATTGAAGTTCGCGTCATCAAGCTCAACAAGAAGCGCGGCAACGTCGTGGTCAGCCGCAAGGAAATTCTGGAAGAAGAGCTGAATTCCAAGCGCTCGGCCACCATGGAGCACCTCGCCGAGGGCGCCATCCTCACCGGCACGGTGAAGAACCTCACCGACTACGGCGCGTTTGTCGACCTCGGCGGCATCGACGGCCTGCTGCACATCACCGACATGAGCTGGGGCCGCCTCACCCATCCGCGCGACCTGGTCAACGTCGGCGACGAGATCCAGGTGAAGGTGCTCAAGTTCGACAAGGATAAGCAGCGCGTCTCGCTGGGCTTCAAGCAGTTGACGCCCGATCCCTGGCTCGACGCCTCGGAGCGTTATCCCGTCGGCGCCAAGGTACACGGCCGCGTGCTTTCGGTCACCGACTACGGCGCGTTCGTCGAGCTGGAGCAGGGCATCGAGGGCCTGGTTCACCTCTCTGAGATGACCTGGTCGAAGCGCCTCAAGCATCCCTCCAAGCTGGTCAAGCCGGGCGACGAAGTCGACACCGTCGTGCTCAGCGTCAATCCCGCCGACCGCCGCATCTCCCTGGGCATGAAGCAGCTCATGGAGAACCCGTGGGAGAACCTGAGCGACAAATATCCGATCGGCGCAATCGTCGAGGGCCGCGTGCGCAACCTCACCGACTTCGGCGCATTCGTCGAAATCGAGGACGGCATCGACGGCCTCGTCCACGTCTCCAACCTGAGCTGGACCAAGCGCGTCAAGCATCCGTCTGAAGTCGTGAAGAAGGGCGAGAAGGTGAAGGCCGTGGTTCTCGGCGTCGAGCCGCAGAACCGCCGCCTCTCGCTGGGCATCAAGCAGTTGCAGCCCGATGTCTGGGAAAGCTTCTTCGCCACCCACCGGCGTGGGCGACGTCATGCACGGCAAGATTCTGCGCACCGCGCAGTTCGGCGCATTTGTCGAAATTGCCGAGGGCGTCGAGGGTCTTTGCCACATCTCCGAAGCCGGCGATCCCGTCGATGGCCACTCCAAGCTCGAACAGGGCCTGGAGCACGACTTCAAGATCATCAAGATCAACGTCGAGGAGAAGAAGGTGGGCCTGAGCCTGCGCACGGCCGCCAGTCACGAAGCGGATCGCCCTGTCCGCGAAAGCTCCACCCAGGCAGGAGAGCCGCACAAGCACCCCGTCTCCAGCTCCACCACCACGCTCGGCGACCTGGTCAACTGGCGCAAGGGCGAACGGTAAAGACAGTGGTCAGTTGTCAGGGATCAGTTGTCAGTAAAACGGCCACCTTCCGGGGTGGCCGTTTTGCATCTGAAACACAACAACCTTCGCGAAAACCGCGATCAGCCCGCCTCAATTCCCTGTCGGAATAATCCCCGCATTCTCGACCATCAGAATCGTCGTCCGCTTCGACGCGCGCGTCCGATGAACCACTGTCTTCGGCACCACAAACCCCTGCCCCGGCTTCAGCGCAACGGTTCGGTCTTCAAGATCGATCAGCAGCTCACCGTCCACGACGTAGAAAAACTCATCGTCCTCGTCGTGTTTGTGCCAGTGATACTCGCCTTCAATGGCGGCCATGCGCACGACGGCGTCATTCACCCTGCAAAGCGTCTGATTAAACCACCGGTATTCGTTTGCGCCCGGGACCGCGTGCACATCGATCAGCTCGAGGGGCTTGTAAAGGGTATTGAGTCGTGTTTCATAGGGGAAAGCCGCACCCTCAGCCATGGCAAAGACCTCGAGGAGAGAATAGCAGGGGCTCCCCGCCAACCTTTTTCAACGAATCGAATAGAAAATTCTCCGCTTGACCTTGACCCTGCGTCAGGCCCCACTATGGTCTTCAGAGCCATGAGCAGCAGCTACCGGATTGGCGAATTCGCGAAGTTGGCAGGGGTAACCATTCGAGCGTTGCACCACTACGATCGCATTGGTTTGCTCAAGCCGCAGCGCGGAAGCTCCGGGTTTCGCCTCTACCGTCTGGAAGACCTGGAGCGTTTGGAACAGATTGCCGCACTGAAGTTCCTGGGCATCCCGCTTCAGGAGATCAAGCTGCTGCTGAAACACGGACCGCTGACGCTCGCCGACTCCCTGCATATGCAACGGGAAGCTTTAGCCGAAAAGCGAAAGCTGATCGATCGCGCCATGGTTGCCATTGAAGCAGCGGAAAAGGTCATTCAATCGGGGCAAACAACCGACGCATCCATTCTTCGAAAGATTATTGAGGTGATCGACATGCAGCCACAAGAGAACTTCATGCGGAAGTATTACACCGATCAAGCCTGGCTGGATAAGGAACGTATCGCCCGCGAAACGCCTGCCGAAGATCTGGCAGAAGAATGTACAGGCGTGCGGCAACTCTTCGCCGAGATCGAAGCGGCCATTGATCTGGACCCGGCGAGCGAACATGCTCAGGCCCTCACGAAGCGGTGGCTGCAACTGGCGGAAACCGCCCATGGCGGCAACGAGGCGGTCAGGGCCGGCAATATCGAGGCATGGAACGATCGCCACAACTGGCCGCCGGACGCAACAAGACAGGCTTCTGGCCGGCTTCGGTCTCGATCTCGAAGACAGAGCCGCCTCCATGCAGCGCTTCGAATCCGTAACAAAATTCCTGGGGCGGGCAATCGGCCACAAAATGCGATCGAATCTTCCGAGTCTTCGCGTCCTCTACGGACTCGATCCGTCTTAACCGGAATTTGCCTTTTCGGCGCCGATTCGCTTGAATTTCCCTTGCCCCAGAAAGAGACTCCATGCCCTACCCGCAACGCTCCATCCTTGCCGCCGTCACGCTCTTCTTCGTCGCGCCTCTGGTCGCGGAATACCTTCTCGGCGATTTTCCCGTCACCTTTCTCTCGCCGCTCATCATGCTCGCGCCCCTCTACGGCGGCGGCGCGCTGCTCATCCGCGAGCTCGTGCGCCGTTCCGGCCGCGGCTGGCCCAGCATCCTTCTCCTCGGCGTCGCCTACGCGCTCATCGAGGAAGGCTTCGCTCGGACAGACTCTCTTCAACCCCGATATCTTCGGGATGCACATGCACCTTCTCACCCACGGCTGGATTCCCGCTCTCGGCATTGGCGCATGGTGGACACTCTTCATGCTCAACGTCCACCCCTTCTGGAGCATTGGCGTTTCCATCGCACTCGTCGACGGCCTGTTCCCGTCGCGCGCCCGCGCGCCGTGGCTGGGCAAAGCCGGCTTATGCGTCGCTGCCGCTCTGTTCCTCGCCGGCGCGGCCGCAAACGCCGCCTATTCGTTGCATCACGACCCCTTCCGCGCCTCGCCCGCGCAGTTTCTCGTGACTGCTCTGTTCATCGTCGCCTTCGCCGCCGCTGCCTTTCTCGTCCCGCTCGCGTTGCGTGACAAGCCCGCCACGCCCCGCGGCGTCTGATTCGCTCGGCGAGCCTCTGGCCGCGCTCCCTCTTCCCGCACCCCCTGCCTCGATCACCGGCGTCGCCGCATTCCTTCTCGGCGCAGCCGTTATGCTCTCGCCGATTCTATGGAAATGGAACTGGGCCGCCCCCGCCTTCATGCTCGCCGTCGATCTGGTTTTTCTCATTGGGCTGTGGCTGTTCTCTCATCGCACCGCATGGACGCCTCTGCACACGCTCTCGGTCGGTGCTGGCGGAGCGCTCGTCTACGGCGTTCATGCGTTCATGCAGCCTCCGGTTGTTCCCTGCCCCAAAGGGATCGCCCTCGCCAGCCACGTGCTCTTTCTGGTCCTTGCGCTCGCCGTCGCCGCCATCGCCGTGTTCCGCACACGTTCGACGCTGCTCCACAGCTCCCAGGAACAATCTCCTGCCCAGCCCTGATTGGTTGGTGTTGGGCTGGTAGGTCGGGGTTTCGTCCTCGACGGCCACAAGCCGCCCCAAAAGCGACTGGGCTTCAGCCCCTGTTCGGCGCGATTATCCGCTCCCTCGCTCCCGTCCTTCTACTCCCTGCTCCCTATTCCCTACTCCCTGCCCTTCTAATCCCTGGTCCCTATTCCCTGTTCTCCCCTACCCGCTCTGAGATCGGAGGACCCTCACCCGCGGTTTCAATTTGCGAAAACAGGCCGATGCGCTCCACGCAAAAATTCCTAAGGCACGCTATTGAACTGCGCAGCGAGTTTTTTCATTGCTGCATTTTCGCGGGTAACTTCACCAGTCTCTCGACTGTGCAAAGCTATCTCCGCGGCGATAGAGCGACCGAGAATTCGCTGATCGATATTGCCAAACGACCCAGGCACGAGGCTTCCCAACCAACCGGCCCAGGCCGGGGTATGAGCGTTGCCGACAATGATGCCGGGGCGAAATATGGCGAGGCGGGCAAAACCGACGTTACGCACGGTGTCTTCCTTCATGCCCATGACTCGCGCATAACGAAACCGGCTGCGAGCTGTGCTTCCTGCCGCGGAAAGCAGGCAAAACTGGGCGATTCCGGCGTCATGGCAGCCACGCGCAAAGGCGCCGACGACGCCGAACTCAAGCCGTTGCAATTCTTCTTCGCTCCAGCGCGCCGATCCGGAACCGACCCCCACACAGCTCACGGCGCTGACGGGACCCTGGCTCAAAACTTCGCGGGCAAGGGCGGCAGTGCGCTCGGCAAAGTCAGCAGCGCCGGTATCAAGAACGACGTTGCGCACGCGCGATCGCGGCGCAATGGGCTTTCTGGTGACCATCACCACTTCCCGGCATTCCGGAATTGCCAGCAGTTCCGCGACGGCTGCACCGCCGACTTGTCCGGTGCCACCAAGGATCATTGCGGCGAAATTCTGCTTCACAGATAGGACCTCTGCTTAGGTAAGGATGCGACAGCCCCGTTCACCCCAAGAGGGAAGCATACTTGGTCTCGGTTCTGAATTGAGCGGGTGAAGCATGGCTTCTCTCAATTGGGCTATCAGGCCTTCAGGGCCTGTTAACACTACGAGGGTGGATGGCGTTGCGAGGGAAAATCCGGCCAGACGAAGCCGAGCCCGAGGGCTGTGGCGGGTCCACCGTCGAGGGCGAGAATGAAGTATGGCCGGATTTTAACCGCAACCCTTCGGGCCGGGGCCAATTTTCCCCATTTCCGCGTCGCTCGTCGCTAAGATAAACTCGATATATCTCCCTCCTCGCTCTTAAACTTTGCAAAATTGGCTCCCGGCGCCAATGCCCTCGCATTGTTAGCTGATCGCTAGCACTCATTGACCCCGAGCTGGGCTTTGCATCTCCCGCAGCACAATCACAATTCCGAGCGCCATCACCACGCTGATCAGCGCAAACAGAAACACGCTGGCGTAGCCGAAGAATCCGATGATCGCGCCGGCGATGGGCCCCACGAGGAAGAACGACACGTCGGAGAACGCGGTGTAAACGCCGAGCGCGGTCCCGCGACTGAACTCCGGCACGCGCTTCACCGCCTCAACGCCGATGGCGGGAAAGATGAGCGAGAAGCCCAGTCCGCCCAATGCGGCTCCGGCCAGCGCCATCCACGGCGACAGCCGCCTGCCACAGCAGAACCATGCCCGCGCACACCACCAGGAGCGAGGCGATGGCCACCGGGAAATCCGCCGAAACGGCTGATGGTGTGGATGAACAGCAGGCGCACGGCGATGAAGCCGAGCCCGAAGGCCGTCAGGCACAGCGCCGCGCCGCTCCAGTGGCGGTGGCGTAAAAGAGCGTGACGAACGTGGCCAGCACGCTGTAGCTGACGCCGCCCAGCGCCAGTCCCATGCCGTGCGGAGCCACGCGGCCCAGCACATGCGCGAACGGCATGTGCTCGCCCGGCTCGACCGCGACGGGAGCTTGCGCCAGGCGATGGCGAAGCTCACCGCGCCGATCAGGATGGTCAGCACGCCGATCGACTTCAGGCCCCATTGCTGATCGAGCATCGACGCCGAGCGGCGCGGCCAGCGCCATGCCGCCATAGGTGCTGATGCCGTTCAGGCCGATCACCTTCGCCGTGTGCTCCTGTCCGGCGCGGTAATGCCCCACAGCGTGGATCCGGTCGAACCCAGGCTCTCGCCCACTCCCAGCGCCAGCCGGCTCACGATCAGGACCGTAAAGCTGAGCCAGTGGACCTGGTGCAACGCCGCCGCGCCCACCAGCAACGCGCCGCTGGCGGTGCAGCCTGCCATGCCCCATAAGACCGAGACCTTGGCTCCCATGTGGTCGGAGATGCGCCCGGCCCAGGGCCGGCTCGCAGCGTGGCGATGTACTGGATGCTGATGGCCAGCCCCGCCAGCACCGCGCTGTAGCCCATGCGCAGGTGCACGAATGGGGGCAGTACCGCCAGCGGTAAGCCGATGGAAACATAGCAGATAAAGGTGAAATAGACGTATCCGGCGATATGCCACGTCCGGCTCCGGCGCGAGGCCCAGCGGAAACCGGAATATTGGCAGTCGAAGTGGACGACATATCAGCGAATGTAAGTTGCGATGGCGGTGTTCTCTTCCAGTATACCGGAGAATCGATTTCCCGCGCCCGAGCCGGGCCTCTCAGAAAGCGCGGCCACGCGGCGCAAAGATGAGGCTCTAAACTGGGAAGATGGCCGGCTTTCACATTGAGCACTTCGGTTGCAGGGCGGCGCGCGCCGACGGCGAGGCCATCGCCGGACACCTGCGCGCCCTTGGCGAGCACGAGCCTTTCGATCCGACGTGGTGGTGGTGAATACCTGCAGCGTGACGGCCGAAGCCGACCGCGCGGCCCGCGCCTTCATCCGCAAGGCGCACCGCAGGAATCCCGCGGCCAAGATCGTGGTTACCGGCTGCTATGCGCAGCGCGCGCCCGAGGAGCTGGCGCGCCATGGCCGGCGTCGCGGCCGTCGTGGGCAACAGCCACAAGGCCTTTGCGCCGGAGATCATCTTCCGACTGGCGCGCGGCACAAGCCAAATCGCGGCTATCCAGCCCGCATCGTTCCCGTGCAGCGCTTCTCTCCGCCAGCGCGCGCAAACGACGCCGCTGGGCCCCGATCTGGGCCGACGACCGCTTCGCCCACTCGTTTCTTGAGGACGCGCATCTTGCGCCCAGGCGCGCAGACGCGGCCCAACCTGAAAATTCAGGAGGGATGCGGCAACCGCTGCACGTTTTGCGTGATTCCCCTTACGCGCGGTCCGTCGAAGAGCCTGCCCGCGGAAAGCGTGCTGCGCCAGGTGGAAGAGCTTCGTCGACGCCGGCGGCAAGGAACTTGTGCTTTCCGGCATCAACCTCGGCCGCTGGGGCCGCGATTTTTCTTCTGGCTTGGGACGAGAGTCGCTTGCGGGGTTGGTGCGCTCGATCCTTGACCAAACCCGCTGCCGCGCCTGCGCCTCAGCTCCATCGAGCCCATGGACTGGGACGACGAGCTGATCGCGCTGATGCGCGAGTTTGGCGGGCGCCGCCTTGCTCGCCACGCCCACCTGCCGCTGCAGTCCGGCTCCGACGCCGTGCTGCGCCGCATGCACCGCCGCTACCGCCCTGGCACTACGCGGACAAAGTCGCCGCGCTGCTGCGGGCCGCCGGCCCGATCTCACCCTCGGCGCCGACGTCATGGTCGGCTTTCCCGGCGAAACCGATCGCGAATTCGAGGAGACGCTCGCCTTCATTCGCGCGCTGCCCTTCGGCTACCTGCATCTATTTCCATTTTCGCCGCGGCCGGGCACGCGGGCCTGGGCGCTCCATGCCGAGTCGCCGGTCCCGCCGGCTACCGTGGAGGAGCGCATGGCCGCGCTGCGCGCACTCGCCGCCGAAAAAATGCGCGCCCATCGCAGCCGCTTTATCGGCCGCGAATTGGCTGCCATCACGCTGCACACGCCGGCCGCGCTGGCCGCCCGAGGCTCGCACCGCGGCGCTCACCGATAACTTTCTTCCGGTCGAACTCGACGGCCTCTCTGCGCCAACGAACTCGTGCAGATCCGCGTCACTGGCCTCGATCCGACGGCAAGCTGCTGGCCCGCGAAAGCCCCACCTCCTAACCTCTTTCTTCACAAAGCCAAGCCAATGCTATACTCAGTTTGCGTTCGTGCCGCTGCGGCCCATGGGGCGCACTGCTCCGGCCCGCGCGGCACGCTTTTGGAGGAGCACCATCGCATTCGATAAACGTTCGGCAAAGTCCTTTATCCGCATCAACGACCGGATTCGCGCGCGCGAAATCCGCGTCATCGACGAAAACGGCGAACAACTTGGAATCCTGGCGCCCTTTGAGGCGCTGCGCATCGCCCGCGAACGCGGCCTTGACCTCGTCGAAGTTTCGCCCACTGCCGTCCCGCCCGTCTGCCGCATTCAGGACTACGGCCGCTTTCTCTACGAGAAGGAAAAGAGCGAGCGCGCCGCGCGCAAACGCCAGAAGGTCATCACCATCAAGGAAGTCAAATTCTCAGTCACCGTGGACGAGCACGACTACCAGACCAAGAAGAATCAGGCCGTCCGCTTTCTGTCGAGGGCGACAAGGTGAAGGCCAGCCTGCGCTTCCGCGGCCGCCAGATGGCCCATCGCGAGCTCGGCTACAAGATCATCAACCGGCTGATCCAGGATATTGGCGACGCCGGCGTGGTCGAATTCATGCCGCGCATGGAAGGCACCATCCTGCACGCCATTCTGGCTCCGGCGCGCAAAGAAACTCCCAAGCCCAAACCCGCGACCGCTGCACCAGCCGCGCAAGCGTAACCAACTTCAACCCCCTCCAGAACACTGCTATGGCGAGACGGTTTTTGCATGGGGGGCTCTCGCTGTAGCACGATTTCATTATATTGCCTATTCGCACCGACAAAATCCCGGCTCACGGCGATGAAACCTCTGCCGAAAACGAGGAGGGAGCGAGCGGGACTTCCATCAGGGGGCTGAATGATCTCGCTGCATCTCGCGACGCTCGGCCCTTGCGGCCTGACTGCAAGTCGGCTGGCGACGCCGTGATCACACATCTCCCAGCAATCGACTAGTTTAACGCGCATGCTGTCAAAGCCGCCCGTGCGTCCGGTCGCGGAAGCACGGAGTGGCGGTGCGCTTGCAGCCACAAAAGCACACGGTCGCCGACTCGCTCGCTTCCTCTTCATCGGCGTGAACCCGGTTCCCTTGTGGCTACCGTCGCAAAAGGGCCGGTTCGCGCTCCGTCCGCAAGCACACCGAAATACGTCTTTGACGCTTCCACTGCGACGGGATAGGGACCCTTTGGGCAATCGTTCCGTCTTGCAAAATCTCCTGGATGCAGGCAAACGAATTCTGACAATAACCCATGCTGTAAGATGCGGATTTGGTTTCAGGATTCTGCGTCTGGACTTTTTGATCAAAAGTAATGCCACTTCCGGGCCGTAATGTTTCCGGGCCTGTAAACCTTTATGGCGCGTTTCCGTCTACATTTTGTATGACGGGCGCCAACGCTCTTTTCCGGATCCCAGTTCGATGGGCATGGACAGAAATGCCCGATTCATCGGGGAGTTGCCTTGATAAAGTTGCCTTCTAGCCATATGAAACTGCTGCGAGTTTTCCCGCTGATCCTGATTCTTGTGGGCGCGGTTCTGTTATTTGAGCGCCCGGCATACGCATACGCCGACCCCGGGAGCGGCCTGCTGGCAATTCAGGCGGCCGGATCCGCGCTGGTGGCCACCGGCTGGTATCTGCGCCGAAAAATCTATGCGCTCTTCATCGGCAGGCCGCGGCCAAACGCGAGCCGAAGAGCTGCCCGGCGCCGCAGACGGCGAGGACTCGCCCCGCCCGTGACCGGCCCCGCCGAGTTCCTGTTGTCATTCGAGTCTCCGCTCTAGAGACAGTGAGTCCGAGTTGACCTTCCGCGATCCGGCCGGCCAGCTGCGGCTCATGGCCAGCTGCGCCTTGCGGCAGATTCGTCCCGTCGGCCGAAGAAGAAACGCGGGCGTTTCTCGCATCCCGTTGCGCGCGGAACTGGAGCAGAGCGGCGACCTGATTCCAGCCGGATCGCAAGCCCCGCCGCCCATCCCTGCGTCTCTCCCGGCGAGCTCTGGCTGGAGCATCCGCGCATCGATCCCATCAGCTATCCATGGGAGTGGACGACCGCTCAGTGGCGCGCCGCCGCCGAACTGACTCTGCGCGTCGCCCGCCAGGCGATTGCCGCCGGCTGGACGCTGAAAGATGCCACTCCTCTCAATATTCTCTTTGCGGGCCCGCGGCCCATTCTGGTGGATGTTTTGTCGTTCGAACGCCGCGATCCGCACTCCAGCGTCTGGCTCGCCTACGGCCAATTTGTGCGCACGTTTTTGCTTCCGCTGGTGGCCGCCAAATATCTGAGCTGGCCGCTCCAGGCCACTCTGTTCGCGCGCGACGGCTACGAGCCCGGAGAGCTCTATCGGGCACTGCCGTTCTGGCAGCGTTTCACTCCCGACCTGCTCGATGTGGTTACGCTGGCCACGCTCTTCGAGCAGCGGGGCGCGACGCAAAGCAGCGCGA
The DNA here is from genome assembly GCA_963701835.1 of uncultured Acidobacteriaceae bacterium. Lineage (GTDB taxonomy): Bacteria > Acidobacteriota > Terriglobia > Terriglobales > Acidobacteriaceae > Telmatobacter. Next base: position 97,313 of record CAVPBL010000016.1, on the reverse strand, counting down.
AAAGCCGCCTTCCGCCGCCGATCCCGAGCTGGCGACGCACATTCTCAAGAAGCGCATCGCGCGCCTGGCAAGCAGATTCGCCACGCGGCCGAGCCGCGAAGCCGCAGCCAATGGAGCGAATACGAGCAATCCGCCAGCCACTATCAGCCCGCCGACGTTGAAGATAAACAGCAGTTCGTGAAGAGCGCGCTGGAGCGCTGCCGGCCGGCGCGCGTCTCGATATCGGCGCCAATACGGGGACCTATTCGCTGATGGCGGCCGAAGCCGGCGCCGAAGTGGTCGCACTCGACGGCGATGCCGCGGCCCTCGAAGTGCTGTGGCGGACCGCCGCGCGCCAGAACAAGCCCATTACAGCCTGTTGGCGAACATCGCCCGGCCCACGCCTGCCGCGGGATGGCTCAATCGCGAGCATTTCTCGCTGCTCGACCGCCTGACCGGCAGATTCGACATGGTGCTGATGCTCGCCGTGATTCATCACTTGATTTTGCGCGAGCAGTTGCCACTGGCGCACATCGGCGATCTCTGCGCGAGTCTCACGCGTCGCTGGCTGGTGCTTGAGTGGGTGCCGCCGTCCGACCCCATGTACCAGGAGTGGCTGCGCGGCCGCGACGAACTCTATGGCCATTTGACCGAGGACGATTTGTTGCATGCCCTTGCGCCTTTCTTTGCGGTCTCCGACCGGTGCGCGCTTGCGAACGGGCGGGTTCTTCTGCTCTTTGAGCGAATTCAGCCAAACGCCGCAACGGATCGCGGCGACTGCGCGCGCGGAGGCGAGCCCGGCATGATCAAAGGATCGCCCAGGCATGGGGTTTTGCCGCCATTCTCTTCTGCCCAACTACGTCGATCTCACTCTTCGGCCGGCGATGAGCGCATGCGCGTTCCCGTGCCGCTCACAAATATCGCGCTGGCACAAATTACTGACCTGGTGATTGTCGCTCTGTCTTCCCCTCTGATGGCGATTCTGCGCAGGCTGAAATTGGCCGAAATTCGCTGGATCCTTATGGCGTGCTTCCGCTGTTCCTGCTGGTGCGCAATCTGAACGTCTTTCCGTTCCACGTCCCAATGCAGTATTTGCCGTAGCCTTGTCTGGATCGCCGTGCTGGCTTTTCTCATTCTGCGCGTGCCCCGTTCGCCCAGACTCACGGCCGGGCAGCGCCGTGCTCACCGGATTCGCCGTCTTTTCGATGGTCATGACGTGGCAACTGGTTCGCGCAGCGATGTGGCGCCCGGGCCGCAGGCCTTTGCACGCCCATTCCCCGCCAGCCGGCAACAGGCCGCGCCTGGTCTGGATTCTCTTCGACGAGCTTGCCTACAAACCCACGTTTGAGTCGCGCGATCCTTCGCTTAACTTCCGAATTTCGACCGCCTGCGCAGCGAAAGCACGCTCTATACCGAGTGACGCCCATCGGTTACCGGACCACTCAGTGGTTCCGAGCCTGCAACTGGGCCGCGTGGTCACCAAGCCGTTTACACATCGGACAACCGCTACCTGGTGCGGACGAGGATTCCCCTCATTGGGAGGCCTTCGATGTGAACGCCTCGCTCTTCGGCATGGCGAAGCAGCACGGGGTGACAACTTCGATCATCGGATGGTGTATCACTTATTGCCCGGTCTTCGCGGGCACGGCACCGAATGTTACTGGAGCAACGATGACGCGCAGGACCGCGGGCCGACCTCGCTCGACGCCAGCTTTGCCGAGAATGTCTGGTTTCCGCTGCGTATTCTGGCGGAGCAATTTATCGCGCCGGCAGGGCGTGGGCTGACACGGCGGACTGGAAATCCGAGGGCCACATTGCGTCCGTGAAAGACATGAGCCAGCATGCGCTCGAGACGCTCGCCACAAGCCAGGCCGACCTCATTTACGTTCATCTTCCCGTGCCGCACCCGCCGGAGTTCTGGAACCGCGCACACGCACGTTTGCACCGGGGGTCCTATCTCGATTCGCTCGATTTTTCCGACCGGCTGCTGGGCAGATACTCGATGTGCTCGAGGCGCAGCCGCGCTGGGCAGCCACCACACTGATCGTGCAGGGCGACCACTCCTGGCGCACGCAATATGGCGGCCGATGCCGGCTGGAGCGCCGAAGACGAGCGCGTCTCACACGGCGGCCAATGGGATCCGCGGCCGGTGCTGCTGATTCACGCGGCGGGGCAGCAAAGCGCAGAGACAGTGACTTCCCAACCAGCCTGATGTTCGTCCACGATTTTGTTGCCGCGCAGATCCGGATCTGCGCCGTAGATTCGGCATCTGAGCACAGCTTGACCGCGCATCCGATCACTTCGGCAATGCCATCGTGCCCGAAATGTGGAATGTTGCCGCCGGCGTATCCGCCTCCGGCTGTCCGCCCGAGACGTAAATTGGTAATCGCCCGGCACCACCGCGCGATTGCCTTTTTCGTCCACTTCGCTCAATTGCCGCGGAGTGAGTGTGAATTGGACGCGCGCGCTTCGCCCGCGCGCAGATGAATCCTCTCGAATCCCTCAAGCTCCACGCGCGGCGACACCGCGGTCTGCGGCGGCACGATGTAAAGCTCGGCCACTTCGTCGCCGTCGCGCGGGCTCATGTTGCGCACCTCCGCGGTCACCGTCACCGAATCGCCGGCGTGGATCGTCGTCAGCTCACATGCGGCGCGCGATAGCTGAACCTCGAGTAGCTCAAACCATATCCGAACGGATACAGCACCTCGCCCTTGAAATAGCGATAAGTCCTGTTCTTCATCGAATAGTCGGTAAACGCAGGCAGATCGGCGGTCGAGCGATAAAACGTCACCGGCAGCCGTCCCGCGGGATTGTTCTTTCCCGCCAACGTCTCCGCAATCGCGTCGCCGCCCTCTTCGCCGGGATACCACGCCACGAGCAGCGCATCCGCGTGCTCCTTGGCCCACGGCACCGCCAGCGCGCTGCCGGTCGTCAGCACCACAATCAGCGGCTTGCCGGTCGCGCCCAGCGCCTCCAGCAAATGCTCCTGCGCCGCGGGAAGTTCGATGCTCGTCCGGTCGCCGCCGTCGAATCCGTCCACGTGCACGTTCATCTCTTCGCCCTCGAGATTCGGAGAAAGCCCCACGAAGGCGACCATTGCATCGGCCGCCTTTGCCGCCTCAATGGCCGGGCCGAGCAAGCTGTCCGCCGGCGGCTTCCACTCGAGATCGACATTGCGGTCGTTGGGAAGATGCACGTACTCGACGCGAATCGCGTGCGGCTGCGTGTCGGCAAAACTCAGCCGCGCGTTGGCCGGATTGCTGTGGCTGTCCATCACCAGCTTGTCGTCAACGTAAAGCCGGACGCGATCGGGCTGTGCTCCTGCTGGCGGCGGTGTGCCGCCCGATCCGGCATCGCCGGCAAACACCTGGACGGCCGCGGGCCGCGCAGGCTCAACACATATTCGCCCGCTGCGGGCGGCACGAGCTCGCCGGTCCATCGCACGGCGAATGTCTTGGCAGGAAAATCCGCCGGCGGGAGCCACGCGATTCCAATCGAAGTTGATCTTCGCGTCCACGCGCACCATCTTCGGCGCGCCTTCAAATTCCATGTTGTCGAAGTACTCGCCCTTCAGTCCGGCTGTCTTGAGCGAAGCATCCGTGCGCAGATACGCTGAGGGAATCGGCGCCGGCGATGCCGTCGGCCAGAATCGATCCCGGCGCATAGATGATGTTTTCGTGTCCGAATTGCTTGCGCAGCCCTTCAAGCGGCGAAACCGGGTCAGGCGCAGTCCCGTTGTAGTTGCCCTCGATCGACTCCAGCAAATCCGCGGTCGGACCCACCACAGCGATCTTGCGGATCGACGGTTTCAGCGGCAGCGTGTCGTTGCGATTTTTCAGGAGCACGATCGCTTCACGCGCCGCCTGCAGAGCCAGTTCGCGGTGCGCCGCCGAATTGACCTCGGAATATGGAATCGCGTTGAACGGCACCGCCGCCGGCGGATCGAACATGCCCAGCCGCATGCGCGCCGTAAACAGGCGCACCACCGCTGTGTCGATTTCGGCTTCGCTCAGCAGATGTTCGTCGACCGCCTTCGTCAGCTCGCTGTAAGCCGAGCCGCAATCCAGATCGGTTCCGGCCTTCACCGCGTCCGCGTCTCCCTGCTCCGTGTCTCGGTAAAATGATGGCCGCGCTAAATGTCGGCGACCGCATCGCAATCGGAGACCACGTATCCCTTGAATCCCCAATCCTGGCGCAGATGCTTCTGCAGCAGCATGGATTCGCGCATGCGGGCGCGCCGTCGATGGCGTTGTAGGCGCACATGATCGAGTCCGCATGTCCATCCACGATGGTGGCGCGAAATGCCGGCAGATACGTGTCCTCCAGATCGTGCTCCGAGACGTCGACGTTGAAGCCGTGGCGCAGCGGCTCCGGCCCGCTGTGCACCGCGTAGTGCTTCGGCGTCGCCACCAGTTCAAGATACTTCGGATCGTCGCCCTGCAGTCCTTTGACAAATTCCACGCCCATGCTCGCCGTCAGAAACGGATCCTCGCCAAAGGTCTCCATGCCGCGGCCCCAGCGCGGATCGCGAAAGATGTTGATGTTCGGCGACCAGAACGTGAGCCCGGCAAACCGGCTGCGATCGTCTTCGCGAATCGCCTCGTTGTACTTGGCGCGGCCCTCGACCGCGATCACCGTCGCGATCCGGTGCATCAGCGGCGTGTCCCATGTCGCAGCGAGGCCGATCGATTGCGGAAAATTCGTCGCAAAGCCATTGCGCGCCACGCCGTGCAGCGCCTCGTTCCACCAGTTGTAGGCAGGAACGCCCAGCCGCGGAATGGCAGGCGCAACATCCTGCATCTGGCTCACCTTTTCTTCGAGCGTCATGCGGCCCACGAGATCTTTCGCGCGCGCTTCCGGGGCCAGCGCGGGATCGAGATACGGGCACACCGTGCGCCGCAAGAAACTTGCTTCTCTGTCGCTTGTTGTGCCGGTGAAACAGCCGAAGCCAGGCCAAAGACGCCCAACGTCACAAAAACAGGAATTTGGATTCTCATGGTGGTTTGGGTTAGCAACTTTCGCTGGCCGAAGAGTATCAGGCCGGACAGAAAGCAGTCTCTTCGAAGGGCAGTCGTTTTCCCCGGCGTATTACCATCCCAGCGCAAAAAGCGGGGCAATTCCGGCTGCCGCGAGAGCGAGCAGAAACAACAGGCTTTGCCTGCCGGTTTTGTGGCCCGCCAGGCTATATGCGTAGATTCCCTTCACGACGTTGTTGCTGGAGGCGGCGATAAGGATCGCCCCCGCGGAGACGTTCAAGGCGGTAGCAGTGCTGGGCGCCTGCGTCAGGCCCATTATGAAGGGATCCACATCGCTGACGCCCATGATGGCCGCCAGAGTGTCGATGCCGGCGCGGCCAAGATAAGTGACCGCCAGTTGCGTGATGACCAGCATGGCCAGAAAGAGCGCGGCAAAAAGAAACGCCGTGATGAGCTCAAGCGGATTCTTCGGTTCGAGATCCTGCTCCATGGCTTGCGCGCCTTGGTCCGCGCGGCGGCTCCAAAGCCAGCCAACGGCGGTCGCGATCGCCCCTAACAGAAGAAGAGGCGCCCAGAGCAGCAACATCAATTGCCGATTGAAAAGGACGAGAAGGATGCACAGGCGCATGTACATCACGCCGGAAGCAATCAGGATCCCCCCGGAGTAGAGGTGGGGGTGGTCGTCGATCTTGCCGCGGCGCGCTAAGACAACGGTGGTGACCGTAGAAGAGTAGGCGCCGCCGAGCAGGGCCGCCAGCACGGTCCCGCCCTGGCCCTTAGTGATCTTCTGCAGCACATAACTGGCGTAGGAGATGGCGCTGATGGCCACCACAACCAGCCAGGTTTTGAAGGGATTGATGTGGAAGCGGCCGAACTCCTGGTTGGGCAGCACGGGGAGAATGACGCCGCTCAAAAACAAGAACTTGGCAAAGGTAAGAATCTCCCGCGCTGCGATTCGCGCGGCGAGTTTTTCCAGCGCGGTCTTCAAATCCAGCAATACCAGGCTGGCCACACTCAGCGTGGTAGCGATCCAGAAATGGCCGTAACAGACGAGCGCTCCGGCGAGAAATGTCGTCAATCCCGACATCTCCGTGGTGACGCCGGCGACCTCGGTCTTGGTGAGCTTGTACCAATAGGAGAGCAGCAAAAACCCGGCGACGACGAGAAAGCCGACAGTGAGCGGCAAAAGTTGCGGGCCGGAAATGACAGCCATGGAATAGCCGATGAGGCCAATCAGCGGAAAGGTTCGCACTCCGCCAAAAGCGTATGAGCTCCCAGCGGCCTTGTGCTCCTCACGTTCCAGCCCGATGAGGAACGACAGGAACAGAACCAGAACGATCTTCACTGCGTCTGGCGGCAGTTGTTGAAAGATCTCCATGTTCGCGATCCTTGTGGTTTTGGGTTCGTGGCCTGCCTGACAGGATACACGGCGGCGCGGCACTGTGAAGATCAATGGAACGTATTCCGCAGGGCAAACGCATCTAAATTTGGACTCCGAGTAGGCGGAGCAAATATTCGTGGTCCCAAGCAGCCTGCAGGCGTTTGCCGTGGATGCCCAGTTTGCAGGTTTTGTCCTGTTTGAGCATGTTGAGGGCGATGCGCGTGAGGATGGAATAGTTCTGCGCGGCGTGTCCGGCGCGTTTGCGGCTGAGGTCCTCGCCGAAGCCGACATCGAGTACCCAATGCAACTTGTTTTCAATGCCCCAGTGCTGGCGGATGGCTGCGTTCAACCGCGCTGCATCGGGCTTGAGGCTAGTGATGTAGTAACGAATTTCGCGTTCTGTTTTCCCCGTCGCCTTGTGATAACGCTCGGCCTCGATCCGCACCAGTCCTTGTAAAGACGCCCACTCTCCGGGGGCATCCAATAAGCTCAGATCTGCGAGCACCGAGCAGGTGCGGCGCTCCACGCGCCCATGCCCGCAGTCGATTTCTTCATCGACGCTATCGGCAGCGAGCATTTGAAACGAATCCTTGATATCGGCCAACAGGGAGGGCTGATTTTCCTTCACCGCCAGCACGTAGTCAGCCCTTTGCTCGACGATCTGGCTGGCAATAGACTTCTGGCAGCCGATGGCATCGATGGTCACCACCGCTCCACTCAGTTCCAGGGCTTTGAGCAGCTTGGGGATGGCCGTAATCTCGTTGCACTTGTCGTCGACCTTGCGCTGGGCAAGCACCAGGTTGTTGGAGTTGGCCCAGGCTGAAACCATGTGCACCAGCGCCTTGCCTGCCGTGGTCCGTGTGCCACGCAATGTCTTGCCATCGATGGCCACCACTTGGCCGGCGGTCAGACGGGCAATCGAGCCAACCCAGGCGGCAAAGCTTTCTTCCAACTCCTCGGTGGCCAGAGCCGCGAAGACACGGTTGAACGTGTCATGAGACGGAATTCCACCCGGGAGGCGCAGAAAACTGCTCAGCCACTCGCGCTTCGCCTTGCCATAGTTCTCAATCTCGTTCCAACCGTTGGCGCCGCTCAGAATCGCCGCAATCGCCATCAAAAGAATCTCTTCCAGAAGATGCTCCCGCGTTCGCTCCACTCGCGGGTCCTTCAACTCGGCAAAGTACTTCAGGGGATTTTCCATATCCCCATCTCACTTCTACATAGCCGCTTGGCATATAGCGATTAAGATGCGTTTGCCCTGACGTGTTCCGATCCTTCAGGCTCGGTTCACACCTCATTCGAGAATCCTTGTCGCAGCGCGGCTTATTCACGCGGGCGCGAAAGTCCGCGGCCTGAGCCCGCCGCCGCCCCGCCTCTTGCTCAGCCGGAGCCGACGCTGCGTGCGCGTCGTGCCCTATCAGATCCCCTTTGGCTTCGCGTAAGCATCCTGGCCCTTCCATCGCCAGTCCCGAATCTCCGGCAGGTCCCTGCCCTGCTTTCTGATGTATTGCTTGTGCTCGACCAGCTTGTCCTTGAGTGTCTGTTTCAAGTACGCGCCCTTCTCCCAGATACGCGGAATCCGGTCGATGGTGTCCATAGCCAGATGGAAACGGTCGAGATCGTTCATCACCGTCATGTCAAACGGCGTGGTGATGGTTCCCTCCTCCTTATAGCCGCGCACATGAATATTATCGTGGTTGTTGCGGCGGTAAGTGAGGCGATGGATCAGCCATGGATAAGCATGGAAGGCGAAGATGACCGGCTTATCTTTGGTGAAGAGCGTGTCGAAATCCGCGTCGCTGAGGCCGTGCGGGTGCTCCGACTGCGGCTGCAGCTTCATCAAATCGACGACGTTCACCACCCGCAGTTTCAATTCCGGCAAATGTTCGCGCAGTATGCTCACCGCGGCCAGCGTCTCCAGAGTGGGCACGTCGCCGCAGCACGCCATCACTGCGTCCGGCGCCCCGCCCTGGTCGTTGCTGGCCCACTGCCAGATGCCGATGCCCTCGGTGCAGTGCTTGATGGCCGCGTCCATCGTTAGCCACTGCGGCGCTGGATGCTTGCCCGCGACCACAACGTTCACGTATTGCCGGCTGCGCAGACAGTGGTCGATCACGGAAAGAAGGCAATTGGCATCAGGCGGAAGATACACACGCACAACTTCAGCCTTCTTGTTCACGACGTGATCGATAAACCCCGGATCCTGGTGCGTGAATCCGTTATGATCCTGTCTCCAAACGTGCGACGCCAGCAGGTAGTTGAGCGAAGAGATCTTTCGTCTCCACGGCAGGCCGTTTGTGACTTTCAACCATTTGGCGTGCTGGTTGAACATCGAATCCACAATGTGAATGAAAGCCTCATAGCAGTTGAACAGCCCATGGCGACCGGTGAGCAAGTAGCCTTCGAGCCACCCCTCGCATTGATGCTCGCTGAGCATCTCCATCACGCGTCCCTCGGGTGCGAGAAACTCATCGTTGGCCAAGGTGGCCGCATCCCACTGCCGGTTGGTCGCTTCAAATACGGCGGTCAGGCCGTTGGAGATGGTCTCGTCAGGTCCGAAGATTCTGAAGTTCCTCGGCTCCGCGTTCAGCTTCGCCACATCGCGCAGAAACGGCGCCAGCACGTGCGTGTCCCCGATACCCGGCGCTCCCGGCACAGGCACATCCGCGGCATAGTCCCGAAAATCGGGCATCCTCAAGTCGTGCAGGAAAATGCCGCCATTGGCGTGCGGGTTGGAGCCCATGCGCCGACTGCCCGCAGGCGCAAGCTCAGCAAGTTCCGGCCGCAGGTGGCCTTTTTCGTCGAAAAGCTTCCCCGGCCGGTAACTCCTCAGCCATTCCTCCAATTGCTTCAGGTGCTCCGGATTTGTCCGGGGATCGGACAGCGGCACCTGATGCGATCGAAACGTGCCTTCAACCTGCAGACCATCGACGACCTTTGGACCCGTCCAGCCTTTTGGGCTGTTGAGAACGATCATCGGCCAGCGTGGACGTGCCGTGTTCCCGTGAGCGCGAGCGTCTTGCTGAATCCTCTTGATCTCTTCCACGACACGATCGAGCGTCGCTGCCATGGCCTCGTGCATAAGGTCCGGCTCGTGCCCTTCGACGAAATAGGGCGTCCAACCATAGCCGCGCAGGAGTTGCTCCAGCTCCTCATGCGTGATGCGCGCCAGCACGGTGGGATTGGAGATTTTGTAGCCGTTCAAATGCAGAATGGGCAGCACGGCGCCGTCGGTCACCGCATCGACGAATTTGTTCGAGTGCCATGCGGTAGCCAGCGGGCCGGTCTCCGCTTCGCCGTCTCCGACCACACATGCCACGATCAGGTCAGGATTGTCCAGAACCGCTCCAAACGAGTGGCTAAGCGAATAACCCAGCTCGCCGCCTTCGTGGATCGATCCCGGAGTCTCCGGCGAAGCGTGACTCGGAATGCCTCCGGGAAATGAAAACTGAATAAATAACTTCCTAAGCCCTTCTTCGTCTTGACTGATATTGGGATAGATCTCGCTATAAGTTCCCTCTAAGTAGGTGTGGCTGACCACTGCCGGCCCTCCGTGCCCGGGGCCGGAAACATAGATCATGTCGAGATCGTATTTCTTGATCACCCGGTTTAAGTGCGTATAAATGAAGTTCTGCCCCGGAGTGGTTCCCCAGTGCCCCAGGAGCATATGCTTCACGTCCGTGATCTCGAGAGGGCGCTTGAGCAAGGGATTGTCGTAAAGATAAATCTGACCGACGGAGAGATAGTTCGAGGCTCTCCAGTAGGCGTCGACTTTCCGTAACAGGTCGGGCGACAATGTCTTCTCCATGATCCATCTCCTCTTGTTTACAGTCTGAACTCTTGCCGCGGAACCAAAAACCCTCGATGGCGCCGGCCACAGAGCGCGATCTATCATCCTATTCCAGTGCTTGGTGCCCTTCGCCGATTTCCCGACCCAATGCGCCTTGACCAGCAGCGCGCACGATAAGCGTCGGCTCCTGGAGAATAGTGTAGTTCCGTGAATTGAGTGTGACTCAGTCGTTGAGTATTGCGGAGTCGGGCGCGCCGAAACCGATTGGAATCGAGCGGGAGTGGAACCCCGCCAGTTCTCCAGTCTGATAGCATTCTTCCTGTTGCGGTCGAGGAGAACAGGAATGAATTACCTGCAGAAGTTCAAGGTCGAGCCGGGAAGCAAGGTGAAGCTCAAGGACATCGACCCCTCGTTCAACGGCGGTCACAAGAGCCGCAAGTCCGCGGCCGATGAGATCGAGCACTATCAGAAGAAGCTCCGGGAGTTGCAGGACCTGCTCTACGCTGAGCGCCGCCATTCGCTCCTTATCTGCCTTCAGGCCCTCGACACCGGCGGAAAAGACGGCGCGATCAATCACGTTCTCGGCGCAATGAACCCCCAGGGTTGCCGCGTAGCGCCCTTTAAGCAACCCTCTGCCGAAGAGGCGGCGCACGACTTTCTATGGCGCGCGCACGCGGCGGCGCCTGCCTGCGGCGAAGTCGTCATCTTCAACCGCTCCCACTATGAAGACGTCCTTATCGTTCGCGTTCATAATCTCGTTCCCAAAGAAGTCTGGTCCCGCCGATACGATCTGATCAACGACTTCGAGAAGAACCTCGTTGCGCACAACACACACATCCTCAAGTTCTATCTGCACATCTCAAAAGAAGAACAACTGAAGCGCTTCAAGGAGCGTCTCGACGACCCCACCAAGCACTGGAAGATCAGCGAGGCCGATTATAAGGAGCGCGCCTTCTGGAAGGACTACGTGGCTGGGTACGAAGACGCTCTCTCCCGCTGCAGCAAAGCGCACGCGCCTTGGTTTATCATCCCGGCAAACCACAAATGGTTTCGCAACCTCGCCATCGCGCGCATCGTCGTCGAGCACCTGGAATCGTTGCGCATGAAATACCCCAAGCCCACGGTCGATATCGAGCACATTCGCCGCGAATTCCACGCAGCCAAGCGTGTGTGAGTGCGCAACCGAAATCCACGCTACAAGCTCGTGGCGTTCCACCCATGACGACTTGAATTAACCCTAGCCAGCAAAGATCGCCTGCAAACGGGCCTGGATTGGTCCCAGGGACAGAGGTCACGGTTCGTCACGTTGAGGTAACTGCCATGGCACTCGATTACAGCGTTTCCGAGAATGTTATAAACTTCAGACATATGCATTCGCCACAGCGTGGAAGGGGTGCCGGCGGCCGAGTTTTTGTCGTTCGACAGTTCAGTTTCCTCGTCCTGATCTGTTTTCTTGCCGGTGAGCTATGCGCGCAGAGTACGGGCGGTTCGAACTGTTTAGACCCTCTGCTTGCAAGCACACCGTCGTGTTCCAGCCAAGGGCAGGGAGGGTCCCCACTGCAACTGCAGCTCGCGGCGCCGGGTGGATCCACTGCTCCCTCGGCGAATTCTCCGGCCAATTACTCGGATATTGAACAGTTGCCCCGCCAGGCGGCCGCGCCGGCGGCGCCGTTTCCGCCCCAGCCGCTGACCGAGTTCCAGAACTTTGTGACCGCGACCACCGGCCAGAGTCTTGCGATCTTCGGCGCAAGCCTGTTTGACCGCGTACCGTCCACATTTGCCCCTTTGGATATGACTCCCGTTCCGCCCGACTACGTGATCGGGCCGGGCGACGAGTTGCGCATTCGCACCTGGGGGCAGGTGAGCTTGCAGGCCAACCTGCGCGTGGACCGCTCAGGGGAGATCTACATTCCCCAGGTGGGCCAGGTGAATGTCGCGGGCCTGAAATTTTCAGAGCTCGACTTGCATCTGCGCGATGCCGTAGGCCGCGTATATCGCAACTTCGATCTCACCGTCGACGTGGGACAGATTCGTGCCATCCAGGTGTACATCGCTGGAGAAGCGCGGCGACCGGGCGTCTATACGGTCAGCTCGCTGAGCACGCTGGTAGACGCGCTGTTCGCAAGCGGCGGGCCTTCGGCCGAAGGTTCGATGCGCTCGATCGAACTGCGCCGTGCTGGCGCGATGGTGACCCGCTTCGACGTCTATGACTTGCTGATTCGCGGCGACAAGTCGAAGGACACAAAACTGCTGCCCGGCGACATCATCTTCATTCCTACTGTGGGCCCCCAGGCCGCAGTCTTCGGCAGTGTGCGCAATCCGGCCATCTATGAACTGCGGCCCCAAGAATCGCTGGCCGATGTTCTGGCCGATGCCGGGGGCGTTTCCACAGTGGCCGCCGAGGCGCGCGTCTCGATCGAGCGCATCGACGAACATCGCGAGCGGCACGCCATGGAAGTGGCCTACGATGCGGCCGGCCTGGCGATGCTGTCGGCCGACGGCGATATGATCCGCGTCTTCTCGATAGTGCCCAGGTACCGGCAAACGGTCACGCTGCGGGGAAACACCGTCAACCCGGGCCGCTTTGCCTGGCATGAAGGCATGCGGGTTAGCGATCTGATTCCGGACAAGGAATCGCTGCTGACGCGGAACTACTGGTGGCGGCGGGCGCAGCTAGGGCTGCCCGTTCCGGAGAACATCGGTGCGCAGAATGCGGGGGGCGAAAACCTGAGCGCGCAACAGCGCCCTGGCAGCGCCCCTCTCGCGGCCACCCAGGCCGCCGTCTCTGGCCAGGCACTTCCTCCCGCGCAGCGGACCGAGGTGCAACTGCCGGCTCCCGAGATCGACTGGGATTATGCGGTCATCGAGCGGCTCGATCGGGAAACCTTGAAGACCGTGTTGCTTCCCTTCGACCTGGGCAAACTGGTGCTGCAACACGACGCCTCCCAGGACCTGGAACTGCAGCCGGGAGACGTGGTTTCCATCTTTTCCGAAGCCGATATCCGCTTGCCCGTGGCAGAGCAGACCAAGCTGGTCCGGCTGGAGGGCGAATTCGTGCATGCCGGCGTGTATTCGGTCCAGTCCGGCGAATCGTTGCGCCATCTCATCGAACGCGCCGGAGGGTTGACACCGAATGCGTACCTTTACGGCTCGGAGCTCACGCGCGAGTCGACGCGCGCCGTGCAGCAAGCCAGGATCGACGAATATGTGCGGAGCCTAAGCATGGGGATTCAACGGAGCGCGGTGATGCTGGCATCGTCCCCGGCGGCGGCCTCATCGCAGGGCCTAGCCAGCGGCGCTGCGGCTCACGGCAGCGAACAGGGCCTCCTGGCCAGCCTGCAGCAAATTCGCGCTACGGGACGGATCGTGCTTCCGTTGCAGCCCGATAGCAGCGGAGTCGACAGTCTACCGGACGTCGGGTTGGAGGCTGGCGATCGTTTTGTCGTCCCGCACCTTCCCGCCACCGTCAACGTAGTTGGCGCAGTCTACGATCAGAATTCCTTTTTGTTCGCGGCGCACACGCGAGTGGGAACGTATTTGCGGCTGGCTGGAGGTCCTGACAAGGACGCCGACCGCGGCCGCGAATTCATCATCCGCGCCGACGGAGAGGTGGTGAGCCACGACCTGAGCAAGGGACCGTGGGGGAATGAATTCAGCAATCTGCATATCTATCCCGGCGATACGATCGTGGTTCCGGAGAAGCTCCCCAAGCAGTCCGCGCTTTACGGCATAATGAACTGGTCGCAGATGTTCTCTCAGTTCGCCTTGGGCGCGGCGGCAGTAAACGTCATTAAGTAGTGAGCGCGAGGATGAGTCTCCTGTAAAATGCAGATAGGCTCGCGCTCAAATTTGATCGTCCAACAGGAACAGATGGCCACGGACAATCCAATTTCCGACCTCCAAGAGCCTGTCGCGCCTCTGCCCACTGCTCCCGCCGGTGGACGGACTACAAAGGAAGACGAAGAAATCTCGCTGCTTGATCTTCTCATCGTGCTGGTGGAGCGAAAGCGCACCATCTTGTGGATTACCGCAAGCTTCGCCATCCTGGCGATCGTCGTCTCACTGCTTCTACCCGTACGCTACACGGCAACGGCGATATTGCTGCCTCCGCAACAGAATTCATCTTTGAGCGCCCAATTGGCCTCCCAACTTGGAAACCTGGGCGGAGTGGGTGCGCTGGCCGGCAGCAGCCTCGGTCTCAAGAATCCCAATGACTTGTACGTCGGTATGCTGAAAAGCCGCACGGTGGAAGATGCTATGGTGCAGCATTTTGAACTCATGCGGGAGTACCACAAGCGGTATCCCTCCGATGCGCGCAAGTCGTTTGAGCATTATGCAACCGTGGACGGCAGCGGAAAAGACGGGCTGATCCACATTTCTATCGAAGACCGCGATCCGCGGCGCGCCGCCGATCTGGCTAACGGGTACGTCGATCAGTTCCGCAACCTGTCTCAACATCTGGCCATCGGTGAGGCAGGGCAGCGCAGATTGTTCTTCGAGCAACAACTCAAGCAAGCGAATCAAAACCTGGCTGACGCTGAAGAAGCTCTAAAGGAGACGGAACAAAAGTCCGGACTGATCCAACTCGACAGTCAGACGCGCGCGCTGATTGAATCGGCTGCCGCATTGCGCGCGCAGATCACGGCCAGGGAAGTTCAGATACAAGGCATGCAGACCTATGCCACGGGCGAAAATGCGCAACTGGTCGAGGCCCAGCGGGAATTGGAGGGCCTGCGCGCGCAGTTGGCCAAACTGGGCGGCAGCAGCGACAACCCCGACGGAATTAATGTTTCCAAGGGACAGATGACCGAGGCTGGCGTGGAATACGCCGGCAAGCTGCGCGACGTCAAATACTACGAAACGATCTTCGAAATCCTGGCCCGGCAGTTCGAATTGGCCAAGCTCGACGAAGCCAAGGAAGGCGCGCTCATTCAGGTTGTCGATCCCGCTATTCCTCCCGACAGGCGATCCTTCCCGAAGCGCAGCCTTATCGTAATCGCAGCCACCGCGGCGGGGTTCTTCTTCGCAATCTTTTTCGCCCTGCTGCAAGCCGGTCTCGAACGCATGAAAAACAACCCTGAAGCTGTCTCGAAACTCCACCTCCTACGCAAGGCACTTGCTGGCAAGCCTCAGAGAGCCATGTGAGAAGGAATGATCGATGGGCGGTGGTGCGGCCGGCGCAGCACCCAGGGAAGGAACTTCCGACAAATCCATCGCTGGCGCAACATCCGATTCAAGCGGGTGAGCAGGTTGGGCGCCATCGCCACCGTAGCGGCGGCGTTGCCGCAGGTTATCGCCACACCTCCTCAGAGATATCGGTGTTGTCGCGACGGTTGGCTGATTTATGACATATTAGTACCAGCTACATAGCCCGCACAGTGACGCCTGTTTTCGTGCGGGCGACAGAGAAAAGGCGCAGTTGAGAAGACGTTTCTTCAAGAACGCCGTGTCCAATCTCAGTCGCGGAGGAGCTGCAGCTGTTGTAGCTATCTTTTTGCCGCCCGTTCTGGTGCGGCACATGGCGCCTGCCAGCTATTCAGCCTGGGTACTCATTTTGCAAGTCATCGCTTACCTTGGGTATCTTGACTTTGGACTGCAGACAGCGATCGGCCGCTATGTTGCCTTCGCCAACGAGAAGAAAGACACAGTACTGCGTGGCGGGATCTTCAGCACAGCCTTTGCGGGACTTAGCATCGCCGCACTGGTAGGCTTGGTATTGATCGCCGTCGCGGCCGCGGCGTTTCACTCCATTTTTCCCGCCGTTCCCGCGCCGTTGCTTGCCCCGGTGCGCATGGCCATTGTGATTGTCGGGATTTCAGTTGCGTTGGGGCTTCCGGCCTCGGCTTGCAACGGGGTCTTCGTCGGGCTACAGCGGTATGAAGTCCCGGCCCTGACAACCGGCGCAGGAAAACTGCTTTCCGCACTGGGGCTGATTTGGGCGGCACTAACGGGAAGATCCCTTGTGTTCATGGCCATTGTCGTGGCTACGGCTAATTTCTTTTCGTATGCCCTGCAGTTTGGGATGATGCGGCGCTTTGCTCCCGAGATCCGCCTGAGGGTTGAGACGATTACGAAATCGATGATTCGGGAGTTGGCGGATTATTGTGTAAGCCTCACCGTCTGGTCTTTCTCCATGCTCCTCGTCAGCGGGCTGGATGTGTTGCTGGTGGGCCGTTTCCAGTTCGCCGCGGTCGTGCCCTATTCCGTGTCGGCCACATTGATTGCTTTTTTGGCCGGCATTCAGTACGCAGTGTTCGGTGTGATCATGCCCCATGCTGCCGCACTGGAAGCGCATCAGGACGCTCAGGCGCTGGGCAATCTGCTGATCCGATCGACCAAGATCGGGATTCTGATGCTTCTGGTCATGGGGTTGCCGTTGATTATTTATGCGGCGCCGCTTATCCGAATCTGGATCGGGCCGCAGTTTGAACTTCTCGGCGGAAGCATACTTATCATTCTTGTAACCGCAAATATGTTGCGCTTGACGGGCGCACCGTACTCCTCCATCCTCATTGGGGCCGGTCAGCAAAGGCTGGTCATCGTGGGCCCTCTGTTTGAGGGATTCTCGAACCTCGCCGCGAGCGTTCTGCTGGGATGGAAGTATGGCGCGATCGGCGTTGCATGGGGAACGCTCATTGGGGCCATCGTTGGCGTTCTGGCGAACATCTTCTATAACTTGGTTCATACCCGGAGCAGCATCGATGTTTCTCAGCCTCGATATGTTTTCAAGGCGCTAGTTACTCCGGCATTGTGTGCAGCCCCGGTGTGCTGTGTCATAATCGCAACAGCGTTCGACAGGTCGATTGGGGGCACTCTGGCCCTGCCGGCCTTGGTGATTTCATTGTGTGCCTGTGCCGCGCTTTTTCTCAGGTTAACCGTGAAGGCCGATTGACGGGGTGTCTCGCTGCAAACGCGCGATGGGCTGTTATGGCATGCGGCGCTGCGGTTGTTTGAAAATCGCGCCAGAAGGCCGCGCACAGCACTCACGACCGCTGCCCGCTAACCTTTCGGCGATTTTGCATAACAGCGTGAAGTGAACGAGCGGATGCCATGAAAAGAAAGTGTGGCCCAATCCAAGGGAATCCTGGGGAGACACGATGAGGCTGCTATCCCAGTTGAAGACCCGTATCATAAAGTTGCGTAAGCGAGCGATCCGTGGAATGAACGCTGGGCAGGGCGTAGTCGTTGAGCGGCCGCATCGCATCTCCAGCCCGGAATGCATAAGTGTCGGCGACCGTACGTTCATTCATAGAAACGCGCTCATAGATCCGATTCGGGAGTATGCCGGCATTCGGCATTTCCCCAAAGTTGAAATCGGCAAGGACATATACATTGGTCCGAGTCTCTATTTGGTTTGCGTCAGCAGAGTTGCGATTGGAGATGGCTCGGTGCTGAGCGAGGGCGTCTTCATCAGCGACAATAGCCACGGTCTTGACCCGGAAGCTGGCCCCATTATGAAGCAGCCTCTCGTTCACGGCGGAGACGTGATTATTGGTAAGTCCTGCTTCCTTGGCCTCCGCTGCGCCATCATGCCTGGCGTGACTCTCGGCGATCATTGCATCGTTGGAATCAATTCCGTCGTGACAACCTCCTTCCCCGCATTTTCCGTCATCGGGGGATCGCCGGCACGATCACTGCGGGGGGCGATTCCCTGATAGACACTCCTGGAAAGAGACCTCAGGCGCTTCTTCCGGGACTAACTTTCGCGATCTGAGTGAACCATCGATGATGCCTCACAGTGAGCATGGAGTCTTCGTTCAGATAAGGCAATTCTTCGCCGAGCCGTTGTATGAAAAACTGAATAGCCTTCAAAGGGTTTATTCCGCTCTAATGACCAGGCTCTTATACAAACATGCTTTCAAGAGCGTTGGGGAGCATTGCATTATTTTCAAACCAATGCTTTTAAAGAACTGCCGTAATGCAACCCTTGGAGATTATGTTTCGATACGCCAGGGAGCCCGCATAGAAATTGTTTTCAGCTCCGCGCCACGCATTCCTGAGCTGAAGATCGGCAGTCATGTGAACATCGAGCAAAACGTGCACATTGTTTGCCATTCTCGCGTCATCATTGGGTCGAACGTTTCCATCACCGGAAATTGCGCCATCGTCGACGTGACTCATCCGTACCAGGGATCGGACGGGACGGATAAGATCGGCAGCCGCATACTAGATGAAGATTCCTATGTTGAAATTGGAGACGGAGCGTTTCTTGGATTCGGCTGTGTTATCTTGCCAAATGTAAAGATCGGAAAGATGGCAGTCATCGGCGCCAATGCCGTGGTTACAAGGGACGTTCCCGACTATGGTGTAGTAGCTGGATGCCCAGCACAGCTATTGAAACTCTATAATCCCGGGGAGCAAGCATAACTGGCCTTTTGAGCGGTTGATTTGGTTTAGGTTGCTGATGATGGACCGGCCTGACGAGAGAACCATTGATGACTCGAAATTGACTGGCTGCCGTTCGAAAGTTGAGAGGGGATTGAAGTTGTCCAGGAGCCCGGTAATCAGTGTTCGAGGTAAGCATGTGCTGCTCATTGCTGCGCTCCTGGCGTTGAGTTTCAGTACTTTTCAATACTTCCCCGGATTCTCGCCTATACAAGAGGCATGGTGGGTTCTGTGTTTTTTGTATCTGGTATTTGTGTACCCGTTTCAGAAATGCAATGACTGTTTAAGGGGTTCCGCTTTCGAATGGTATGTGCTGGCTCTGGCCCTTATTTTCCCAGCGCTTTCCGCAGTGTGCGCGCTAAGAGAATTTGGCCAGCCAATACTCTTCGGGCTGCTATCGGAAAGAAACACAACTGTTCTTTTCGCGGTTCTGTTCTGGATGCGGGCGCTGCAGAAGAAGATATTTACTCTGCAGGAAATCGAAACTGCCTTGTTAGTGAACGCCTGGTGCATGGTGGTTGTGTCCGTCTTCCTGAAGACCATGCTCAATCCTTCCAGTTATACGAGTTACACCGGATTTGCCACCGGTATGGGAGGAAATGAGATATTCATCATACAAACGCATTTCATTGTGTTTGGCGCTTTCTACTATGCCTTTCGGGCCTTTCGAACTGGCCGCAGCAGGGACTACCTTCCGGCCATCCTCTTGTTTGCCAGTGGCGGAGGCCGCCAGATGTTGCTTTGGACACCGGTGACATTCTTTTTCTTTGTAATCCGGTGGTCGAGCCGGAAGCGATTGCTCACTCTGATTCCCAAACTCGTGCTGGGATTCGGCTTGCTGATTGGTCTGTTGTATCTGGCAATGCCCGCAGCCGTGACAGAGGGGCTCGGCGGGTTCCAGGACGCCTTTACGGTAGTGTTGACGGGCCAGGAAGTGCAGGACGTTTCCGCTACCGCCCGGATTGGGGAGACGCTTTTTGCAATCGAGGGCATCCAAAAACATCCGATCCTAGGCAACGGGGTTCTCAGCCACCAATGGTCGGGAGGGAGTTTGACAGTTTTGGGAACGTATTTCTATCCTGACGACGTTGGGCTGATCGGCCTGGTCTACCAAGTGGGCGTTTTCGGATTCATCATGTTCGGTTGGCAGTACTGGTTTGCCATCAAGGCGGTGAAGGGACTCTCGCCCGAGTCTTACAATCCAATGATAGATGCCACGAAGGCATTTATATTGTACAGCGCGCTGCTCTCGCTAGGGGATGGCGGTTTCATGTTCGAAGCAGCCGTGAGCCTGTTCTTCATCGCGCTCCTGCGCAGCCTTGCGGACGACGTTCGTAGCACGGAAAGCCCGAGGATCTTCGAGACTGTGCGGCGCCGGCGCTCATGGTTCTTCTTGCCGGCGCGAGTTGCAAGCATTCAGGACTAGTGTCCCAATGTGCGAACCTGTTGTGACATAGGGCCGCTCCCAATGCCACGGACGAAGAGCCGGCGAGGAGGCTGAAGAGGAATGCTGTTCGCGAGTCCTGCGGCAAATCTGAGGCTTCTGTCGCGATTGTTGCACCATATATTATTGGTCAGTCAGCGCGTTTTGGCGTATTCCGCGAATATCGTGACCGCGGATACATTCCGGGAGTCACAGGCCGACTATGCTTCAAAAGGGATATGCGCAGCTCACCTAAAGGATTAAAATTCTTCATTTGACGGGCGTTTCGAAGGAGGCGGGTGGATGAAGGCAGTGCTGTTGGCGGGTGGACTTGGCACCCGGCTGGCCGAAGAGACGCAGATCAAGCCGAAGCCCATGGTGGAAATTGGCGGACAGCCAATCCTGTGGCACATCATGATGATGTACGCTCATCACGGCCTGACTGATTTTATTGTGTGTCTCGGTTACAAGGGCTATCTCATCAAGGAGTATTTTGCCAATTATGTGATGCATCGCAGCGACGTAAAGATCGACCTGTTGACCGGCCAGCTGGAGTACATCGGTTCGAGCACGCTGCCGAGCTGGAGCGTGACACTGGTGGATACCGGGACCGAAACGATGACCGGGGGGAGGCTGCGGCGTGCCGGACATTTGCTGGCAAACAACGAGCCCTTCTGCATGACCTATGGCGACGGAGTGTCAGATGTCGATCTGACTGCCCTGATCGCTTTTCACAAGCGCAACGGCTTGCTGGCGACATTGACCGCAGTCCAGCCGCCGAGCCGCTATGGCGTGACCGTGGTGGAGGGCGACCGGGTGAGGCAATTCACGGAAAAGCCGCCCGGGGAAGGTGGCCGGATCAACGGGGGATTTTTTGTGCTTGAGCCGGGCGTGATTGACCGTATAGAGGGCGACTCAACCGTGTGGGAGGCGGGGCCACTGGAGGGTTTGGCGGCCGACCACCAGCTCGGCGCATATCGCCATGACGGGTTTTGGCATCCAATGGACACCCTTCGCGATAAGAACTATCTGGAAAGCCTTTGGCAAAAGGGCAAGGCTCCGTGGAATGTCTGGGAGCATGACAGCCAATGAAGATTCTGATTACAGGAAACATGGGTTATGTTGGGCCCGTGGTCGTGCAGCATCTGCGGCGGAAATTTCCAAGCGCACAGATTGTGGGTGTGGACGCAGGGTTCTTCGCGCACTGTCTGACGAGCGTCGAACAGCTGCCGGAAGCGCAACTTGACGAGCAGCTTTTTTGCGACGTGCGCGAGATGCCGGCCGAATGGCTCGAGGGTGTTGATGCTGTCGTACAACTTGCTGCGGTTTCCAACGACCCAATGGGCAAGCGCTTCGAGCGCGTCACCGGCGAAGTTAACTTTCAGTCCAGCGTCAGACTGGCGCAACTGGCGCGGCAGCGAGGGGTAAGGAATTTTGTGTTCGCCTCGAGTTGCAGCGTCTACGGCAGCGCATCCGCGGCGCCAAGACGGGAAGGCGACGAACTGAATCCGCTGACTGCATATGCGCATTCCAAGGTTTCAACCGAAACTGCCCTGCGCCAAGCCGATGCAGGCTCGATGGTGACTACTTGCTTGCGCTTTGCGACGGCTTGCGGCATGTCGCCCCGCTTGCGCCTCGATCTTGTCCTGAATGATTTCGTTGCAAGTGCGCTCACGGCAGGCAAAATCGTGGTTCTCAGCGATGGCACTCCCTGGCGACCCCTGATCGACGTTAAGGACATGGCCAGGGCAATCGAGTGGGCCATTGAACGGCCAGCTGAGAATGGCGGACGTTTCCTGACCGTCAACACAGGGTCAGACACCTGGAACTACCAGGTGAAGGACCTGGCGGAGGCGGTTGCCGGGGCCCTGCCGGGCACCGAGATATCGATCAACCAGAACGCACTGCCTGACAAGCGATCCTATCGTGTCGATTTCTCGCTGTTCAAGTCGCTGGCTCCGCAATACACGCCGGCGGAGACCCTGGCTAGTTCGATCGCAGCACTTTGCGAGGGTCTGCGTGAAGTGGACTTCCGCAGTGCAGACTTTAGGGAATCGAATTGTATCCGTCTCAAGGTGCTGGAAACGCACATATCCGCCAGCCGCCTGACGGACGACCTGCGCTGGGTTTCGCGCGGAGATAGGAAATAAGAGATATGATTTTCCATCCCACGCCACTGAAGGGCGCATACACGATCGAGTTAGAACTCCGCGGCGACGATCGCGGTTTCTTTGCCCGCTTCTACTGCGAGCGGGAATTCGCTGCCGCCGGATGTGAAACTCATTTTGTCCAGATCAACAACTCTCTAAGTGCTAAGAAGGGCATTTTGCGGGGGATGCACTATCAACTCGCCCCTTCCGCCGAAGTAAAGGTAGTTCGTTGTCTGCGCGGTTCCTTGTTCGACGCGATCGTGGATTTGAGGCCGGATTCGCCTACCTTCGGCAAATGGTATGGGACCGAGTTGAACGCGGACAATCGGCTGATGATGTATGTTCCACGTGGATTCGCCCACGGTTTATTGACGCTCGAGGATAATACCGAAGCACTCTATCTGGTCAGCGCGTTCTACGCGCCTGAATGCGAACGGGGAGTGCGCTGGAACGATCCGCAATTTGGGATTCAATGGCCTATCGCGCCTGCGGAGATTTCGGCAAAGGATGCGGGATGGCCTGAATTCGAGCCTGAATTCCACGGTATCGAGCGACTGCGAGGGTTTTGAGGTTCCTAATTGACTGCGCGGGATTACGGGACAACAACCGATTGGGATGGTGAGATCAGGCATGTTCGATTATGCAGTCGTAGGTGGCGGGATTGTGGGCGTATCGACCGCGATGCAGTTGCTGGAGGCGCGTCCGGGATGCACGCTGGTACTGCTCGAAAAGGAATCCGATCTTGCGCGTCACCAGACGGGGCATAACAGCGGCGTGATTCACGCCGGGGTTTACTACGCGCCCGGCAGCCTCAAGGCGCGTTTCTGCAGGGAAGGCGCGCGAGCGACATTCCGCTTTTGCGAAGAAAACGGTGTGCTCTTTGACCGCTGCGGTAAGCTCATCGTTGCAACCAACGAGTCAGAAGTAGCCGCCCTGGATGCCTTGGCGAAGCGTTGCGGGGAAAACGAGATTGCAATTGAACGCTTCGATGCGGCGGAACTGAAACGCCGGGAACCGCACATCCGGGCGGTCGCGGGGTTTCTCGTTCCCGCAACCGGCGTCACCGATTACGTCGCAGTCGTCGCCGCCATGCAAAGGAAGATCTTGAAAGCCGGCGGAGAAATCCGCCTCAATACTGGCGTGATGGATATTCGCGAGAACTCCAGCGACGTGAAAATTGTCGCAACTGGTGACGATGTTGCCGCGCGTTCCGTCGTTGTCTGTGGCGGAATCATGGCTGACCGATTGGCGCGCATGTGCGGAATCGATCCCGATTTTCGCATGGTGCCTTTCCGCGGCGAATACTTCCGGCTGCCGCCGTCCAAGAACAACATCGTGCGGCATCTGATCTATCCGGTGCCCGATGCGTCTCTGCCATTTCTGGGCGTGCATCTGACAAGGATGATAGGCGGGTTCGTCACCGTTGGGCCGAACGCCGTCTTTGGAATGGCTCGCGAAGGATATCCGCGCTTCTCGTTCAATTTTCGAGACACAATGGAAGCCATTTCCTTTCCAGGCTTCTGGGTGATGGCCAAGCAGCATCTGAGATTTGGCCTTACCGAGATGTGGAACGCGGCGTACAAGCGGGGCTACCTTGCGGTTTGTCAGCGCTATTGCCCGGAGTTGAGATTGGACGACCTTGAGCCATATCCCGCGGGCATCCGGGCTCAGGCGATCATGAAGGACGGAACGCTGGTGCAGGATTTTCTGATTCGCCAGACCGCACGGACGCTGCACGTCTGCAACGCGCCGTCGCCCGCGGCAACTTCCGCGATCCCCATTGGGCGGTATATTGTGAATTTGATTCTCTCCGCCGGGCGCGATGTGCCAAACGGGAATGAAAAGGGCTGAAGGATGATCGATAAACGCCACTCCGCGGCCAATTCGGCACACCTGGCCATCAGTGGGGCAACCGGGCTCATCGGTTCCGCCGTGGCGCGACGGCTTTCCGCTTCCGGGGAGATCGTCACGATCGGCAGGCGCGACAGCGATCATCTGCGCGCCGATTTCAGCGATCCCGCTTCCGTTGAACAGTTGAATCTACAAGGGATCGATACTCTGATCCATTGTGCCGGAATCGTGGATGAGGATTTCACCAATGCCGCGCGCGCTTTCCGCCAGGCGACCGAGGGTATGGCCGCGTTGGTCGCGCGGGCTAAGGCCGCGCGCATCCGTCAATTCGTTTATATCTCGACCGGCCATATCTATGGGCCGTACGTGGGCCGGATAAGCGAAGCGTCTCCACCGAATCCGCTGCACAACTATGCCATTTCACACTTCGCCTCTGAGCAGATCTTGCGTCGCGCCGCGGGGACGGAGTTTCGCGCCGCCGTGCTCCGGCCTTGCGCAGTGTTCGGTATCCCGCCGGACGTGGCGCGATTCAGGCGCTGGGCGCTCATCCCTTTTGGGTTTCCGAGGTCCGCCGTACACGAGGGGGTCATTGCGCTTGCTTCGCGGGGAATCCAGCGGCGGAACTTCGTCGGCACCGACGACATCGCCGATGCCATCTCGCTGTGGATGGGCAATGAAGAGAAGACTCCGTTCACTGCGATCAACCTGGTTGGAAAAGACAGCATGACAGTGTTCGCTTTCGCGGAGTTATGCGGACGTATCGCGGAGAAGGTAACGGGGCGGGCCTGCCGCATCACACGCCCTGACGGCATCGATCCCCCGCCGGATTCATTCGACTACACAACGCTGGACAGCCGTTATGCAGGTGAGGCGAACCTCGCCGCGACCATCGAACGCCTGATGCAGTTGCTGAATGACTCTGACATGCGGCGAGGTCAATAGCCATGGCACGGCTGACTATTGGACTCCCCGTATATAACGGCGCGGGTTTCGCTGGCCCGATCGCTCGAACACCTGCTCGCGCAGACCTATGATGACTTCGACCTGATCCTGAACGACAACGCGTCTACGGACGGAACGGACAGTATTTGCGCCGAGTATGTCAGACGCGATCCACGCGTGCATTACTTCCGCAACGCGGAGACTGTCTGCTGGAATGAGAATTTTCGCATCACTCTTGCACGGGCGCAGACGCCCTATTTCATGTTGGCGACGCACGACGACATCTGGTTTCCACGGTTCGCCGAGGCGAATATTGCACTTCTCGATGCCAATCCAAGCGCGGTGTGCAGCATTTCGAAGATTGTTTACTTCACGCTAGAAGGAACGCGGGATCTCTCACTCGATACGGGCCCGCTGCGTGGAACGCCGTCTGAGCGAATCCAGCGCCTGCTTAAGCTGATGCACTGGTGCGGACGCTTTTACGGTGTCTATCGCACGCAAACGCTGCAGGCCAGCTTTCCAGCGGACCTTCACCTTCTTGCCGCGGATTGGCTGGTCGTGGCCCTGACGTTGCTGCACGGCGACCACCTTGAGGTAAACGAAGTGCTGCTGGAACGGGAAGCCCCGCGCATGGATCACTATCTAAAGAATCTCGGCAGAATAGACCAGTTTGAGCCCGACTGGCTTGACAGCATTGTTCCTCTGCGCCGCTTCAATTCCCAACTGCGACAACGTCTTCCGCGGAATGTCTGGAGGGACATTCTGCCCGCGCTGACTTACCTCAACCTGCGTTTTTCCTCAGCAATGCTGATTATCAGGATGCCCATTCTGAAGACCATGTCGGACCCCATTCGCCGACTCACCGCCAAACTTTTTCACGAGCGCTGGCGCAAGAATCAGTCCACATAATCGATAATGGAGATAGCCGAGTGATCAAAAACACCTCTTCTATACGTACAAGAGTTTCGGCGCCGCTGAGGCTGGCAGCGGCTACACTGCTGGGCATCTTTTTTGTATTTGCCCGTTGGTACTCCAACTATAGCCCCCATTGGGATGATCCTGCCGTCCTCGGCGCTAGCGCAGAAAGCCCTATACATTGGTTTACCCTTGGTTACTCGCAGTATTTCCTGGCGTTTCCAGAGTGGAACCAACCGCTTTGGAACTTTCTTCGTCCCGGAGCCAATGCAATCGTGCGGCTCGATCAGCTTCTCTTCCGGACCCACTACGCATTCTATTTCTTGCTCTATTACTTAGGGCAGTTTCTCCTGATATGGATCGTTGTTCTGTTGGCGCGCGAATTAGGTGTCCGGGAAAAATGGTTGCTGCTACTGGCATTCCTTCTCGCAATCGAGCCAGCCTTTTTTAGCACCGGTCTCATACAAATATCCGATCAATTCGATGTTTGGTGCGGCCTTTTTACCGTGGCCGCGTTTTTCTTCCTGACCAGGCGGCAGTATGTTCTGGCTTTGATCTCGCTGATGCTGGCCGTTTTTACGAAAGAATCGGCGCTCTACGCACCTGTCGCTGCGGCATTTACAGTCGCTTACGGAACGCGCCGCAAGGTTCTTGCCAGCACCATGCTGCTTCCGCTCGCAGCGTGGGTCGCTGCGCGCAGGTTTTTGTTTATCGCTCCAGGGTTGAAGGGTGTATACGCTGTTTCTGGCTCTCCCAAGGAATTTGTCTTGAACGCTGTCAAGGGAATGCTGTATTGGCCTAACGGATTGCTGCAGGATGTCACACATACCTCCCTGGCGGACGATCTCTTGCACTCGCTGCGTACCCCCATTTTTTTATTGGCCAATGTGTTCCTCTGGATTCTTCTGCTTGCTATCGGTATCAAACTGATTCGCAGAGACAAAGCAGATCTGCTTTCGCCTCTTACTGTGTTTGTCTGGCTAAGTGGCGCATTGAGTTTCGGCGTCCTTGTGGCTCACGAGCCGCGTTTCGGCGGGTCCATTTACCCATTGGAGTTGCTTCTGCTTGCGGTGGCGAGCTCTGCATTGCCCATCTCCCGCTTGCGGACCGGATCATTAGTAGCACTTTGCCTGATGGCTCCTGCATTCTTATGGAATATGTTCTCACTTGTTCCGCGGATGGACGACCATAGACGCGAGCAAGATGCAATGATGCGGCTCACGGATGCGTTAAAGCACATTGGCAATAATGTGGACACAATCTACATTCTGAACTCCGCGGATTCGTATTCAGCCCCGGAGTATTTGGCTCGACTCGCAGGTATTTCCGGCCACATTGTGGTGCTGAATCAGTTTAAGGGGTGTCTGACAGACAGTCTCGGAAGTACGGCACTCTCACAAATAGGCGCATCTGAGATGAAGATCGCGGCGCAGTTGCCCCCATGTGCGGACCTGGTTTTCGAAGGCCTGGTCCCGGCTACGTTTGCGCCGGCAGTCGGCGGCGCGATGATGCGGGACGATTTTGCACGCTACACGCTTCCGGAGGCTCGGGTGGTCGGTCACGGCGTGTTCGTGAATCCGCGGTTTCTTCAGATTAATCTCGGCAGGCAGTTGAACATCACACTTGAGGGCTTCGACCCGCAGAGTTCTGCGTTGCTTTATTACGACTGGGGGACGGGGCAATACCGTTGTGTTGGCATACAATGTGCCGCTCCCTGATACCATTGCAGCGTAAGACAATTGCCGCGGTTCCGGTGAAGGTATGCATTCTGCTGCGAACAATATCTGCATGGGGGTGTGGCAAGCGCTTATTAACCGCTGACAACCTGCGGCAGTGTACCAGGGCTGTCACGGTAAGTGCAGGCTTCAGGCATTCATGGCAACGGTCTGATAGTTCGATTTTTCAATTGGATTTTAATCGGATATGCAAATGAACTCAGCCACTCCCCAGCCGGAATCGCCCGCCCGAGCGCTCCGGCCGCTCTGCGTCGATCTGGACGGCACGCTGGTTAAGTCAGATACCTTGGTTGACTCACTGTTGGTTTTGTTGCGCACGCGTCCCGCGCTTCTGCTGGCGCTGCCTGGGCGTCTTGTTCACGGCAAAGCGGAGTTCAAGGCATTCTTGTCCACATCCATTACCCTCGATGTGGCGCATCTTCCTTACAACCGTAAGTTACTCCAGTTCCTTGAGAAGGAGCGGGGCCAAGGGCGCGCAATCTACCTGACTACGGGCGCGGATTTGCGTCTGGCAAATCGGGTTGCCGAATATCTTGGCATTTTTGCCGGAGTACTGGGCAGCGACCGCACGACCAACCTGACCGGGTCGAAGAAGCTCAACAGTCTCCGCAGCCTTCTGAAGTCGGATGCGTTCGACTATATAGGCAACGCACGGCCCGATCTGCCGCTGTTAGCCCACGCAGCCGAGGCCATGGTGGCCAACCCGACTCTCGGGTTGCGCATGGGGCTCCAGGCTCGCGGCATTCGCGCCACGCAGGAGTTCCAGGAGCGCAGCCATCCTGTGCGGTCGCTGCTAAAGGCAATGCGCCTGCACCAATGGGCCAAGAACGTTCTCATTTTCGCGCCGCTGGTTCTGGCGCACGGTTTGACCATTGGCCGGTTGCTGACCGCGCTGCTGGCCTTCTTTTGTTTCTCGCTTACCGCTTCGGCGACCTACATCGTCAACGATCTTCTGGATATCGAGGCCGACCGCCGTCATCCGCGCAAGCGGTTCCGACCCTTTGCCTCGGGCGATCTCTCCGCTATCGCAGGACTTTGTGCAGTGGTAGTTTTTCTTTTGGTGGCGCTTTCCGGCTGGCGATTGCTTCCCGCGGGATTTTATGGCTGGCTGCTCCTCTACCTGGTCTCGACTCTGGCGTACTCTCTGTATCTGAAGCGGATTGCAATTGTAGATGTACTTATACTCTCGGGGTTATATACGCTGCGCCTGCTGGCGGGCAGCGCTGCGACCTCTACACTGATCTCGCACTGGCTGGCCGGCTACGCCATATTCCTGTTTCTTTCCCTGGCCATCGCCAAGCGTTTCGCGGAGTTGGAAAACCAGCGCGCCAGCGCGTCACAGCCGAAAAATGGCCGCGGCTACTTGGTGGCCGATATCGAGCAACTGCGAAGCTTCGGAACCGCTAGCGCCTATGCAGCGGTAGTCATATTCGCGATTTATATCAGTGAACGGGATGTGGTGGCTCTTTATCGTAAACCGACGCTGCTATGGCTGATCGTCCCTTGCATGATTCTTTGGCTTAGCAGGATTTGGCTGCTGGCTTCACGCGGCGAACTTAATGAAGACCCGGTTGTCTTTGCGCTGACGGATTGGATGAGCCTGTTGGTTGGAGCGGCAGTAGCGCTCATCGCCGTGCTGGCTTTATAGGCGCCGGCAGGACAAAACAGAGAGAAAGCGAGAAAACGATGCAAGGCAGCCGGCAGCTGCTTTTGCCTCGTAATTCTGCCTAAAGCGGTACAATTTGAGAGAGCCGGTTCTTATAAAGGAGACCCCCTATTATGGCGAATCAATCTACAGTTGCTGCAGTTCGTACACGGCCAGAGACAGTGCTGGAAGATATTGCTCATCTTTGCGATTTGGCAGGCATGCCTGCTGCCCTCGACCGGAACGCGACAACAATTCTCAAGGACAACATTTCATGGCATTACCCATTTCCGGGAGCCAACACAACGCCCTGGCAATTGGAAGGCACGATCCTGGCGCTAAAGAACAGTGGCCTTGAAGATCTTGTGTGTGTGCAGAACAAAACGGTGGTCACCAACGCCTTCAAGGGCGAGGACCTCAATCGCTATGTACCGATATTCAAGAAATACGACATCCCGGTCCTTTACAACTTCCGCGACAAGGATATGAAGTGGGTCCCTTACGCACCCAAGGCTCGAATGCTCACGCTGGACAAGGTCTTTCCCCAGGGTATCCGCATACCGGATTTCTTCATCGGCAAGAATATCGTTCACCTGCCAACGGTTAAGTGCCACATCTATACCACCACCACGGGAGCTATGAAGAACGCCTTCGGCGGCCTCCTGGCTACGCACCGGCACTATACACATTCCACGATCCACGAGACGCTGGTGGATCTGCTTGCCATACAGAAAGAGATTCATCCCGGCCTGTTCGCCATCATGGACGGCACCACCGCCGGCGACGGACCCGGACCTCGTACCATGCGCCCACATGTGAAGAACATTCTGCTGGCCAGCTCGGATCAAGTTGCCATTGACGCTGTGGCCGCCCGTTTGATGGGATTCAATCCCATGGATATCAAATACATCCATTTGGCGCATCGTGCCGGCCTCGGAGTCGGCAAGCCCGAGGAGATCCGGCTCGTCGGCGACGACATCTCGGGGGAAACCTGGAATTTCACAGTCGGCGACAACTTGGCCAGCCATGTCGGTGACATATGCTGGTTCGGGCCGCTTCGGGGCATACAACATCTGCTGTTCCATACCCCTCTGGTCCACCTTTTTGTTTTCGGCTCTGAGTGCTATCACGACTGGTACCGTTGGCCTGTAAAGGACAAGAAAATCTACGAGCGCTGGCTGGAGACTACGACCTGGGGCAGACTGTTCGCGAATTATGGGGAAGGCAACATAACACCCGATATTCCCGAAACCGGAATAGTGGAACACCATGCTGTGTGAATTGCAGAGCGCTGCGCAGTCGGTTCTCAAAAGGTTCAACTTCCGAGGGGCGCGGCTTAGGCCTCTTCGTGTATTCGCCTACGACAATTTCAAATAGTCCCCTCCGGCACAGCCAGGAGTTTTCCCCATTGGGAATGGAAACCGACCGCCTAACCGCTGCCCTCAATGTCAACCACGCGCCTGGTCTGGCGCTTCGCGATGCAACAGTACTCGAATTCTGGGCGCTCAATTGCTTCGGCAGAAGTATTCGGCCTGTCATGAGAAATCGGCAAAGCTTCTGCGCGACCGGACCTACAGCCGACAAAGATGCAAGAAGACCGGCGATGGCGCGGACCATCCCGACCGCAACGCGCAATTTCATTGCATCAACGCGGAGGTACAGCGGGATTTGGCGGCGGGGATGCTGGTGGACACGAGTTATATCCGCATAATAGACTGGTTCAAAATGACGACAGAAAGGCAGCTCAAGCGGTGCCTGAAACTGGAATTGATATCTCATTGGGCAATGTGCAGACCGGCGCCAGGAAATCTCGCTGGCATCCAGGCGGCTTGTTGGCTCTCTTCTTAGTTCCAGCTGGAATCGGGGCTGTTCTGCTGGGCCTTTATCTATCTATTCTGAAGTTGAACAACGGCACTTTTACCTATACGCTCGACGATTCCTATATCGATCTTGCCCTGAGCGACCAATTGCATCTCGGCAACTATGGAATCAATCCGGGATTGCATGCCGCGCCCGCATCTTCGATCCTGTATCCATTTCTGCTGGTTCCGGCTTCCGGAACTCCTCTCCATCCCTACATGCCGCTTCTTATCAACTGCCTGGCGCTGTTTGCGACGATTTTCATCATGCAGAGGTACTTTGCGCATCTGCGCCTCGGCGAAGACACATTTGCAATCGTGACGCAGGCGGTTGCCGTATTCCTGATTGTAATCTGCCTGAACATCGTGGCCGTGGTGTTTACGGGCCTCGAGCACAGTTTGCACATCGCGGCTACAGCCGCCTGTATTTACGGGCTTGCGCTGTTTCTGGACAATGACAAGATACCGATCTGGCTCCCTGCGGTGGTGGTGTCCGCACCGCTATTGCGCTATGAGGGATTGACCCTGAGCTTCGCTGTGATCCTTGTTTTTGCCTTGCGCGGAAAGTGGCGCACCGCAGCCGGTTCCTTTGCTCTCATCGCCCTGTTGCTGGGAAGCTTTTCGGTCTTTCTTGTGAGTTTGAAACTGGCGCCGATGCCCAGCTCAGTTCTCACCAAGTCCGCCGCCGCATCCCAAGGAGTGCGCGGCGCATGGCTGGGTCTCTTGACATCGTTCGCGAAGAACGCATTCTCAATGGCCAGGAACCCCATTGGCTTCCTCATGCTGGTGGTTCTTGTGGCTGCCGCGGTGCGATGCCTTCAGGAACTGCCGGCAAAGCCCTGGCGCTGGACATCGAGGGGCTTGATGGCTTTGGCCCTTCTCTGCCTGATCGGCGGGCATGCGGCTGCAGGTCAGTTCGGTTGGTTGAATCGATATGAGGACTATGCGGTTCTGGGCACGGTACTAATGGGCCTCTATCTGATTCAGGATGCAATTCGCAATCTGTTTGCGAATCGACGAGACCGCCTTCTCATTGTGTGCGCCGCAGCCGCTGGCCTCTCGATTATAGGTGCACGTTACATTTGGTACACCATATATACGCCGATCGAGGCGAATAACATCTATGAACAACAATTCCAAATGCACCGCTTCGTCAATGGCTTTTGGCGTGCCCCGGTAGCCGTCAACGATCTCGGTCTCGTCTCGTACCATAACCCACATTTCGTACTGGATCTGGGGGGCCTCGCTTCCGAGCAAGCCCGTACGCTCAAATTGAGTAATGCAAGCGCCAATGCTTATCGGGACTTTATCCAGAGCAATGATGTCCACCTTGTAATTGTCTACGACGAATGGTTTCCAGGGGAGATTCCTTCAATATGGAAGAAGGCGGCAAGCATGGATCTTTCCCGAAAGCGAATGTCTGCAGCTGAAAGCGAAGTCCAGTTTTACGCGACTGACACCGGCGCCGCCGACAAATTGCTGCCCGAGCTTGAAGCTTTCAGAAAGAGCCTGCCGCCGGGGGTACGCTTGACAGTTTATAAGCGTGACTGATGCGGCAATGCAGAAAGCGCGAAGGGAATGAATATCGAAGTGGCAGCGCAAAGAGCATTCCGCTTCGGCGAAACTCCAGCCAGGGTTTTCATGCGGCCGGCCAGTTGGAGCCGCCCGCGAAAGCTCGTGATCGTTCACCCTTCGAGGCATGTTTTGCTTTGCGATACGAAGGACAATGCTGGATGCGCAGGCGGCAATGTTGGTGGGGAACTTGTCCGATTGGCACTTCCCGCTGGGTGGCAAAGCTCTCGAGCAGAACGATGTCCGGTCCGTGCAGCGGTGCAGCAACTTAGGCAAGGCACATCGACTGCTGCTATCGACTGTTGTCAGGAAGGAGCAGATGGTAGAGGCTAAGAAGGTGTCGTCTCGGGTTTACGAGAATGCCGGAATGACGGAGACATTGTCTCGCAGACGATCCTTCGCCGCTGAACCGCATGCTCGGGAAGCGGTGGCGTTTTGAACCCAGGACATAGCGAGGCCGATATGAATGTTAGATTGCGGCTCATGGGCACAGCTTCAAAGATCGTGCAGGCGCTACGGTTTTACCGTTACCGTTTGCTCGGCTACTCTAACATTGACAGGAGTGCGATTCTTGAAAGCAAGCTAGTCCTCGACAAGGTTTATCCGCCTGGTATTCATATAGGCGCCAATACGCTTGTTGGAAGTCATGCACTGATTCTGTGTCATGAACATATTAAGCGGGATGCACTCGACCCGCGAAAGCCCTGGGTGACGGAAACCTATATTGGACGCAATTGCTTTATTGGGGTCCGGGCAACAATTTTACCCGGGGTCACGATCGGCGATGAGGTTGTCATTGGGGCCTCGACAGTCGTCACCAAGGATGTTCCATCTAATTGCGTGGTTGTGGGCAACCCTGGCCGGATCGTCAAGACCAATATCAGAATGAACGATCGAGCTATCTTACAGACAGTTGCAGATGCATAAGTTCGATTTCCGTAATCTCTCCTTGCACTTGCAACTCGCAGGTGGCGGCGCGTTGCTTTATAGTGGGGAAGACAAAATGGAAACTCAAGTAAGGAGGAGCCCGATGCCTGCACCCATTTATCACGTATACCCTCCTGACCAATATTGGTCAGGAATGTGGGCAGACTGTGACGTCGATCGGGAAATCGCACTGTGCGGAAAACGCGAGCTTGCCGCAGAACTGTTATCTGTCCTACGGACCCTCAACAACCCGAAGATCGTCGAGGCTGGCTGCGGCGTTGGGGCATGGGTACTTTACCTACAACAACAAGGCTTTACGAACATCGTTGGCGTTGATAACTACGCTCCCGTGTTGCAACAACTGGAGGCCCGGGGCGGGAAAGGGGTCGAAGGAGATGTCCAGCATCTGCCTTTTCGCGACGAATCCGTCGATGTCTGTCTTTCCTTTGGCGTGGTTGAGCACTTCCCGGACAATCCGTCCGCCTGCCTAGCCGAGATCGCGCGCATCCTAGTTCCGGGCGGCTATTTGTTTTTGACCGTGCCTTATCTTAACTGGATGCGCCGTCTTGTCACCCACCCACTACGCTCAGCCTATATCTGGCTGCGTCGAATTCCGCGGCGGTTCTCCGAGTATCGGTTCCGTGATTGGGAAATCGTCGAATTTTGCCGGGCATCTGGCTTTGAAGTATCACATTGTACAACGGATGAGTACTTACCGAAGGACATGTCGCTCGGGCTTTACGCCGATTTCCCTCCGTTGCGCGGGGGAAGGTCGGATGAACTGAACATGACGGGAGCCGCGATCAGCAAAGCGTTGCGCACCGTGAATCCGTGGCTGGTTTCGGGCGGCGTGCTAATCATCGCTCGCAAACCGAAGGCGTGACGAAACCGATAGTAATGCGGGGCTTTCGTCGCTTCACAGGAGTGTGCAAAGTTACCAGACCTTCCGCTGTCAAAGATCAGAGCGAAGGAGGCGGATGACGCAGAAGGCCAATGACGTTGTGACCGAACAGAGAATTGCTGTTGCCATTATCGAGCCGTCCGGAAGCCACGGCGGCATGAAATATTACGATGTTTCTCTTGCTGAGGGCCTTTCTCGCCATGGAGTGAATGTTGCCCTTTTTACTTCGCCGGGCATTCAGGCTCCGCCAGTGCCGTCCTCATGGTCAGTGCGCGTGGTCTACGACAGGGCATTCGGTTCATATCCCCTCCCTGTGCGGTTATGGTCCTATCTCAAGGGCACGTCTGCGGCGTTGCTTCAATCGAGGCGGGAGCGGCGACTCCTAGTCCATTTCCATTTGTTTCAAGTTAGCCCGCTTGAGGCATTTAATGTAATTCTTGCCAAACTGCTGCAATTCAAGATTGTCATCACCGCTCACGACGTGGAGTCACTGTTCGCTGGGCAGGGCGGTAAGTGGCTGTCCCGCCTTGTATACGGTCTTGCCGACGGAGTGATCGTTCATAACCAAGTGAGCAAGAAGGAAATCAAAGAGGTTATGAATGTGGGGGAAGATCGGATCACTATTATCCCGCACGGAAACTACCTCCACGCAAGCGGCGAACTGCCCGAGACCGAGCAGGCGAAGATTCGCCTGGGACTCCCAGAACATGCCAGGGTGCTTCTATTCTTCGGTCACATTAAAATGGTTAAGGGACTAGATCTGCTGATTCGAGCGATGCCCATTATCCTCGAGAATCACCCTGACGCGGTCCTCTGTATTGCGGGACGACCGATGAGGGCAGAGTTTGCCAAGTTTCAGGAACTCATTCATGAGCTAACTTTACATGAGCATTGCAGGATGTTTATCCGCTTTATTGAGGACGCGGAGGTGCCAATATTCTTTTCTGCGGCAGAGTTGGTGGTTCTCCCCTACAGAAGGGTTTACCAAAGCGGAGTTGTTTTGCTTGCGATGAGTCATGGCAAACCAGTTCTGGTATCCGACATCCCCGGTATGGCGGAGATCGTGACACATGAGAAGACGGGATTTATGTTTAAGTCCGGCGATGTCGATGACCTTGCCGCTGTGGCTTGCCGGGCGCTATCCATGCCAGAGAAGGTCAAGGAGATTACAAACTCCGCGTTGGCTCTTATGAAGAGCAAATATGATTGGAATGACATCGGCGGCTTGACCCGACGCCTATATTTGCAGATTTGCGAACAACGATCGCATAATTAGAGCAGCTCGCAAAGGCGGCTGTACGATTGTTGTTTAGAATTCCGGTATCGCCGGAAAGCTGAAGGGTGAAGCGCCGGCAAGTAAGAGGAGAGACGATGGAGAGTAATGCATGAGGCCGCACGCCGCTAGTGCATCGCAGGCAGACGAAACCGAGGCCAACAAAACACTGAAGGCCGGAATCATTGGCGCGGGCCGGATGGGCATAACGCATCTCGCCGTCCTCGGTGGCCATCCCGCGGTCCGGGTGGCCGCGATCGCCGACGATTCGCGGTTGATGTCCCGGGTCTTCAAGAAATTCCGGCCCGATATCCGACTGTACGATGACTTCGGCAAGATGCTCAACGATGCTGAATTGGATATGGTCGTGATCGCAACCCCTCCTCACCTTCATGCGTGCATGATTGACGCATCGCTCGACGCCGGCCTTTCGGTGTTTGTCGAGAAGCCGTTCACCTTGGGCGCAGCAGAGGCTCGGCGATTGACAGCGCGCAGCCGCGAAGCCCGAGGAACATTCCAGGTGGGTTACGTAAACCGATTCAACGATATTTTCATGACGGTGAAGCAGTTGATCGAGGAAGGACTGCTGGGGCGCCTCATCAGTTTTCGTTCCGACATGTTTGGACGGACCGTGACCCGGCCCTCCGACGGTTCCGGATGGCGCAGCAAACGTGAAACCGGAGGAGGCTGCCTCTATGAGTTCGGCTCTCATGCCATCGATCTCATGGTCTACCTGCTGGGCAAGCCCGCTCGGGTACTGGGTAGTTGTTTAACGCCCATCTATTCAACTGACGTCGATGATATGGTCCGGACAAACGTGGTCTATGAGAGCGGACTTACAGGGAGTCTTTGTGTGAACTGGAGCGACGAGAGCTACAGGAAGCCGACAAACAAACTTGAGATTCTTGGCGAGAACGGGAAGATCATGGCGGATCAGCATGAGCTCACACTTTACCTTCGCCGCGCCATGCCTCCGTATGAAATGGGTTGGACCACAGTTTACATAACGGACACATTTACACCCGTGCCTTTCTATGTGCGCGGCAACGAATTTACTCGCGAGCTTTTTCATTTTGCCGAGAGAGCACAACATCCCGCGCGGCCGAACCTATCCGGATTCTCCGATGCGACTGTCACTCAGGAGGTTATCGACATGGTGATGGCCGATGCGGAAATGGTGAACTAGATGATCGAACTCGACGCACTTATTCTCGGAGACAATCAATTCTTCGGCATCAATCACATGTCCCAGGAGAAGGCCCAACAACTCGCGGAACGGTTTAACGATACTTCAAAGATCTTTGCTGCATACCGAACTGCGCAAAGCCTCGGCATACACGCGTTCATGCTGAACAGCAACGACAAGGCCGGAGAAATCTGCGATTACTTGCGCGATCATCGCTCCGAATTTCCGGGGTTGGTTCTATACCCATCGATCCCCTATCCTCATAAGTATGCCAATCTAGTTGCGGAACAAGGGATTGTCGGCGCGATCAAGACAGTTCTCGCGAGCCAGTCAGCGCTGGATGTTCTTGGTTTCGCCGGGAAAAGCCTTTCCCTGTTTTCTGGAGATCTCACTCGCATCCTTATGATGCTCATCGATGTTGAGATGAGAATATACCGCGGCCTCGATTTCAAGGCCATCTATCTGCAGAATATCATCACCGATCTGCTACTCGGCCTGGAGTTTCGCGACGTTTTCATCGAATACTGCAATTACATCGAGAAGAAGTTTCACGTCGCTCCCGGCTTCCTGACGATGAATGTGCCTCGTCTTGCAGGTTATCTTGACTCCTGCGGCATCGAGAATGCGGTCATCTGCGGTGCAGTCAACAAGCGTGGCTATCTAATGTCGCCCGATGTCGCGACTTATGAGGCATACTTTAGAGGTTCGCAGAAGTATCCAATGACTGCCATGTCGATTTTCGCTTCCGGCGCAATTCCTGCGGCCGAAGCTGTGCGCTATGTAAAACAGCAAGGCATACGGTCGATCGTTTTCGGAGCTTC
Organism: uncultured Acidobacteriaceae bacterium; assembly: GCA_963701835.1. Classification (GTDB taxonomy): domain Bacteria; phylum Acidobacteriota; class Terriglobia; order Terriglobales; family Acidobacteriaceae; genus Telmatobacter. Next base: position 59,601 of record CAVPBL010000016.1, on the reverse strand, counting down.
CTCTCGGGCACACATGCTTTCGACAATGGAACTCGCCGGAGTAGCCTTGTGAGCTCTCGGCAGAAGGTGGCTTTGGTTGGTACTGTAGGGTTGCCGGCGCGCTATGGGGGCTTTGAGACGCTGGCCCATTTCCTGGTTTTCTATCTTGGCAAGACGAAGGATTTCGTCGTCTACTGCAGCGGTCGCGACTGCACCGAGCACCCCGCAACATATTTGACTGCTACGCTCAAGTATCTTCCCTTTCGCGCCAACGGCGCACAAAGTGTGATCTTCGATCTGGTTTCTCTTGCGAGCGGCTGTTTTCGTGCGGACAGTATTTTGTTACTGGGTGTCTCCGGTGGGATTTTTGTGCCGTTTACGCGACTCTTTCGCAAACGGGTAATTCTGAATATCGGCGGCCTGGACTGGCAACGCTCGAAATGGGGGCCATGGGCAAGCCGTTTCCTCAAACTTTCAGAAGCTGTCGCCGCCAAGTGGGCCGATGTATTGATCGCTGACAACGAGGGTATTGCGGCGTACTTAGCGCAGCAATACGGCAGGAAGAGCGTTTTAATTGAGTACGGCGGAGATCAGGTCAGCCTGCCTCCAGTCACCGACGCGTGGCGGCAGCGATACCCTTTTCTGAATGGCCCTTATGCGTTCTCAGTGGCCCGGATTCAGGCAGACAACAATATTGAGATGATTCTGGAAGCATTCACGCAATCGCCCAGTCATGTGCTGGTTATGCTTGGCAACTGGGGCAGCAGCACGTTTGGCCGCGAACTGAAGGGGCGCTTCGCCCATTCTCGCAATTTGCATCTGCTGGATGCGATTTACGATCCCAGCGAGCTAAACGTATTGCGCGGTCACTGCGCGATTTACGTTCATGGGCACTCGGCCGGCGGGACGAACCCAAGCTTGGTTGAGGCGATGCACTTGTCGCTTCCGATCGCGGCGTTCGAGGTGGTTTACAATCGCAGCACAACAGAGGGTGCTGCACAGTACTTCAGGAATGCCGCTGAATTGGCGGAGTTGCTTAACCGCGTGCCGCAAGCAGAATGGGAGAGCCAGCGTCCTACGATGAAGGAGATTGCTGTCCGCAGGTACAAGTGGAGCCTCATCGCAGATAAATACGATCAAGTTCTCGACCATTGAGCGGCGCCACTTCAGTTCTTCGTCCGGCTACCAATCCGGCTGCGAAGAAGTCTATTGAATGTTCCGGCGTTTTGAAGAACGCGCCGGTTCGTGACGAAGGCGGCTGACGGGCCTGACTCGGACGAAGCGCATCTTATTCGGATGGAGTGACACGGATGGTGGTTTCGCCGAAACTAAACCTTCCGGAAGGATTCAGAATCCTTCAACTGCCGGTCGCAGAGGTGTGGGTGAGATACCGTTTTCTTTTCTTGGTGGCGGTTGTCGCCTGGGCGGCGGCATGGTGCGGCGCCCAAGGACAGAACGCCAACCCGAAGCCCGTTCCTCCCAATTCACAACTGGATGCGTCTATGGCCGAGAACGACGGACGGGGCTCAGTCTATGTGCCGCTAGACTATTGGATCTATCCAGCCATCGATCGGCTCCATGCGCTCGGCTATGTCGACTCGGCATTCCTCGGTTTGCGTCCCTGGACCCGGATGAGCATTGCCCATATGCTCGAGCTCAGCGCCGACCGTATCGAGTCCGACACAAACAACGACGAGGCCCGCTCGATTTATGCGGCTCTCGTGCGCGAGTTCAGGCCGGATATCGATCGCGGCGACGACGCGCCTCCGCGCGCCGAGTTGGAGAGTATCTACACGCAGATGCGCGGAACCAGCGGAACGCCACTGCGCGACAGCTTTCACCTGGGACAGACCATCGTCAACGACTACGGCCGGCCCTATGAAGGCGGCTTCAATAACTACAGCGGCTTCAGCGCCCGCGCCGAGGCGCGACGTTTCTCGCTCTACATTCGCGGTGAAATCCAGCACGCCCCTCCCGCGGCTGGATACTCAGCCACGTTAGCGGCGTTTCTGTCCAACTGTATTGACGGCGTTCCCTCATCGGGCTTTACCAACACAACTACTTTACCCAACTGTGTCAACGGCATGCCTCCGGGCTCGAGCCCGCAACAGGACACGATCCCAGAAGGTCCGCTTGCAGTGACGAACAATGTTCGGGTGATGGAGGCCACGCTCTCCTATCATCTTTTGGGGCATGAGATTTCGTTTGGGAAGGATGACCACTGGCTGGGCCCGGACAAAGGGGCATCCATGCTCTGGGGAAATAACGCCGAGAACATCTACGAATTTCAAATCAACCGCACCGAACCGCTGCGCATTCCCTGGCCTCTCCCGCCTTACCGGCCCGTTTCGTTATGACTTCTTTGTGGCGGTTGCATGGCCACACACTGTGCTAACCCTGGTGATCCATCGCCAACCTTCAATGTCACCAACCCCGGCGCCCTGGGTGCATATGGAGAAGATCAGCTTCAAGCCCACGCGCAATCTTGGAATTCGGCTTTGATCGCCTGACCGTTTGGGGCGGCGAAGGACACGCGCCGATCACGATCCACACTTTCTTGCACAGCTTCTTCAGTTTCCAAAACGTCTCCAATTCCGAGAAGCTGGGGAGAGACGACCCTGGTGCCGCTTTGGGCACCTTCGATTTCACGTTACCGGCTTCCGTTTCTCAGTCACTGGGTCACGCTGTATACCGACTCGCTGGTGCATGACGACGTGAGCCCAGTCAGCGCTCCGCGCCGTTCAGGCGTATCATCCCGGAATCTATCTCGCACGCTTTCCTGGCCTCGAGCATCTGGATTTGCGGCTTGAGGGAGCCAACACCGACCTACCAGCCACGCGGCCCAGTTGCATCGTTGACCAATCAGCGGCCAGTTTCTTTACTGGGAAAGCATTCAGCGCCAGGGCCCCACGAATAACGGCTTCCTGGTAGGCGACTGGGTCGGGCGTCAAGGCAAGGGCGGCCAGGCATGGCTCACCTATCACCTCTCCGCGCAAGAGGAAGTGCAGTTCCAATACCGCAATGCCAAGGCTGCAAGCGCGTTTCATTCCCGGCGGCACCACGCAGAACGACTTTGCCTTCCAGGTTGTTAAGCGGGTGCGGACGGACTTCGAGCTGCGCGGCTGGCTTCAATTCGAGCGGTGGAAGGCTCCGCTCTACGAGCCGGGGCTCAAGAACGATACCACGGCCGCCCTCCAGGTGACGTGGTTCGCGCCGGCACGAAAGTAGGCGCGCACGCAGTTGCCGCCGCACCGGCTGAATTCAACTATCTACAGCCTGGTGTTCCTCAATCGGTTGCAAGGGAATAACCTACACCTTTCGTGTACCTGCCTCGGCTCATCGCTCTTTCTCTTCCCTTCGCCCGGATCGTATTCCAAACCGGACGAACCCAGAGGGTCGCGTCACGAGGGAGGAATAAGTTGAAATTCCGCTCTCAGCACTCTCTCGTTTGATCCAGCCGGCGAATCGAGGTTCAACCTGTAGCTTCATTATCGAGGTGTGGATGTCCTGGAACAACGAATTGTCCTGGAATTCTTCTGCTAGATAGATCGTATAGACCTGATATCTTGATAGTTAGTCGATGAAGATACCTTTTAGCGCGATCCTCTCTCGAATCTCTAACCAAGGACCATACCGCATCATGACCGTTCCGTGTCTCCCCTTCCCGCGCTATCTTAATCCCTTTTTTGACTGTGATTTGGATCACAGAAAGACTGCGAGAAGTGCGATCTATAATCGTATTGATCTTTGATGCTCCGGAACGGACTTGCTGTTCCGTTTTGATCAGGAGCATCAGTGGAAACGCGAGAGGATCAAGGCTGTAACGCACAAGCAACAAACTTTTGTTATAGTGACTATAGTGCTCTCCAGTTTGCGGTTGTTTCATTCTGCCCCAACGTATCGCATCATTTGATGGATCGTCGAAGTGGAAATCGATCATTTCTATCGTTGCAACCTTGGCGGATGAAAAGACGGTGAATTCGCATAAGTCACCGCAACTCCGCTGGAACGGATGTGTGTCTAATTTCTTTAGCGCCTCTGTGAACTTGAGATTGATCGCTTTTTGGGAGGACGAGGTTGAGTACAGAACCGTTAGTTGGTAATGTGGAGTCGCATTCATTCATATCGCACGCTGCTTTCGAAGGGACGAATGGGATCAAGGGTCAGGCGCGGGAGCGATCCATGACATAGGCTCGTCTAGCCGCGGCTGCCGAAGATACTGTGGACGCTTTCTGGGACCAAGGGGATCTCCGAATTTCGAATGGTCTCGCGGTCTACCCGCATTGGAAAAACGTGAGTGCGTGGTCGCGCTCAGCAGCCAAGCGATTCTTCGACTGCGTCTGCGTACTCTTAACGCTACCCATTCTGGTACCAGTATTGCTGGTGATCGCCGCAGCGGTGCGCCTGACGTCGAGAGGCCCGATCCTGTTCATGCAGGAACGAATGGGCCTTCATGGCCGGGCCTTCACCATACTCAAGTTCCGCACCATGGCGCACGTTACTGACACGGCGCATCATCCCGTCACCACAGCGGACAATCAGCGCTTTACTTCCATCGGCCCGATCTTGCGCCGTTGGAAGCTGGATGAGTTGCCGCAGCTTGCGAACGTGCTGGCCGGGCATATGAGTTTAGTCGGTCCCCGCCCCAAGCTGCGGGAACATGTGATCTTCAATCTTCCCTGCCGCCCGGGAATCACCGGAATGGCTACCGCCCTGTTCGCCTGCGAGGAAGACGTTCTGGCACGGCTGCCCAAGGAACATTTGAACGCGTTCTATCACGCCGTGGTGCTGCCCGCCAAGCGGAAACTCGATGCCGATTACATGGCCAGGGCCACGTTTTCCTCCGATCTCCGGCTCCTCGTCAATAGCGGCCTCCGCCGCTGGAGCACGGATGCCTTGGAGGATTTCCTCGCTTCATCGGACCTCGAGGGAGAACGCGAAGTCAATGCACCCAGGGTGTCCGATCCGTCTCGCACTATCGTGCGCGGATCAATCGCGCCGAAGGCGAATCAGCCCGCCCAAGCTGAGCGGGTTTCGGCCTTCTGAGGACGGCCCGCGGCGGATGTTGACTAAATAATTAATGTCAATTTCGGCCATTTTGACCGAGTTTTTTGTGGACGGCCGGTAAATTCCAAAGGAGTTACGGTCGAAAACATACCCCCAGAGGTACTCAAAAAAATAATTAATTATTTTCGTCCCTTGGGGCAGTTTTTGCGCGGGCGGCCCGGGCGCCGTGGCGCGGAACCAGCCGGTTTTGGTTCGAATCGAAGGACACCGATGGCGATTTTGGCAGCAGCCAGAAGAGGTTCGGCCTCCTTCTGGCGGATCAGGCCGGTTGCGATCGCGTGCGCGACGCAGGCGATAAAGTTGGAAATGTTCCGGTAGCCTGAAAGAGGAGGCAGGATGCGGAGATAGGCTTCATTGGCCTTTCCTTTCGATTCATCGTCGGTGAGGTACTCCTCGGCATCTTCGTCTGCTGCTTCGTCGTAGACGCGGCGCCACTCGCGCAAGCAACGCTCGACGGCCGGGTTCGACTCGGGTCCTTCCACCGTGGAGGTTGCAGCTTCTTCTGTTTTGGTCATACAAAGCTCCTATAGTTCTAAGCCTAACGATTTCGCGGAATTAAACTGCAAAGTTGGGGAAAGATATATTTAGCAAGGAATGAAGGAGATGGGTGAGAATTCGCGTTCGGAGGGACTTGACAGAGAAACGGGCACCCTTGGGTAAGACAGCTTGAGTTTTGACAGTTCGCCTTTGGTTTCTCGGGCTGGCTGGGCGGTTGGGGCAACATTGGCTCTTCGAGCCGCCTCTGCGGCGCACCCTAACAGGGCCTTTCGGCTTTTCGGCGCGTTTGGGCGGTTGGAGCGACCCGAGGCTCTTCGAGCCGCCAGGTGTCCCGCCGCGTACTTTGTTTTCCAAGAATGGGTGGGCGGTTTCGGCAGTCGGTGCTGAGGCTCTGACCTACCAGCCAAGCCGTGAAACAAGACGAGGGGTAAAAGCAGGTCCTTCGACTGCGCTTTCCCCATGATCTGGCTGCGATCATGGGGCCCCGAACACGCTCTGCTCAGGATATGACGCTGCGCGGGTTGTCGGGCCGCGTGGAGTTGTCATCGGAAGACTGCGGCGGGTTAAATCTGTGCGAAGATAGTTGCATCGATCACTCGCTCCCCTTGCGAGGAGGTCCCCATGCGAATTGGAAACAACGATGATGCGCGCGGAGTGCGGACGGTGGTGCTGTCGCTTGCGCTCCACGGATGCATGCTGGCTTTGGCGCTCTCGATCGGCGCACTGAGCGGAGCGAAGGTGGTGGAGCGCGGCGAACGCGTAGCTTTTGTGGGGGTTGAGGCAGCCGGAGGGTCGCACGCCGTGGAGTTTCCGCTGCCAAAGAGGCAGACCGCAGCGGACACGAGCAAGCCTGACCGGTACGCGGACGCGGCGGTGCCCTCGACCCTGCCGATGAGGCAGTTGCGTTCAGAAAAGGAGTCGGGGGGCGGTGCTCCGCCTGTGCCTCATGCGGGGGAAGGGCGAGGTAATGCGGAGAACGGAAACGGGAGCGACAACGAAAATGCACGGCCCGCGTTTCCAATCTTCTCGCCGCGGCCGCCGGTGACCGACCGCGCCCTTTTGCCGGCGACGGAAGCGAAGATTGTGGTGGATGTGAAGGTGGACGAAGAGGGCGCGGTGGTGAGCGAGGACCTGGTGATGGGGATGGGGACCCAACTGGACCAGATCGTTCTGGCTACGGTGAAGACTTGGCGCTTTCAACCGGCGACGGTGAACGGCAAGCCGGTAGCGGCGGAGGCGGAGATCGTGTTCCCGTTCAATTTGAATTATCCGGTGGATGGGGGGTAGAGACAGTTGTCAGTGGTCAGTTGTCAGTGGTCAGAAAACAGCTATCGGCCTTCAGGGCCGAGGGAGCAGGAACTGGCTAGCGAAGATGCCAGAGGTTCCAGGTGGCATAGATGGAGAGCGCAACTGCACCTTCGATGAGGAGCGCGCAACTGACGCCTGCAACGACGCGCCTGAGATCCACGATTGCCTCCGCGGCCCACTCCGCCTGAGGACCGGCGGCAGCGTCAGGGACACCGACCGACGCGGATGGGGTGGCAAAGCTGGCCGAAGGGCGCGAGGACATTGGGAATGGGGACGCGAGCAGCGAAGGCGAGGCAGTTGCGAGCGTTAGATTGGCGAACTGCGGGTTTGACATTTGACCCCCTCCATCGGCGCAAAGGAGCGATGCGCCGGAAAAACCAATCTTCCGATTGGCTTTAGAACACAACTTCCCGTGCGATAAGGCAGCAATCGCTCTGCCATAAGGGCATCCCGCGGCTGGAATTCTGTAGTGCGCTGAAGGCAAGCGAGTTAGGTTGCGGAAAAGCCTCGGCGGCTGGGAGCCGCCGGTGCTTTGAGGCCGAACGGGAGCATGTAAATTCTGGCTGAGCATGTAAACTCTACCTGCATTTCAGTCGAATTGACGGCCGGGAGGGGGCCGAGAGGGGATAGGGAATATAGGGAGTAAGGAGTAGGGAGCGGGCCGCGCTTCGCATGGCCAGTTACCGGGCGATCGACGGCCCAATGCGGATTTTGGCGGGGAGGGCTGGCTGGGCTACTCCTCGATGCGGTAGGTGTATTCCTCGATGACGGGGTTGGTGAGGACTTCGCGCGCAATGCGCTCGACCTCGGCGCGCGCGGCGTCGGAGGCGAGGCCGTCGGCGAGAGAGAGCGCGAAGTACTTGCCCTGGCGCACGGCGGTGACATCGGCGAATCCGATCTTGCCGAGAGCGTTGTGGATGGTCTGGCCCTGCGGGTCGAGGACCGATGCCTTTAGCGTGACATAGACATGCGCCTTCATGATCACAGATTATAGAGGGACCGGGGACGGTGAAGAGAACGAGTGAAAAAGTGAATGAGTGAAGAAGTGAAAATGGACGAGAGTTCCGTGGATGGGGGACCAGGGACGCAGGGACATAGAAAAGGAATTGGGAACGCGCGATTCCCCAAAGCCGCGCAACTCCCCAAACTACTGCAAATCCCCAAGGAGAGACGAAGCGCAATGGTGAATTATTTGGAACTGCCGGTGGGCGACCGCGCCCCGGAGGTCTTTCGGGTGGTCATCGAAATTCCCCTGGACGGCACGCAGAAGTTTGAGTACGACAAGCAACTGCATGTGTTCAAGCTGGACCGGAACCTGCACTCGCCGGTGCACTATCCGGGGGACTACGGATTTATTCCGTCGACGCTGAGCGACGATGGTGATCCACTGGACGTGCTGGTGCTGGTGCCGGGCCCGAGTTTCCCCGGCTGCGTGCAGGAGGTGCGGCCCATCGGGCTGCTGGAGATGCTGGACCAGGGAACTCTGGATGAAAAGGTGCTGGCGGTGGGAAAGAACAATCCGCGATTCGCGAATATCTGGAACTACACCGACATCTATCCGCACATGCTGAAGGAGATTACGCACTTCTTTTCGATTTATAAGGACCTGGAGGGGAAGCGCGTGGAGATGAAGGGCTGGCGCGATGCCGCATATGCGCGCGACCGCGTGGTGCACGCGATCAAGCAGTTCCAGGAGAGCAAGGCGAAGCAGCACGAGGGAAAGAAGAAGGTGGCAGTGTAGACACAGTTGTCAGTTGTCAGTAATCAGGGAGCGGGGGAACGAGGGACCGAGAAAATGGGGAACCGGGAGTACCTACTCGCTGTTAGCTATTGGGCCGTATCGACATATAGGCAGGCGCGGGTGGAAAGAATACCGTGGGAAACATAGAGAAATTGTGAGTGACGCGAGGAAACAGCAGGTCCTTCGACTCCGCCTCTCGCGATAGAGCCGCGAGAGGCTTCGCCCAGGATGACAATTCTTTGATTCATCAAGAACTTACAGAAAATCCATATGTCGGTACAGCCTAGCTCTTAGCTTTTAGTGCTCAGAAAACGGTGCCAGCCGTGTGAGACAGTGCTGTGCGAAGTTTGAAGATGCGGCGCTACTTGGCTGCGGATGCGGCGGCGAGAGCGCGGCGGCGGGCGAGCGGAAGCGCGGTGAACCAGTAGAACAGCGGCCCGAGCAGGGCAATCCCAGACGCAAATAGAAGAGATGAGACGTTGGCGAGGGTGGTGCCCGGATCGCCGAGCTTCTCGCTGCGCGAGACGTAGAGCGCGTATGCGATGAGGAGGGTGGGGCCGACGGCGAGCAGGCAGACGAAGGGGAAGTTGCCAGCACGGAAGGGGCGAAGAAGCTGCGGCTCGCGAAGACGCAGAGCGATGAGGGCAAGGAATTCGAGGATAAGGCTGGTGCCGTAGAGAATGAGGTCGATGGAGATCAGCTTCTCGAAGGGCAGGCTGAGAGCGAGCGCCCAGCCGAGCCCGCAAAAGAGCACGCTGATCCAGGGAACGCCGCGGCGGTTGCGGCGCTCGAGGATGCGCGGCAACATGCCGTCGGCGGCCATGGCGATGGGCAGGCGGGTGTAGCTCATCATGAGGGCGTTGAACATGCCGATGCCGCAGATGACTCCGCCGGCAACAACAGCCATGGAAAGGAGAGAACCGCCGAGTGTGCCGCCGGCAATGGCCCACGAACCTGTGGTGAAGCCCTCGGGCGAGAGGCCGCCCACGGCCATGGCGGCAAGAGGCAGAACGTAGGTGACGACGGTGACGATGATGGCGCCGATGATTGCGCGGGGGTAGTTGTGCTGGGGGCGATCGACATCGCGCGCAATGGTAGAGGCGTTGTCCCAGCCCATGTAGTTCCATAAGCCGACCAGGATTGCGGTGGAAAGGCCGACGTGGCGTCGGGTCCGAGGGCGGAGCGGCCCCAGTGCATGGCGGGGTGAAGAGTGAGGCCGCGCCAGAATCCGAGAACGATAAAGACGGCAAAGGGCGCCAGGAGCAGCACGGACATCCAGACCGAGTCTCCGCCGACGCGGGGCACGCCGCGCAGGTTCCACGCGCAACAAAGGACGACAACCGCCAGCGACCAGAGGTAATCGCGCGGGGCGGCGGTGAGCGCGGGGCTGAATTTGCCCAGGTAAAGGACGAAAATGCTGGGGTAGAGCGCCATGTCGAAGATGCTGGCCGAGAGCGAGAGCCAACCTTCCTGGTATCCCCAGAACGGCCCGAGGCCGCGGCGTACCCAAACGTAGAAGCCGCCTTCGGCGGGGATGGCGGCGGCGAGTTCGCCGATCATGAGCGCGGTGGGCAGGCTCCAGACGAGCGGCAAGACCAGCAGGATGACGATGGCCCAGCCAAAACCCGCGCCACCGAGGATGTCCTCCATGCCGTACGGGCCCCCCGACACCATAAAGAACGTGGCGGCGATCAGGGGCAAAAGGAGGAGCCTATTGTGCGCAGGCTTAAGAATGGGACGCATACATGCGAATGTAAATGGGTGTGCCCCGGCGCAGAAAGAGGAAAACGCCGGCGCGCGTCGTGAACGCAAGTTCCGGTATAATCCAGTCTGGGAAGCGGAGAGATGGCCGAGAGGCTGAAGGCGGCGGTTTGCTAAACCGTTATAGGGTCAAAAGCTCTATCGGGGGTTCGAATCCCCCTCTCTCCGCCAGATATATTCCGATCCCACTGATTTCATTACAAAGTATCGCGTAAGCAGCACAAGGTTAATCACATAAATTGCGTAAATTCAATCATTTATGTTTTGATTCCCCTATGATATCCTACAGTTCCCCGCAGGGAGAACAGTGCCCTGCACTACCCCGCAATTCCCCCGGTTACCCTCATTTTGTATGAACATGAACCCCGCGTATGACCATAGAAAACCCGGCTGCCTGGACAGCCAGGTCGTGTGTAAAGAACAGTCAGTTTCGGTCCCTCATGACGGCCATTACCGATTTCAACTCGAAACACTCGAAACAACCCCTATGTTCATTGAGTTTCCCGAGTATTTCCAAGTCGAAACATCATGCCGGTGTTTCACCTTTGAAAATGCCCTCAACGCCAGGATTGACGCTACTTGTTTCGAGTGTTTCGACCTGACTCGGGTCTGGCCCTAAGTAGCGTTCCCACGCGTCTCGCATCTCCGATAGTAGATATCCTTTCTTCGTGGACTTTCCGACACGGATTCCACGCGGATAAATGCTGAATGGCCGCAGTAGTGCGGCGAGTTGGATCGGCGACAATCCACGTTCGCTCCACTCGCTGTCCTCGATTATGGCGGTGAGGCGGGAGAGTATTTCCCTTGTGGATATGCTCGTTTCCGGTTTTTCCGACGGATCAGTCGTCCAAATCGACCGAGTGTCGGCGAGTAAACGCAAACGTAGCGAATCGGCTTCGTCGTCTTCCCTCTTCACGGCACTGGAGGCAACGGCACACTTGCGAAGCTCATCTAGTCGATCCGGCGCTGCGATTGAGCAGACGGCGAACAGCGGCATCCAAATCTCGGCATCGCGGTCATTATTCAGGAATTCCAGATCGCGCATGTCATCATAGGCTGCCTTGATCCTGACTCGATTCAGACGGGCCCACTCTTTAACGCTCGACCGTAATGGCTCTGTCTCGCGGAGCACGCGGGAGAACAAGAACCGCTCGGTCTTCTGATTCGCTCGTTTTCTGTTCATCTGGACGATGATTGAGCGATCGCTGAGCGTGTCAGGCAGCCCACCGATTGCTGCAAACACCTTTGGGCCGTATGTCGGAAAGCGCGTGGGTTTGTAATCCGGGGCTACGCAGCGCCTTACATAGGCTCCTTTCCGATGGCCAGCATTCAGGATGGACAGGATTGCCTGCTGCGAGTCACTGCTATTCCCGGCCGATCGCAAAAACTCGACTTCATCCAGCAGCAAAGTCGGTGACTTCGCCATCATGCGGAAGAGAACCGCCGGTGTGGGCACGACGAGTCGCTCTGGAGAAGCGCAAAGCATCTCCATCACTTCCATCACGCGCGTCTTGCCGCAACGTTTGACAGGGCTTTGTAGGGCGATGTACGGAAAGCAGTCGAATTCCTGCACAAGGTGTGTCCCGGCGCACCACAATGCAAATGGCAGGTACGCCTTTTCGCCGACTACGACATAGCGCCGGAAGAGGGCTTCCATTGCCTCAATAGGTGATTCGTGGATGAGTTCGGAGGCGATCACTCGGTCACCTCCGGCACGGTTACCCGTGCACGCAGCCATCCTGCTGCAATCTTCGGATCGATCCTGATTTCAGACGACAGCCTGTATGCCGGAAGAGACCCGCGTTGGATTTGTTTGTAGATGAACTTATAGCTGAGCTGGAGCAGGTCGGCGAAGGATTGAACAGTAAGAGCTTGGCTCTGCGCCTCGATCCGCGAGACTAGATCACCAGCAGACGCGGTGAAGATATCAAGAGTGTCTTCGGCGGTCGATTGCCGTTCCGCCATTGACAGAGAAGCGCGATTCGAAGCGGGTTCCCGCTTCCTAAAACTAGATTGTCTTTTGGGTGTCATCAGACTCACTCCCGCCCGCGCTACAACAGCGAGCAAACTGCTAGGTTGGGTTGGGAGTGTGTTTGCTAGACTCCGGCTGACATCTTGGGTGCCTGCCCTCACTCAACGGGCCACCATCCGTGTACTGCTGGAGGAGTCGCTTGTGCGGAACCTGAATCGCACAACTCAACTCCACCAGATTATCACTGTGTCCAACCTGGTGCAGCCTATCAACCGATTCCTTTAGTCACCTGCGCGGCTCTTCGGCGATTCGGCCGGCGCCCGTAGAGTTCTCCAGCGATGACAGCTTCGCCATCCATGATGACGACTGGAACCAGGTTGAACTGACCTGCTGGACGCATGTAGACGAGGCCGAATCCCTCGAGCACTGGTTCACTCTTTTGCGTCCATGCGTCGGTTGGGCAAGTTTGAACGCCCGGTAAAGGTAGCGGGTTCGTCGGACTGGAATCTCAATAACACATTCACAATGAGTGTGATACGGTCTCTTAAGCACCTACGCACGCCTCTGGGCGCGCGCAGCTACAAGCCTTCCTTGCAAGACGGTTTGGCGATTCGGGGCCTTTATGCTATTCTAGTTATAACGGGGTCTAAACTATGACCGCTGACGAGCTCCCTGGACCGATGGAGATCTTCCTGATGGCCGCCATCTCGCGCGGTGGCCTGAACACCCTTTACGCGCTGCAACAGGCGGCAGGCCTGCAACCCGGCAGCCTAACGCATGTCATCAGGGCTCTTATAGAGGCGGGCTTCTTGGTCCGATCGGAAGGCGCCAAGCGTGGTTGACGAGCGATGGCGCTGACGGCGGCTGGGGAAAGGTTCCTCGTAGAGGAGTGGAGGAAAGGCTTGGTCGCGAATCGGGAGATGGAGTCCGTCCTCCGCAGCGCGACGGTCGCCCTCTTAATGGGCGACATCGTAACGGCCTACCGATTCCTGCATGAATCCGCCATCGAGCGTGAGCGACGCCAAGGGCCCACGAAACTCGGAGAGGCTTCTTCTGGAAAAGCGCCAGTCGATCTCCATGTCGAGATGCGAGCGGTCTATGAGAGACGCCGACGGGAAATGGAGCGAGATGTCCTGACAGAGTTTGGAGACAAATTGATGGAGGTAGCCAAGAAGGACGAAGAGAAGTAGTACTGCGGGGCCGAGCAGCGTTGTCGAGGCTGTTACTGCTTAACCCGACGAGAAAGACAACGACGTTGAACCGCACATATCCCGCAAGGGCGCAAGCAATGGTGGATAACCTGAACGTTTGCGGTGAATAGAACAAGCGACTAAAGCCGACAGGCGAAGCCGTAGTATCCATGTGTGTCAACGTATCCCCTGTCCTTAACCTTACTGGAATCCCATGATTCCTCTCTGGAGATAACTCATGTCAACCTCACCTGTCCTCCCATCTCGCATCCCTGCTGCATCTGTTGCTGCTTGGTTGCAACCAATCCCCTGGCAACTCTTTACCACTTTAGAGTTCCCATGGAATGCCACGCCTGAGGCTGCGAGCCTTAAGTTTGCAGAGCTAATCAACACAATGGAACGCAGTATGCGTACCAGAATCTGCTATGTGAAGGCTTCAGAGCGTAAGTCGAAACATGGTGCACGGGTTCCTCTCCACATACATACGGCACTGGCTTCTCTCAAACCGATCTCGGACCAACTTGTCTCCGGAATATGGAATCGCCAAGTTGGCCGAACTGAACTCGTCGGAGAGCGATTTGGCATTCATTGAACCATTTGATCCATCACAGGGCGGACTTCAGTATCTTCTGAAGCAAATAGACGATCCCGATTGTGAATGGGATTTCCGTAACGTTGACTTATTTAATCCTAATGTGACGTTGGATTCGAAGTTGAATCACGCATCACTACGATCAACCCGCCGTTGGCAACAGCAAGTCTCTCTAGCCGCGGCTTTGCCCATAACCGCTGTTGAGCCTCCCGGCTCCAGCAAACTCTAAACCCTAGATCGCCGCGTGCGACTAGCCTTCCGGCCTCCGGGCCGGAATTGGAGAATCAGCTTGCCTGCTAAAGGAACTGCTGTAAGCGCCGCCTCCCGCCTGGAAGGCAAATACACAATTAACATCGCAACCGGGTGCTTCGATTGGAACCGAAGCCTCTCGAGCCAGGGCGGCTAACTGCGCTCACACGCCGGTTCTGCAAACAAAACGCAAAATCGCATTTCAATTAGTTGTGAGGAGTATCCCGTGCGGTCTTCGGCATGTCAAGGGCAAAGTAGCCGGTGATTTCCACAAGCAGTAGAGCTTATGGCCGTCCTTGCATCCGACAGACAATGCAATCGCTTCGATAGCCGCGCAACTCTTCCTGCGTTTGTGATGAGCAAGCGGGGCACGTTCTATGACATCGAGTCTCAATCGCCTCGATAGCGGCGCACTTCTTTCTACTGCGGCGCGTGCGCGCCAGGATGACATCGATCGGCGCTTTGACGTCTCAATCGCCTCGACAGCGGCGCACTTCTTCCTACTCGAAGCGTAACTGCTTCCTCGGGTGTCATCACGGTAACGAACGCTCTGTCTCAATCGCCTCGATAGCGGCGCACTTCTTCCTACTAACCAGGCGACAGTGAGCGAGGAGGGCGGCACGTCTGCTCTGTCTCAATCGCCTCGATAGCGGCGCACTTCTTCCTACGCTACGCCGCCTGATTGTTCGACGCTGAATTGCCATCGTCTCAATCGCCTCGATAGCGGCGCACTTCTTCTTACTGCTTGCCCCGGATTGGACATTCTCGAATTTGATGAAGTCTCAATCGCCTCGATAGCGGCGCACTTCTTCTTACATGGCCACAACGTGTGGGCCGGCAACGTGTTGGAAGATTTGTCTCAATCGCCTCGATAGCGGCGCACTTCTTCTTACTTTTCTTCATTTTAGCCCATACATTTACAAGTCCAACGTCTCAATCGCCTCGATAGCGGCGCACTTCTTCTTACGTGGGAACATGTACTGTAAGCACACAGCGTCAGAACGCGGCCGTCTCAATCGCCTCGATAGCGGCGCACTTCTTCTTACGCATCCAAGCAAAGGTTCGGGAGTACCTAGCAACAAGTCTCAATCGCCTCGATAGCGGCGCACTTCTTCTTACTGGCCGTTGACCAGCAGCTCGCCTAGCCTGCCATCGACCAAGTCTCAATCGCCTCGATAGCGGCGCACTTCTTCTTACGCGCATGTATCCAGTGACGATGGAAGGCGGAGTAAGAGGTCTCAATCGCCTCGATAGCGGCGCACTTCTTCTTACGGGCGATTCCATATATTGCCCTACTCACCGTGTTGTTTGTCTCAATCGCCTCGATAGCGGCGCACTTCTTCTTACCAGCTAAACGACGTCTGCAATAACATCGGCTCCCTGTCTCAATCGCCTCGATAGCGGCGCACTTCTTCTTACAAATTGCGCACCGCATGCGCACGAATCCACAAGAGTATCGGTCTCAATCGCCTCGATAGCGGCGCACTTCTTCTTACCTGCCGTGCACGCAAAGAAGGGGGATTTGCAGAAGCGTCTCAATCGCCTCGATAGCGGCGCACTTCTTCCTACAATGTGTTTTTTGACCCAAGTTCTGCGGGATACGATAGTCTCAATCGCCTCGATAGCGGCGCACTTCTTCCTACAAACATAGCTCCTCATCACTGAACGATCTCTCGTATAAGTCTCAATCGCCTCGATAGCGGCGCACTTCTTCTTACACGGTCATGAATTTCAAGACCCGGCGTATGCGGTTGAACGGTCTCAATCGCCTCGATAGCGGCGCACTTCTTCTTACCCCCGCCAAATTCTACGCCTTTCTTTTCAACAATCAACAGACAGTTCTTGACAGACCCCCTCGTCGGGCTCTGCAGAATGCGATTCCCAGCCGAGTTTCCTATCTCCAAAATCGACGTTATCATGCTCATTCTCATGCACTTACAGGATTCTGACAGACCTCATTAGCTTTCTGGTAACCCCCGCCCGAACCCGCATGAATAAAGGAGAAACACGCATTTTGACCCCTAAATTCACCCCGGCTACACGATGTAGACTTCAGGGTCCGCCGCTTGCCGGGCGAGGCCCAGACTCGTGCTGCGGGTCAGGCAAGCATCGCACAAAGTGAAGACAAAAACACTGTCGCTCTCGACCTCGATGGACTTTCGGAGCCGCTCCTGCAATAACGCCGCATGCCAGACGACTGCGATCGCCTCGATAGCGGCGCAATTCTTCCCACGAGACCATCACAAAGAAGCCGGACAACCTGCCCATGGCGTCTGAATCGCCTCGGCATCGGCGCACTTCTTCCAACACGCACCAGCCGTAGATGCTGGTCGGGGTAGAGGGCCTGTCTCAATCGCCTCGGTGTCGGCGCACTTCTTCCTACAACGAATCTAGGAAAGCGGACAAGAACGTACTTTAGTGTCTCAATCGCCTCGGTGTCGGCGCACTTCTTCCTACGGGACCGGGGAGAGTCAGCCATCACCCCCAGGGAGTATTGTCTCAATCGCCTCGGTGTCGGCGCACTTCTTCCTACGCATCCGTGGGCGCAGGAAAGGGGAACGATGAAACTGTCTCAATCGCCTCGATGCCGACGCACTTCTTCCTACGAGAAACCAGCCAGGCGCAGATCGACGAACACGGGGTGTGCGAGTCTCAATCGCCTCGATGCCGGCGCACTTCTTCCTACCTATCCATGTTGGACAAGGAAGGTCTGGTCATCGGTGCGTCTCAATCGCCTCGGTGTCGGCGCACTTCTTCTTACTTCTTTTCCCTGCGGCATCTGCCGTCCGATAGGATGCTGGAGTCTCAATCGCCTCGGTGTCGGCGCACTTCTTCTTACGACCGAGGGATACTGTTCGGCGGGTGATCCCCAAGTCGCCTAGTCTCAATCGCCTCGGTGTCGGCGCACTTCTTCTTACTCTTACAAACACCCGCGCCAGCTTTTTCGGCGTATTGGTCTCAATCGCCTCGGTGTCGGCGCACTTCTTCTTACGGCTGAATAACGCCGAGCGCATTTGGCGGCGTGATTGGTCTCAATCGCCTCGGTGTCGGCGCACTTCTTCTTACTCTCGGTGGCTATAAAGCCGTTGCAGCTCTAGTACTATTCGGGTCTCAATCGCCTCGGTGTCGGCGCACTTCTTCTTACCTGCAAAAAGGAAGGGGATGTGGACCGAGCCGGGCGTCTCAATCACCTCGGTGTCGGCGCACTTCTTCTTACTGGGCTTGCCACGGTCACGGGCATGCAGCACTTCGACGTTCCAATCGCCTCGGTGTCGGCGCACTTCTTCTTACGCGCCCATGACCGCCTTCGTGCTCGTCTTCGCATTCGTCTCAATCGCCTCGGTGTCGGCGCACTTCTTCCTACCCAGGACATCGGTTGGGGGTGGGTTGTGATCGTGTGTTTTGTCTCAATCGCCTCGGTGTCGGCGCACTTCTTCCTACCCAAAGCTCTCGCCAGGCGTGTTCGTCCTTACGGACAGTCTCAATCGCCTCGGTGTCGGCGCACTTCTTCCTACTCCGCCGAATTCTACCTCTTTCCTTTCAATAATCAACAGACAGTTTTTGACAGACCCCCTCCGGAAGCCCTGCAAGGCGAGCCGCGAGGCATCGTCGCAACGAACGATTTGTGGTCCTATGCTCTTCATAATCAGCAACTTGCCGGATTCTGACAGACCTCATGTACTTTCTGGTAAACCCAGGCGGGAAGCGCATGAATAAAGGGGAAACGGGCAATTCCGGGCATTTCCGGCCCTTCACGCGAGCCCATACGGATTAGCGCCGTGGAGGACACACCCAAATACGCCGTTGCCCCGCAAACTGGGTCGATCATAGCGCAATCCAAGGTGTCAGCGCATGGGGCGGCTTTGCTCCGAATCGCGCATGCGAGTGCAGATCGAGGGAGGCATCCTGCAGCACGACCCCGCGCGCCCTTCGGCCCGGCATATGGCACAATTGCTTGCCATGGATAATCTCTATTCGATCCCTCCTCTGCGCATGGCGCGCGTGTTGTGCGAGCTTCGCCCGGAAGGAGTGGTCACGATTCCGGTTGAGCAGCGCGGCAATATGTTGCGAGGTGCGTTCGGCACGCTCTTTCGCCGTCTGGTATGCGATCCGGTTTGCAGCGGCTACGAGCGCTGCCCGCGCAAGGGTAGACAAGCCCCTTTCTGGTATCAAGGCCGTTCAGACCTTGTCGCGCCTCAACCGCGCACACCCGCAGAAGCGGGATTGCTTCGTGCTCGACTTTCAAAACAACAGCGAGACAATCAGCTTCGCCTTCCAGGACTACTACCGCACCACGCTGCTCGCGGAGGAGACCGACCCCAACAAGCTGCATGACCTAAAGGCGGCACTGGATGGCGCCCAGGTGTATTCGCCCGAACAGGTGGGGCACGTAGTCGAGTTGTTCCTCAGCGGCGCGGAGCGCGACAAACTCGACCCGATTCTCGACGCGTGCGTGGCGGTTTATGTGGGCACGCTTGACGAGGACGGCCAAGTGGACTTTAAGGGCAAGGCAAAGGTTTTCTGCCGCACATACGACTTCCTCTCGTCGGTGATCCCTTACAGCAACGCAGAGTGGGAGAAGCTCTCGATCCTGCTCAATCTGCTGACACCCAAGTTGCCGGCGCCGAAGGAGGAGGACCTCTCCAAGGGCATTCTGGAAGCGATTGACATGGACAGCTATCGCGTCGAGAAGAAAGCGGTGATGCGGATTGCGCTGGCGGATGCGGACGCAGAGATTGAGCCAGTGCCGACGGACGCCGCGGGCCGGAAAGGCGAACCTGAGCTGGACCGCTTGAGCAACATCCTCAAGACGTTCAATGAGCATTTTGGGATGCTGTTCACCGACAGCGACAGGGTCGCGAAGCGCATCCGAGACGACATCGCCCCTAAGGTCGCCGCTGACGTGGCCTACCAAAATGCCAAGCAGAATACGCCTCACACCGCGCGCATGGCCCACGATCAGGCGCTGGCGAAAGTCATGCAGCACCTCTTGAAGGACGACACACAGGTCTACAAGCAGTTCGTGGAAAACGAGTCTTTTAAGCGATTCGTTGGCGATATGGTGTACGCGCTCACGACCAGTGATGAAGGGGGCCGGACGACCGCTTAGAGCAATATCCGCTCGACCTTCATTGATCGGACTCTCAGGCAAATCGGCGGCACGCCGATTGCGCTGAAAGGGGGAGACAGAATCATGGCCGCGGAGAAGATCTACAGTTGCGAAGTTAAGAAGCTTTTTCTACGCGATGGTGAGAAAGTTTGGGGATGGGTCACCGCAAAAGTTGCTGATGCCATGTGCGAGGAGGCAGCCGAATTTAGATGTAAGGATTGCCATGGCGCGGTCAGATTACATGGGAAGAATGTCGCGCACGGACCGTCTCCACACGTCGAGCACAGGTCTCGCCAAGATTCCGAGTACTGCCCGGCGGGGATGTATTTCCGCCGACACCCGGGTCGCGTGCCAAAGCTCTCTAGCATGCCGGTAGATTAGTGTGGCGCATCATTGTGCACACTGTAGGAGCGCGATTCAGGGCGGTTCTGGCGTTGACCGAAATGGTGGTTCACGATGCCTCAGTTTTCTAGACGTACCATTCTTGCAGCAACTGACCTGTTGGTGAGATTCAGCCACGCCGCCCTCACACGATTCCTCCTCGAGTATGGATTGGATGAAGTCGGCGACGCTGGTTCATTGCGTGATCGCGCAAATGCCATCGCGCGTTACCTGCTTCGAAATCCGAACAGTACCGACTTTGACGATCGAAATCTTACTGATTCACTCATATCGAGGCTCGTTCGAGATGAGATGGCACGATTTACGGATTACGACGGGGCATTTCAATTTGATAGATTCTCCGCGAGCAACCCAGAATTACAACGCGCTTTGGAACGTGACGGCTTCACAGCCGAAGATGGCACCCTCCGTAAGACGCTTCCCGCTGTTCTGGACCTACCTGTAGCAGATGATGAGGTCCACTCTCTCCTTTCCCGATATGGATATACAGAATCAGAAGGGCACTTGGATCAAGCAATTGCAGCACACGCGCGTGGAGACTGGGCGGCTGCAAACGGTCAACTGCGTTCATTTGCCGAATCTTTGCTGAACTCAATCGCTGAAACTCTTGCTCCAGTAGGGGCAGTTCCACCGGTGGGTGTTCGAAGACGGCAATATCTTGCACATTTGAATCCTGCATTCTTTAATGTCGCCTTGAATGAGTGGTCCGATGACGGGCGGGGATTTGTTGAGGCGTTCTATCACAGACTCCACCCCCAGGGCGCCCATCCCGGCTTGTCGGATGAAGAGGACTCCACGTTTCGACTTCATTTGGTACTGCTAATGGCCAGGCTGCTGCTTCGCAGGTTGGTGAGTCGCAGCCAGCCCTAAACTTGGCACGAATTGTCCTGGACCAGTGCCGCCTATTTCAAGCCTTTTCGATTGCGCGAGGGTTGCAGCGGACTCTGCTACTAACTGCCGAACTCTGCCAAGCGAAGGTCGAGCTGCATCCCTGCATTTGGAACCAGCCGGCGTTGTCGGATTCATACTGTGATATCGTGATTCCGTGAATCTAGATCAAGCAATTAAGTACTGGAAGCAAAGGCTAGTGGATGGGAAGCCCATCTATCGTGTGCGCGTGCGACGAATTCTCGCGATGGAAGGTGCGGAACGTCGCGGCTTTGTCATAATGCGCCGAATAGGCACGAAGTTTGAAAGCAACGGGCTGAAAACGGTTCCGGATTTCCAATCCGCCTGGATCGACGCGTTGGTCAGCGTTGAGCTAATTGAACAACGCGTAGATTCGGTTAGTGAACCGGGCGAAGCGATTCGGTCTAGCGATCATTCTCTAAACTCAGCCTCTCCTGAGATTTCGACGCCCCAAGACGGCCTCGGCTCCCCAGAAGAAGAAATGGATTCCGCCGACAAGGCGGCGGCACCCGTAGCGGAAGCTCTAAATTCGCCAGTGGGAGACGCCGGAGTGGTTGAGGTACTAGTTGCCGCTCAGGCAGATGCCGTTATACGGGTCTCAAGCATTCCTTCGGCGAACCGCGGAGTTGTCAGCGTGCTGCCGACAGACCCAATATCCAAGGCGACTACGCTGATGAGTTTCGAAGGGTATTCCCAACTCGCTATCATGCAAGGCCAGCGGGAAGTTCGCGGGATGATTACTTGGGAATCGATTGCAAAGCGCTCAATGCTCACGCCTGAGCCAACGTCCGTGGCAGATTGTCGCATCGACGCTCAAGTGATAGACTCGGATGCTTCACTATTTGATTGCTTTCCAACAATCGAGCAGTACGGCTACGTCCTTGCGAGATCCAAAGACAGAACCATCACGGGAATTGTGACAGCTACCGATTTCGCTGCAGAACTGAGCCAGCTTTCATATGGGTTCATGTGTCTGCGCACGATTGAGATGCTCATACGGAAAAAGCTACATCCGATGCTGACTACGGCAGATCTTACGACACTAGAAGAACATTCTAGGGCTCGCGAGGAATCTGACCCCGCCCTTCTGACCTTTGGAGAAAACATTCGACTTCTGGAGCGCGACGAAATATGGGAGCGATTAGGTTTAAGTATTCACAAGTGCGAGTTCCTCAAGAGGCTGATCGAAACTCGAGACGTTCCGGAATGACGTAATGCATTTTGGTCCCGATCCATTAGGCGCCGAGCAGAAGAAAAGCTTGAATCAGATGGAACACTTTTTACGGCAAGTGTTCGTGTGACATGTACCCGATGGCGCCGCTGTTGAGAGGGCACGGAGTGAGTTTAGGCGAAGAAAAAGGAGAATCTTATTCGCATCACTGCATTTCTCTGAGAATAGTGCTAGACTTCGCCCATTAGAGAGTGCTCTCTCCTTTCCACCAGAATGCGTAGACCAAAGGCCCCAGGACATCAGCTCCCGGGGCCTTTGTGTTTATCAAGGTCGTGGGAATTACTGATCTACCAGTGGTCTGGGTTGCAACAAGCACGCCATATCGAGAGCCAGAGGCCGCAGAGTGGCAAGCAGGCCTGGACCAAATGCTCCTGGCGCAGGTCTGAGCAAGACCGATCTCTGTATTGCCCGTCAAGCACCGGAAGCAACGCCGACCATCGGAAAAGCTCGCCATAAGCCGATTCCGCAGGCCGAATTTCAGGTAGAATTCCGACTCAGCAGGGCTCTTCCCCCCATGCAAGCGGCGCCCTCTGCGCCGGAGGTCAGAATGAAAGCTCATGTTTCATGGGTGACTTTGCTGTTGTGTCTGTGCGGCAGTCGCAGCGCGGCCGTTGCGCAGAAGGCGCCAGAGCTGCGAACTGTGGAAGCGGTGGTTGTGGATACGCACACCGAGCCAGCCCAACCCGTCCCCACGGTACGCGTCTCGCTTGGCTATCTTGACGGCTCAGTGCTCGTCACTGAAGCGCGCGATGTAACCAACCCTAAAGGCCAGGCGTGGCTTGATGTGTCAAAGGACCTGGCCGAACGCGGCAGCCTGCGCATCGAGGTCACTGGCGCGAAAGACCTGGTGATCTACCAACCGGCCGATGGCCAGTTGACCGCGCTGCCGGCCACCATCAACGTAAGCATGCTGCCTAAAGGTTCGCCTGCGCTGCTGGGTCCGGCGCAGATTGAGGCCATGCTCCACCGGACGCTGTTGCAGGTGAGCAGTCTGCAGAAGCAGATCACGACACTCAAGCGTAACGCCGCCCTCACGCCAAGCCCTACGCCCAGCCTCAGTGTCGCGGGCGCACAAGACCAGAATCCGGACCTCGGCGCCGCGCTGGCGGAGTTTGCCCAGGCCAACGGCTTCTCCCCTGCAGAGGTCGATCAGCAGGTGAAGCAATGGGCCGAAGAAATCCAGCGGGAATCGGCGCAGGCCACACTCGAGCAGAAAGCCCTCGCTGAAGTCGCGCTTAAACACTATGCCAACGCTGCGCAGCTCTTTAATCAAGCTGCCGATGCCAATCACGACTCTATTGATGCCACGGAAGCCCAGGAAGCAGCGCTCGAAAAGGCCCTGCTCGGTAAGGTGCGCGATCAGCTCAAGCAGCTCATTAGCAACAGCAAACAGAGCGCCAGTTCTTACCAGCTCAATCTTCAATACCACGCCGCCACGCAGACCGAGGAGAGGGCCGCTGCCACGGCCGACGCGGAGTATAAAAAGCATCCCGACGATAGAGACCTCCACGAACTTTGGCTCCAGGCCCTTCTGGATGCAGCGGCGGCGCGCCGCCAGGAGGGCAACGCTGGCCCCGCCATTCTGAGCCTCACGCTGCTGGCTCAATCGGCAGACGATTTTCAGATGTTGGCGCGCGAATATGCTGCACTGGGGGACCGCCAGGACGTAGCGGCAGCGCAGAATAATCTCGGAGCTTCGCTCTACAATGAGGCGTGGCGCGCCGGCGGAGATAAGTCTCTTGCTTTGCTGGAACAGGCGGTCCAGGCCTTCCAGAGTGCGCTCCAGGTACGCACCAAAACCGATCTGCCACGGGACTGGGCCCAGACGCAAAACGACCTCGGGAGTGCGCTGGCAGGCGGGGCATCGGACGCCAGCCGAGACAAGGCACTCGATTTGTACGAACAGTCCGTGCAGGCATTCCAAAACGCGCTTCAGGTACGCACCAAGGCCGATCTGCCGCGGGATTGGGCCGAGACGGAGAATGACCTCGGAATCGCGCTGAGCAACGAAGCAACAGATGCCGCGAGTGCGGACAAGGCAGCGGCTTTGTTAGATCAGGCGGCACGGGCCTTTGAGAGCGCGCTTGAGGTGCGCAGTAAAGCTGATCTACCCCGGGATTGGGCCGAAACACAAATGGATCTTGGGTACGCGTTGGCCGCTGAGGGAGAGCTCTCCAGCGGAGGCAAAGCCGCTGCATTCTTCCAACAGTCAGAAGAGGCGGACCAAAACGCGTTGCAGGTTTTCACCAAGGCCGATCTACCGCAGGATTGGGCAGAGACACAAATTGGCCTTGCGTACGCGCTGACAGCTGAGGGAAACCTTTCCAGCGCAGGTCAGGCCCCGGCCTTACTCAATCAAGCTGTCCAGGCCCTCCAGAAGGCGCTTGAGGTGTTCACTAAGGCCGATGCCCCGCAGGCGTGGGCTATGACCGAGAACGTCATTGGCGATGCCTTGTGCGCAGAGGGAGTGCGCTCCGGCGGCGCAAAGGCCGCTGGGTTCTTTGACGACGCAGTTCAGGCTTACCAAAAGGCGCTGGAGGTGTACACCAAGTCCAGCTTGCCATGGGACTGGGCCAGAACGGAGATGTATATGGGCAACACGCTGCTCTCAGCCGGAGAAATGACCGGGGGCGAAGAGTCTGCGGCATCTTTCGACGCGGCGACACAGGCTTTGCGACACGCACAGGAGGTTTTCACTAGGACCTACTCGCCCGGCAATTGGACCGCTGCCCAGATGGATCTTGTGGAAGCTGAGTTCGCAACAGCTCAGTTCGCCTCGTGCCTTCGGGAGTCCGGTGAACTGGCCGACGACGTTAGAGACGCGCGCACAATCGTGGTCCGGGATACTCTGAAGCTCGCTTGCCAATGGGGCGCGGGAGAGAAGGTCGAAGCGTTGGAAACCAACAAGAGGCTCCAGATGCAGGCGTCTACGCTGCAGACAAACGGGTGGCAGGCCGAAGGAGTCGTTCACTACCTCTCAGCCTCCCCGGCCTTTTCAGTCGGGCGCGACGCGTGGATCGCGCTCTTCACCAGCCTCCAGAACGGCGACAGCGCCGGCATGACCGCGGCCCTGCACCTGCTTGAGCCGCTTTTGCAACAATAGCTCGTATGCCCATGGCCAAATATGACGTGTTCCTCAGCTACTCGCGCGCCGACACAGAGCGCGTGGCGCCGCTGCGCGACGAGCTGCGCCGGATGGGCTATCGCGTCTTCTTCGACGTGCAGTCGATCGACCCCGGCGCCAAGTGGAAGAGCCGCCTGGAGCGCTCGATTCGCGCTTCGCGCGCATTGGTGCTGTGCTGGTCTGAACACACGCGCGGCTCCGACTACATCACCTTCGAGTATTCGCGCGCCGAGGCGCTGCACAAGCCCATTCTGCCGTGGCTGCTGGATAAGACGCCTTTACCGGCCATGCTCGAGGTTCAGGGCATCACCGCGGCCGATGCCGCGCAAGTGGCCGCGCAGTTCGGGCCGGCGCTGGGTTGGCCATTGGGCAGGCGCCGAGGGGCATGGCTGGTAGTGGCCGTTATCGCGGCAGCTTTGCTGGGCGTGGTGGCGTGGCATATTTCCCATCCGCCGCTCCCGCCGCCGTGGCAATTTAGCGCAGCGGTCACCGACCGCGTGACCGGAGTGCCTGTCTCCGGCGTAGAGGTGGATGCTCAGATCGGTCAGGGCAAGATGAACACATGCTTCACAGTGCAGCGACGGCACGTGCACCATCCAGCTCCCCCAGCCGGAACCGGCAACTGTTCACATCTTCCTGAGCAAAGTTGGCTATGAACGGGACGAGGCAGTGGTGCCAACCGACAAGGTATTCAAGACAGATATGGAGAAGCTGCCGTAGGACCGTTCAGGTACTAGATGATTGGCGAACAGGTATTGCATAGAATGGCATGATCGCATATGGCCCGATGACGAAGTCACGGCAGCCGATATCGCCGGTGACCTCTGATTTGTCATGATCGGCGTGAAGGCGGCTGCGGATGATCCGACCGCAATAGATAGGAGCCTTATCTCATGATGGAGGAAGTGCTTTCAAAAACCATTGATCCAAAGACTCCCCTGGAGGAGTTGGAGTATTACGAATTGAGCCTCCTGGATGAGGCCAATGACCTGGGAACTCGACACCGCATACGACAGGCCCACGGCGCGTGGAGCGAGATTGACGGGCGGATCATGTGGGATCAGGAAGAGATCGAGTATTTCTGGATTCTGGCGGAGGCGAAGCAGCGATACGAGGAGCGCAGCCGCGCATTGGCGGAAAAGGGGTTCATCTACTCGGATATAGACCCAATGTTGTAAAGCAGGGGAAGAGCACAGGCAGAGATTCCTACGCATCTTCCTGCGCTACTGGCCGGAGTGATTCATCGCCTCCCTACCACTTCACCTTTCCGATTAGCTCGTGCAGGCTCTCGCTTTCGGCCGGTCTGAGATAGCGCATCGTGGAAGCGAGGTCGCTATGACCCATCAACTTCTGTACTGTGCTGAGGTCGAGGCCGGAGCGGAGCAGCCGGGTCGCATACGTGCGACGGAATTTGTGCAGGGTCCATTCCTTACACCCCGTATCGGTGCTCACCCCTGGCTCGCATCCCTTACAGTGTCCGCAGCCCAACTTCTCTCGCTTGACCAGTTCTTTCAACTCTCGCAATAGCTTCGTACTCGGTCGATCCTTATCAGTGCCGACCACGAGTGAGGCGTTCGGGTGCATTTTCTTCCATCGAGTGAGTTCCTTGAGCAGATCAGGTGGGATCGGTACTGAACGCTGCTCCGAATCCTTCACTTTGAATCCCCACTGAGGGTTCCCACGGACGAGTAAGACTTTCATCTCAAAGTCGATGGACGACCACTCCAAGTGCTGGATCTCCTGATCCCGCAGCCCGCATTTGAGCGCGAGCGAAATGACGATGCACATCCGGCAACCAGCGGCTCCGAGAATGCTGCTGATCTGATCCTGACTGTAGACTGTCGGCATTTGCTTCTCATACTTCGGTTTGGGAGGCAACAGGTCTTTATCGGTCCCGGCGAAGCGAAGCCAGGACACGAGCCGCGCGTGTTTGTTGGAGACTGTCCGCTCTTGGCATCCCCGCTTGCGCAATGCCTCGTGGAACCTCAGCACGTCGTTGCGGGTGACTTCATCGATGAACGTCTTGCGAGCTACCTTGATGAACTCATCGGTGACGTTCTTAGCCTGGGCAGCCGCCTCAGTTGCCTGACGGCCTAGAGCATCCTTGATGTACTCCTCAGCAGTCCCTCGGAGCGTCTTGCGTGTCTCCTGGGCTTCGACCTTTAGGCCGGCGCTCTCTGCGATTGCCTTCGCTGTCGATTGATGCTCGATTCTTTGCCGCAGTGTCTCCGCCTCGGAAACGTTTTTGCCGGCGTTCTCGTACTGGACCTGACGATCCTCATAGTAGCGGACTTCGTAATAGTACCGATCAACCTTGGCCGGCTCACCATCAATCAGCGCGAACCCGGGCCTGATCCTCCCGTTCGCACCACGCACAGTCGGGCACCGTTTCCAGCCCTCAGCCTTCTTGTAGCGGATCATCAGTGTTGCCTTGCGTTCGGTCATGTCTCAAAAGTATGACCATCGTATGAACATGTCAAGTGTAGTGCTGTATATAAAATACTTATATAATAACAGATGAGAATCCCCCTCTCTCCGCCATGTAGTCAGGGCAGTCTGGTCCTGGTTAGCTTAAATAGAGAAGAACCCCGCCGTTTGGGCCATTTCGCCCCGTTTCTTCCACCAGAGAATTCCACTTGTTGCCGGAATCCGGCCCGAGAAGCGGCATTTTCATTGATTGGGTCTTTGGAGGTCCGGTTTTTGCAACGGCCTTGTCCCGAGTTCACTGGCCGATGCGTCCGAATCGCCAGTGCAGCGCTGGGAATTCAAGAATTTTGGCACTAGTTCTCGACCCGCTCAACCACCAATCGACGAGTGAATGGGGGATTGTGAATCGTCAAATGGGTCTCTGGCGCGCCAAAGCCTCCTACTTACCGGTCCACGATCGTGCCCGGCTGAGGATTAACAATCGTGATGCGCGATGGGGCGCGCCCGCTTCGCGAAAGCAGCACGAAATAATTCCCGCGAGCGCACATCGGTATCCGGGAACGAGTAGCCAATTAGTGAGGTCGTGTCACTAGTCGCAAGGGCCTCTTCTGCCTTGTTGCAGAGTCCAGTGTAAAGTTGCCCAACTTCATCGCATTGTTTCTGTCTAACAGTTGGGATGATGAGCGGACCGGCAGTACTTACGGTTTCGCGGCGCCACTCCCTTCGGCCGGAGATGAGTCTCCAGTCTGGTTATTGCTCTTTTGTAGTGTGTGGATAAAGGCAATCACATCCTTGACTTGGCCGTCAGTCAAGACGCCTTCCCAAGCCGGCATTTTGCCTTTGCCCTTCTTGATGAGTGCGAGCAGTTCGGCATCTGACATTTTCACGACATCTGGAGAATTCAGGGACTGCGCCCCGAAACTCTTGCCGGCAGGCGTGTCCGCCTCGCCGGTCGTGCCATGGCACAGAGCGCAACTGGACTTGTACATGCTTGCCCCGCGCTGCTCGGCGCTTGCGCATGCAACTGCGATGATGCAAAACAGTATTGCTGAGATTCGACGTTGGATTTTCATTGCGTAATTTCCCCCTCTTTCGATGGATTGAGCGCCTCTGATTTCGGCGCAAATTGATCCGCGGTTTCCTGGCAATTCAATTGATACCCATTAGAACACCCAGTTGAGGGAGAGGCCGCCTACGTGTACCTGGTAGTTGGGTACTGTCTCGCTGGTGGGCACAAAGTTCAGCTTGTTGCCGTACTGCAGTGCCTGGTATCTCCAGTCCGTGGGGGTCAACCGCTGGAACCAGTAAAAGCCCTGCAGACTGGCCGACCTGGTGATGACGTAAGTGGCGCTCGGCTTGACGCTGAGCTCATCATTACGGATCACGGGGTAATTCTGCGCCGGGATAAAGAAGATTGCCTGAGTACCGGCGGGCAGCGGCGGTGCCGGTGCTGCCAGCGCTAACGGGTTGTTCACGTAGCTGCCACCGACGACAGCATTCTCAGTGCGCCCGCGCGTGTAGACCACCTCACCAGCCAGTTCGAGCTTCCGGCCGGCCAGGTTTTTGCGGCGGAGTGTTAGGCCAGCCGTGTCGATCTTGTCGCGGTCGTTGTGGGTCCAGTCCAGGCACGGATCGATTTTGGCGGCTGCGTTCCTGGCTGCGATGGTGGTGAAGCAGGGACCTCCAAGGGCGGTGTTTCCCGCCTGCCCCTGGAATGTGGCCGTGCTGTTGGAGCCGAACGCATCGCCGGCGCTGTAAATACGTTGGTTGTCGTAGGTGTAGAAGACGTCGGCGACCAGGTCTTCGGATGCGGTGTAGCTCACATCCATCGTTGCCGCCCACCAGGTGCGTCTCTTCAAGCCCAGCTTGCTGTTGAGATAATCGTCGTCGCTCCCCTCACCACTTCCCTCTATCGCGACCTTATCCTTGGCGAGCCAAAGGAACTGAGCGCGCGCGTCGTTTCTGTCGCGATCTGCGACGTAGTATCTTCTGAAGCCGGGAATCTCGTTGAGGATGTTGCGGGTGCCGTAGAGCGCCTGCGCAACCGTGTTGTTGTTCGGTGTGTAGATGGCTGCGTCGCCGGTGAGAGGCGCACTGGGAAGACCAGCGACCGGACCGAAACCGGTAAGCCCGGTGCTCTTGAGATAGGAGTAGAGACTTTGTGATGCGCCGCCCGCCGGAATGTGGTTGGCCATGGGCGTCTCTGCGAGGAATGCGTCCTCGTTGTAGTCTCCGCGGCGCTCGGAGAAGGCGTACTCCACACGGGCCGTCAGGGTCCCTTTGGATTTGCGCCACTCAGTGCGAAAGGTGTTTTCGTTCGTCTCCTTTGCGTCAGCGCAGGTGATCCACGAATAGGAGCAATGGCGATCCGCTCTGTCCCAGCCGTATCCAAGCATCAAGTGTTCTGACTTCGTAAACGAATATTCGGCTTCACCATTGGCCTTGTAGGAGAGCTTGGTGAGCGAGCGGTTGTTGTAGATGTTGGTATTGCTTCCGAGCCCGGTGGGCAGCCCGTAGAGGCCGCTAAACGGCGAGGTACCGGTCTTTGCCGAGGCGTCATCCTGGAACAGGAAGATGCCGAGGGGCGTGTGGTTATCGCGTTCGTCGAACCGGGCGTCTGCCACGAAATCCCACTTGCCGTGTTTGAAGGTGAACCTGCCCGAGCCCAGGCTGGTGTACACAAGACCCTGCAGAGAGGGGCGCGGCAGCCCGAACTGCAACGCTCCATCTGGAACAAGCGACGGGCTAATAAACGCCTGGTTCTGGGTTCCGCGACCAATCGAACCCACAACCACCAGCTTGGCATCCTTCGAAAATTTATAGCTGCCTGTTGCCGTGAACTGGTGGAACTGGCTGCTGGGTTCTTCCGCCAGAGCCGTCGTGAAGGTAGAGGATTGGGCGACGTCAGTCCAGATCATGTGTTCGGTATTGTTGTGGAAGAACGAGCCGTAGTAAGCGAATGAAAGGAACAGCTTGTTGAGCTTGACATTCACTGCCGCGGATGCCTGATCGGTATCCCAGTTCACTCTGTACGGCAGCGTCGCGGAATCCTGCGTATTCCGATCGATCACCCCACCGATAGTCCTAAAGCCGTCCTTGTGCTCGCGGGTGTAGCTGACGGGAATATCGATCATCTCGGTCGGAGTGAAGAGGAATTGCGCTTCGCCCCGCTTGCGCGTGAGTGCGAGATTCACATGCCGGAAAGCGGGCAGGTCGGCAGCACGAATGGCAGCCATCGTGTCCAACTGAGCCTGGGTTGGAGGTGTCAGTACGCCAGTGGTGCTGTAGACACTGCCGGCCGCAGTCACCGGATTGAGCGCGAAGAAGTTCAGAGCGGTGGCGCTCTTTTGCGGCAAAACCGGCACAATCCAACTGGATGGCAATGTCAAAGTGTCGGTCCCTACACCGAGGTAGGGGGTTTGAAACGAGTCGGAGGTGTTGGCCAGAAGTTCGTTATAGGCGAATCGAAAATGGAACTTGCCCTGCCTTCCAAAATCGAGGATCCCGTTTCGAGTTTCGAGCCCAAGACTCGAACCCTGGAAGCGCCAGCGCCATGTGTCCGCGCTGTCGTAAGCCCCGCCGCCGTGGTAGTCGAAGTTTCCAATGGCGAAGGCATGGAACTTATTCAGTCCGTTGTACTCGCCGAACTTGAACGAGTTGACACTGACGCCGGCGACGCCAATCTGACTTCTATTGTGTGGCCTGGTCTGTTCGGCAGCCGTGAGCTCTTCCGGAATGTACGGGCCCGGGGGGACCTGGGTTCCTGGATTGCGTCCAGTGGTGTTTTGAGGAACGGTTTGCGCGGCCGCGAACGTGGACAGCAACACCAGCAAACCTGCCGTGATCGATGCGCCGCCGAGAACCCTCATCGAACCGGCGCTGAAGCGACGTCTATTTCCTGGTTTCATGATTGCGTCTCTCCGATTCAATTGCTTACCGGTTGTACTTGGCCCCGCCCGGATGATTCGAGCCGTGGATTTCTGAATGGCATTGCAGACAAGCGCGTCCGTTAGCCTGGTCAGTCGGACTCTGGCCTCCCAGCGGAATGGTCCCGTTGCCCGTTACAAAGGTTCCGCCGGGCAGGTTTGCAGCACTGTAAAGGCCCTTGGCGTGGTCGCTCGTGTGACAGCTCTGGCAGAGCATTGGTGGGCGCGTCTTCAACAACGGCGTCACATTCGAACCGTGCGGTGAATGGCAGTTGGTGCAATCCTCAACCACGGGGGCATGCTCCCACAAAAATGGTCCGCGCTTTTCCGCATGGCAGGTGTAGCTGACCCGCCCAGGAAAACTGAGCCAAAACACATTGGAGATTTCGACCTGCGTGGTTCGGTTTGTGCCCGTTTGGCGGGCATGGTTGCGGTTAATGTAACTCAAGTGATGGTCTCCAGCAAGAGGCTTGAGACCGGTGCGTGGGTAAGATCACTGCCAGCAGTCGCCGTGCGGTGGGAATGTGGTAAACGCGCAGCGTTTTCCAAGGCGGCTTTATCGCCGTCATTTCCACTGCTACAAACTGCTGCAAATTCGGTTGGCGTTCGATCGGCCAATGCAGAGTGAGGCCGGTGATGGTTGTAGTCGTACTGCCAAAGATCCAGCTTCCGGCGGGCATCGGCCAGGGTGAAGAACACTTCCACGTTCAGGCACTCATCGCGCAACTTCCCGTTAAAGCTTTCAATGTAACCGTTCTCCACTGGCCGTCCTGGACGAATGAAGTCGAGGTGCACGCCGTTGGTGTAGGCCCACAGATCCATCGCTTTGGAAGCAAACTCCGTTCCGTTGTCCACTGTAATAGACTTCGGCACTCCACGGACGGCCACGACCCTGTCCAATGCGATGGCGACCTTTTCTCCGCTTAGAGCAGTGTCGGCGTGGAGCGTCAGGCACTCGCGCGTGTACTGATCGACGACAGTCAGAACACGGATCCAACGACCATCCGCAAGCCGCTGGGCAACAAAATCCATACTCCATTTTTCGTTCCTGCACACGGCTTGCCCCTGCGGCAGACGCTGGCGTTGTGCTCGTTCCTTACGCCTACGTGTTCGCACCTTCAATCCCTCCTCGGCATACAAACGGTAGATCCGCTTCGCGTTTACTTCCCAACCCTCGCGCTGCAACAGGATCGTCAGGCGCCGGTAGCCGTACCGTACCCGGCTGCCGGCCAACTCCCGCAGACGCACCCGCAGTGCCTCATGGCGTTCTCGATGATGCTGGTAACGGAGGGTCATGCGCGGAACCGGAATCAGCCTCGCCGCATGGCGCTGGCTCAACTCGTAGACCTGCTGGGTCCACTCGGCAAGCTCGCGCCGTGCACGAGGCTTTACAACTTTTTTGCGACAATCTCCTGCAGGATATGGCGGTCCAGACTCAGGTCCGCGACCAGGCGCTTCAGCTTGCCGTTCTCGTCGCGAAGCTGCCGCAGCTCCCGCAGCTCGCTCAGACCAAGACCTGCATACTTCCGCTTCCACAGGTAAAAGCTCTGCTGGCTGATGCCGTGCTTGCGGCAGACCTCGACCACGGTCGTGCCCGACTCGGCCTCCCGCAGTACCCGCAAAATCTCCTCTTCCGAATGACCCTTCTTCGTCATATCCTGGCTCTCCTCTCTGCCTTCAGAGAACCACGACCGACGAAATCTCTCAACTTCCCCCTGGTACAGTTTTAGGGTTTTGGGTCAAGCACGTCTCGGTGATCGTGTTCTTAACCATCAGCCGCGGTCCCGTGGATCCGTGGGGATTGTGGCAGTCGGTGCAGGAGACTTTCCCCTCGAGGATCGGGTGTCTCGAGAAGCGATGAAACTGCGCGCGCTCATTTTGGTGGCAACCGAAGCAGACTTCCGGCTGGGTGAGCTTGTTCAGCACCTTCTGTTCGGGATTGTGCATCTCATGGCAATCCGTGCACGTCACGCCTTGCTTCTCGTGTGCACTTCCCGACCAGTACATCCGCGCGTGAACGCCTGACTCATGGCAAGAGAGACACGCCGACGTTCTGGCCTCAGTGGAAGACAGCTGCTTCGACTTCGCTCCGAAGACTACATCGGGCGATTTGGTTGGATTTCCCTGGTGCTCTGCGCTCTCGCCGTGGCAGCCTTGGCAGCCCGGCGTGCGCGGGTCGCCTTTCACGCCGTGCTTGGTCTGGTAGATGGAAAGCACATGTCCGCTGGCCTCGTTATGACAGAGGGTGCATTTCTTATCACCTTCAAGTGACCGATCGGCCTCGGGTGTAACAGGCGGTTCTAGAGATTTTGCCGCCGACTGCGAATCGGAGGGCCCACCAGGATGCTCCGCTGCAACGACATAGCACGAACCCAGCATGAAGATGAGTCCATAAGCGCAAAGGAAAGATAGCAAGCGACGCATCAAAGGATCCACCTTTCTTCGACAGACTCCCGGATGCAGCGATGACCCTTCTCATTTGGCTGCATGAGTGTGTTTTAGCTCCACTAAAGCTGCATTCAATGAGCCGATAATACTTTTTGCTGAACCTGCGTTTGTTTGCGCCAAATCAACTTTTCTGTAAAGACTTGTAAAACGCATGTAAACTTCTCCTAACATCTTCGAGTTCATATATATGTAGGCGCGCGAATGAGATGTTGTGAATTTGATTTGCCGCTGCAAAATGTATCTCAACCTTTTTTGATCGCTGTACCATGTCACGGCCAGGAGTTTATTCCCTTCACGGAGTTCCAGGGCACTCATTCTGGTTGCCAGCGTGCAGCGGGCCGGGATAAAGCCGGGGCGGCGGCGTTGTTCCTGAATTTGAAACCCGGGAGTATACTCATTCCAACTTAATCCACAGTTCGAGTCTCTCGATGAAGTCCTTATTCATTTTCGTTCCGGGGTCAGAGCCGGCTTTTTCCATGTCCGCCTCGTTTGCTCGCAAACGTGCGACCGCGAAAACGGCTCCGGTTCCATCCGCAGGCAAGCGTCGCATGACTTTCACGGTCCTGCCCTTTCCATTGCGGATGCGGATAAATGGGCGATGAAGGTCGCCGATGTCGCCGCCAAGACGAGTCGTACGAGTTTGAGCAAGTAGTCAGGCGCTTCTCCTGAAGAAGCGTAGTCACGACGGCCGCCGAGGATTTTCGCGTCGCCGGAGCGGGTAGCCAAGGGGCAATGCAGTTCTGACCCTGAGTTTTTTGCTTGACGGGAAAGGCATTGCCTGCGGGAGTAGCCTCACAGGAACCCCGCGCGGAAAAGGCTGGTGAAGCGGGCGCAAAATGGGTAGTGTTCGAGTTACAAAGGTTTTGCCAAGGACTAGATCAGGAGGAAAGTTCGTGACAAATCAGATAACGAAATTATTTGGACTCATGATTGTAGTTGGCGTTTGTCTCGTCCCCGGTTGCTCGGCCGCCGACTCAAGCTGTGATTGCGGGATCGGCCGAGTGGGCATGTTCGAGTTTGACGTCCAGGTTCCCCGGCCTGCGGGGGATGCCAACGCCATCGTGCGCTATAAGTCGCTCTTCTACATGGCGAAGGAGACGATCCAAAAAATCAGGATGGACCAGTCCTGTCCGCGGGTAGTCTTTATTGACGGAAATATGTGGCTACCTAACGGCGAAACTCGTCTCCTATCCGGCCTGGAAACGCCCACTCTGCCGCCGCCGGGACGTCTTGATCTGGATTACATCGTCACCGGTCAAGTCACGGGAAGCGCCGGTGGTTATACAGTCGTGGCCCGCATCGAATCCGGTTATTCGCGCGAAGTGGTCAAGACGGCCTCCTACGCCCTCAAGGACCCGGGCAAGGGAAACCAGCTTCCGGACTTCGACGCCGCCGTAGCTTCTCTCGCCGGGCAGCTAAGTCCAATTGGTGGCGTCATTACCCAATGGGAGAAAAAGAGACGCGATGCGGATTCCGGCATCGCCCGCAGCCAGCCCGAGGGAACACTAACGATCCGGCCAGCAAAGGCCCAGTTGATTATGGGCGAGACAACCGATGTCGAACTCGAACCGGTGGACTGCGACGGCGTGCAGTTGAAGAATCGCACTGTCCATTTGTTGGCGGGTCAGTGGGAGACCGTGGGGAGCCTCGAAGGCACGACGGGCGGGAAGGTGCAGCCTTCTGTGGTGGAGACGGATGGTGAGGGCAAGGCTCACGTAAAATTCACGGCGGGCAATCAGCGCGGTCCCGCGTACATCAGGGCTTGGTATGGCCATCACCGGCCCGGCGGCCAGCCCAACGCGATCATCGGAAAGGCCGCCGTGAACATTGGAGCGGATCTGCTCTCATTCCGGACCGTTCTCGATGCGAAGCTCCAGGAAGCGGAACTGCAACACGATGAAGCGCAGCATAGCGAGAGCGTGTACACCGCCACCTCGACTTCCGGCTCCAATTGCACCACCGCCATGCAGGCGGGGGACAAGTGTCAGTTTGTGATCTCGTCATTCAACGGCACAGCCACTTCCACGTCCCCGCATGGTTCTCACACGGCTAGCGCCAACAGCACCGGCACTGCAATTGAAGCTGAGATCGTTCGCCTCGCGAAAGGTGCGACACTGCAGTTTGCGGGCCCCGCCTTCTCGTACGGAAGTCCGGATCAGGACGACGAACAGTACATCGGCATTTGTGCCGACCAGGACGGAGACTGGGTACCGATGAAGTTCACCCTCAGCGAAGACGAATTCATGCATTTCTCAACAATTCAGAAGACATTTTCCATCAGCTCGCCCCTCGGTGTGAACAACTGTACCGGATCCGGAACATTAGTTATGACCGGGCAGCATTGAAGGGAACCGCTATCGGCTCCGCAAGGGCGAGGCGCCTGCCGAGGCTCTGGACCTATTTTTTGACGATCTCCACCCGCCAGATCGTCAACTTCTGACGGCCCAGTTGCTAGGCCCCTGCTTGCTTCTCAGCGAGATCTCCGATAAACGGAACCTTGAAACGTTTACCGTTAAAGGCGTTGATCATCACAATGAGCCAGAGGATGAAGAACAAGAGACCCACCACCGGCCACAGAAATAGATTGATAAGGCCGAGGAAGGGCAGCCTGCCGATAATGCCGAGAACGATATCGACTGCAATCCAGGCAATGCTCAGGAAGATGGACTGCCAGGAGTGGAAGCGCACGTAGGAGTTCTTGTTGAAGGGTTCAATCATAAGGAAGATGATCGCCGGGATGAACGTGACGTAGGCAAGTCCGCCGGCCGCGTTGTCAGAGAGGCCGGATTGGTTCGGTTCAGACACGGAAGCTCCTTTCAGAGTCGAGAGCGCACTGCTGGATCGGGTGCTCCGCGTGCAGACCCCGGTGCAGAAAATGGGAGGCTCCGCTCGCGGATGGGCAGAATGAGCATGAATCTCGAACGAGATAAGGAGAGTCCGAATGTGCACAAATGTCAAGCGGGACCTCAAGGAATTCCAGTCAATTGAGGTTACGTGCGGGCACGGGATCGCTCCGCTTTCCTTCCACAGAGGTAGCTTTCGGCTTTCAAAACCACCTAGAAAGAGCGCAATTCGAGCGAAGCGGAAGACCTATTTCCGATCAGGAACGGCCGCGAATATCCGCCTCGAACAAACGAAATTGGATCAATCTGGCGTGGAGAGACAACCGCCTTGGATCGATTGCGTGACTTCGATTCGAGCATTTTTGAGCGAATCGACAGCATTCCCGGTGGGATAGTACTCCATGGCAATGAACCTGTCGTAGCGAAGATCCGCAAGTTTGCGATAAATCGTCGCATAGTTTATCTCGCCAGTACCGGGTTCGCGCCGTCCCGGAACATCGGCGATGTGAACAAGCCCGACTTGATCGATGTGATTGACGAGTTTCTCAATCAGATTACCGAACCCGCGCTGCTCATGATAGAAGTCATAAAGGACCTTCACATTCGGCCTGCCAACCTGCCCAACGATCTCGAATGCCTCGGTTACGGTCTGAAGAAAGATCGTGGGATTCTCAAGCGCATCAATCGGTTCAATTACGATCTCAATACGATCGTTCGCGGCGAGATCGGCAGCGCGCTTAAGATTCTCGACTGAAGTCTGCGTTTGCGCAGCGGGGCTCACTTCCGGCACACGCTTGCCGGATAGAAGAATGATCTGCGGACATGCGAGCCGCTTCGCCGCTTCAAGCTGCTCCTTCAACTGCGACAGAAAGTTCTCCGTATCGGAAGCAGCCGAAAAGCCGGCCCGCACACCGCTCATGGAATCGACAACTAACTCCAAGGAATGAATACGGTTCATAATCCGCTGCGTATCTTCCGTGGTCCACTTCTGAAACTCTCCTACAAGCTGAACTCCGTTGTATCCCGCCTCTGCTGCGATTTCGACGCAGCGCTCGAAAGGAAACTGCTTCTCGAGCGTCCAAAGCATGACCGAAAACCGAAACGCGGTTGCATTGGCGGCCGCGTGCAGCGCATCGGTGAGAAGCGGTTGTGCAATTATTGCCCCCGCAGCGAGCTGAACAAATCTGCGACGATTCATAACCATCCCTCTGCTTTCTCGCCGGTAACTGTTCGCGAGGCTCTGCTAACCGCTGATCTCACGCGAAGAAATCTTCAGAGTCGCGGTTGTCAATCCGAAGGCGGCAGCCTCAACGACGATCGACCCAGCTTTGTCCGTGGAGCGAACCAACGCGGTGGCAATCCCCGCAGCCGCTCGCACCGGGTTTGCAACACCGCTACGTCCGCCAATCAATTCCCCGCTGCCGCTCACTTTGAAAGTGATCTGGTCGTCCCCATATGGATATGTTGTGCCCCGGTTATCGCAGACGTGCGCGTAGATACGCACCCAGTCGGATCCATCGGCGGCCAGATCGCGGCCGCAATCATCGAGAATCAGGCACAACTGCGTCGGAACACCGGGGGCCTGCAGTTCATGAACCGCAACAACTTCGCCGCATACGATCCCCTCGGCTTTCACGTTTCCGATTGCTGTTCCCGGTTTTGCAATGCCTGTGGCAAAAAGCATTGAATGCAATTCGCTGAACTGCGAAAGCCGGAATGTAAACGGCGGATGCGGCAAATGAAATCCAGTGTCGGGCTTCTGTGTCGCTATCTCCTTGCCGTTCTGCGATAAACGCACCTCCTCGCAGTTACTGAAGATGATAACCGTAACCGGAGATTGAAACGTTGCGAAGTTGGTAATGTGCACCATAGGCCCGCTGCCGATGTTCACCTCCATCTTCTTCAATGGGCGTTGGCTTTGGAACAGGTAGTAGTCGAACTTTGGCAGCCGAAACAGGTCCAGCGGTGAGCCATAAAACGGTTGATGGTGGTATCCGCGATAATAGTCAATCCCTGCCCAGAGTTCGGCTCCTGCTGCTCGTGCGGTCCCCGGAGCTGGTGGTGCGTTTAATTTGGCGTAGATTGCGTCGAGAGCTTCGAGATGCCGTGCCGACTGGGTTAGCATCGCGCCTTCGCCCCATTCCCTCGCCACGCGCACGCTTCCCTGCTGATCCGTCCAGTTATCCACTTGATCGCCCCACTCGCGAATCCACAAGGGCTTGGTCCCGTTGTTTCGCGAGTACTCCACATCCCAACCATTAAAGCCTGCTACCGGTTTATCCACACGGTCACCAGCGGCATAACAGCCTTCGACAGGGAACTCCTCGTGAACGATGCGGTAAAGATCCGCCGCCACAAGACTGTTGTCTGTCTCGTTGAGTTGGGCCTCCCACAACAACACACAGGCATGGTTGCGATCGCGGCGTATCATCTCGCGTGCGTTCTGGCAGACTCGATTTCGGAACAACTCGTCTCCCATGAACTGCCAGCCCGGATTGGAGACGATGGCCAGAATGCCAAGCTCGTCGCACGCATCCATGAAGGCCGGGTCCTGGGGGTAATGGCAGCGATAGGAAGTGAAACCCGCCTCGCGCAGCTTGATCGCATCGCGGTGATGCGCAGAGGCAGGCAGTGCGCAGCCAACATAAGGATGGTCCTGATGGCGGTTGGCGCCGAGAGAGAAGAAATACTCCCCGTTGATCTTGAGTCCTTCGTCTTTATCGATATGAAAGGTTCGGATGCCTATGCGCGCGTACTGGTCGTCGATCGTTTTGGCATCCACGCCGCTCTCTTCGAGAACCGCAGTGTGCAGCAAGTAAAGATAGGGGCGTTCCGGGTGCCATAATTGCGGCATGCGCACTTCCACGCGCTGAGTTAGCGACTTCGATGAGTTTGGCTCGACATCGAGCCCGCTTTCCGTGGTTGCAACTAAGTCACCGTCTGCGCTGAACAACTCCTGGCGCACCCGTGCGCGGCGCCGATTGGCCGAGGCGTTTTCCACGTCTGTCTGTATTTGAACGGTCGCGCTGTCCGCAGAGACTTCTGGAAAAGTGACAAATGTGCCCCCCCCAGCTATCTTGTCCGACAGGATTGGGTCGCTGATGTGCAGATTGTCCAGCACCTCAAGGGTGACGCTACGGTAAAGGCCGCCGAAGTAAACAAAGTCGAGGCTGTCCTGCGGTTTGCCCGGCGGCACTTCAGGATTGTCCGAGTTGTCCAGGCGCACGGTGATTACATTCGACGCATGCTCACCAATTTGCACATGTTCTGAAATGTCCACAGTAAACGGAAGATAGCCGCAATAATGGGTCATCAAGTACTTGCCGTTCAGCCACAAATCAGCAACCTGCATCGCGCCTTGAAACACCAAGTGCACGGTTTGCCCGCGCCAAATCGATGGCGCCGTAAAGTGTTTTTGATACCAGCATACTCCCCGATAGTTTCGTCCGCCGCTTGCATCGAGTGGTTCAAGGCGCACAGTGTGAGGCAAATCGACGCGCTCCCAGGCAACATCGTTCCAAACGGCGATGTCCGTGCCTCGTTGCATCTGAGAGGAAGGGCGCTCGAAATTGGCAGGCGCGTCATCGGTCCGGATGAAACTCCAGCCCCGATTAAAGCTCAATTGCAGGCGTGCTTCGGGCTTGCGCGGCCACGCAGACGATTTGATTCTCCTCGGGCCCGCGGTCTGAGCGGCTGCGCTTTCCCGCCCGAGGATATTTCCAAACGTCAGCCCCGCTGCCGTAATGGCGCTGGACTCTAGAAAACCTCTTCGTGAAATCGTCATCTACTTCCCCGTCTCGTTCGAACTCGAATGTCACAGATGAAAGCGCCTTGTCTGTCAATGGCTATTGAGTCGCTGCCGGCAACATTTAATGCGAGCGTGGCCCTCACGATCGATCCACAACTCGCGATGCCCGGAAGCCAGACGTAGAAAGGCCCGGATAGCTGGGCTCGCCATCCGGGCCTTGGTTATGAACGGCTAGAAGGTGAGCCGAAGTGCGCCTTGGAAGACGCGAGGATGGCCGTTCATGCCGCTGATCACGCCAAAAACGCCTGCGGCCTGATTAACGGTTGACGACGGGTTGCCAAAGTTCGGATGGTTGGTGGCGTTGAAGGCATCCCAGCGGAACTGGAAGGTCTTTCCTTCCGTCAGAGTCCAGTTCTTCATGATCGATGAATCGATGCCGAAGACACCCGGTCCCCAGTAGGCGTTCCTGCTCGAATCGCCGAAGCCGCACCATCCCGGCGTTTTGTCGGCACAGGAAACGGGAAGGGTGAAAGCTGCCTCGTTAAAGTAGCCCTTTTGGGGGTTAGCCCAATCCGAGCGGCTGCCCTTGCCCATGTTATTGGCTACGCCCGAAACGAAATCGGCCCGGTTACTCCACATGCCGACTCCGGGGTCCGTATTCCACTGGCCAATCGAGAACGGGGCGCCTTTCTGCGCGGTGATGATGCTGCTCAACTGCCAGCCGCCGACCGTCTCTTCCATCAGCTTGCCTTTTTCCTTGAACGAAGGGGCCTGGTAGATGAAGTTGCTGATCCAGTTCCACGGCATATCCTGGTTGGCGTTGCCGCGGTTCCAAGCGGCGCTGATGGGATTGCCCAGCGCCGGATTGCCGAACGAGATATTGCTGCTGCTGGCGATGTCGAGGGTATGCGACCACGTGAAGCTGGACTGCACCTGGAGGCCGTGCCACAGGTGTTGGTCAAGGCTCATCTGCAGCGAGTTGTAGCTCGCCGTCGCCCAGCTCTGGTCCTCGAAAATATCCCCCAAGCTCGAGTTCACGGGCAATTTTGAAGCGTACGGCGGATTCATGTCGATGGCCACCGACAGGTGATCGGTTTCACTGCCTACATACGCCAAGCGGAAGCCCGTCGTCGAGGTGAACTGCTGCTCGATCGAGACGTTCCAGGCATAGGTTGTGGGCAGCTTGAAGTTGCGCGAGAATTCCTGGCCGACTTGGCCCTTGGGAATGGCAACATTTTTCGCCGGCTTGTAGGAGGTCGTCGCCCAGGGGAATGTCCCCGGGAAAGGACTTGTCGCATAAGGAGAGCCAGCGCCGCTGGCCGACCAGGGGTTGTCAAACGGGATAATCCCGCCTGCCAGCGGGGCATCGGCGCTGCAGGGCCAGCACCATCCCGAGAAGTTAAAGGTGGGGCTGAAGGGGGCGACGTCGGCGGCGTGGTTGTACTCCGAGTACTGCAGCGGACCGGTGAATATGCCGAAGCCGGTGTGGAAGACGGTGTGCGGCAGAGCCTTGGGCTGGTAAGCCACGCCGATGCGAGGCTCCCAGTAACCGTAGTCGCTGTTCATCAAGGTATCGGGCACGCCGGGGTCGCCGGGGAAGAGGAGTCCTGCGGGAGCATTGGTAAACACGGTGCTTTGCTTGCCGGGGGCGCTATTCGCAAAACCGGCGACGGTGTTCGCGCCGGGGACCCAGGCCGCGCCGCGGCCGCTCTTGGAGACGGGAGGCGTGTTCGGATCCCAGCGCAAACCGAGGTTGACGGTCAGGTTGGGACGAATCCTCCAGTCGTCCTGGACGAAAGGACCAACCTGCCAGCCGGCCACATCGGCAATCTCGCCGGCGCCTTGCATGTACCCAGATGCGGCACCCAACAAGTAATCGGCCAGATATCCGCCGGTATAGGAACTCGCGCCTCCGCCCGTTCCACTTCTTCCAAACCCGATCAACGGCTGCGTCGGATACGCGGTATTCTCCACCGCGTGCTGATGCAGAAGGTCGATGCCTGCGGTGATGGAGTGCTTGCCGAGAATTTTGTTGAGCGTATCCGTTAAGCCCAGGGTGTTGCGGACTTCCGCCGAGGGCTCATCCCAGCCGCTCTCAAAGCCGTAATTCGAGTTGATGCGGAGAGCGCCCATGTAGCAGCTGCCCGCGGGCTCGTTGACCCCAATATTCACGCCGTTGGAATCCCCGCTGTTATTGGAGAAGCACATCGGCTTTCCGTCGCTGCCCAGCTCCTGGGCCGCGCTGTGCGCGCTCATCTGGTTCATGAAGACCGAGACAGTGTTGACGGTGCTCGGATTGATCGTCCAGTTGTGCTGCAGCAGGTTGTTGAAGTAAAAATCCTCGTTCCAGAAGGTGGCCGTCCACGACCCGTGGTTGTAGGCGCTTTCCATGTTGCCCGGAACGTCGGAAGACGGTTGCGCGTAGTGATTGGTATACGAGCGCAGGGTAAGGGTCTGGGCGGGCGAGAGGTTGTAGTCCAGCTTGAGGGTGCCCTCGTCGTAGGTGTTGTGGACGGTGGGATAGGTGTACATCATATCGCCGTTCGCCCTCTGCACACCGGTCGTCAGATTCGCGCTGTTGCTCACTATTGTTGCTGCTTCTGATCATGCCGTATTTAGCAAAATAGAGCGCGGCCGGAGACAACGTGGCAATGCTGGTGTCGAGCTGATTGGGCTTGCCGTTGATGGTTATGAAGGGGCCGACCAGGTTGGTCGTCGACGCCATCGGGAGACAGGCCGCTGAAGTCGCCCGTCATCATGGCGGCGGTGGGCGTGGTGGTCAACGTGTTGGTTGAGTTCCAGATGATCTTGGTGCCCTGGTAGTTGCCGAAGAAGAAGAGCTTATCCTTCTTGATGGGGCCGCCGGCAAATAAGCCGTACTGGTTGCGCCGCAGCGTATCGGCTGAGTGGCTGAACCAGTTGGTGGCGTTCATGGCGTTGTTACGGACGTACCAGAAGGCGCCGCCGTGGAAGGTGTTGCTGCCGCTCTTGGTGGCGATGACGACCACCGCGCCGGGCGCAAAGCCGAACTGCGCGCCGTAGTTGCTGGTGATGACCTTGAACTCCTGGGTGGCGTCGGCGTTCGGGAAGGGCGAGGTCAACAGGTTGTAGTTGTCCATGTTGGTTACGCCGTCGAGCATATAGAAGGTGCTGCCCTGGCGGCCGCCGCTGGAGCTGGCGCCTGTCTCGGTCGGGAAGGAGAAGCCAGTTTGGATGCCTTCGCCGCCGTGATTCAAAACGTTGACGGTGCCGGGAGCCAGCAGAACCAGGCTCGAAGGATCGCGTCCGTCGAGCGGCAGCTCGGAGATGGCGGCTTCATTCACCGTCGATCCCAGTTCTGCCGAAGTGGTGTTGATCAGTTCTGCGTCGGCGGTAACCGTAACCACCTCATTTGCAGCCGCGGCGAGTCTGAGGTGCACATCCTGAGTCGCATATTGGTTGGCCGTGATGACGATGCCATTCTGCACATACACGGCAAAGCCTCTTGCGGTAATGGTCAGCGAATATTTGCCCGGCATAACCGGTTTAAGCAGGTAACTTCCCGTGTTGTCCGAAGTTTCCGCCTGAACAAAATTGGTATCCACGTTGGCGAGCGTGATTTTCGCGCCGACCACGGCTGCGCCGGTCGGGTCAGTAACCTGTCCGGTCAAACTGCCGCTCGCGCCCTGTGCCAAAGCAACCACGCCAGAGCCGACGAGAGTGACAACCAAAACGAAGACCAGAGCTCGCAGGCTCTTTGCGCCGATCGATTGCATAACTACCTCCTGAATTTTCTAGTTTCCGTCAATGTGGGTTGATCGAAATAACGTCAACCACCTATGCCAACTCCAGTCGCGACCGGATGCGATGAAATCGTTTTCAAGCGCTCAATTTGAACTTGCACACTTCCAAAGCTCCGCCTGTTTTAACGGTTTCGTTCGTGCGACCTTGGTTGCGCCAGGAACAGCTTTTCCCAGGCGTCCCGAAGTCTACGCTATCAATTTAGCGCTAAGCATCCGCCAAAAGTCGGATTGGTTTGCAATTTTCTTTCCCACCTAAGCGCGCCCGGTTCTTGGTATGCAAGCCCTGTTGGTCCAATCAGTTACATGAACGGTTGACTCGCAGATTTGAAGCGTCCGATCCAACTTCGCCAATCCGACTTTCGTTGGAGGGCGCCTATTCGGTTTGACCATATAAGCTGTTCGCGAATGTTCGAGGAATCCGCCGAAGGAGCTATGTCGTCTCTGCGCCGTAAATACCTGAAACGGAGCCGGTTGGTGGCGCTTCGAACGTCCTTG
This sequence comes from uncultured Acidobacteriaceae bacterium, assembly GCA_963701835.1. Lineage (GTDB taxonomy): Bacteria > Acidobacteriota > Terriglobia > Terriglobales > Acidobacteriaceae > Telmatobacter. Next base: position 14,799 of record CAVPBL010000016.1, on the reverse strand, counting down.
AATCGAGCCAGACTCCCGCGCGGAGCTGCAGCGTTCCATTTTGGTGCTCTGACACCGATTTTAGGTTTTACTCCCTTCGCAACGATTGCACAATGCCCCATCTGAATTGCGCGGGCAAATTGCAACACATCCGGTGGCCTAAAACTACGCGCACCTGGGGACGTGGTTTGCCGATCACAAGCAATTTGAGTGTGCAGCCAAGGCGTTTGCTTCGACCTCCGCGATGAAGCCATCTTCATCGTCGCTGGTTTATCTGTGGGGCTTGAGCTTAACTCCCGGCGCAATTGGAAGATTTCGCTCGGAAGAACGGAAACAACATGGTACGAATTGACCGTAAGCAGGTGAATTGCGGAAGGGGATAATTCCATTTGCGGTGGGAAATCGATTCGAGTGCATCGGTTGCTATGCTCTTTTGAGGGTGAATCTCGCTCCGGTGTGACATGGGGGATAGATGAAGGCGCTGTTACTTTCCGAGTATAAACATCTCGACATTGTGGACATGCCCACACCGCAGCCGGCCGAGGATGAGTTACTGATACGCATCCAGGCCTGCGGGATTTGCGGAAGCGACGTGCATGGATACGACGGCAGCACCGGGCGGCGGATTCCTCCCATCGTTATGGGGCATGAGGCCGCTGGGATTGTTGAATCCGCCGGCAGCGCAGTGGGGAACTTTCGCGCAGGAGACCGCGTAACATTCGACTCGACGGTATACTGCGGCAAGTGCTTTTACTGCCTGCGCGGCCAGATCAATCTCTGCGAGAACCGCGAAGTAATTGGGGTTTCAACCCCAGATTTTCGGCGCATGGGCGCGTTTGCGGAATTTGTTACTGTACCCGCACGGATCGCCTGCCATTTGCCGGAAAGCATGCCCTATGCGCACGCGGCAATGATCGAAGCTGTCTCTGTGGCCGTTCATGCTGTGTCGCTTACCCCGATAGCGCTGGACGATACAGTGGTCGTGGTGGGCGCGGGCATGATCGGTTTGCTTACTCTTCAGGCGGTGCGTGCAGCCGGCGCGGGAAGAGTGTTTGTCCTCGACTTGGATGACTCCCGGCTGGAACTCGCGCGAAGCCTGGGCGCGACACAGACATTCAACTCTCGAAGCGCCGATGTTATCGCTCAAATTCTCGATCTGACATCGGGCCGAGGTGCGGACGCCGCAATGGAGTGCGTGGGGACTACCGTTCCGGTCAAGCTCGCCCTGGATAGCGTCAGGAAGGGCGGTAGCGTGACACTGATTGGAAACGTCGCACCAACCGTCGAACTCGGTCTGCAATCGACGGTGACACGGCAGATTCGCCTGCAGGGATCGTGCGCGTCTTCAGGGGAGTATCCCACATGTATCTCGTTGATGTCGCGCGGAGCCATTCGCGTCGAGCCGCTCATCTCCGCTGTAGCCCCGCTTGAGGATGGAGCATCGTGGTTTCATCGTTTGTACGAGCGCGAACCAGGCCTGCTCAAGGTTGTACTTGAGCCGTGAAGACATACTCCCGAGGGTGTAACTCATGACGAACTCGTTGTTTGACTTAACTGGCAAGGTCGCGCTTGTAACTGGAACTAGCCGGGGCCTTGGACAATACTTTGCTCGAGCACTTGCACGCGCCGGCGCCGACTTAGCTATAACCAGCCGGGACAAGAGTGCGCTGTCCGGATTTGCCAATGAAATTGACGGCCTCGGACGCCATGCATTCTGTGCGGAGCTGGATGTGCGCGATCACACCAGCATCCAGCAAGCGATCGCGTCGATTGAGGAGCATTTCGGCAAGATTGACATCCTGGTCAACAATGCCGGTTGCAATATTCGCAAGCCCGCGCTTGAAGTCAGTTGGGACGACTGGAACACGATACTCGACACAAATCTGCGCGGCTCATTCTTTGTTGCCCAAGCGGTTGCGCGAGGCATGATCCAACGAGGTTACGGCCGCATTATCAATATCGGATCGGTAACCAGCGTGCTAGGATACGCGGGGCTTGGACCCTACTGCGCAAGCCGCGGCGGGATACGGCAACTAACAATGAGTCTTGCCGACGAGTGGGGCAGTTGCGGAATCACCGTGAATTGTCTCGCGCCAGGCTGGTTCAAAACCGAGCAGAATCGCGTTCTATATGAAAATGCGGCATGGGTCGAATATATTTGCGATCGCATTCCGGTGAAGCGGCCCGGCCGGCCTGAAGATCTTGATGGAGCCATTGTCTTTCTCGCCTCGGAGTCAAGCCGGTACATCACGGGACAGACACTTCTGGTGGACGGAGGCATTTCCACCGGAGCCACCAAGGCAACCATCTAGGTTTCTGACCTCATCGAGTTATCCCTCACAAAGGCGGATGCAAGAATGCGAAAAATCCGGTCTTATGAATCCCCCTCCCGTTCCATTGCAAGACTCCCGCATTGTTTGACCATTTCTCGAAGTTTCTTCCGACTCGGCCCAGGGTTCTTGAACCAAATGGGTTGAATGTCTTCGATCGTCATTCCGAACTTCTTACTCTTGCCGCGAAGAGCGCGTGGTGGGCGAGAATGAACAGCGTGCGACGGCCGGCGCCGCCGAAAACGATATCGATCGGACGTTCAGGCACATCGATCCGGCCGATCTATTTCCCCGCCGGGTCGTAGACGAAGATCTGCCCGTTCGCAACGTACACATTGCCTTTGCCGTCGACGGCGACGCTCTCACCGCCGCGCTCCGCAAAGGGCTTGAGATCGCTCAGCGCGCCATCGGCAGCGACTCGCGCGCTATAAGTACGGTCTTCCGACTCGCTGCTGACATAGACTCGCTGACCGGGAACGGCACTGATGAAACCGTAAGTGTCCAGATTGTCGGAGAAACGCCAGCCGGTAGAGTCCGGCGGGCCCTGCTGGAAGACGCGCCCGGCGGGCAGGAAGACGCTGCCGTCCGGCGAAACGTACTCCTTCGCCTTGGGGGTCGACACATCGCGGGCGAACATCTCCGCCAGCGTCGTATAAGTGAACGTGTTGAAGTCCAGTTGGTTCTTGAATTCGCCGTTGTTCCAGTAATTGACCGGCAGAAGCGCAGGCGCCCGGATGCGGCGCCGCCGGCTGCGGCGCGAGCACGGTGATCTGATCTTCCGGCGATCCGGGACGGAAAGAGTAGACGGTTCCCTCCGGTCCGGCGGAAGAGAGCACCAACAGGTCGCCCGCCTTGTCGAAAGCCAGGTTCACGGGATCCAGCGGATTATCGCGCTCGATGGTGAGTCCCTCGGCGGACGACCAGCCATAGATGCGCTGCTCGATGGCGATCGACGAAATAGAGCTTGCCGGAAGCATCCACGGCGGCGCCGGAGATGGAATAGAATCCGTCTTCCAGTTTCTCGACCTTCGAGCCCGGCTCCAGCACCGCGGAAGCATCGCCGGGCAGCGGGCGTGGCCGGATTCTGCGGGAATGTCGAGCACGGCAAATTCCCGTTCGCGCGACTTCCAGATGGTGAGTCACGTCCTCAATCGAATTCTCGTAGGGGAATTTGCTGGCACGCAGAAAGGTGCCGCAGCCGTTCTCGTCGCAGGTGGCATATCCGCTTTCGGCATTGACATGCACGTTGCGGAAATGAATGTTCGCGGAATGGTAGAGGCGAACCGCGGCCGGAAAGGGCGCGCGGGAGCGCGTGACGCGATAGGCGTGATAATTGGCGATGGTGATGTTCTTCGACCAGTCGAATTCCAGCGACAAGGCTTCGGGACTCTCGCCGGCTTCCTCCTCGGTCTGCGGCGCGTTGATGTCCCAGTTCTCCACGTGGTCGAACTTGATCTCGTTGCGCACGTGATGTTCGTTGGAAAGCTCGTAGACGTGGCCGGGCGTCTTGGTGTCGGAGACATAGAATCCCGCCTGGGCGAAGGTGTCCGGAGTCCAGATGTCGGCGAAGGTTCCGCCGCCGCCATGCGTCACCCAGAGGCTGGGATATTGCCCGTCCCAGCGCTTGCTGCAGATCGGGATCGGCGGTGTGGTTGTTGTTATAGGGATTCGTGCCGCTGCCATGGCCGCCCAGGAAGCGCACATCGTCGATCAGCGAGCCGGCGCCCGACTCGCCACAGCACGCCCACGGCGCGCGGATTGATGCCGCCGGTAGAGACTCCGAAGCCGCTCAGGATGTTGGAGCCGCCTCGGCGACTGGGGCGCGGAGATCACCGCCTCGGGCGCGCCCACGCCCTGAAAGCCGGGCGTGCCATCTCGGAAGATCGAACTGCGTCAGCGTGGGATGCAGCCCGATCAGCACCGTGTCGGGCTTCAAGGTGAGCGTATCGCTGACGATGTAATGCCCGCTCGGGAAATAGAGCACGCGATGCGTATCGATGGCCTTCTGGATCGCGGCGGTGTCGTCGGTCTTTCCGTCTCCCGCGACGCCCAGCGTGTGGACGTTCACCCAGTCTTCGGTGGGCGGCAGCGCGCGGGATCGCCGGCGGCAGTGGCGCGGGCATAGCGCTCAGCGGCGTGGCGTCGTAGCGCATGCCGATGGCGCCGGTCATTCCCTCGCCGGGCACGATGAGTCCATAGTTGAAATTCTCCGACCCGGTACATCGCGCCCTTGCCGGAGACCTTCTTCCCGCTTTCGCGGAACAGGGCGAAGACCGGCACATCCTTCAATACGGCGTTCTCGAAGCCGATCTCGGTGAGCGGACTCTTCTCGTTGCTGATGATCACCGCCGGCCTGGAGATATTCTCGAAGCGGCTGTCCTTGACCCACAGCTCGTCGGAATAGTGCGGATCGATATCGATGGCGGTCGGCACGTCGCGGAAGGTGTCGCGAATGAGGGTGAGTCCGGCCTCGTGCTCGCGAATCGCGGCCTCGCGCTGGCCCTCGAACACCGAATCGATCAGCGTGAACTGCCAGGCGGGCGAAGTCTTGTCGGTCAGAATGCCGTAACGTCCGCCGATAGAAATGCAGATCCTCGGCCTCGTTGCCGACCTCGGTGAGCGCGGCCAGGCCGGAGCCGATATGGAAATCCATGTGGCTGAGATAGGCGTGCTGGGCGACGTGGAAGCGGATGGCGACCGCCGCCGGGTTGCCGTCGCCGATCTCGAAATCGATGTTGCTCATGGCCGAATAGAATGTGCCTGGAATCGGCGTCGGCGATGCGCGTCATTGGGCGGCACGCTGCCGGGCGGCGGAAACGGGACGCGGATGCCTGTGCGCGGCGTATGCGCGGCCGGCACGCGCGCCGGTGAACATCACCATGACGCCCACGCCTTTCTGAAAACCCGGCGTGTTGTCCGCCAGCAGGAACACGGGCGCGCGTTGCGCCATAGCCGATGACGCGCACCCCTGGCCAGACATAGACGGTGCGCGTCAGCCGGTAGCGGCCCGAGCGGCACGAAGACAATTCCTTCGCGGGCGTTGTTTTCCGCCTTGTCGATGGCAGCCTGGATCGCAGCGCTGTCGTCGCTCTTCCATCGCCATGCACGCCGAATTCCGGCGCCGTGAGGTAAACCGCTTTGGGATCGTCCAGCCGTGTGGTAAAGACAGATACGGCTGAAGCAGGAGTAGAGACGCCAAGCAACACCATGGCGCACAGCAGGCTCTTTTTCATAGCAATGTTCCCTACAAGGTTTCTTTCGCGTCCCTTCGACAGGCGAGAATCCAGGAAGCCGTCTCCAGCCGGGATTCAACTGGGACGTGGCGACTGATTGGCTGCTCGGATGAATTCTAAATTCCCGCTGTGACCTGGCCCCGAAGATTCGGCGATGAAAAACTGGAGTTCGCTCGTGGGGAGAAGCTGCAGGATGCACCCAGCGGCCGTCCAGCACATGCAAAGGGGTATTCTGATTGCAGCCATTGGTCGAATCAACAGTAACTGTGGTTGAAGCAACTGTACCGCACCGGCACTCGAGACTTACAACGGTAAGAGGCAGGACATGGCAAAGAATGATTCCGCCCAATATGCTTCGGCGCCCGATCGGGCCGGGTTGCGGATCGCTATGATGTGGCGCTTTTTTCTCGCATCCGTCGTGTGCATCTGCGCGACTTGCGCCATAACGGCGCAAACGCCCGACGCCCAGCCGGTCAACCCGGATGCAACACCGGCCGCGCGGGCGCTCCTGCACGATTTGGACACAATCTCAGGCCACGCCACGATCGCGGGCCAGCATAACTACCCGAACACTGTCTCCAATTACTCAGACCGCGTTTACGATTTGACTGGCGAATATCCCGGCATCTTCGGACAGGACTTCGGCTTCTCGGGCGGAGACGATAAGGACTCCGCGCTGGGGCGTCCGTCCATGATTGAGGAAGCGATTCGCCAGTACCGGAATGGCGCCGTAATCGCACTCACATGGCACGCGGTGCGGCCGACGGAAGACGAACCCGTCACCTTTCACGACAGCGTGCAAGGGCACCTGACTGACTGGGAGTGGCGCCAGCTCCTTACGCCCGGCACGGATCTCAATATGCGCTGGCGCCGGCAGGTGGACCGCATCGCGGGCTACCTCAAAGAGCTGCAGGACGCAGGCGTGCCTGTGCTTTTCCGCCCTTACCACGAGATGAACGGCAACTGGTTCTGGTGGGGCGGCCGCCCCGGCCCGGACGGCTCGGCGGCACTCTACCGCCAGATCTATGACCGCTACGTGCACGTGCATCATCTCAACAATCTCGTTTGGGTGTGGAACGTGAACAGCCCGAATGGAAACGCCGGCCCGTGTTGCCGACTACTTTCCCGGCTCCGCCTATGCTGACGTGCTCACGATGGATAACTACGGACCGTTCAGCCCGGAGTTCTACGACCAAATGGTGGCGCTTGCCGATCCCCTTCATAAGCCGATCGCCCTGGCCGAGGTCGGAACCATGCCGACGCTCACCACACTTGCAGCGCAGCCCCGCTGGGCATACTTCATGATGTGGAGCGGTTTTGCCGAAGGCTCCAATAGCCTCGACCAGTTGCAGGCGATCTTTCATGCGCCAAACATAATCAATCGCGGCGATTCACGACTTTCCGCACCGCTGGCGGCCCCGGCGACGCCCCCGGCACCGGGAGACGTTGCAGCGGGCGCTGAGGTGCGCGCCCTGCTCGACAAATTAGCTGAAGCAAAGGGAAAGGGAGTTCTTAGTGGACAAAGCGTCGTCGAATCCGCCGGCATAACTTTTCCCGAGGTGCAGGCGGTGCTTGCCGCCACCGGCAAACAACCGGCGATCGTCGAAATCGATCTGACCGGAGCCACGGATCCAGCAATGCTTCTCGCGCAGGTGCGGGAGGCGACGCGTCAGGGCGAGTTGGTCGTATTACGCTGGACGCCGCCTCGCCCAACCGACGGCGCCGCTACCGGCGTGCTCACGAGTTTCGAATGGCAGCAGTTGCTTGAGCCGGGGACCGACTTGAATCATCGTTGGGCAGCGCAGGCAGACGCAGCAGTTGCGCTGCTGCGCCCGCTGGCCGAGGCGCATCTCGCCGTGCTCTGGAGCCCTTATCCGGCACTGAACGGCAACGGCAACTGGTGGTCAGGTCACCGTGGGCCTGAAGGTTCCGAGGAGTTGTACCTGAAGGCTCTATGAGCACCTCACCGGCCATGGCAACCTGCACAACCTTGCGTGGGTCTGGGAAGCGGCGCCTCCCAGCTTCAATCCCGGAGGAAACAATGGGCCCGGAGGAAACAACGGTTTGGATGAGTACTTTCCTGGGCCGTTGTACATCGACGCGATCACGCTGGATGCAGATACGCTTGCGGGACGCCGCTTCCCCCTCGATCGACCTTGTGTCTCAGTTTGCCGGCGGCAAACCCTTCGGTGTTCGCATCGCCTCGGGTGTACCGGCCACGGACGTACTCGCAAGAGAGGTGAATTGGCGGTGGATGCTGCTGTCGCCCGCTGCTGCGTCCGGCTCCGCTGCTGTCTCTGGTGCGGTTGCATCTGGCCCTGGTGCTGTGCCCGGTCCCGCCGCTGTGTCTGGCCCCGCTGCTCTGTCTGGTTCCGACGCGATCAAGGCCTTCTACGCAGACCCGCACGTGGTGGCCGGGCCACAGAAATAATGGCGGGCGGCCAACATCCCAGATAAATCAATTCATGGCAGCCTCGTGTTCGGAATCTCCTTTTAAGCGCGTGTCGCTTGAACCGTTCCCTGCTCCCCGCCTTTCTTGCTTCCCCCCAGGGCAAACGCATCTAAATTTGGACTCCGAGTAGGCGGAGCAAATATTCGTGGTCCCAAGCAGCCTGCAGGCGTTTGCCGTGGATGCCCAGTTTGCAGGTTTTGTCCTGTTTGAGCATGTTGAGGGCGATGCGCGTGAGGATGGAATAGTTCTGCGCGGCGTGTCCGGCGCGTTTGCGGCTGAGGTCCTCGCCGAAGCCGACATCGAGTACCCAATGCAACTTGTTTTCAATGCCCCAGTGCTGGCGGATGGCTGCGTTCAACCGCGCTGCATCGGGCTTGAGGCTAGTGATGTAGTAACGAATTTCGCGTTCTGTTTTCCCCGTCGCCTTGTGATAACGCTCGGCCTCGATCCGCACCAGTCCTTGTAAAGACGCCCACTCTCCGGGGGCATCCAATAAGCTCAGATCTGCGAGCACCGAGCAGGTGCGGCGCTCCACGCGCCCATGCCCGCAGTCGATTTCTTCATCGACGCTATCGGCAGCGAGCATTTGAAACGAATCCTTGATATCGGCCAACAGGGAGGGCTGATTTTCCTTCACCGCCAGCACGTAGTCAGCCCTTTGCTCGACGATCTGGCTGGCAATAGACTTCTGGCAGCCGATGGCATCGATGGTCACCACCGCTCCACTCAGTTCCAGGGCTTTGAGCAGCTTGGGGATGGCCGTAATCTCGTTGCACTTGTCGTCGACCTTGCGCTGGGCAAGCACCAGGTTGTTGGAGTTGGCCCAGGCTGAATTTGTGTAACAGCCGTTTCCGCGTAACTCGCTTAGAATCGAACTATGTGCGGAATCGTCGGTTATGTCGGACCAAAGAAGGTCGTCCCAGTCATCATCGAGGGGCTAAGGCGCCTCGAATACCGCGGTTACGACTCGGCGGGCATCGCCGTGGGCAGTCCCGGGAGCGCACAAGCTTGAGTCTGCGGCGCGCGCCGGGCAAGCTCGCGAATCTGGAAGAGGTTCTGCGCGAGCATCCGCTCGACGGCACCTTCGGCATTGGCCACACGCGCTGGGCCACGCATGGCCGGCCCACGGAAGAGAACGCCCACCCGCACCGCGACTGCACCGGGCGCATCGTCGTGGTCCACAACGGCATCGTCGAAAACTATCTCGAGCTGAAGCGCGAGCTCGACCGCGCAGGGCCACAAGTTCGTCACCGAAACCGACACCGAGATCATCGCCCACCTGATCGAACAGGTGCAGAAGGACGCTGAAGCCGCGGGCAAGCCGATGCAGCTGGAAGAGGCGGTGCGGCGCGCGGTGAAGCGGCTGACGGGCGCGTTTGCGCTGGGCGTGCTGAGCGCGGCCGAGCCGGACAAGATTGTCGCCGCGCGCCTCGGTCCGCCGGTGGTTATCGGCGTGGGCGAGGGCGAGAGCTTTGTCGCCAGCGACGTGCCCGGAATTCTGCACCACACGCGCAACATCTACTTTCTGGCCGACGGCGACATGGCGATCCTGACGCCGGCAGGCGTGAAGCTGACCGACTTTGACGGCCAGCCCATCGAGCGCGAGCTGACGCGCATCCAGTGGGATCCCGATCCAGGCGGAAAAGGGCGGCTACAAGCACTTCATGCTCAAGGAAATCTGGGAGCAGCCGCGCGCCATTACCGACACCACGCTGGGCCGCGTCTCGCTCGACTCCGGCAAGGTCTTCCTGGGCGAGATGGAGATTGCCGACGAGGAGCTGGCGCGCGCCGCAGAGCATCAACATCGCCGCCTGCGGCACGAGCTGGCACGCGGCGCTCACCGGCAAATACATGATCGAGCGGCTGGCGCGCCTGCCGGTGGACGTGGACTACGCCAGCGAATACCGCTATCGCGATCCCATCGCCGGCCCGGACGCGCTGGGCCTGCTGATTACGCAGTCCGGCGAGACGGCCGACACGCTGGCCGCGCAGCGCGAGATGAAGGCGCTGGGCTCGAAGACCGTGGCCATTTGCAACGTGGTGGGCGCCATGGTGGCGCGCGAGGCGCACGGCGCCATCTACACCCACGCCGGGCCGGAGATCGGCGTGGCGTCGACCAAGGCGTTTACGGCGCAACTGACGGCGCTGTTTTTGCTGGCGCATGAAGCTGGGCCAGCTGCGCGGCAAGCTCGACAAGGCGCAGTCCGTCGCACTGATCGAGGAGCTGAGCCGCATTCCGGCGAAGATCGAAGAGGTGCTGCGCGGCTGCTCGGCGCAGTGCGAGGCAGCTGGCCAAGGAGTTTTCGACGGCGCGCGATTTTCTTTACCTGGGCCGCGGCATTCATTTCCCCATCGCGCTCGAGGGCGCGCTGAAGCTGAAGGAGATTTCCTACATTCACGCCGAAGGCTACCCGGCCGGCGAGATGAAGCACGGGCCCAACGCGCTGATCGACGAGACGCTGCCGGTGGTGGTGCTGGCGACGCGCGACGAGGCCGACCCGGCGTCGAAGCTGCGCTATGAGAAGACGCTCTCGAATATCCAGGAAGTGACGGCGCGCAGCGGGCGCGTGATCGCGGTGGCGACCGAGGGCGATACGACGATCGGCGGCCTGGTGGAGCACGTGATCCACATTCCGCCGGCGCCGGAGCTGCTGTCGCCGCTGATTGAGATTGTGCCGCTGCAGTTGCTGGCGTATTACATCGCCGTGCGCCGCGGCTGCGACGTGGATCAGCCGCGGAATCTGGCGAAGAGCGTGACGGTGGAGTAGGCAACGGGCGCAGCAGACCGAAACTGGCTTTGTATCAGGGCTCGACCGGGGATCCCCTGCGTGAGGCTACTGAAGAATTCTTTCGACGTGTTGTCTTGTATCAGGGCACGACTTCAGTCGTGCCGCAAATGGCCGAAAATGATCTCGGGCTTTAGCCCCGGACGGCTTCTTGAGAACCGCGCGACACTGGAGGTTGAAGATGCCCAAAAAGAACAACCGCATTGCCGATGCGGCTCTCGCAAACACCAAACCGATCAGCGGCCCAGAAATCCGCAAAATCCGGGCGCGCACAAAGCTCAGTCAGGCTGCATTCGCGTGCTATTTCAATCGCACAGCGAGCTATATCTCACGCTTGGAGCGGGAAACCAGCCAGCCAAAGGGGTCGGCACTGGTGCTGCTCAACGTGATCAAGCGGAAGGGCTTTGAGGCGGTACTATAGCTACCCGCCATGCCGCCATCATGTTTTCTGGCTTCCCTCGTTTGAGGTCTCGCAGCCGTGAGCGCCCCATCTTTTGATCGTCTTTTCCTCTAAGGGTGCGACCGCGAAACCTCACCTGGGAGGGAGAATCATTCTACTTCGTCATCCCACTCATCAGGGCGAAGCCCCTTCAAGTTGCAGATCATCTTTCGAACTTTCTGGGCCTCCTCCAACGTCAGCTTTCCCGATTTCAATCTGTTCTCCAGTTCTCGAATCCTCATTGCGTGGGATGGATCAACAGACATTGGCTCACCCGCGCGAAAACCTCCGGTTGCCTCGATAAACTCATCTTTTGAACGCCCCATTTGTCTACCCCCATTTCGAAGCGTAGACGATACTCGCACGAATCCGCCACAAAAGCGAGTATAAATCAGCCGGGTCGGAAAACTGCCATAATGTCCAAGAGACTTTAACCGCCGATGGAAGACTTGCTCCGTGATGGATGGTCAGTAAAGGGACCGCGTAGCTATTTTCATTACTCCGGTCCGAAAGTGTTTCTACGTGGGAACACTTGGACAGCTAGGAAGGTGACTGGCGAACTTTCGAATGGGCACGCTTCGGCAGAGGCAGCAATTCGATGGCTTGTCGCTCATGATTCCGACTACTGGACTCTTGGCGACCGGTTGAGTTGCGGGTTGCCTTTGAGCGGTATATTGACCGAAACGGGATTTCTCGACCCTGGCGAGCTTAAAGATGTCAACACACGGGATCACGTAGTTGTTCTTTACCTCCGCAAAGGGCGTCGCTTTCCGAGACAAGCTGAAGCAAATTTCAATAGATTATTTCTGAGCAGAGCTAGATGTGCGAAATGTGGCAGCCAGGCAAACAGCGTAGTGTTGCGTTCATTGCCGAACCTGAGGTCAATGAACAGAAGGGCACCGTACATCGTTTGTGGATGCGGCCATCCAGTTTGGCGAATCTCATTGGAGGCATACGATGACGCAGAAGATCGGCTTACTAAATGGGAAGAACAAAGGAATAAGTATGAGTGGAGAAGGAAACGTTTGAAAAGTTCAGGCGGTAAACACCGCGCCTCGGACATTGAAGAGATTCTCAGACTTCAAAATCATCGTTGTATCTATTGCAACAGGCCGTTCGGTGACGCACTCATGTCCACCAGGGACCACTTGACTCCCGTATGCATGGGTGGAACGGATTGGGCACTAAATATTGTGATGTCCTGCCAAGGGTGTAACTCGCGCCGCGGCATGATCCCCTTTCGGACCTACTGTAGACTTCTCAGTCCAATGCAGAATCGTAGGATCGTGCGCTCACTTGTACTGAGAATTTCCGAATTATCACGCCTTCCAGTAAAGCAATTCGATTGCTTCTGCGAAGGGCTCTCACGGCAGGACTCCCGAGGCTGGCGCTATCGAGCAATTCTACGTTCATCAGCAACCGCGAGGCGGAATGCGGACTGCGAACGAACTCCTACCGGGCACCCCTTCCCGTCTAATTGACTACGCAATGAAGATGATGCTTTAGACCACTCGACCCGCAAACGCAAAAAGCCCATCCCTTTCGGGATGGGCTTTTTGTTGAACTAATGCCGGCGATCACCTAATCTCCCACACGGTCGCCCGTGCAGTACCATCGGCCCAGCGAGGCTTAACTTCCGTGTTCGGGATGGGAACGGGTGATCCCTCGCAGTATGGTCACCGGCAAACTTGGATGGCGCTTGGCGGGTGGTTCCCCGCAGCAGGCCGCGACATCTGATTTGTCCCGGATGGTTTCTCCCGGGCCGCTCAGGAACACGGACAGCAAGCTGGCGCCAACAAACTTGAATCTCCGACCCATCGTCATTGCAATCTACGAATGCGCTCAAAAAGCAACCGCAGATCCTTCGACTCGTCCCGGCATGCCGGGACTCGCTCAGGATGACAAATCGGAGAGGAACGAAATCGATTGGGGTACAAGGTTTGGCTAGAAGAGCATCCGCGTTTATGACTGCGCGGAGTTAATTCTATGGTAAAGCCAAACGGGCGATTAGTACTGGTAAGCTACGCGCATCACTGCGCTTCCACCTCCAGCCTATCAACCAGATGGTCTTTCTGGGCCCTTCAGGGAGATCTCATCTTGGGGCGTGCTTCCCGCTTATATGCATTCAGCGGTTATCACAACCGAACTTCGCTACCCAGCCGTGCCCTTGGCAGGACAACTGGAACACAAGAGGTTCGTCCATCCCGGTCCTCTCGTACTAAGGACAGCCCCCCGCAAATCTCCTACGCCCACAGCAGATAGGGACCGAACTGTCTCGCGACGTTCTGAACCCAGCTCACGTACCGCTTTAATAGGCGAACAGCCTAACCCTTGGAACCTTCTACAGCTCCAGGATGCGATGAGCCGACATCGAGGTGCCAAACCAATGCGTCGATATGAACTCTTGGCATTGATCAGCCTGTTATCCCCGGCGTACCTTTTATCCGTTGAGCGATGGCCCTTCCATACAGAACCACCGGATCACTAAAGCCTACTTTCGTACCTGCTCGACTTGTAGGTCTCACAGTCAACCACTCTTATGCTTTTACACTCGGCGGCTGATTTCCAAACAGCCTGAGAGTAGCTTCGCGCGCCTCCGTTACAATTTAGGAGGCGACCGCCCCAGTCAAACTACCCGCCTAACTATGTCCCTCTCCCGGTTAACGGGAGGAGGTTAGAGTCACAGCACTCGCAGGGTGGTATCTCACCGTTGGCTCCGCCAAGTCCGAGAACCTGGCCTCAAAGCCTCCCACCTATCCTGCGCAGCGAGAGCCATAACCCATAGTTAAGGTGTAGTAAAGGTGCACGGGGTCTTTCCGTCTAGCTGCGGGTAACCGGCATCTTCACCGGTACTACAAGTTCGCCGAGCAACTCGTTAAGACAGTCGTACGATCGTTACGCCATTCGTGCAGGTCGGAACTTACCCGACAAGGAATTTCGCTCAGTTGATCTCACACCGTTTCCGGTGGAGCTGGACTTTATCTTTCGCAACCCGTATTCATTTTCGAAGCGATGGCTCGAATTGCTTCGATGCCAACCGGCTTCAAGTGCTCACGATTCTGCATCAACTGCAGTATCTTCCTGAACTTCAAGAAATCGATCTTCTTTTTCGACTTCAGCGAATGCTGTTCGAAAGAAAGGCACGATTCTCTGATTCAAGTGTTCCAAACTACGCACCCGATACGCCATCCGATCGCCATGATTGCTGCGAACCACGCCACACCCAAAGAATTTCTTGAGGGCATGAAGCAGTTGGATGTCTCTCTGGTGCTGGACCACTGTGAATTCAGGTAGCACCTGAAACCCGGAGGTCATTTCAGGGTGAGGATTGATGCCGACGAAGAAACAGCCTTCGCCGTCCACGAATCCGACCACCCATTGTGCCTCCAGCCTTCCAGATTGCGGCTGAACGTGAAGTCTCTGAGGGTTCTCCATCATTTCTTCCATTTTGGAGCCTTCCCTGCGGATTGTCCCCTTGTCCGTTGGATTTTGACTGCCGCCCGTGGGGCGACGAGTACCAATCGGCTGTATGAGGAGTTTCCGCAAATAGTTCAGTTTTACTAAGGCTAGCTGTTGTTAA
>CAVPBL010000015.1:0-272168 GCA_963701835.1 uncultured Acidobacteriaceae bacterium | reverse complement strand
CCCGGTACTTCTGCTCCGCTTCCCGGAGCGCGTCCTCCATTTTCTTTCGCGCGCTGATGTCTTCGCACATCCCCTCATAACGGACCACGACGCCGTCCTGATAAATGGTGCGAACACTCATGGCCAGCCAGAGAATGCTGCCGTCCTTGCGCAGCACCTCGCATTCAAAATTCTTCACCCCTCCGAGTTTTCCCATCAACAACTTGAATTCTTTTTCACGTTTGGGGTCGACATAAAACTGCCGGCCAATGTCGGTGATGCTGGCGACCATATCCTCGGGGGAATCGTAGCCGAAAGTGAAGGCCATGGAACGGTTCACGCTCAGAAAGCGGCCCTCCGGCGAACTCTGAAAGATTCCCACTATGGCCTTGTCGATGATTCCTCGATACTTCCGTTCCGCTTCCCGGAGCGCATCCTCCATCTTCTTTCGCGCGCTGATGTCCCGCCCGACCCCGGCGATGCCGATCACCCTGCCTTCTCTGTTGCGCAACGGAACCTTCGTGGTAAGAACGTGGATCTCGTTTCCCGCGTTGTCGATGGATTTCTCCTCCCGGTTGTAGAGCGGTTGCCCGGAACGAATCATTTTCTGTTCAACTTCATTGAAGGCGGCGGCGGTCTCCCGCGGGTAAAAGTCGAAGTCCGTCTTTCCCAGCAGTTGTTCCGGCGTCTCGGCACCCATCCCGCGCGCCACTTGAGGATTCGCCACCACGAACCGGCCCTCGGCGTCCTTCACGTAAATGAAGTCCGGAATGTTGTCGATCAATGCGCGCAGCATATTACGCTCGCTCTCCTGCATGGAATGAGCCTCATGCAGGATCTCGTCTTCCCGCCTTTGCACGGTCACTTTGATCAGCGAGCGAATTCCGAAGAACAGGGCGCCAACCACGCCAACAAACACCAGCGCCTGGAGGATTCCCTCCACGGTCAGCAATGTGTCGATCAAGGCCAATTCGGTTTTGAAGTCGCTGGCCAGGTCGTTCTCGAGCGTCTCCAACGCCGTCTCGACTGCTTCATTCTCCTGCGATAGATCCGCCAGGTCCTGTTGGCTCGGCGGAGTGCCGTCGTTCTCCGCCCCCGCCGCGTAGTCGATTCTCGATCTCGCCTGCAGGCTGGACACCCGTTGCAGCAGGGAGAGAATTTGACCGTGCCGGACGGAGTTGAATGCCATGAACTTCCCTGCGCGGTCGAGGGATGCGATCACCGTGGCAGCCTCCTGTCCGGCGCCGGTCAGCGATGCCTTGTCCTGCATTACAAAGGCGTCGCTATAGTCGCGATTCATCCTCTCGAACGCGGTCCCGGCTCGCTGGCTGTCCAGCGCCGCGGGGAAAACGCACAGCGATGCAATGCCGACGTGTCTGCGCACGGAGTACGCTGTCCACTGCATGATGGCCAGGATCCCCAGCGCCCCCAGCACAACCACTGCCAGGCTCAACTTCATCGTCCCGGAGAACCTGATTCCGGAAGAAAGGCGGATCCGCCGCATCGTGTACATTCCTCTCCGCCTGCGCCGGCGCCGCCGGATGAATCCCGGAGATCCCGGCCGCTGTCGCTGTTGGCTCCGCTCATGCCGATCCAGGGTGCGCAATGCCATACGGGCGCAACCGGCAATCGCGGCTTCTGGCTCTGGCTTCGTCATTCATCGGCACATCGCGCGATCTTCTTCAACCCGCCGCGCCGCCTGCCCGGCGTCATGCGGGCAGGCATCGGATTTTCCCTAATTGGTTGCCGGATTTCTGCCGATGAATCAATCGAGTCTCTGCGCCGTTCTCGCTGTTCTCGGGGCGCATTGCTGGGGGAGGCGATGACCGACCGAATCCTCTTCGTGGACGACGAGCCCCTCGTACTTGACGCCTTCAGGAGAATGCTGCGCGGCAGATTCGAAACCTACACCGCCGACGGCGGCGAAAACGGGCTGGCCTCGGCCAAACTAAATGGCCCCTTCGCTGTCGTCATCTCCGACATGCGCATGCCGGGCATGAACGGCGCCCAGTTCCTGGCTCAGATGCGCAAGAATGCGCCCGACACCGTAAGAATGTTGCTCACCGGTTTTACCGACCTTGACGCGGCTATCGCCGCGGTCAACGAGGGAAACATCTTCCGCTTTCTCACCAAGCCTTGCCGGAAGGAAGATCTGGTAAGCGCCATCAACCTCGGCCTCGATCGGTACCGGTCCGTCGTCAAGGAAAAGGAGCTGATCAAAAAGGCCCATGCCGTGGAACGTTCTCCGTCCGAACGGGATTCCCTGGATATCTGCAAATGGGATCAAAGCGAGAGCACCACCGGCCTGCCCGGTCCGTCGCAGGCCAGAGAACTCCTGGTTCCGCTCTTCGGCGTCGACCCCCAGTGCTATGTCGCCCTGCTTAAGCTCACGGTGCTGCAAACCATTGAGGAGCGCTACGGGGAGGAGGCGGCTGCCGACTATCTGAACAACGCGGCCCAATTCGTGATGCAGGCTTTGCATTCCGACGATCGGTTCTTCCATTGGGGCAGGCACGTCCTGATGGCTGTGATCCGGCGAAAGATGCCGCTTGGCGCGGTGCGCATGGAGTTTGCCCGCGTGACCTCGGCCAGCCGCGAACACGTCTTGCAAGTGGATGGCAGGAGCATCATGATCAACACATCGATCTCCTTCGAACTATTGCCCGTGTCGCAGTTCTCCAAACTCGATGAGATGCTCGCGGCATTCGATCCGCAATTCAGTGGAAAGAGCGAAGCCAAAGCAGCCGCGGAACCATGAGCCTGCTTCCATCTCCGCCGCGTCCGATCGCGGCCTTCAGCCCGCGTCTTCGGCGAACCTGCAGCGTTCCCTCGCAACCGGAGTGACAAACCTTCCCGGTGGCGAATTATCCTAAAGACCGGAGCCGACTGGTTCCCGCCCTTCAGCCCCTTCGAGGAGCAACCCACTTGCATCGCCGACTACAGCGGTTCCGCGGTTACCGTGTCCTGAAGCCATCGCCGTTAAGTGGATTCTTCCTCAAGAAGAATCCACCCTGCACAGAAGCCGGAACCGGCTGCAAGAACCGCGGAATCGCTCTGGCGCTCTTCGCGCTCCTGCCGCTCAGTCAGGCTTGCAGCCTCTTCGCGCAGGACACGCGCACTGTAATTGAGCCCCTTTTCCCCCAGCTTTGCAAGACGCTTGACGCCCAACTGCAGACGAAGGGCGGATCGCTGGCGGCGGCGGACGAGCAAAAGCTCGACACCGTACGCATTCAGAAGGCCATCGATAAGTGCGGCAAGGGGCGGGCTGTGGCGCTGCACGTGAACGAGGCCAACGATGCGTTTCTGAGCGGTCCGCTGGAACTGCGTCCCGACGTGACTCTCATCGTCGGGCTGGGCGTCACGCTCTACGCATCGCGGGATCCGGCGCTCTACGCCGTGTCGCCCGGCAGTTGCGGGATCGTGAGCCACGGTCCAGGCCCACGCGGCTGCAAGCCGCTGATTTCCGTCGACCACGCACCGGACTCGGCAATTATGGGAGACGGCGCAATCGACGGCCGCGGCGGGGAAAAAATGCTAGGGTCGCAGTATTCCTGGTGGGACTTGGCCGAGCAGGCGCGCGCGGGCGGAGGCCAGCAGGTTCCGCGCCTGATTGTCGCCAATGATTCCGACAACTTCACGCTCTACCGCATTACGCTGAAGAATTCGCCCAACTTCCACGTCGTCTTCAACCACGCTGACGGTTTCACCGTGTGGGGGCTGACGATCGACACGCCGCAGCGGCTGGCGCGAAATACCGATGGCGTCGATCCCGGCAACGGCGCGAAAAACATTACCATCACGCACAGCTTTATCCGCACCGGCGACGACAACGTCGCCATCAAGGGCGGTCCGGGCGGCGCAACCAACATCACCATCAGCCACGATCGCTTTTACTGGGGCCATGGCATGTCCATCGGCAGCGAGACCAACGGCGGCGTGAGCAAGATTCGCGTCTTCGATCTCTCGCTCGACGGCCCCGACAACGGCATCCGCATCAAGTCCAACGGCTCACGCGGCGGCCTGACCGAGGACGTGGTCTATGACGACGTTTGCATCCGCAATTCGCCCAATCCGATCACGCTCGACACGGCTTATTCTGCGGCCGGGACACCGCAGGGCGAATCGCCGCCTTCGATGCGCTATATTGTGCTGCACAACGTGCGTGTGAGCGGCGGCGGCAAGATCACCTTCAACGGCTATGACCCAACCCACCGCATCGCAGCGACGCTCGACGGCGTCCAGATCGTCGATAATGCGAAGTACACTTACGAGGTGAATCACGCCGACCTGACGCTGGGGCCGGGTCCGACAAATCTGCAACTGCCCGCAGGCCCTGTTTCGCCGAGTGATGGTTCGACGAGCAACGACTCGACCATCAAGGGAACCCCCGCGGAAGGGAATCCGCCCTCCTGCGCCGAGAAGTTCGTGCCTTTCCCGCAATAGCGCTGAAGTTAGTCCTGTAGCGCCGGTCTCCTGACCAGCTGTCGTGCGGGCCTCCAGGCCCGCACCTGACCGCTTGCGGCTCACACGCGGATCACTGCCCCGCCATCTGTTTGTTCACCGGCACGCGCACCACAACTTGATTCCCGGTCCGCACCACCATGCGCGAAAACGACTCGTCGGCCACATTCGCGAGCGAGACGTAGCCTTCGTTGAGAGCCGTCACATCGCCGCGGATTTTCGTGCTCGCATCGGCGGGCATGGTGAAACTGACGCGCACATCCGGCTTTCCGTCGCCGTCGAGATCGACCTCGTCGCTTACGCGCGCGGGGAGGGAATCCGCGGGCTCAAACGCCAACTGCACGAATGGTTCAACGCGCTCGAAGAGGCGCGGCTGCACCGGCTGGTAGACGAGAATGCGGTAGCCGTTGCGCTGGATCGTGCGCGCAATCGCGCCGCCGCTGTAGGTGGCGTCGATGTGCAGCCCGGCGCGGGCAACGACGCCGCTAAAGGCGCCGATCAGGACAAATGGGACGCAGACGGCGACGGCTAGCATCAGCCCGGCGCCAGTGTAAGCCAGAATTGCAAGAATGCGTGCGCGCATGTCGTTCTCCTTCACGCCAACTTTCATTTCAGGGGCAGCCAGTGGAGCATGGTGGCTATCGAGTTGGCCAGAATGCTGCCGCCGAACATGGTGGCCATGGCCCAGGCGCCGTAAAGAAACAGCAAACGGGCGCGCTCGGGCTTGACAGCAACCGGCGTTCCCTTCAAGTGCCACACCGCGGCGTCCTTCTTACAGGCGTCAACACAAGCGCCGCACTTCATGCAATTGAGCAGAGTCTTTCCTTCGCGAATCGACTCCGCCGAGAGCGCCACCGTAGGGCAGCTCGTCTGGCACAGCGTGCAATCCACGCATTTCTCGCGGTCGAAGCGAATCTCGAAGAGATGGATCTTGTTGAAGAGCGATTGAAATGCGCCGAAGGGGCAGAAGAACCCGCACTGCGTGCGCTTCTTGGTGAGAAACGGGAGCACCACGACCAGCCCCGCGAATAGGGCAACGAAAATGCCCATTTGAATGGCCGTTGTCACGTTGCGAACCGCGGGAAACTCGGTAACGGCTTTGAACGGGCAGAGCCACATGCAGTACACAGGCTCGAAGAGCGCCGCGGAACCCAGCACCACGAAGACCAGGATGGCCCATGGAATGAGCCGCAAAATGTGCCCATACCGAACCACAAATCTGTGCAGCCTGGGCCGTTTCGCGATCGCGGCAAAGCCCTCCTCGATTCCACCGAAGAAACAGGCGTAGCTGCACCAGGCCTTGCCCAACACCAGGGTCAAGGCGAACCAGAGGCCGATCATGATGGCGATCGAGTGAGGATTGCTGGCGCTAGGCAGGATCGACCCAGGGAAAATGATCGTCCGCGCGAACGCCGCGGGCAAAATGATCGACGGCGTGACCATGAAGCAAAACGGCGTGTCGCCGGAGACCATCCGGCTGATGGGAATGCTCATGGTGCCGCGCTGGGCAACCAACGCAGCGATAAAACCGATCGGGAACAGGAAGCCGAGGGCGACAAAGAAGATGCGCCGCCAGCGATAGGTCTCGCCGGTGCGCATCATCAGGAAGAAAAGGCCCGTCATAAAGAACATCACCACCACGGCGCCGATGTGCATGTCCCGGCCGGCGTGCTGGAACGAAGGGGTGAACATCAGCAACGACCATAGCGCCATCGGCAGGGTAAGCAGGATGGAACGGCCCATGCTGCGAAAGGCCACCGGGTGCGCAAGTGTGGATGAACGGCTAGCCATAAAATGTCCTCTCGATCAGGATGGAAACTCCGGAAAACATGTACCAGCAGGCCAGTAAAACCGCAACCATGCGGGCAACGGTGACTACCGCCGGCGTGCGCCGCACCAATCCCAGAGAAAGAAAAGGAAGGAACCAGACAGCGGTGCCGGCAAAGAAGAAGAGGAAGAAGACAAGCGACGCAGACAGATGGGGAAGTTGCGCGGCGCGGACGCCGGCTACAAGAAACGGCGGACAAAGATTGGCCCCAGTGAGAAATCCGAGCGCCAGGGCTCCCGAGAGCAGCGGACGAGGCGCCTCGCCGATCTGCACGAGACGGCTGGGGTGTTGGGCCGGAGTTGCTGCGGCGGCCGGGGCCATCCGGCCGCGTAGGCCACCAAAGCGGCGGCCAGCAGCACTTGGATGCCGCCAAAGAGCCACGAGCGGCCGGTCCAGGCGTGCGGAATCGACGATCCCACCAACCACACCGCGGTGGCAAATACCAGATAGCCGGCCAGGCGCGCGGCAAGATACAAAAACAACTGGCGGCTGTGCAATCGCATTCCCCGCGGCTGAACAAGCATCCAGGGCAACACCACCGGCCCGCAGGAAGCAGGCATACCGGACCCGTGGCGAGTCCGAGCACGAGCGCCTCTCCGGCGCTGGCCGAAAGAGATAGTGCTGCCATGTCGCGAGCAGTTTACTTTTTGCCCGGAGGTTCTCTTCGTGATAGTGGTCACGCCCGGACGGAAAGCCCGAAGATCGCCTTGTGCATGGCTCCCGGCGGGCATTGGCCGGGTCCATTGGCCCCCATGCGTCGCATCTCCCAGCCCGCACTCACTTCCTTCACTGCGGCGCCAAAACTCCCCCTTTCCGGGAAATATCGCTTATGCTTGTAACAATTCCTTCTTGCTTCGGCAGGCCACGCAGACAATCTCATGAATCCAGTCGTTTTGGTAGTTGACGATCTTCGGGAGCAGTATCTCAAGGAGATGGCGCTTGTACGCCAGACCTGCGAGCGCACCGGGGATGGTACGGCTGCCATCCGGCGGCGCTCGGCCGTCGTGGATCGCATCCTGATCGAGATGTGGCGGCGGGCCTTTGCCGGGCTGCCGGCGCAGAACGTTGCCCTGCTGGCCATGGGGGGCTATGGCCGCAAGGATCTCTTCCCCTACTCCGACATCGACGTGCTCTTTACCTTCGCCGACGACAAGACCGAGGAGCAATCCAGGGAGGCCGTGCGGGCGATAATCCAGGGGATGTGGGACATCGGCCTGCGGGCCAGCCCCAGCTCGCGCACGGTGAAGGAAGCAGGCCGCTTCGACCCGGACAACCTGGAGTTCACGCTGGCCACGCTCGACCGCCGCTTCCTGGCCGGGCAATTTCCGCTCTACCAGCAACTTCATCAGGTGACGTTTCCCGGGGCTGGTCCTGAGCGAGTGGACGCCCATCACGCAGAAGCTGGGCGAGATTGCCCGCGCGCGGCACGCCAAGTACGGCAACACGATTTTTCATCTGGAGCCGAACCTGAAGGAGTGTCCCGGCGGCCTGCGCGACTACCACCTCGCCGTCTGGTTCGCAGTGCTGTTCCATCTGAAAGAGACCAAGGAGTGGCCGCGGCAGCGGGGCGGCGTCTTCCAGAGTGCGCGCGGCGACGCCGAGGCCGCCTTCGATTTTCTGGCCGCCGCGCGATGTTTCCTGCACTTCCGGCACGGCCGCGACGACAACACGCTCGACTGGCAGTCGCAGGACGAGGCCGCGGCTCGCTCCATCGGCCTGGAAACCCGCGGCACCGCCGATCCCTCCTACTGGATGCGCACCTATTACCGGCACGCCCGCGTCATCTATCGCCGCGCCGCGCTGCTGATGGAACACTTGCCCGCGCCGGTAAGCTTCTACCGCCAGTTCCGGCGACGCCGCACGCCCATCGCCGGCACCGACTTCCTGCTCGACCAGGGCCGCATCGACATTCAGCCGGGCGCGCAATTCAACGACACGGCGGCGATTCTGCGCATCTTTTCGCTGATGGCCACACACGGCTACACGCTGTCGCAAGCCGCCGAAGATCGCATCACAGACGCACTCCCCGTTCTCGCCATCTCCATTCCCGAAGGCCCCTACCTGTGGAACGCGCTGCGCGAAGTCCTGCTCGGCCCGCATGCCGCGCATGCTCTCAGAACCATGCACGCGCTGGGCGTCCTGGAGATGCTGATTCCCGAATTCCACGGCATCGACGCGCTGGTGATTCGCGACAGCTATCACCGCTACACCGTCGACGAGCACACCTTCCTGGTCATCGACAACGTCCATGGACTTCGCACAGCCTGCCAACGAGCACGAGCAGCGCCTGGCGCAACTACTGCCGGAGATCGATCGCCTCGATCTCTTTTTTCTGGCGCTGCTGTTGCACGACACCGGCAAGGGCCGCCGCACCGGCGAACACGCGGTGCAAAGCGTCGAGTTGGCCGACAGCTTCCTCGCCCGCCTCGATTTCGACGCTGAGGAGCGCGAATCGATCCTCAAGCTCATTCGCTTGCACCTCGATATGTCGGCGGCCATGCGCCGCGACATCTTCGACGTCGAAAACGTACGCGGCTTCGCCGACAAGATCGGCAACCCGCAACTGCTGAAGATGCTTACGCTGATGACCTTCGCCGACATCAAGGCCGTGAACCCCGACGCCCTGACGCCGTGGAAGGCCGAGAATCTCTGGCAGTTCTACATGTCCACCTCGAATTTCATGGACCGCTCGGTGGACGAGGCGCGCTACCATGCCGCCATCGATCCCACATTGCTCAACCGCATCCGCTCCATGGTCCCCGCCGCACAGCACGATGCGCTGAAGCTATTCCTCGAGGGCCTCCCGCAGCGCTATCTGCACACCCGCCTCCCCGAACAGATTCGCAACCACTTTCAAATGGCGCTCAACCTCGACAAGGATGCTGTGCAGCTCGATCTGCGGCCTAACCGCCAGCTCTTCGACCTGACTGTGATCACCCGCGACCGCACGCGGCTGTTTGCCGACGTTGCCGGAGTGCTGGCGGCCTGGGGCATGAACATCATCCGAGCCGGAGCTTACTCGAACGATGCCGGCGTCATCGTCGACAGCTTCCATTTCTCCGATGTCTTCCGCACCATCGAGCTCAACCCAGGCGAGAAGGACCGCTTTCTCGCGAACGTCCACGATGTGGTTGCGCAGAAGACCGCGGTGCAGCAACTGCTCGAGGCGCGCCGCCATCTCAACCACCCCGGCAATTACAAGCTCGACGTGGCAACCAAGCTCGAGTTCGACTCCGAGTCGTCCACGCACTCCACGCTCCTCCAGGTGGTCGCGCAGGACATGCCCGGCCTGCTGCGCCAGATCGCGCTCACCCTCTCGACCCACCAGTGCAACATCAAGGTGGCGCTCATCGACACCGAAGGCGAAACCGCCATCGACGTCTTCTACCTCACCAGCCGCGACGAAAAACTTTCGCTCGAAGCGCAGCAAACCCTCGCCAAGGACCTCACGACCGCCCTCGAATCCATGCGCGCACCGGCGTAGCCAGCCACTCGCCACCACTTGCGCCCCACGAGCAGCCCCTTCCAATATGCCGTGTCGGACGGATCGCGAGATGGCTAGGCTCTCAACCTGCCCCGCGGCGAGGGAAAAATCCAGCAGTCGTCGCCCTCCCCCCTAACGCTCGACAAGCCTGCCCGAACCGGAACCGGCAATCTCCCGATGCACAACCCTCTTGTAGGACACTGGGGCAATAGCCGATAATCCTGCCAATGGCAACCGCACCCATCCCCGCAGGCTTATCGAGGATAGCGGAGGAACAAGAAGAAGCTCTCTTCGAGGAGTATCCCAAGGTACGCTACCGGCAGAATCCCCTGGAGACCGTCCTTGCGGAGGTTCGATTTCCGCCGATACTCCGCATCGACACGGAGGTGCCCGCAATCTTTCAAGATGCGCTCACCGGGGAATTCCCTCTCTTTAGCGAGGTGAATCCCATTTCACTTGCGCCTCCAGAGATAGCCAACTTGTTTCAGTCCGCGAATATCCTGCCAACGGCAAAAACGTTTACGTTCTCAAGCGCGGATGGGAATTGGTCGCTGGCCCTAACAAGGGGCTCGCTGTCCTTGACCTGCCGGAAATATTCGCGGTGGGACGAGTTCCGCAAAAGACTGCATCGGCCGTTCGAAGCCTTACTTAGGATTTACGAGCCTCAATTTCTGCTAAGGCTTGGATTGCGATACCGGGATGTGATTTCACGAGAGCGCCTTGGGCTCTCAGAAGTTCCCTGGCACGACCTCCTCTTGCCCGGCATTGTTGGAGTGATCCATACGCCGCTGGAGCCGGTATTAGACACCTCCTGGAGCCAGTTCGTGTTCAAGCTCCAAAAAGAAGAGACTCAGGTCCTCCTGCAGCACGGACTTCAGCCGGTCCCACCAGCCGGCGAAAAATGTTACATTTTCGACGCGGACTTTTCCACCCAATCACGAACGGAGCCGCAGAATGCCTTCGATGCCCTCCAATACTTCAACAAGCGGTCTTGGTACTTCTTCCGGGCTTGCATTGCAGATCGACTTCACAAAGCTATGGAGCCGGATCCAATCAGCTAGCCAAGTGGTCTCACCAAGTCCGACCGGAAGCATTTTTGTACTGGGAAACACCGGACTCGGAACCCGCGAGATGAAAGACGCGCAATTCACGTGGGCCGTGACGCGTACAGGCGAAACTGCGCAACCCCCCGATCAAGCGACCCTATATCTGCTTGCAGCCTATACCCTCCTGCACGCCATGCCCCTAGACGGGCTACAAGAATCATGGCGCGCGCTCGGCGAGATCTTCGAGTACCACACCTTTCGCCCGCTCACATTGTTGCCATCACCAGCCTTGCCCCGAATGAAGGCGAAGATGAGACCGGCAACTAAACAAAGTGGCTTCCGGATTGAGGCAGAGTAATTGGATGGGACCGGAGAATGAACGGGGATGCACCGCCAGCGCACGCAAATGCCGACCCAAATCAGGCAGTCGCAGGCGAACCTGCACCTGAGCTGGAACACCCCGAAGAGCTGACAATCGTCCCGACGAGCGCCGCCCAACCGCCTCAGCCAACCTTCTACATCCCCTCTCATGAAGCGGGACCGCTGCGTCAGACCGAAATCCTGTCGGGCGTGCACCAACACAACATCACCATAGAAAGCTTGAATAATCCGGATGGTGTAGAAGTCGCCCCGATCAACCATGAATTGGCCATAATCGTTTCGCAGGACTGCGATCTTGAGCAGGATTTCAACAGACGCGAAGAACTGAGGTTGAACGGTGCCGCCCCGGATCGCCTTGACACCAAGCTGTTACCGACCGTCCTCCTATGCGAGGTCTCCACGGAAATTCAAATTAAAATCACTGTTCGAGACCAGGGCGACTCGCGGCAACAATTCCGCCAGAACAAGATAGAGCGTTACCAGTTTCTGCGCGCGGTCGGAATAAACGACGACGCGCTTGGCCTCGGACTTGAGGCGATGGGCATCGATTTCAAACGCTACTTCGCAATACCCACCGCCGAGCTGTACGCCCAACTGGAAGGACAATGCCAGCGGCGCTGTAGGCTTGGCCCACAGTACCTAGAGCATTTCTGTGTCAGGTTTTCCAATTTCCTGTCTCGAGTTGGCCTACCGAGAAATCATCACGAATAGCCGTCATGCTCTCGGAATGTCGTCACATCAAGCGCAGCGCGCCCCAGCTCCGCTAACTCTGCTGCCTCACGCGTCGTGCTTCTTGACCAGATACTCCTCGACCAGCACGCTCACTAGAACGGCCGTCGGAATCGCGACCATCGCTCCGGCAATGCCGCCGAGCGCCGAGCCCAGCAGCAGCGCGACGAAGATCGCCAGCGCCGGCAGGTTCACGCGGCTGCGCATGATGCGCGGAATCAGCCACGAATTCTCGATTTGCACATAGACGGCAAAGAAGATGGCCACACCGAGGACGCGGCCCCAACTGTCGATGGCGGCCACCAGCAGAGCCATGGCGACGGAGATGGCGGCGCCCAGAACCGGGATCAGGTTGAGCAGGCCGGCGAGCACGCCGAGCGCATAGGCATAGCGGACCCCGAGGGAGAGATAAGACGATGGTGCTGGTGACGCCGAGAATGAGCATCAGGCTGAGCTGGCCCAGCAGCCACTTCTGCATGCGCGCGGCGGCGCGCCGCAGCGTATCGTCGAGACGCTGCCGTGGCTGGGGCGGCAGAAACGAAAGAAACCAGCCGTACGCGCGATCGCCCTCAAGAATGAAGTAAAGCGTGAGAACAAAGCCGGCGATCGCCTGGAAGAGCGCGCCCGCCCAGCCCTTGAGCGAAAACAGCAGGTAGGTGGCCGCGTGGCTAAGGTAGCCCTGGATCCATCCGATGACTTGGGCGGAGTTCAGGCGATCGGCGAAGGGAATCTCTTTGAGCCTGGCCAGCAGCGCCGAAATGCGCGTGGGCGTTTCGTCGCTGAGGGCCTGCAAATCGTGGATTACGGGCGGGAAGGCGAGAAATCCAAAAGCGGCAAAAGCGAGCGCCACGGCCAGCAGAAGGATGAGGATGGCCGTTGCGCCATGGAACGGCCGCCAACGGCCGATGCGAATCTGCGACGTAGCCCGCACCACCGGCGTGAGCGCAACGGCAAAGAGCGCGGAGACGTAGAGCAGAACCATCATGCCGCGAACCAGCCAGGCCACGTAGAGGGCCAGCGCCACGGCGAAGAAGAACAAGATGTGTCCGCGAACGTTTTGCTTGCTCTGCGCGGATTGATTCATACGAGGCAATCCTTACATGCCGGTGCTCATGCGTAGCGAAGATGGTTCGCTGCGCGTTGTCCATTGCTCACGGCTCACAACTCACGACTCACGACCCACGGTCACTGCCCGCTGATGATTCCCCCTACGATTCCGCCAAGAAGTCCGGCGCCAGTCGCCTGCTCGGCCGCTCGGGGCCTTGGGCAGATATTCGTAGATCTGGCTCGCCAGCCGCGAGATGGGCAGCGTTTGCAGCCAGATTGTGCCCGGACCCACCATCCGCGCGAGAAAGATTCCGTCGCCGCCGAAGATCATGTTCTTGATGCCCGGAACCGTCGTGATCGTGAAAGCCGACCGACGTTTGGAATGCGCCCACGTGGCCCGGATGCACAAACAGAATCTCGCCGGGGGCAAGATCCTTCTGGATGAGCTCGCCCGACAACTCGATCCAGGCTGTGCCCACGCCGCTCACCTTTTGCAGCAGGAATCCGCTGCCGCCGAAGATGCCCGCGCCCAGCGACTGCTGAAACCCCAGCGTGATGGTCACCTGGGGCGTGGCGCACAGAAAGCCGTGCCGGTGCACCATGTACTCCGGCCCCTGGCCGAGCTCGACAGGCACGATGTGGCCGGGTACCCGCGTGGCAAACGAAACGGAGCCCTGATACTGAATGGCGCGGTACTCGGTCATGAAGATGCTGGCGCCGGCGGCTACCCGCTTGAGCACGCCGAAGATCCCGCCACCCCCACCCATCTGCGTGTGCGTAGTCATCTGGATGGAGGCGGTCATCCAGGAGAGCTCCCCGCTCTCGGAAAACACGCTTTCGTTGGGATCGAGCAGCACTTCGAGCACCGGCATGGTGGTGCCCAGAATTCGGGTTTGCATAATGGATGTCTCCTGTCAGTGAACAGTGTAAAGGCCGCGAAGCATCCTTGATGAGAATGTTTGTGGAATTGGAGCGGGCGGCTGGGAGATTGTCCGATGCCGGAGGGCGGGCCTGGCAGGAGGATGGTCATTCCTTGTCGCGGTGCGCGATGACGTGGTCTTTGATGCGGTCGTAAACGTCGCTGGGAAGTACCCCGCGATCGAGCAGGTCCCGCTTGGTGCGGTAGGGGCGAAAACGCACGATGCGCCCGGCCCAGCTTGGCGTCATGCCCGGGAATTTGAGCAGTTCATCGGCGCTCGTATAGTTGATGTCGATGGGCGCCTCGCGGGGCGGAATTGATTTTGTCTTGGTTGCCGATTGCGTTGAACTCGATTGCAGAGAAGCCGGAACAGACCGCGCAACGCAGGCCAGGAAGACGGCCAGAATTGCAGCGGGCATCACCGGGAATCGAATTGGAGTTTGCATGGTCCGGCTCTCCAACTCCAGTCTATTCGTCGCAACACATTGAATGAGAGAACTGGAGGCCACGGAGCATGCAATTTTGCGGCCCACCTGCCAAAATAGGTGTGTGGCGACTTCCCCTGTCGTTCCCCCCGCCGGCGCTTCGCGTGACGCCCGCCTCTTTGGCAAGACCAGGCTTGTGCTGCTCTGCGTATTGCTCGCGCTGCTCACCTTGTGCATCGTGGCATCGTGGATCACGCGCGGAGCGATGGCCTTTCTGGGCGGGAAGGGCAAATCTCCGAGCCAGAGCGCTGCGCAATCTCTGGTGGATTTGCAGCCCTGGCAGACAGCGCAGGCACTGGCGCCGCTGGCAGTTTCCGCTGAAGAGAATGAGTACGCGCGCGAGGCGGAACGCCTGGCTGACCATGAGGTGGATCAGGCATTTGCCACCGCGCTGCGCCAGGCGCGGCTAGAGGCTCAGCACCGCACGCTCACGGGAGACGCGCTGGCCCTCTCGCAAAAGATCGCACAACTTGAGCAGCTCACGAAGCAGGACCAGGCGCTGGTGGATAGCCTTACGCCCAAGCCCGAGTCATCGAAAAGCGGGTCAGGGAACGGCGCGCAGGCCGGCTCAACGGACGACGACCTTGAAGTGGCCAAGGCGCAATTGGGGCTCGACACCGATGAGCTTACCGAGGCCCAGCGCGAACTAGAGCGCGCTTCAGGCGATCACAGTGCGCAAATCCAGGATGAACTGGCCGCGCATGAAGCGTCGATGCACAAGTACGACAGCGAGGCCGGGAGCGGCGGCCAAATTGCGGTGCTCTCCGCTGCGCAGGACCGTACACTGGCAGCGCGGCTCAATGCCTGGTTCAAACAGATCCAGCGCCAGGGTGCGATCGAGCAGGCGCTCCAGGAGGCGCAGAACGATGTGCGCAGCCTCACCGCTGAGCACAGCGCCCTTGAAGCCAAGGCCAATACCGCCGCCGCGGCGGGCAATGCGCTGGATCGCGCGTCCCAGCTGGCCAACCTTAAGAATCGCAGCATCGAGCGCCAGATCCTGAGCATCGACGACGACCGGCTTCAGACGGAACAGCAGCTTGCGGCTACCTACTCCAAGTGGTCCGTCCAGGTGAAGCTCCAGCACCAGATCGTGCTGCATCTGATTCTGCAATCGCTGACGCTTATTCTTCTCATCCTGATGGGAATGATTCTATGCGAAGCTCTGGTGCGGCGATTGACGGCCCGGCCCGCAATCGACCGCAGGCAGATGGGCACCTTGCGCAGCGTTCTTGGGCTCAGTATTCAAGTGCTGGGCGTTGTGCTCATCCTGCTTGTCATCTTCGGCACGCCCCAGCAGACTCCGACTATTCTGGGCCTTGCCACTGCCGCGCTCACCATCGCGCTGCAGGACTACATCCTCGCGTTTCTGGGCTGGTTCGTGCTCATGGGCAAAAACGGCATTCATGTTGGGGACTGGGTAGAGATCAACGGCGTTGGCGGCGAAGTTACGGAGATCGGGCTGCTGACGACGACCTTGATCGAAACCGGCGGACTCGCCGATCAGGGACTTCCCACGGGCCGCCGCATCTCCTTCATGAACGGCTTCGCGATCCGCGGGCAACACTTCAATTTCTCCTCGCCGGGTCAGTGGATGTGGGACGAGATCAGCGTGAGTGTGCCTGCGGCTGCCGACATTCACGCATTGATGGACAAGGTCCACAAGGCCGTGATTGAAGAGACACAAGAGAATTCGCGGCGGGCGGAGCAGGAATGGAAGCGTGGCACGCGGGGCGAAGGCCTGGCCCGTTTCAGCGCGGAGCCTGTCGTGAACCTGCGGCCGTCCGGCTCGGGGATCGATTTGCAGATCCGCTACGTAACATCCGCGTTCAGGCGGTTTGAACTGCGCAATCGCCTTTATCGGCACGTGGCAGACCTGCTTCACGAACAAAATGCCGAGGCGCAGTAGCGTCGGGTTGAAATACGAAGCGGCATGCGGCAGACCGTGTCAATTCGCCGCTGCGGGCGGGATCGAGACGGTTACGAAACTGTTTGACTCAGGTGAAGCCCATCGCTGACTATTTCGAATACGTCAAACATCTTAGGAGTTGCTAATGCACACAACGCGCCGCATCCTGCTTCGCCGTTCTCTTCTTGCAGCGCCACTTCTTTCTGCGGATCTATTCGCTCCGCTGCTTACCTCAGCTCAGGGCTCCTCATCTTTCGAGCAGTGGTACTGGTATCCGTTCCACAACTTCACTATGAAGGCCACCGGTTCCGATACTGGAGACACTATTACGTGGATGCTGACCGAAAACTCTCATCATCAGGGCGTGCCCCTGCACAAGCATCTGTACGAGGATGAGTCCTTCTTCGTTGTGAGCGGCATCTTCGAAATCACTGTCGGCGATAAGACCACCACGGGCGGCCCGGGGACGTATGCCTATGGCCCACGCAACATTCCCCACCAATGGACGAACATGGGTTCGGGTCGCGGACAATTGCTCAACGTCTACACACCCGGCGGCATCGACAAGTTCTTCCTCGCCGTTGGCATACCGATTCACTCGTCCACCGAGCAGCCTCAAGTTGATCTCGCCGCCTACGACGCCCGTACCAAGCCCCTCCGCGAGAAGACGGGAATCATCCGTCTCGGTCCCCCTAAATACCCCTAGTGTGGCGTCCCAGAAGTTTGTGTCAGAAGTCGAAGCCCCGGAAATGCAGGTCCCCGTTCGACTCGTCCCGACACGCCTGGACTCGCTCGGCATGACAGAGCATTTTTGATGCGAACTTCAAAGACAGGAGACTAGCGTCGGCGTGAAATACGGAGCGGTTTGCAGCAGACTGCGTCAATCCGCGGCTGCCGGCGGGATCAGGTTCCTGACGTCATGCATTTGTCGAGATGCGCCAACACTTGCGGCCACGCATCCTCATGGCGTTTCTTCGACTCCTCGCCGGGAAAGCCGGCGTGCGTGAGGCGGAGCAGAGTGCCGCCGTCTTTCGCGATCAACTCCACTGTCACCTGAGTTTCCGCGCCTATGGTTGCAGCGGTAAGCCAGGTGAGTTCAACAAGCCGAGGGCGCTCCAGGCGGAGGAAGCGTC
Source organism: uncultured Acidobacteriaceae bacterium (assembly GCA_963701835.1). Taxonomy (GTDB): domain Bacteria; phylum Acidobacteriota; class Terriglobia; order Terriglobales; family Acidobacteriaceae; genus Telmatobacter. The sequence goes on along the minus strand of CAVPBL010000015.1, from coordinate 254,770 downwards.
CGTAGTGCGCATGCCGCCGGCCTTCAAATTCGGTCTCGAAGAAGAAGGCCGTGTCGACCTGGCCCTTCGTCAAAACCGAACCGGGCGCGGCAAACCAGCGATCGAAAAGTTCTGTCCAGGCACGGAAAAGCGCTTCAGGGGATGCGTTCATCGCGCGCTCGCAGGTGCAGGAAAACGGTCTTGCAGAAAGATCAGGAATTGGCATGGGAAAAGGTCCTCCGATCCGGAACAAAAAGCAAGAGGCAACAAGAAATATTTGACACCGTCAGGGGTCTGCCCGTACCTTGAAAAGAGATGCAGAGCCTCCGCTATCACGGCCATCACCATCATCATGGGACAACCATGCCGGCGGACTGCCATGGCCTGAAGTAGACGGCCAGAGAGATCGAAAGGAAACACCCAAGCCCGCCGGCGAATGACGCTGGTGGGTTTTTTCGTGTTTGGAGAAAAATCTGAATTCAGGACAGGAACCGAGATGAGCGAGAAAACAACGGCAATCGATTTTGAGAAGATGGATGGCCTTGTGCCGGGCATCGTGCAGGACGCGCGGACGGGCGAGGTGTTGATGCTGGGCTTTTTGAACGAGGCCAGCTACGCGAAGACGCAGGAGACCGGCTTTGTAACCTTCTGGAGCCGCACGCGCCAGAAGCTGTGGATGAAGGGCGAGACCAGCGGCAACCGGCTGCGCGTGATTTCGGCGGCCACCGACTGCGACAACGACACGCTGCTGTTTCGCGTGGAGGTGGAGGGCGACGGCCTGGTTTGCCACGAGGGCACGGTGAGCTGCTTTACGCGGCCTATCGCGATCGGTACGGAGGTGAGCCGTGGGTAACAAACTTCGACTGGGAATTCCCAAGGGCAGTTTGCAGGACGCGACCATCGCGCTGTTCAAGCGCGCGGGATGGAACATCTACGCCGACGGCCGGTCGTACTTTCCTTCGATTGACGACAACGAGATCGAGTGCATGCTGATTCGCGCACAGGAGATGGCGCGGTATGTGGATCACGGCGTGCTGGACGCGGGACTGACGGGCATTGACTGGGTGGTGGAGAGCGGCCTTGACGTGGCCAGCGTGACCACGCTGACCTACGCCAAACAGAGCCGGCGCAAGGTGCGCTGGGTGCTGGCCGTGCCCGAGGCAAGCGGGTATGAGAAGGCCGAAGATCTGGAGGGCAAGATCATCGCTACCGAGTTGGTGGAGGTGAGCAAACGCTACTTTGCCGCGAAGGGCGTGAATGTGAAGGTGGAATTCAGTTGGGGCGCGACAGAGGTAAAGCCGCCGATGCTGGCCGACGCGATTGTGGAGGTGACGGAGACGGGCAGCTCGCTGAAGGCGAACCACCTGAAGATCATCGACACCGTGATGGAGAGCGAGACGCACCTGATTGCCGGCAAGGCCGCGCTGGCGGATTCGTGGAAGCGGCAGAAGATCGACCAGATTGCGCTCATGCTGCGCGGCGCGATTGACGCGCAGTCGCAGGTGGGGCTGATGCTCAACGTGAAGCGCGAAGACCTGGAGGCGGTGCTGGCGGTCATTCCAGCGCTGAATTCGCCGACCATTTCGCAGTTGAGCGATTCGGAGTGGGTGGCGGTGAATACGATCCTGGAAGAGCGCGTGGCGCGCGATGTGATTCCGCGGCTGAAGGCGGCGCGTGCGGCGGGGATTGTAGAGTATCCGCTGAACAAGGTGGTGCTTTAGTTTTTTGTAGCGCCGGCCTCTGGCGGCTGTCGTGCGGGCGTCCCGCCCGCACCCATATCGAGCAAGGCAATAGTAAGGACGAATAATGAAGCTGATCCGGACCACAGGACGAAATGCGCGAGAGGCAGCGAAGACACTCGCGGCCCTCGAACAGCGCGGCGGCGCGGCGCTGGATGCGGTGCTGCCCGCCGTGAAGCGAATCGTGAACGATGTGCGCAAGCGCGGCGACCGCGCGCTGCTCGGCTATGCGGCGGAGTTCGATGGGCTGCCAGGGCCGGACGCGCTGCGCGTGACGCAGGAAGAAATGGCTGCGGCGTGGAAGGCGCTGGATCCTGCGCTGCGCGAGGCACTTACTACGGCTGCTGATCAGATTCGCGGATTTGCGAAGCGGCAAATGCCGGCGTCATGGAACGATTCGACAGTGAAGGGTTTGACCACTGGCCAGCTTGTGCGGCCGCTTGGTTCTGTCGGATGCTATGTGCCGAGCGGACGGCATCCGCTGCCTTCAACGCTGCTGATGACGGCGATTCCGGCGCAGGTGGCGGGAGTGACGCGGATTGTTGTGGTTTCGCCAAAGCCGGCGCCGGAGACGCTGGCCGCGGCGCATCTGCTCGGCATCACGGAGTTTTACCGGCTGGGCGGCGCGCATGCCGTGGCGGCGCTGGCTTACGGAACTGCGAGCCTGCCGCGCGTGGACAAGATTGTGGGGCCGGGCAATCTTTACGTGACCGCGGCCAAACGCCTGGTCGCGTTTGATTGCGCCATCGATATGCTGGCCGGGCCGACGGAGATCGTGGTCACGAGCGAGCGCGGCAATGCGGCGGACATTGCGAGCGATCTGGTGGCACAGGCGGAGCACGATCCGGAGGCGCTGGCGATTTTTGTGACCACGCGCGAGGATCTGGCGAAGGCAGTGATCGCAGAGGCAAAGCAGCGCAGCCGCGAGAACAACGTAGCGCGTGAGGCGCTCAAGCGCAATGGGTTGCGTTTTTGTGGCGGGCTCAGTTGAGGAAGCCTGCGATATCACCAATCGGCTCGCGCCCGAGCACCTGACCGTGGACGCCGCGAGCGATCTGAAATGGGTAAAGAATGCGGGTTCGGTGTTTGTGGGCCGATGGTCGTCGCAGCCCATGGGCGACTACATCTCCGGGCCGAACCACACGCTGCCGACCGGCGGCATGGCGCGGGTGCGCGGCGGATTGAGCGTGAACGATTTCGTGAAGCTCATCACGGTGCAGGAGTACACCGCGCAAGGCGTGCGCGCGCTGGGGCCGAAGGCTGCGCTGCTGGCCGAGGCAGAAGGGCTTGCGGGCCATGCCGAGGCGATTCGAATGCGGTTGGCACGAAATCCGCAGGTCGAAGGAGGGCCCGTGGCTGAATGCAGTGACCACAGCGGCTCCCACGCCGCGCGCGCGCGTACAGGCGATGAAGGAGTATCACCCTCCGCTCGGCAGCCGCGATGCGCTGCGCCTGGACTTCAACGAGAACACGCTGGCGTGCTCGCCAAAGGTGCGCGAGGTGCTGGCGCAGATTTCGGCGGGAGCGCTCACGCGGTATCCCGAGCGCGAGCCGGTGGAGGCGATCGTCGCCGCGCATCTGGGTCTGCGCGCGGAGCAGGTGGCGCTGACCAACGGCGTGGATGAAGCGATTCACGTGCTCTTCGAGACGTTTCTCGAAGCCGGCGACGAAGTTGCTGCTGCCGGTGCCGACGTACACCATGTACGAGGTCTATGCTTCGGCGACGGATGCGCGCGTGGTGACGGTGCAGGCCGCGGACGATCTGCAGTTTCCGTTTGAGCGGCTGCTGGCGGCGATCACGCCGCAAACGAAAGTGATTGCGATTGCCAATCCGAACAGCCCATCGGGGTCGGTGGCCACGCGCGAGCAACTTCTCGAACTGGCGCGGCGCGCGCCGCAGGCGGTGCTGCTGGTGGACGAGGCGTACTTTCATTTCTACGGCGAGACGGTGATGGATCTGGTGGGAACGCTGCCGAATCTGGTTGTGGCGCGAACGTTCTCGAAGGCGTACGGGCTGGCGGGATTGCGGCTGGGGCTGCTGGCCGGGCCGGCGGAGTTGATGCGGTGGGTGCGGCGCGTGCTTTCGCCGTATAGCGTGAACTCGCTGGCGCTGGCGTGCCTGCCGCCGGCGCTGGAGGACACGGCGTATCTCGATTGGTATGTGGGCGAAGTGCTGGCGGCGCGCGGCGAATTCGAAGCGGCGCTCGATGCGGCGGGAGTGCGGCGCTGGCCGAGCCGGACGAATTTCATTCTGGTGGAGATTGGCGCGCGGCACGCGGAGTTTGTGCGGCTGATGCGCGCCGCGGGTGTGCTGGTGCGCGACCGATCCAGCGATCCGGGCTGCGACGGACGAGTGCGCATCACCATTGGGACGCGCGAACAGATGAAACAGGCCGCTGCGGCGCTGAACGAAGCGCTGGCCGTACTGCGGGCGGAAAGCGGGAAGCGATGATGGCGCAGAAGAACACGAAGACGAGCAGGCGCGCGAGTGTGCGGACGGCAACGATTGTGCCGGGTGCCCCCGGTCTCGATTTTGAGATCCGGGAAAGCACGAATGCAAAAAAACGGAAAGCAACAACCGCACGCAACACGAACGAGACGCGCATCGAGCTCGAGCTTGCGATCGAGGGCAAGGGCCGGTACAACATCTCCACCGGCATTCGCTTCTTCGATCACATGCTGGAGCTGTTCACGCGCCATGGCGCATTTGATCTCGACCTGAATGCGACGGCGATCTGGATGTCGACCAGCACCACACGGTGGAAGATGTGGGCATCGCGCTGGGCGAGGCGTTTGACAGCGCCCTGGGCGACAAGCGCGGCATTCTGCGCGCGGGCTATTTTGTGATGCCGATGGATGAGACGCTCGCCGTCGCGGCTGTGGATCTGAGCGGGCGCGCGGCCTTTGCGGTGGACACGAAAGTGCGCACGCGGCTGGTGGGCGATCTGCAGACGGAACTGGTGACGGACTTCTTCGAAGGCTTTGCGCGCGGCGCGCGGGCCAATGTGCACGTGAAGACGATGTACGGCCGCTCGAATCACCACAAGATTGAGGCGATCTTCAAAGCATTTGCGCGGGCGCTGCGCGTGGCCTGCTCGCGCGACAAGCAACTGGGCGAGATGCTGCCGAGCACGAAGGGACTGCTTTGATGCAGAGTGCATGGCGCGAGAAAGTTCGATTAGTGGAGATCCCTGCTTTCATCCTCGACGCGTTGGTGTATTTCGCCAGGTGTCTCATGCACAAAGCATTCTATGAGGGCCACTACTCCGTGATGGTGATCTGCGCGGAATGTGGATTCCTTATGAGCGTTCTCATATTCATTTTCGCCTTCATCGTAATGCGGAGCGGATGGAGAATGGCAGTCGCAGGAGGCTCATTAGTTCTTACCTATTTATGGTTTAGCGACATCGCATTCTGGGTGATGATGAAATGATCACGGTGATCGACTACAAGGCCGGCAACCTGACCTCGGTGCTGAAGACGCTGCGGCATCTGGGCGCGGAGACGGTCGTGACCGACGGCGATTTGTCGCTGGTCGAGTCGGCGGAGCGCATTGTGCTGCCGGGAGTGGGCCACTTTGCGGCGACGGAGCGGCTGGACTGCGACGGGACTGACGGGCGCGATTCGCGCGGCGATTGCGCGCGGCGTGCCGTTTCTGGGCATTTGCGTGGGGATGCAGTGGCTCTACTCGGGATCGACGGAAGCGCCGCGAGCAGCCGGGGCTCGGGCATTTCCCGGAATCGTGCACGCGGTTTGCCGAAAGCACGGAAAAAGTGCCGCATGTGGGGTGGAATTCGCTGGAAGTGCGGAACGGCTCGCGATTGCTGCAGGGGTCGAGCCGGGTGAGTTCGTCTACTTTACGCACTCGTACAAGGGCCCGGTCACAGCGATACCGCGGCGGTGACGCACTATATTGAGCCGTTCGCGGCGGCCGTGGAGCGCGGAAATGTGATGGGCGTGCAGTTTCATCCGGAGAAATCGGGCGAGACCGGGCTGAAGATTCTGCGCAATTTTCTGGGGGCTGGGAACGTGAAGGAGAGGAGCTAGTTTGATGAATTCAGAACCCGCCGAAAGACAACCGCAGATCCTTCGACTTCTCCCGGCGCGCCGGGACTCGCTCAGGATGACAGATCAGTTGTTCAGTGAGTTTCGGGTTCAGGACGGGCGTTCATGCTGACGAAGCGCATCATTGCTTGCCTCGACGTGCACGCGGGCCGCGTGGTGAAGGGCGTGCAGTTTGTCGACCTCGTCGATGCGGGCGATCCGGCGACGCAGGCGGCGCGGCACGCGCGCGAGGGCGCGGACGAGATTGTGCTGCTGGACATTACGGCGACGCACGAGGGACGGCAGACGCTGCTCGATACGGTGCGGCGCACGGCGCGCGAGCTGTTTGTGCCGTTCTGCGTGGGCGGAGGCATCAAGTCGGCGCGCGATGCGGAGCAGGTGTTCGAGGCGGGCGCGGACAAGGTGAGCATCAACTCCGCGGCGCTGGCCGACCCGGCGCTCATCAGCGCGATCGGCGCGAGCTTTGGCGCGCAGGCTGTCGTCGTCGCCATCGACGCGCGGCGCGATCCCGAGGCTGCCGACCCGGTGCGCGAGGCGCAGGTGTTTGTGCATGGCGGGCGCAAGCCGGTGGGCCGGCGCGTGGTGGAGTGGGCGCGCGAGGCCGAGCAGCGCGGCGCGGGCGAGATTCTGCTCACTTCAATGGATGCGGACGGAACGCGCGCGGGATTTGACTGCGAATTGACCGCGGCGGTGAGCGAGGCCGTGGGCATTCCCGTGATTGCGTCGGGCGGCGCGGGAACGGTGGCGCACTTTGCCGACGTGTTCGGGCGCGGCAAGGCCGACGCGGCGCTGGCGGCGAGCATCTTTCATTTTGGCGTGATAGACGTCGCGCTCGCTCAAAGAGGAGCTGGCGCAGGCGGGCGTTCCGGTGAGGCTGCCATGCTGATTCCTTCGATCGATCTGATGGGCGGGCGCATTGTGCAGCTTGTGCAGGGCGAAAAGCTGCGCCTGGCGTTTGACGATTTTGAGTATTGGATCGAGAAGTTCTCGCGCTTTCCGCTGGTGCAGTTGATCGATCTGGACGCGGCGATGCGGCAGGGCGACAACTCCGCGCTGGTGGAGCAGATTGCCAAGCGGCTGCCGTGCCAGGCGGGCGGCGGAATCCATTCCGATTGAGCGCGCGCGGCAGGTGCTGGATGCGGGCGCCAAGCGCGTGATCATCGGGTCGGCGCTTTTTTCGGCGGAGGGCGCGGTGAACACCGCATTCGCGGCGGAGCTGGCCGAGAGCGTGGGCGCGGAGCGCGTGGTGGCCGGGATCGACACGAAGAATGGGCGCATTGCCGTGAAGGGATGGAAGGCGCAGGTGGAGCTGACGCCGGACGAGGCGATTCCGCAGCTCGAGCCGTATGCCGCGGCATTTCTCTACACGCATGTCGACACCGAAGGAACGATGCAGGGCTTTCCCATGGAAACGGCGGCGCGTTTGCGCAAGCTGACGCAGCGGCAACTCATCGTGGCCGGCGGCATTCGCAGCCAGCAGGAAGTGGACGCGCTGGATGCGCTGGGCGCCGATGCTGTGGTGGGGATGGCAGTTTACACGGAGATGCTGGCCGTTTGATTCTTGCGATGACGGCGCTCTACCGCGCGAATTAGAGCATCGGGCACGCCGGGTGGCTGGGGTAGCATAAAAGCGACGAGCCCGCGGCCGGGCTCAAGAATCCCATGCTGCGAGTCGGATACCCAGCCACATTATCAGCCGATTTGTTGCGCGATTTCCCCGAGGGAATCGAGCTGATCCCCGTGTCGGACAAGATGGATCACGACGTCGAGATCGATGTCTGGATTCCCGATCCCTATTCGACGCGGGCGATGCGCGCCTGGCCGCGGTTGCGCGGCGTGAAGCTGGTGCTCTCGATGATGGCGGGAACGGAGTGGATTCCCGGAACGGTGGGCCCGCACGTGACCATCTGCAATGCGCACGGCGCGCACAACATCTCCACGGCGGAGTGGACGCTGGCGGCAATTCTGGCGATGCTGAAGTATTTTCCGCTGTATCTCGATATTCAGACGGTCGGGCGTGTGGAAGCGGCGGTTCGAGGCCAGCGCGCACTACGCGGAGATCACCGGCGACACGCGCCCGATGTATCCGCCGGTGATGCAGGAAGAGCTGACGGGCAAGACGGTGCTGCTGGTGGGGTACGGCGCGATCGGCAAGGAGATCGAGCGCATGCTCGCGCCGTTCGATGTGAAGATGTTGCGCGTGGCGCGCAGGGCGCGCACCGAACCCGAGGTGCACGCCGTAGAGCGAACTGGACACTCTGCTGCCGCGCGCGGAGGTCGTGGTGCTGATCCTGCCCTCAACCGCGGAGTCGCGCGGGCTGATCGGCAGCCGCCAGCTCGCGCTGATGCGGCAGGGCGCGCTGCTGGTGAATGCCGCGCGCGGGCCGATTGTGGATACCGATGCGCTGGTGGAGGCGCTGCAATCGGGCCGGATTCGCGCCGCGCTCGACGTCACCGATCCCGAGCCGCTGCCGGAAGGCCATCCGCTTTGGAGCTGCCCGAACCTGCTGCTCACGCCGCATGTTGGCGGATCGACGCCGCAGTTTGCGCCGCGCGCGCTGCGCATCGCGGCCGATGAGCTGCGGCGCTACATGAAGGGCGAGCCGCTCGAGAACGTCGTGCAGGCGGCGATTTAAGCGCCGGCTGCGGCGCGGCGCCAGTCGCGCAGGCCGAGGACGGCGAGACGGCACGAATGCCGCATAGAGCAGCGCCGTTGGCCGCAGATCCTTGTAGATATACTCGCCGATGTAGACGTGTCCACGACATCCAGAGCCACCAGTTGGCGATGTGCTTGCGCGCCTGCCACCAGGTGGCCACAAGGCTGTAGCTCATCAGCGCGGCGTCGAGATAAGGCAGCGCGGCGTGCAGATGCTTGGCCAGCGTGCCCAGCACGAAGCTGCCTGCGACGCCCAGGGCGACCGCAATCAACAGGCTCAGCAGCGGCAGCGGGACGACGCGCACCTCGCCTTCCTCGCGCACGCCGCGCCACCAGTGCCACCAGCCATAAAACGTGAAGACCACGAAGAAGACCTGCAGCAGCGCATCGGAAAGCAGCCCGGCGCGGTAGAAAACCACCATGTAAAGAAAGATCGAAACGAGCGTAACGGGCCAGCAGATGAGCAGGCGCTGCGTGGTGAGCCAGATGCCGAGAGCCGCGGTGATGGCGCCTGCGAGCTCCAGACCATGCGCGGCGAGATAGGTGGCGACTGCTGTCCAGATCATGGCCGGGCCGCCCCTTTTCGTGGCGGGCGGCTTGGCGCGGCGGCGCAGCGCATCGAGCAGCTTGCCGCCGGATGCGCTATGGAACCAGCGCGCGTGGCCGACGAGCCAGCCGTCGTAGGCCATGGCGGCTTTCTCTTCAGAGTGCAGCACGCCGAGAAAATAATCGGCCTCAGAGAGCGCGAACTCGGCGTGGCAGAGCGCGGTCATGGGCGCGAGCGCGGCGGACTCTTCGCTGGAGAGCGGGCGGATGGATTCGTAGCCGTCGAGGAGCGCCTCGAAGATGATCGAAGTGGATGGGCACGTCGTCAGGGTGCGCAGGATCGTTCACGAGCGACGAGCCACTCGACGATGTTGCGCTCGATGGCGTGAGCGAGGTCGTGCACGGCGTTGGTGCGGTCGGCGAGGCCGAAGTCGATGATGGCGGTGGCGTGCGCGCAATCGGCGTCGGGGCCCGCATCGCTCCAGAAGAGATTGGAGGCGTGCAGGTCGTTGTGGGTCCAGAGCGGCGGCGAGCGCAGGCAAGAGCGGCGCAAGCTCGGCGTGAAAGGGCGCCAGGAGTTCGAGCGCCTGCTCCGCGCAGGCGCGGACGGCTTTGTGCGCCGGCGAGCGACGGACGGCGCGGCGAGATAGCGCGCCATGTGCTTGCGCGGGATCCTGCGCCGCGAAGATGGTGAAGCTGGCGACGAGCGGGCGCGGCTTGCGGGGCGGGGCGGTGAAATCGCTGCGCGGCGAGATGGAGCCGCGCGAGCGCCTGCGCCCGCGGAATGCGCGTGGGCCGCGCTGCGAAACGGCGTCCAGGAGATCGCGTCTTCGTAGAGATCGATGCCCGGCGGAGTCTCGTGCACCTCGTAGGTCCACTCGCCGATTTCGATCGCCGTTTCGCCGGCTGCGGAAGCAAGGACACGCGGGACGGGCGCGCCATGGGCGAGCAGATGCGAAAGGAACCGATGCTCCTCGAGCAGCCCTTCGCGATCGCGCACGGCGCGATGATGGCGCTTGATGAAGACGCGTGCCGTTGCGCGTGGCGACCACGCCGGCCGCGGAAAACGGGCGCGGGCTGACGGAGAGGATTTGCGTGGGCTCGCCGAGGCGGGAAACTGAGCGAGAAGCGGGCGCACTTCGGCGAGCGTGAGCGGAGGCCAGTCGGGCTCGACCAGCGTGCCGTCCATGCCGTGGGCTTTGGCCGTGGAGCTCATTCGCGTCGAACTGCTTCCCGATCTTACGCCCGCTCACGCGGGCTGCGACGCTGAATACCGCTGTCGCATCCCCAGGCTCGCGCCTGGAGCTATCTTCTTTTGCCCGCTACGCGGGCTGCTAGAACGTGTAATGGGCGAGAGCCGCACCGTCGGCGGCGCGCCCAGCCAGACAAATGTGTCGCCGTAACTGGCGCCGGTGTCGGACCAGTAGCGCTTGTCGGTGATGTTGTCGGCGTAAATGCGGAACGTGACGCGGCCCTGCTCGCCGCCGGGCGTGTAGCGCGCGCCCAGGTTGAAGAGGTTGTAGCTGGGCACGCTCACCGCATCGTCGCGCGTGGCCTCTTTGCGCGATGTGTAGCTCCAGCCGGGCATCAGGTGCAGGCCGCGCACGCGGGGCACGGTGAGATCGGCAAACACATTGCGTGTGCAGGTGCGGCACGTTGATCACCTGCTTGTTGTCGAAGGAGGGCGTGCCGGTGTCGGTGGAGATGGCGTTCATGGCCGCGGCCGAGGCGTTGAGGCGCAGCCAGTTTGCGGCTTTGCCTTCGGCGTTGAGCTCGATGCCGTCGTGCGTTTCGCGGCCCTCGGATTCGAAGCAGAGATCGCCTGCGGCGCCGGTCGGGCAGAAAGCGTCGGGGCCTCCGATCACCTTGGATAGAAGAACGGCGCGCGCATGTGGAAAAGCGCGGCGGTGAGCAGAATGCGCTGGCCGGGCTCGTACTTCGCGCCGATCTCGGCCTGGCGCGTGAAGAACGGCGCGAGAAACTGGCTGCCGTTGTCGGTCCAGAATGGCGCCTTGCGGACCGAGCGACAACATCACGCCGTAGTTCGAGTAGAGCGTGAGGTTCTCGACGGGGTTGTAGGTGACGGCGAATTGCGGCAGCCAGACGGGCTTGTCGTGAGGCTCGGGCGCGCAAGGATTCGGATGGGTCACGGTTGCAGGATCCAGTTCGGAAGGATCGGTGCAGCTCGCGTAGGCGGAGTAGTTGTGGTCGCGCAGCGAATCGTAGCGCCCGCCGGCGATGAGCTGAATGCGCGCGGGAAGATGAATGCGGTCCTGAATGACGCCGGAGGATTGGTGGCTGTCTTCCCACAGTCGGCGCGGGCCGGCGGATTCGAGCGGATCTCGAGCGAATTTGGGTCGCCGGGCGGTGGAAGAGACGCGATGGGCTGGTAGATATTTTCCGAGCCGACGTAGGTGTAGACCGCGCCGTCCTGCACAACGCCGTCGGGTCGAATAGGGATTCGCTGCCGAGTAGAAGCCGGGCTGCTGCACGCTGCGCAGAAAGAGCACGCCGCCTGCGGTGATGTCTTGCGTGACGGCGCCGGTGTGAATGTGGCCGGTGACCATGGCTTCGGCCTCGGCATCGATGCGCAGTTCGCCGGGGTTGCGGTAGTCGTAGATGTCGTAGGTTCCGTCGGGAGCAGAAGAAGTACGCCGGCGCATCGGGCGCGTCGGGGCAGTTGGACGATACGTCGTTGCATCGTAGTAGCAGCCGTAGGCGTAGAGCACGTTGTCCTGGATCAGCGAGTGGCTGAGGCTGGCGGCGGCAAAGCCGACCCACGAGGGCGAGAAGGTGTGATCGAGGCGCGCATTGGTGTTGAACGTGTCGTAAGTGTCAGGCAGGCCCCACGACTGATCGCCCAGCATGGTTGAGCGGTAGATGCGGTTGATGTCGGGCAGCGATTGTGCCGCCGAGCAATTGATAGCCGCTGCCGTCGCGCTCGGTCTTGTGCTGGTACTCGAAGTCGCCTTTGAGGATCGTGGCTGGGTTCAGCTTCCAGTCGGCCGCGCCCGCGCCCACCGCGCGCCAGCCGTTGGTGTCGTTCATGTAGGTGACGATTCGTTCGCCGGCGAGATTCACGCGCGCGCCCACCTGCTTGCGGCTGCCGAAGAGATGGCCGAGGTCGACGGCGCCGTAGGCCGTGCCGCGATGATCGGTGGCGAGATCGAGGGCCTGGATGTTGGCCGGGCGCTTGGTCACGTAATCGATCAGGCCGCCGGCCGAGGCCACGCCGCTCTCGACACGCGGCAATGCCCTTGAGGAATTCGACGCCTCCTTGTTTTCGAGCGGCACATCCTGCTCGCCGGCGATGGTCATGCCGTTGACCTCAAGCCCGGTGGCGAGATCGATGGGAAAGCCGCGAATCTGGTAGTCGCCGTAGTAGCCCACGGGCACGTAATCGTCGCCGACGGAGGCGTCGTTCTTGACCACGTCGGAGAGCAGGCGCGAAACCTGGTCGTTGAGCAGGTCGCGCGTGACGACGGATGCCGAAAGCGGCGTGTTCCTGAGCTCGGCGCCGTCCAGAGTGCCCACAGTGACGGACTCGGGAAGATAGTTGTCTTCCACTTCGCCGTGGACGATGACGGTGGTGGTGACGGGAGCGGGTTTCTGCTGCGCTGGAGCTGGATTCTGGCGCGTTGGTCTGCGGAGGCGCCGCGGAGTTTGCGCGGCGTCTGCGGAGCGGTCTGCGCACGCAGAGGCAAAGCGAGACAGCCGGCCAGCAGGAAAGCTGTCGCGAGCGAACGGCAGGCGTCGCCGGACGCGTGACGGTGGAATGTGGACGATTGCGAGCGGAACGCGGCTGCTGGCATGGGGACCCTTCGTTTCGGTACTGCCTGAAACAAAGGAGCTTGCGCTGCGAAGTGAGGTGAGGAAGAATGCCGCTCGGTCGGAGAAAACTTCCCACGCCGGTATTATCCGGATCGGGTTCGAGGGTATTTCTCAGCCCCACATCGCGTGGAGCACCCCTGTTTCAATAACTCGATTGAAACACCCCGCAGGCGAGCTTGGCAAATTCGACGAGCGGTTGGCAAATCGGAGGGTGCGCTTGCTGGACGGGCTATGCGGGCCGGATTGACGAGCCGTTTGGAGCGAGCGGGCGCCACGTCGCGGCGATGGCTCGGCCTGACCGGCGAAGCCTGGGCGGCCATCGCGGCGACCGAGGCGCCGGAGAGAACCTCAAGCATGGCCTGCTGCGCCCGCGCCCAGACCGGATGCGCGGGGCAGTGCGCCTTTCTCGCGCACGACCGGCCGGGAATGAGGCAAACGTTGAGGCAGATGGCGCCGTCGATGGCCTCAATCACTTCGCGCATGGATGCCTGGCGGCCGCGCGGCGTGATGCGAAAGCCGCCCGACTGCCCGCGCCGCGAAGTGATGAGTCCGGCGCGCGCCAGGGCTTGCAGCACCTTGGAGAGAAAACTCTCCGGAGCGCCCGTGGCCTGGGCCAGCGCGGGAAGCGAGACACGCCCATCGGCCGGCGGCGCGGCCAGCTGAATCATCACGCGGACGCCGTAATCGGCGGCGCGCGTCAGTTGCATCGACGAGTTGGTTCTCTTCATCGCGTGTCCTACTCGAACGGATCTCTCGTACGTCCGCGCGACGCTGGTTGCAAGGCGAGCGGTTGCGTGCAGACGCATGGAATGAACCGCACGGTCAACGGGCAGCGTAGTCGAATTCGTCACAGGCAGTATGTATTCCGCGTCACAGACCACGTGGTCGCAGCGGGTTATATTAATTTCTTCCAATTCAAATTGGAGAAAAACAGTCCAGAATGTGCCGCGCTCGGCTCCCCGCCGCTGCCCCATGCCGGCCTGAACCGGCGGGAGGGCGTGGCGCCGTGGCAGTGCGTCTCGTCTCGATGATTCGTTCTGCGCCAGCTTGCAGAGTGAAAGGAACTTTTAGAAGCGCTATGAATCCTTATCCCGCAGTGGATCCCATTCCTTTGCCGGCGCCCGTGTGGCTGCTGAAGCTGCTGCACATTGTGACGCTGTCGCTGCATTTTGTGGCCGTGGAGATGCTGCTGGGCGGGCTGCTGCTGGCGGTTCTGCTCAGCCTGTTCGGCAAGTCGGCTCACTCGCTAGTAACGGCGCGGGCGCTGGCGCGGCGGCTGACGGTGGTGATGACGTTCGTGATCAACCTGGGCGTGCCGCCGCTCTTGTTTGCGCAGGTGCTTTACGGGCGCGCGCTTTACACCAGCAGCGTGCTGATCGGCTCTACTGGATCGCGCTCATCCCCACGCTGATGCTGCTTTACTGGCTGCTCTACAAATTCTCGGCGCGGCTTGAGGCGGGAAAATCGGCCTGGTGGGTGGGCCTGATCGCGTGGCTGCTGGCCGGCGGCGTGGCGCGAATGCTCTCGACGAATATGACGCTGATGCTGCGGCCCGAGGCGTGGCGCGCGATGTATTCGGCATCGGCGATGGGCGCGTATCTGCCCACCGGCGATCCCACGCTCGAGCCGCGCTGGCTGCTGATGATGGCGGGCGGGCTCGTCATCGGCGGACTGTGGCTGGTGTATCTGGCGGGGCGCAGCACCTTCACCGCGGAAGAAAAGAAGTTTGTGGCGGGACTGGGCGGCAAGGTGGCTGCCGGATTCGGGCTGGTGTATCTGGCCGCGGGATTTTGGGCGGCGAGCGTGCAGCCTGACGCGGTGAAGGCAGGGCCTCGCGGGCCACGCTTTGTATCCGGCCTACCAATTTTGCCGGTTTCGCCGGATACGGATGGATCGCGCTGGTAGTGGTGGCCGTGCTGGTGGGCGCGATCGCGGGATTCGGCAAGATCGCCGCCGGATGGCTCGGCTGGGCCGGGGTGCTGACGGCGGTGCTGGTGGAGATCATGCTGGTGGTTTATCGCGACGGCGTGCGCGACGTGACGCTGCTCAGCAAAGGGCTACGACGTGTGGGACCGGGCCGTAGTGACCAACTGGAGCGTGGTGGGATTGTTCCTCGTGCTCTTTGTGGCGGGCCTGGGAGTCGTCGGCTGGCTCGTGTCGGTGGTGGCGCGTGCGCAGAAAACGATGGAGGGCGCGGCATAGTTATGAGTGAAACAGCGATTTCAGCAAACATTGTTCGAGGAGCACGCGGAAAACGGCGACGTAAAGACGCGGCGCGCATTTCTGGCGGCCGCGGGCGCGGCAGGCATCTGCTACGCCGCCGCGCTGGCTTATCCCGTGTACCGTTACCTGGCCTCGCCGAGCGAGATGGCGCTGAGCGCCTCGGCCGTGACCGAGGTCACGCTGAAGGACGCGCAGAAGCTGCCGGCGGGATCGGTGCTGATGTTCAAGTTCGGCCCCTCGCCGGCCATGCTGATTCATCACGAGGACGGGCGCTGGATTGCGCTGAGCGCGGTCTGCACGCACCTGGGCTGCACGGTGCAGTACGAGCCGCAGGCCGACCGCATTCACTGCGCGTGCCATGGCGGCGTGTACAACCCTTACACCGGCGCGAATGTGAGCGGGCCGCCGCCCAAGCCGCTCAAGCTCTTCAAGGTCGCAGTCAACGACACGGGGGTCGAGGTGTCGCGGGCATAATTGGAACGAAACGCATGACGCGTTTCCAATCTCGCGAATCTAGGAGCAAATCTCATGGGGATTCTCGATCTATTCAGTCTGAAGGGGAAGAACGCGCTGGTCACCGGATCCGGGCAGGGTCTGGGCGCCGGAATGGCGATCGCTTTCGCGCAGGCAGGCGCGAACGTGACTCTGCACAATTACGACAAAGTGCTCGATTCGACGATCGAGGAAGTGGAGAAGGCGGGCGCAAGGTACATCACGCGTTCAGGCGATGTGTGCGACAAGGCGATTTGCCGGATGCTTGTGGACGACACAGTGAAGGAGTTCGGTTCGATCGACATCCTGGTGAACAACGCGGGGACGATCCGGCGGGCGCCGGCAGCGGAGCACTCGGAGGAGTTCTGGAACACGGTGATCAACACGAATTTGAATGCGGTGTGGTTCCTAAGCCAGTACGCAGGCCGTTTGATGCTGGCGCAGGGACACGGCAAGATCATCAACACCGCTTCGCTGCTGTCGTTTCAGGGCGGAATTCTGGTGCCGGGATATGCGGCGGCCAAGGGTGCGGTGGCGCAGTTGACCAAGGCGCTGGCCAATGAGTGGGCCGACAAGGGCATCAATGTGAACGCGATCGCGCCGGGCTACATGGCGACGGACAACACCACGGCGTTGCGCGCCGATGCCGCGCGATCGGCTGCAATTCTAAGCAGAATCCCCATGGGACGCTGGGGACTGCCTTCGGATCTGGCCGGCGCGGCGGTGTTTCTGGCCTCGGATGCGAGCAATTACGTGCAGGGGCACGTGCTGGTGGTGGACGGCGGATGGCTCTGCCGTTAGAGCGGAGTTGGCGGAGCTAGCGGAGTTCGAGATTGGCGACATCACGAGTCCTCGCCAGCTCGGTTTGAAAGGGCTTTTGAAGATTTACAAGGACGAGAAGCATGACGACCAAGACGATGGCGAGCAATGTTTACGACTGGGTGGATGAGCGGCTGGGGATTTCGGAGCTGGCCGCTTTTGCGCGCAAGAAGACGGTCCCCGTTCACGCGCAATCCTTCTGGTACTACTGGGGCGGCATCACGCTGTTCCTTTTCATGCTGCAGTGTTTCACGGGCGTGTTGCTGCTGGTGTACTACCGGCCGGGCGTGGAGGCGTACGAGTCGGTCCGGCAGATCACGTTCGTGATGCACTTCGGCTGGCTGATCCGCTCCGCGCACGCGTGGGCGGCCAACCTGATGCTGTTCTCGATCCTGGTGCACATGTTCTCAGTCTTCTTCATGAAGGCCTATCGCAAGCCGCGCGAGTTCGGCTGGCTGAGCGGCATGGTGCTGCTGGCGCTGGCCGCCGTGCTTCGGCTTCTCCGGCTACCTGCTGCCCATGGACGAGCTGAGCTACTTTGCCACCAAGGTGGGCCTGCAGATTCCGGTGGCGATTCCGTGGATCGGGCCGGCCATCGCCAACATGCTGCGCGGCGGGCCGGATGTGACCGAATTTACCGTGCAGCGTTTCTTCGCGCTGCACGTTGTGGTGCTCCCAGCGCTGTTCATTCCTCTGCTCGGATTTCACCTTTGGCTGGTGCAGCGCCACGGCAACGCCGTTCCTGAAAGCGAAGAGGCCAAGCCGGCGGCGGAGCGCAAATCCATGCCCTTCATGCCCAACTTTCTGCGCAAGGACATCGCCATGTGGATCATCTCGCTCAACGTCCTGGCGCTTCTGGCTTCGGTGTTTCCGTGGGCGCTGGGCAAACAATACGATTCGCTCGCGCCCGCGCCGATGGGCATTCATCCCGAGTGGTATTTCATGAGCCCGTTCGAGATGCTCAAGATGCTGGGGACCGTGCTGCCTGGCGAGGCCGGCGAGATCGCGGGCACTGCTGCTGTTCACGCTGGGCATCGTGCTCTGGATCCTGATTCCCTTCTACGACACGAGCAAGGAATCGGGCCGGCAAGCGCGCGCATGCGCACTACTTCGGCCTGCTGGCGGTCTTTGCGCTGCTGGCGACGACGGTGATTGGGTACTGGACGATTCGGTGAGGTAGTGAAGAAGTGAACTAGTGAAGGAGTGAAGAAGTGAAGGAGTGAAGGAGTGAAAGAGCGATGATCGAACAAGCGAGAACACGCGCGACCAAGCAATCGTTCCGGGATCTTCAGGTCTGGCAGAAGGCGATGGAGTTGACTGTTGCCGTTTACCGCCTCACCAAGGCATTCCCTCGCGAAGAGAGCTTTGGTCTCACAGCACAGCTAAGGCGCTCGGCCAGTCTCAATCCCCAGCAACATCGCCGAGGGGCACGGCCGGATGAACCCGCGCGAGTTCAGACGCTTTTTGCTAGATTGCACGCGGATCGAACTGCGAGTTGCAAACGCAACTCGAATTGGCGAACGCGCTCCAGTTTGCCGACCCGCAATCGGTCAAGAACGCTCAGAGTTTGTCGTCCGATGTCGAGAACATGCTCTTTGCTCTATTAAGCCGGCTCCGAAACAACAGCTCCTAGGTGCTGCTCACTGACTATTGACTTGTTTCACTTTTTCACTCTTTCACTTGTTTCACTCTTTCACTTGTTTCACTCATTCACTCATTCACGATCCACGATTCACGGTTCAGAGGAACATCGAATGAACTATCCATTCTGGGACATTCCGTATCTCGGCTCGGGCTGGGTGATTGGCATCATCGCCATCTTCCACGTCATGATCTCGCAATTTGCCGTGGGCGGCGGCCTTTATCTGCCGCTGGCCGAGCGCAAGGCCCTGCGCGAGGCGCGCAACGACTGGCTCCAAGAGCTGGTTGGCTACTCGAAGTTCTTCCTCGTGCTGACCGGCGTCTTCGGCACCGTCTCCGGCGTGGGCATCTGGTTTGCCATCGGACTGACGCACCCCGAGGCGACCAGCACGCTGATTCACAATTTCGTCTTCGGCTGGGCCATCGAGTGGGTGTTCTTCATTGTCGAGCTGACGACGGCGACGGTCTACTACTACACCTGGAACAAGATCGACGCCAAGCTGCACCTGATGGTGGGCTGGGTGTATGCGGGCGCGTCGATCTGCACGCTGGTCATCATCAACGGCATTCTCACCTTCATGCTGACGCCGGGCGACACGTGGCTTGCGGTGGCAGGCACCGGCCAGGAGGCGAGCAAGTTCTGGAACGCCTTCTTCAATCCGACGTATTGGCCGAGCCTGTTGCTGCGCACCTGCGTTTGCGCGTCGCTGGCCGGCATCTGGGCGCTCATCAGCGCCAGCCGCATCGACGGCGGCAAGCACCGGGCGCTCAAGACTTCGCTGGTGAAGTGGAGCGTGAAATGGCTGGTGCCGTCGTTCGTGGCCATGCCGTTCCTGTTTGCCTGGTACCTGTTCATGGTTCCCGAGACGCAACGCGCGCTGCTGACTTTGGGGATCGACACCATCGGTTCGGGCACGTTCTCGACCATCACGCGCATCGCGCTGCTGATCGTGATCACCTCGGCGACGATTATCGGCGTTGCCTATTACCTGGCGTATCGCAATCCCGTGGACTTCAATCCGTCGCACGCGGTGGCGATCCTGCTATTGGCGCTGATCGCCACGGCGGCCGGCGAGTACTCGCGCGAGATGCTGCGTAAGCCGTACGTGATCGGCCGCTGGATGTACTCGAACGGCGTGAGCGTGCCCTATGTGAGCCGCATCGACACCGAGGGCTATCTGGCCCACACCAACTGGATCTGGAATAACTGCAATTCTGAGCATGCGAAATGGAAAGGCCCGAATGGCGAGGATCCCCAATTTCTTACTCAGCAAGGTTTTGATACCTATTGGAAATGCGCCTCATTCGATTCCAGCACCAGCTACTCGCGCGGCGAAGCAATCTTCCGCGGCGAGTGCGGCTCCTGCCACACACTGAACGGCTACCGGCCGCTGGCGACGCTGCTGGCTGGGCGTGACCGCGCCAACATCGGGAGCTTCATCACCATGCTCCACGACTACAAGCCCGACTCGCCCTATCACCACTTCATGCCGCCGATGGTGGGCACGAAGCAGGACGTGGAGGACCTGACCGACTTTCTGAACGCGCACGTCAATCCGCCCGCCGCGAGCGGACAGAAGCCGATGCAGACGGCGGAGAAATAGAGCCAGCAGAGTCAGGTAGGGATTAAGCGTGGAAGTAGAAAGATGCCGCCAGCCGTGGAAAATTGCCGCCGCTTTCGACCATTTTGCCGCGATTTTTGCGGACAGTCTGCAGATTCAAAAGGAGTTACTGTTGAAAAGATGCCCCCTTTGGGGTCCATTTTTGCACTTAACTCGTTTGAATCAACGCTCCGGCGTCGAACTTGCGGACGAAAATGGCCGAATTGCTGTTAATTTTCCAGTAAACAACGGCAGAGCGGCCGCAGCCGTCCATTCCCGCGCGAAATCTCTGCTCATCGAACTCACGGTCCCCGGTTCACGACTCGCGGCTCACGACCCACGATCCACGGTCCCCGGTTCACGATCACGACTATCATCGACCTGTGCCCCTGCGCTCGAATCTGGGTGACATCCTCGCCAACGCCATCACGCATGGCATCGGCGCCGGGCTCGCCGCGGCGGGAGCCGTCTATCTCATCGGCGAATCTACGCGCGGCTCGGCGCGGATCATCGTCAGTTGCTCCATCTTCTCCGCGTCGCTGATCCTCGTCTATCTTTGTTCCACGCTCTACCACTCGCTGGTGCGTACCCGCGCCCGCCATGTCTTCCACATCCTCGACCATTCGTCGATTTACGTGCTCATCGCCGGCACCTACACGCCGTTCACGCTCGTCTCGCTGCGCGGACCGGTGGGATGGATTCTCTTCGCCGTCGTCTGGTCGCTGGCCGTGGCCGGAGTGGTCTTCAAAAGCCTCGCAGTTGACCGGTTCGTCGTGGCTTCGACACTCGTTTATCTGTTGCAGGGCTGGCTCGCGATCTTCGTGGTGCGCTCGCTTTTCCATGCCATCGGCTGGCATGGAATACTCTGGCTCTTCGCCGGCGGCCTGGCATATACCCTTGGCATCATCTTCTTCGCCCTCGACCGCCTCCCTTACTTCCACGCCGCGTGGCACATCTTCGTCCTCGCCGGCAGCGTAGCCCACTACTTCGCCATTTTGTTTTACGTTGTGCCTGCGCGGCCCCTACCGATTTTTTGACACTCTGCTGGCGCGTCTCTATGATTCGATTCCGTGAACCATCCCATGAATATCTGGATAAGCGCCGCATCTCTGCACATGGGGCGGCGCGCATGAACACGGATCCAACCGGTGCTGGCCGCCGCTTCTCGGCGGTAATCGTCAACTACGACGGCGGCGCCATGCTATCTGGCTCTGTGCGCTCATGCCTGCGCGAAGGGATTCCGCCCGTCCAGATCGTCGTTATCGACAACGGGAGCCGCGATGTATCGATGGAAGATCTTGAAAAGGAAATCCCCGCTCTCAATCTCATTCGCAACCCCTGCAACGCGGGATTTGCTCGCGCGGTGAATCAAGGCATCCGGCAAACGGCTTCCGAATTCGTGCTCCTCCTCAACAACGACGCGCAACTTGAATGCGGCGCACTTGCGGCGTTTGCCGCGTGCTTCGATCGGCTGCCCAGGCTGGCTATCGCCGGCGGCCAGCTTCACGACCCCGGTGGCCGCTTGCAGAGCGCCTTCGCTCCGCTGCCCTCGGTTGCGGAGGAACTGCTCCCCCTTTCGCTTCTCCGGCTCCTTGCGCCCAATCGCTTCCGCAGAAAAACCCTTCAGACCGAACCCATCGCCGTCGAATCCGTCTTCGGCGCTTGTCTCTCGATTCGGGCTGCTGTGCTGCCCGCCTTCGGCCTGCTGGATGAGGATTACTTCTTCTTCTACGAAGAGATCGAGTGGTGCCAGCGCGCCCGTCGGATGGGCCTTGAGGTCTGGTATCTGCCCTCTGTAAGGGTCACGCACGTCGGCGGCGCGACGGCGAACCGCTTTCGTGGTCCGGCTCGTGTTGAGTATCAACGCTCCAAGCTGACGTTCTTTCGCAAAACGCGCGGTCCCGCGGCCTACTCGATCGTCTCCACATTTTTGGTGCTCCGCACCTTGATCAACGCCCTCGCCTGCGCGTTGGCCTGCGCGGTCACGCTTTTTCTCAATCGCAAGCTCCGCGGGAAGGCCGCAACATACTGGTATCTTTTCCTCTGGCATCTCCTCTTCCGCCCTGCACACTGGGGGCTTCCCGGCAAGTGCCCGCCAGATTCATCGCTGCAGTCATGACGAATGGTAAGCAAAACGGGAATGGCCAGTCATTTGCGCGGCGTGTTTTGCCCGCCGGGTCTCCGCGCAAGGATCGCGAAGGCGAAAGTGGTGTTTTCTTGAAGTTGACACGCAGACCCTTAGAATCAATAATCCGTCCATGTTCCAACGCAAGTCTCTCGCCTCGGCTGTCGTCATCCCGCTGATCGTTGGCCTGGCTGGTATGGTGCGCCTCATGAGTCAGCCCGGCTTTGCCGCCATTCGCGCAGTTGACGTAGTTCAGCTCACCGGCTCGGGGATGTGCTTTGGGGTCGCTCTTTTTGCCCTGATCGCGTTGTTCCGAACGCCGCGCAACTGAACCGGCCGAGTTCCCGTCCTCACGCTTTGTGCGCCTCCTGTGCACGTGTGCGGGGGCGCCCCAAATCGATTCCAGGACCCGGAGGAGTGATTGACCTCCGCATCGATCTAACGATAGAATCGAAGAGTTTGGCGATGCACCCTCATTGATTTGAAGGGTGCGCGGGATATTGCCGGGTTTTCCGCCTTTGTTTGGTCCGGCCCGGCGCCCGATGCAGTCACCCGCCTGTATCCGCCCCTGACGAGCACACGATTTCGAAATTGCGCCTGGCCGTGGGAGCCGTGGCGCTGGAGGATCTGTTATGTACGCAGTCATCCGCACCGGAGGCAAGCAGTACCGCGTAGCGCCCGGTGATGTTTTGAAGATTGAGAGCGTCGCATCCGGCACTCCGAGCGTCGAATTCACCGACGTGCTTGCCGTTTCCGGAGAGCCCGGAACCTTGGCCAAGCCGGCTGCCGCCAAGGTGACGGCCGAAGTTCTCGGCGAGGGACGCGGCGACAAGATCCTGGTCTTCCACTTCAAGCGGAAGAAGCAATACAAGAAACTTCGGGGACACCGGCAGAATTTCACCGAGGTGCGCATCAAGGCCATCGAGGCCGACGGCGTTACCTACGATTCGGACAAGAAGTAACTCACCGCCGCATTCGGACTGGATTCTTACGCTTACGCGCCGGCCGTGCTTCCTGCACAGGAAAGGCTAGGAGCTAGAAGCTAGCAGCTAGAAGCTTTTTTCAGAGGAGATTCGACAATGGCACATAAGAAAGGTGGAGGCAGCTCCACAAACGGACGCGACTCAAACGCACAGCGGCTCGGCGTAAAGGCATTTGCCGGTCAATTGATCACGGGCGGTTCCATCATCACCCGCCAGCGCGGCACCCGCATCAAGCCCGGCGTGAATGTCGGTATTGGCTCCGACGACACGCTCTTCGCCAAGGTAACCGGCCGCGTAAAATTCACTGACCGCGGCGGCCGCGGCCGCTTCGCCTCCATCGAGCCTGTCGCCTCAGAGTAGGCCTGCCTAGGCTGTATCGACATATAGGTTCCCTGTAAGTTCTTGATGAATCAAAGAATTGTCATCCTGAGCGAAGCCTCTCGCGGCTTTATCGCGAGAGGCAGAGTCGAAGGACCTGCTGTTTGCTCGCATCACCTGCAATTTCTCTGTGTTTTCGCGGCATTCTTTCCGCACGCGCCTGATTATATGTCGATACTGCCTCGTAGGGAATCGACACAACCTGGCCCAAAATCAAAAAGGCCGCGGCATTTGCCGTGGCCTTCCGTTCCCTAGTCCCTAAGTTCCGTAGTCCCTGCCTCTACGTCTCCGATTCCCGTCCCTTCATGTTCCGGGCCAACACTTTCTCCACCACGCGCTCCACGTCCGAAAGGAAGAAGCTGTTAGCGGGCTGCTGTACGGCAACTCTGGTCCCCGTGTGGCCCAGCGCCGACGCGATTTCATTCCACCGGTAAATCGTCGAACTCGCAGGCATCAACACTGGCTTGCGCACCGGCTCTGGCAGGATGCAGTAAGTCATCCAGATAGCCAACGTCGCCAGAGTCACTGACTCGTAGAGAAACTCAAGTGGATCGCCGACCGTAACGATACGCCGGGCCCCACGAAGCGAGAATGAAGTCGCCCGAGCACAACATGCCAAAGCCCAACGCGATGCCGAAGGATAAATCGCGCACCGTCAAGCGCAACGCATTCATGCTCAAACAAAGGAAGGCCAGCAGGCACAGCTCTAGAACGCTCACCGAGCGCATCAGGCCATAGGAGATGTCGGCGATGAGGTAATCCCTCTGTGCGCATAGGAGATGGAAGTCAGGCTCACGATCACTGAAACCACAGCGGCCCAGCGGAAGATGACGATCGCCAGCTTCGAGATTCCAGGAAACGCCGACAGCGCCGACCGGAAAATCTCAATGCAAATGAAGAATAGCAAGACTGTGCTCGCGAGACTAGGTCGCAAAGAAAGCGAAACCGTAGATTTGGCCTGTGTGAACGTTGGTTCGCCCTACTTGAAAAACTCGCCCCCACGGTTGCGATTCCACTTCGAGCAAAAGCACTAACAGACTGGCGTCGATATCGCACGCAACGTCAGGTAATAACTCATCGCCAGGAAGCGGCGATGCAGTCCCTTGGCCCAAAAAAAGATGGCCAGCGCCGCCCAAAGGACAGCTTCGGCCGCGCTCATCGCCAAGATTGAGTGACTTATTGGCATATAGGCAAATCTGCGATCGTTCGAACGCCCTAAGGCATAACGCCAATATGCCTTGCGGCCCAAACACAAAAGGGTAACGTGCGATGGCACTTTCGTGCTACGCAGTCTTTCTTGCGCCTAGCCCCAATTAACGGGTCGGGGTGGTTGGACGCGAAGCAAGTACCCGTCAGTTGGCACGGGGCGGGTCCCGGGCAGCAGCGGCCCGGGACCACTCGCTACCATGCTACGGTGGTCGAGGACCGTCCGCGTGGTGGCTGGAGCGATGGATGCGGAAATAAGGCCCGCGAATGCAACGAGGAGCCCGAATATACGAATAGCCAGTTTCATCTTGAGTAACCTTTCATCGTCCCACTTCGGAAAGAGAATTCTCTCTTTTCGTTACAGAATTGTACCGTATTTTCGAGCGCAAATCCATCTTTTTCATAGTGATACTAAGTCGAAACTGAGGTTGGTTACCAACGTCATTTTCTGTCCTGGATCTGGTCTCATCGGTAACCATTCTTTCCCCCGACACTCCGCCCCTCGCCGCCCGTCCTCGCATGGTAAAATAACCCTAGGCGAACACGCTTGATAGCCCCTCCTTTTTCAAACGGTTAGTCCTGCTCCACCGTCCGGAATCGTCCCCGGCGACCCTCGACATCTCGCAAGACTTTGCGAACGGAATTCTATGGCGACTGATCTTCCAGGCGGCACCCCCTTCCACGGCGACAACGACAGCTACACCGGCGAAAATATCAAAGTCTTGGAAGGCCTGGAGGCCGTGCGTCTCCGTCCTGCCATGTACATCGGCTCAACCGGTGAGATGGGGTTGCACCACCTCGTCTACGAAGTCGTGGACAATTCGGTAGACGAAGCTCTCGCCGGCTATTGCAAGAAAATCGATGTCGTTATCCATGTCGATAACTCCATCACCGTGGTCGACGATGGCCGCGGTATTCCTGTGGACATGATGGATCTGCCCGACGGCCAGCACATGCCCGCCGTGCAGGTTGTGCTCACCAAACTGCACGCAGGAGGCAAATTCGACGCTTCCACCTATAAAGTCTCCGGCGGCCTGCACGGAGTCGGAGTCAGTGTCGTCAACGCCCTCAGCGAGGAGTTCGAAGTTGAAATCTGGCGGCCGGAAAAACCCGGCGAGCCGAGCCACACTTACGAGCAGAGCTACTCCAAGGGCATTCCCACCTCGAAGCTGCTGCAGAGCGGAACCTCGAAGAGGCGCGGGACGAAGATCCATTTCCTTCCCGACAAATCCATCTTCGCCACCACCGAGTTCAATTACGACACCCTCGCGCAGCGCTTGCGCGAGATGGCCTTCCTGAACAAGGGCCTTGAAATCACACTCACGGATGAGCGGACTGCCGACGCCAAAACCGGCGAAGCCCGCCGCACCGAATTTCGCTACGCCGGCGGCATCGCCGAATTCGTCAAGCACCTCAACCGCGGCAAGTCCACACTGCACGACAAGCCCATCGTCATGGAGGCTCTGCGCGACGGTGTCGACATCGACATTGCGCTGCAATACAACGACGGTTACTCCGAAACCGTCTTCAGCTTCGCCAACAACATCAACACCGTCGACGGGGGCACCCATCTCTCCGGTTTTCGCGCCGCGCTCACGCGCACCATCAACTTCATCGGCCAGCAGATGGGCCTCTTCAAGGACATGAAGGAGTCCCTCAGCGGCGACGATGTCCGCGAGGGCTTGGTAGCCGTGGTCAGCGTCAAGCTGTCGCAGCCGCAGTTTGAAGGCCAGACCAAGGGCAAGCTGAACTCCGACATCGCAGGCACGGTGCAGGCTTTTGTCAACGAGCGCCTCGGCATGTATCTCGAGCAGAATCCCCCGGTCGCCCGCCGCATCATCAATAAAGCCATTGAAGCTGCCCGCGCCCGTGAAGCAGCCCGCAAGGCCCGCGACCTCACCCGCCGCAAGGGCGCGCTCGATGGCGGCGGCCTTCCCGGCAAGCTGGCCGACTGCAGCGAGCGCAACCCCGAGCGCTGCGAACTCTACCTGGTCGAGGGCGAGAGCGCCGGCGGCACTGCCAAGCAGGGCCGCGATCGCAAATTTCAGGCGATCCTTCCGCTCAAGGGCAAGATCCTCAACGTCGAGAAAGCGCGCTACGACAAGATGCTCGGCCACGAGGAGATCCGTGCCATGATCACCGCGCTGGGCTGCGGCATCGGCAAAGACGACTTCGACGCCGCCAAGATCCGCTACGGCAAAATCATCCTCATGACCGACGCCGATGTGGACGGCTCCCACATCCGCACCCTGCTGCTCACCTTCTTCTTCCGCCACATGACCGAACTCATCAAGCGCGATCATGTCTACATCGCGCAGCCGCCGCTCTACAAGATTAAGAAGGGCCGCTTCGAGCAGTACATCAAGGACGACCGCGAGTTTGTCAAAGTCATGGTCAACCGCGCCGCCGAGGGCATGGTTGTCCGCCACGGCGAGTCCGCCGGCCGCATCGAGGGCCCCGAGCTCACCCGCTTCATGGCCACCCTCAACGAGTATCTCGGCTTTGTCGAGAAGGTTGACAAGCGCGTCCGCAACGAAAAGCTCACCGAGATGCTGGCCCGCGCGGAATTGACCCATCGCGCCGACTTTGCCTCGAAAAACGGCGGCGATGTTCCCGAGAAGCTGGCCGCGCTGCATGAGCGACTCGTCGAGCTCGCCGGCGAGTTCCAGTTCAAAGTCGGCCAGCCGGTCGAAGACGAGGAGCACCACACCTGGTCGGTCTGCTTCACCGACGCGCAGGGCGCATCGCGCTGCATTGATTGGACGCTGGCTTCCAGCCCTGAGTTCCGCCAGATGATGTCAAAGTACTCGCTCATCAAGGAGTTTCTCGAGCCGCCGTTCCTGGTCGAGTTCGCCACCCAAGTCGGTTCCATTTACGGGGGCGGTGGAAGATCCATCCGAAATCGAGTTTGGCAATGAAAACGCTTCAGCTGAGCCCGATCTGGCGAAGATCGATCCAGCCAAGATTGAGAAAGCGGCTGAAACCGCTCAAAGCTGATGAGCCCAGGAAGTCTCGCCGCATTTTGCGCGAGCCGGTCGAAAAGCAGACCGCCCGCGATCTCTTTGCCTACATCGTCGAACAGGGCAAGAAGGACTATCAGGTGCAGCGCTACAAGGGCTTGGGCGAAATGACCGCCACGCAGCTATGGGAAACCACCATGGACCCCGAGCGCCGCACGCTGCTCGTCGTCAAGCTCGAAGATATCGCCGAAACCGAGGCCATTTTCACCACCCTGATGGGCGAAGACGTGGAGGCCCGCCGCAAATTCATCGAAGACAACGCCCTCGACGTCAAGAATCTCGACATCTAATCTCTCTATGGGCTCTCTCTATGGGCACTTTTCGAGCGCCCTGAGTTCGTTGCCATTGGCTCCTCTCCAAACTTCCTCTAAAGGAGTGAGTGTCATGAACTTCCATCGCAACTTCTTCCCCCTTGCCGCGCTGGCGCTCGCCTCCGTGCTTTCCTGTAACGGGTGCAAATCCAGCAATCAGCAGGCGAACACGCCCAACCCGCAGTCGTCGCAGAATCCGCAACAGGCTTCTGGCCCTTCGGGCTCGGCCTCGACTCCCGGTTCCGCTCAGGGCGCATCTTCAGGCTCGGCTCCGGCCCCTGCAGCCGCTGGCGCACCCGCTTCGCAAGCTCCGCCTCCGCCTGCTGCCGTCGATCTGCCCGCGGGCGCACGCATCCGCGTCCGCCTCGACGAGGACCTCGGCTCCAAAATCAGCCGTCCCGGAGACTCTTTCAGCGCCACCGTGGCCGACGATGTCGTCGTGAACGGGCAAACCGTAATCCCCCAAGGCGCCCGCGCCGATGGAACCGTAATCGACGCCAAGCCTCTCGGCCACATCAAAGGCGGCGCCTTTCTTGGGATTCGCCTCGAGCGTGTGCATACCAATTGGGGCAGCTATCCGGTTGCAACCAGCTCCATCGATCGCGCGGAAAAGGGCAAGGGTAAGCGCACGGCGGTGTTTGCCGGCGGCGGCGGAGCATTCGGAGCTCTCGTCGGCGGTCTGGCTGGCGGTGGCAAAGGCGCGCTGATTGGCGCCATGGCCGGCGGCGGAGCCGGCACCGCGGGCAGCGCTTTCACCGGCAACAGGCAAATCTTTCTGCCCGCCGAGACGCTGCTGACCTTCCGGCTGGAACATCCCGTCCACATTATTGAGCAGCCGTAATCAGAACCCGCACCCGCTCCCGTAGAGAGCGTAGATGTTAACCCCGGGTGGAGTCCGCCGCGATCAGCGGCGAACACAGCCCGGGGAAGACGTCAAACTCGACAAGACAGCCCTGCAGGGGCGATAGAAGCTCGCCACAAATTCATCGAGGACAACGCCCTCGACGTCAAAAACCTCGGCATCTAAAAGTTGCCCGATATCTGACTAACGAATCGGCTTTCATGACCGCGGGTGCGTGGGTGCCCCATCCAAGCTCTGCTTGGGTGGGGGCGATTCGGAAGGAGCAGGGGCCTTCAGGCCCCGGAATCCCGCGCAACCCACGTCCCGGCCGTCAGGCCCGGAAACCCCATAAATATTCGAGTCGGAATATCCCGTCATCGCTTCAGGATCATTCCCGCCCAATCGACCCACATGTTCGTCATCGCCAGCCTTCCCGCGATCAAAGTCACCACCGTCAGCACGGCCAGGCCCATGGCAAACTGGCGATCGAAGCTGCGCGTCATGGCCGCGCGCACCACCAGCAGCAGCGCTCCCAGGCTCACAACCGGCCCGAAGATCGCCATCCAATGGTGATACCCGAAGATCGAGCCAACCAGCGCGATGCGGCCGGTGGCTCCGCTCAGGATCGCCAGGCAGCCCAGCAGCATCATCGGCCGATGAATGCGCGGTCGCTTGCGGTTGAGCACGCCGATCGTCACAAAAACCGCGAACAGCGCAATCTCCGTATACATGATCAGCAGAAACTGCGGGCCCGGCCAGTCGAAAATCACCTGATCCGGCGCCACGCGGATCGACCGGAAAGCCACCAGCGGCCCGGTCACGACGATCACGGCGGCAATCGCTACCACGCCCCAGCCGAGCGTCATGTGCACCCGGCGGTTGCGTGTGGAGATGAGCAGCGACTGCACGAAGAACATCGTGAACCAAGCAAAGATGGCGCTCGAGTGCGCCACCACGATGGCCAGCATCACCGGCGAAATCGGGGTGCCGTCGGCGTGCTTGCCATGAAAGATGTATTGCTGGAAGCCGAGGACGGTGAGAACCATGAAAATGGCCCCGGCGGCGGTGTAGAAAAAGCGGTCAGGCTTCATCCGCAATATCCTCTTTTTGAATTTCAGCAACGATTTTTCCGTTTTCAAGAACGAAGGGGAAGTGTGATCACGAGCGCGGGGAAGTCGACCTGTTTCGAACGTCGCGCTTAAAGCTCAAGGCGTCCTGTGGATCATTGGTTCGTGTTTGGCCGCAGGATAACGCCAATCCGATTAAATGGTCGCCACCCGCCGCACTCACCATTCTCGATTACCTTCTGCTTAGAGATCGTTGGCGCACAGGCGACGAAACCGAGCATGTAATCCGCTTGCGATTGTCTAATCAGGCGAGTTATTTCGCTCCGGGCGGGAGTTGTTCCTTCTTCTGGCTTTGCGGAACGCGACAAATCTTCGTTGAAGCATGATCGGCTGCGCGCACACAATTGCGTTTGCTCGGAGGTTTGTCCTTCACACACACATATTTTTCAACTGACCAGCACTGATTTTTGTCGGCAGGCTCTTGAGGAAAGCAGAAGAAGCAACTGCCGTCGTTGTCTATGCACTGGTTAGGCAGGCACTTTTGTTGGCAGATTGCAGGCAAGGCTCCGAAGATGATCAACACAGCTACTGCAATTACAAAGGTGACTTGTTTTGCTTCGCTCATATATCCCTCTCATTCCATCCTGTTGCTCGATAGGGTGGCTACCACTGAGCGTTCGGCATTGATCGTCCAGAGCTCAGCGCCAAAGAATAACTTAACTGGGAGGGAACGGGCAAGCCGGAGGAACTGGTGGAGGGGGTTTCTTTGCCCGTCAAAAGGATCGTGCGCTGCATGGAGCCGGATGCCCCAAGCCTCACTTCTGAGACATGGGAAACCTCAAATCCTCGCCAACAGCGATTGCACCCTATAACCCGGTATTTCGCACGTGTGCCCTTCGCCAGACCGGTAGCCGCGATCCGCCGCTGGAATTGCGCACAGCGGCTGCGCGGGAGAACAGCGGTTTTCGATACCATTTCGAGCCCGCCCAAGCCTCGAATTGAGGGCACATCGGACCCAAAGCTATCATCCAATGAATATTCCCCAGGATGCGGAGTAACATTGTGACCAAGGAACCCCATGATTCTCAAGAACGCGCATATAAAGAACTTCCGTTCGCTCAGGGATGTTTCTGTTTCTTTTCAAAACCAGACCGCTATATTGGGCGGTAATGGCGCCGGTAAATCAACCATACTGAAAGCGCTGGAGCGATTCTATGGATCGTCAACAAGCGTCGCATTGGACGATTTCTTCGGAAACGATGTCGATGCGCCCATAGAGATCGGATTGACGTTCACGGACTTCAACGACGCGGAACGCGAGATTTTCGGATCCAGAATTGTAAACAATGAACTGAACGTTGTCCGCATCTTCGACGCGAAGAGCGGAAAAGCTTCAGGCCGGTACTACGGCTTTATTAAGGGTCACGCACCATTTGACGTTATTCGCGGCACCGAGAAGGCACTCGCAAAGCGAGCGGCCTATAAGCAGTTGCGAGAGAGCGACCCTGCGCTATACGGGGACCTACCAGACATCACAAAGGCCGAGGATATCGATCCGCAGTTGCTGGCATGGGAGGAGAAACATGGTGACCAGTGCCAAATTGTCCGTGACGACGGTCAGTTCCTAGGCTTCACAAACGTCGCCAAGGGCTCCCTGAGCAAGTCCACAAGTTTCGTTTTCATCCCCGCTGTCAGAGACGCAGCGGCGGACGCGGTCGACGGACGCGGAAGCGCGATTGCTCGACTCATGGAACTTGTCGTGAAAAGCGCGGTTCAGAGGCGCAAGGACTTTCAGGAATGGCAGGTGAAGACATCCGCCGAGTACAAACAACTCGTTAGCCCGGATAATCTGACGGAACTCAAGGGATTAGCGGACGAACTCACGAAGAGCCTGCGGATGTTATACGAGGAAACGGCTGTTTCTCTCGAATGGCGCCCCGCAGCAGATTTCTCTATCCCGCTCCCCGCCGCAGAAGTTTCGCTGGAAGATGGCGGATTCCCGTCAACCGTAGAGAAGCAGGGCAACGGCCTCCAGAGGGCGTTTATCCTTACCCTTCTCCAGCACCTAGCGCGCGCCGTTGTCCTAAACACAGAGAATCCGCCCGACGATCAAGTCCAGACCGAACCTGAGAACCTAACGGGAGTAATTCCCGACTTGAAGGGCGTGCCGGAAGTTCCCGTCCTTCTGCCGGGTCTAATTCTGGCCATTGAAGAGCCAGAACTCTACCAGCACCCGACTAAGCAACGGCATTTAGCGCGGGTGTTAGGACTTCTCAGCGACGGGATACTTCCGGGAGTCGCGGCGAAAATGCAAATTGCTTTTGCATCGCATTCGCCCTATTTTGTTTGTGTCGATCGATTCGACGAAGTTCGTTTAGCTAGGCGAAAACCTGTTCCAAAAGTGAAGCATCAGGAATGCACACTGCGAGAGTCATCGCTCCGCAAGGTTTGCGACCTGCTAGAGAAAGCACACGGGAAGCCTGCAGGCACTTTTACAGAAACTGGACTACGATCACGTCTGCACATAATTACGCCTGAAGCAGCGGAAGGTTTCTTTGCTGATGTGGTCGTGCTTGTTGAAGGTGAGAGCGGTCGCGCTGCCCTCAAAGCCATCGCCGCCGTAAGGAAGGTAGATTTTGAGGCGATGGGAATAGCTGTGCTCGGCGTGAACGGAAAGAACAATTTAGACCGTCCGGCAGCCATTTTTATGTCACTGGAGATTCCAGTGTATGCGATTTGGGACTGCGATAAATCAGCAGAAAAGATCGAGGGCGAAGCGGCAAATCGAGCTCTTCAGAGACTGCTTGGTGCGAAAGACGGCAATGCAGTGGCAGCTGGGAGCATAATCACCGATAACTTTGCATGCTTCGAATGGAAATTGGAAAAGACTCTGGAGGAGGAGTTGGGTGTTAAAGAATTCGAGGGCGCGCTTTCCGAAGCAATGAAAGAATTCTCGGTGGAGCGAAAGGAAGATGCAATCAAAGCCCCGGCGATCATGCGACAGACGTTAGCCAAGTTGGCAGAACAGAAAATCACCAGCAAGTCGCTGGAGGCCATTCTGGAAAAAATCTGTGCATTGAAGTTGAAGAGCGTAACAAAGACCCAGACGGAACCCTAAATTCGGGAGACGCATTCTCCGAACCTGAACCTGGGGACGGAACCTGGGGACAGACGGGAACCTGGGGACAGACGGGACGTTCTCTTCTAACTTGATCGCAGCCGCAATGGGCGTTCTACCGGGATCCATCCAATTTCCCACACGGGCTTGGCGACCCGGCCTCAGTCCCTCAGTCCCTGCATTTCTGATCCCTGACCCTGACCCCTGATCTCTGATCTCTGTTTTTCGTTGTCAAGTCCATGCGCTCAGAATTCCCGGCCCTCTGACTCGCCAACTCACTGATTTCTCACTCACTTATTCACTCCTTCACTTTTCCCCCAACTTTGCAGTTTATTTCCCGCAATTTGCTACGCTCAATTCATGGGCCGAAATCCTCAACTCATGGTCTCCGATCGCGAATCAGGACACATCCGCGCACTGTCAGAGATCTCCCTGCCAGGCGTGTTCCAGTTCAATCTGACACGCACGTCCCCGCTCCGAAGCCAAAGTTCAGCCTCCACTCCCTGGGCCCCTGAGCCTGCCGCGACCAAAGCTGAAGGATTCCCTTTCTCCGCCGTTCGCTTCCAGTAACCGGCCGTATGCTCCCGGCCGTCCATCATCTGCTCTCCCGTCAAAACCAAGAGCTGGAAGCTAGGAGCTAGAAGCTGGAAGCTGTCCCTAGCCCCCCACCCCTCTACAAAGCCCCCCGACTGTGAAACTGTGAAACTGTGGACCGCGCCGAATCAACAACTTACAGCCACAGTTTCACAGTTTCACAGTTTTCGATTTGTGTTGTTCGTTTGATCTCGCACGCAGAAGGTGGCTGACGATTCGCCAACCATAAGGACTCCGCATGAAACGAATCTCTCTGGCTCTCTTCCTCTTCGCCTGCTCCGCCGCCGCTGCGCAGCAGGCTGGCCCCAACCCGCTCGCCGTCTCGCGCGTCTTCGCTTATGACGACATGGTCCCCAAAACCGCCCCCAGTGGAGTCGTGGGCCGCAACGTCTTCACCGTTACGCTGGCCACAGGCGAAGCCGTCGCCGTCCATGAAACCATGCAGCCCGCTGGAACCGTCCCCAATCCGGCGCACCGCATTCAGCACTCCGAGCTGATCGTTGTCCAGGAGGGGACCCTTGAATTCCAGCACGACGGCAAAACCGAACGCGCCGGTCCGGGCAGCGTGATTTATGTAGCCCTTGGCACTCTGCATGCCGTCAAAAACGTCGGCGACATCCCCGCCAAATATGTCGTGATCCAGATCGGCGGCGACACGAAGAAGTAACGGACAGCGGACAGTGGGCAGAGAACTGACAACTGACGACTGGCAACTGAGAACGAAGCTCACGCCCCGCGCACTTGCCCGCGCCCGTGGCGTTTGACCGCATACATACGCGCGTCGGCGGTGCCGATGATGGCATGCACGGCAGCACCGTCGTCGGGCGAAGAGGCAAGGCCCACGCTGGCGCTTACGCTCAGCTCGAGCCCGCTCTTCATCCGGAACAGAGTTTCCAGTAACGCCGCGTGCATTCGTCTTGGTCAGCTCCAGCGCGGCGCCGGCGTCCGTCTCCGGCATCAGAATCACGAATTCGTCCCCGCCGTAGCGGAAGCACAGGTCCATCTTGCGGCTCAGCTCCTGGAGCCGGCGTCCAACGATGGGCGAGCAACTCGCTGCCGATCAGGTGCCCGTGCGCGTCGTTGACCAGCTTGAACCGATCCAGATCGAGGAACGCCAGGCTCAACGGCAGCTTCAGCTTCTTCGACCGCTTCAGCTCGCGATCCAGCACTTCGTACAAGTAGCGCACGTTGAAGAGCCCGGTCGCGTCGTCGCTGATGGTTAAATGCTGAATGCGGGACACGTCGCGCGCGTTTTCGATTGCCATGGCCGCGTGGTCAGCCAGAATGTGCAGAAACGCGATGCTATAGTCGGACATCTCGGCGCGTGGATTGAAGATCTCGATCACGCCCTGCGTGCCCTTGCGTCCGCGCAATGGCAAGGCAATCACGGAAGTTACGGCGCGCACACCGGGAGTTTCATTCTGCTTCACGCGCGGATCGTCAACGGCCTCGGGAACGATCAATGTCTCCCCGTGCTGCACCACCCATCCGGCCACGCCCTCGCCCACCTTCACGCGAAGGCCGCGCAACGCCTCCTGCTCCTGGCCCGCGGCAATGGCGTAGTAGAGCTCCTGGGTGGTCTCATCCAGCATCAGCAGCGCCCACAACTCCGCCTCCACCATCCGCTCCATCTGTTCGAGGATGGTGCGCAGAATCGTGTCCAGGTCGAAGCTCGAAGTAAGCGATCGCGCCAGCTGGTGAAAAACAAGCAGATCGGCGAGCGGGATGCGTCCTTCCGTCTCGTTCGGCATGTCGAGGCCCTGTCGGGGAAGTGTTTCAATGTCTTCCAGTTGAACGGGTTTCAGCGGGCTGGATGCAATCCGTCTACCCCACGACGGTCGCAGATTCCTTTCACTCTCACGCGGCGCTTGCCGTCCACTCAGCCGCCGATGTGCACCATCGACCGGGACGGTTTCAGGAATCCCGGCTCACCGATGTGATGACGGGCTTCCTTGCCTTGCACAGTATGAACAATGTAAGCGCGAAGTTCCTCATCGCTGGCCTCGCCCCGCAAACGCCCGTAGAGATCGTGTTCCACCTGCGAGAACAAGCAAGTGCGGATCTTTCCGTCGGAGGTGAGCCGCACACGGCTGCAGGCGCCGCAAAAGGCCTGGCTCACGGGCGCAATAATACCAATCTCGCCCACACCGTCGGCAAACGTGTAGCGCCGCGCCGTTTCGCTGGGCTCGCGGGCGGGCAGTTCGACCAGCGGCAAGCTCCGCCCGATCCGTTCCACAATCTCGCGCAGCGTGACTACGATCTCCGGTGTCCAAAGCCGGCCCTCCTCGAGCGGCATGAACTCAATGAACCGCACGACGACATTCTCTTCGCGGGCGAATCGTGCGAATCCTTCCACCTGGTCATCGTTGAAACCGCGCAGCAGCACGCAGTTGATCTTGAGGGGAGTGAGCCCGGCGGCTCGGGCGGCGCGAATGCCCGCGAGAACGGTGGAAAAGCTTCCTTCGACTCGCGTGATGCGCTCGAATGTGGCTGCATCCACGGCGTCCATGCTTACCGTCACCCGGTTCAACCCCGCCGCTTTCAGCGGTTCGGCAAGCGACTCCAGGAGATGGCCGTTTGTAGTCAGCGCCAGGTCCAGTGGCTCGCCCGCCAGCGTACGCATCCGCGCCAGTTCCTGCACCAATTCCACTACTCCGCGCCGCAAGAGTGGCTCTCCGCCCGTGAGACGCACTTTCGTGATGCCAAGGCCGACAAAGATCCCGATCAGCCGCAGGTATTCATCGATCCCCAGCTCCGGATACTGCGCGCCCACCTCGCCGGTGCGGCAGTACACGCATTTGTAGTTGCAGCGGTCCGTGATGGAGACACGCAGGTCGTGAATCACACGCCCGTGGCTATCCATGAGCGGTGGATGCGGCGTCGACGCGGAGAATGCGGAAAGGGAAGGAGCCGCCATCGGTAACTTCAAGCCTATACCCTTTTCGCAACAGCTTAAAGAGCCCGCGATGCAGTCGCCCGCGCGGACCCCCGGCTTGATGGGAAGCGATAGCATGAAAGAGCGAGCGCACGGCGGCGTTGCTCGCTGCTTCTTGCTATTCGCGAAGGGAATCCAAAACATGCCCGCAATGGGAGCCAGACCCGCGGGCGCGGTGGACGAAGCAGGCGCGGCGCTGGCCGTGCGGCAGATGTTCGAGTCGATTGCGCCAAAATATGACCTGCTGAATCATCTGCTCTCCGCCAACATCGACCGGCTGTGGTGGCGGAGGACGGCGCGCAGGTTCCAGGCAGTGCTGGCTCGTCCCGAGGCGGCGATCCTCGATATCTGTTGTGGCACGGGCGATTTGACCATGGCGCTGCTCAAGCTGCGCCCGCGCGGAGCGCAACCGATTCTCGCCGGTGATTTTTCGCCTGCCATGTTGCGCCGCGGTGCGCGGAAGTTTGGTCCGCCGGAGTTCCGCAAGTCAACCAGAGGTTCGCTCACGCCGGGAGCGCCCTACGCAGTGCCGCTCGAGACCGATGCGCTGCATCTGCCGCTCCACGCAGAATCGCTCGATCTGATCGTCACCGCCTTCGGTTTCCGGAACCTGGCCAACTATGAAGCTGGGCTGACGGAGTTCTATCGCGCACTGAAACCAGGCGGACAGCTCGGAATCCTGGAGTTCGGCGAGCCCGGAGGGCCCTTGGGCAAGGCCTACGCCGCTCTACTTCCGGCGCGTGCTGCCCGCCATCGGGCGCTTGATCTGCGGAAAAGCCGGCCCCTACAACTACCTGCCAACTTCTGTCGGCGAATTCCCACATCCCGGTGAAATGCTGGAGATGATGCGGTCAGCCGGTTATGTGGAATGCGCGTGGCAGCCTTATACGTTCGGAATTGCCGGGTTGTACACCGCCGTACGACCCCCTGTACTCTAAGAACGCGATGCCCTCCGCCGCCTCCAATTCGCGGGCGATCGAGCCCCCTTGCCGGATCTCGCCGCAATCTCCGGGGAGAAGCGGCGTGTTGCGCGGCGCTCGATGGCGGCCGCGGCGGCGATGACGCTGCTCAAGCTCGCCGCCGGCCTGCTTTCCGGATCGCTGGGCGTGCTTTCTGACGCGGCACATTCGGGACTCGACCTTGTCGGCGCGGCGCTGACTTACTTTTCCGTGCAAGTGAGCGACAAGCCGGCCGACGAAGATCACACTTACGGCCACGGCAAAATTGAGAATCTTTCGGCTTTTGGCGAGGCGGGCCTCATGGCCGTCTCCTGCGCGTGGATCAGTTGGGAGGCGGTGCAGCGGATCTTTTACCGCACGGTGGAGCTGCATCATTCGTTGTGGCCCGTGCTGGTGCTGGTCACCTCCATCGGTGTGGATTTCTGGCGGTCGCGGCAACTGCGCGCGGTGGCCAGGCGCACCGGGTCGCCGGCGCTGGCCACTGATGCCTTCCACTTTGCCTCGGACATCTGGGCCACGTCGGCGGTGCTGGCCGGGCTGGGCGCCACCTGGGTGGGAGCGCGATTCGGGATTGATGCGTTGCACTACGCCGACCCGCTTGCAGCCTTGGTGGTTTCACTCATGATTCTGCGCATGACGGTGCGGCTGGGCCACGAGGCGGTGGACGCGCTGATGGACGAGATTCCCGCCGAAACCCGCCGCCGGCTGGTACGCGAAGTGGAACGCGTGGAGGGAGTGTTGGCCGTGGAGCGAGCGCGCGTGCGTCGCGCCGGTGCCGGCTACTTTGCCGACCTTACCCTGGCCCTGCCGCGGCGATTCACCTTTGAGCACACCGGAGACCTGGTCGAGGCAGCCACGGCCGCGGTGCATCGGGCCCTGCCCAGCGGCAGACGTAGTCATCCACACCATTCCCCGCGAATCCAGGACGGAAAGCATCTTCGACCGTGTGCGGGCCGTGGCCGCGCACAATAACGTATCGGTCCATGAGCTCAGCGTTCAGTCGCATCATGGGCGCTTGCAAGTGGAGCTTCACGTCGAGCTCGAAGAAAACCGTTCGCTCCGGGAAGCGCACAGCTTCGTCACCACCCTTGAAGCGCAGATTCTGCGCAGCGTCCCGGAGGTCGATTCGGTGCTCACGCACATCGAAAGCGAGCCGGCCACCATCGAGCAGCCGGAGGAGGACGTGTCGAGGACCGCAAGATCGAGCAGTCGTTGCGCTCCGCGGCCGCCGGACTTCCTGAGATCGTGGATGTTCACGCCATCGCCGTGGGCCGCACGCGAGAACATATCTCTCTCACCTGCCACTGCACGTTGCCCGACGAGCTTCCCATGCGTCGCGTCCATGAAGTGATTACCGCGCTTGAAGACCGTTTCAAACTGGAGTGCCCTGAAGTGTATCGCGTGACCATCCATCCCGAGCCGGTGACGGATAATACGCGGTAGTGTGCAAAGCGGTGGTTTTCTGAGTGCGAACCCAAACATGAACAAACCGCTCTATCGGCGGATTCTTCCGCATCGCCTCGCTGCTGATGCTGCTCGTGGCTGTTGGGCTGCTGTCGGCATCACCACGTGCACTTTGCCATTCATGGCGCTGAAGTGCAGGTGCCCGCGCTGAAAGGAATGACGGTCGGCCGATGCGCGCAGCGTGACCGCGGGCCTGGGATCTGAACCTCGACGTGGACAATCGCTACTACTCGGGCGACGTGGCCGCTGGACACATCCTGTCGCAGTCGCCTGCGCCGGGAACGGTGGTGCGGCGCGAGTGGCGCGTGCGCGTGGCCGAGAGCCTGGGGCCGCAGAGGGTCGACGTTCCCGACACGGTGGGCGCCAATGAGCGCGTGGCCGCGCTGGAGTTGCGCCGCGCCGGCCTCGAGGTGGGCGAAATCGCGCACCTGCCCCATGGCGCAGCCGCCGAGGGAACCGTGCTGGCACAGGACCCGCCCGCGCACGCGCAGGGCATTCGAGCAACCCAGCGTGAACCTGCTCGTGGCTGCGCCGGACGAGGAAACGCCGGACGGATATGTGATGCCCGACCTGACTGGATGGCCGGTGGCGAGTGCGCAAGCAGCGTTGGCGAAAGTGGGTATCAAGACCGCGCCGCCCAACTTTGTGGATGTGCCGGTGCCGCCGGTGGGCAGCGGCAATGCGCCGCTCAAGCTGCCGGTGAAGCCGGGCGAGGTGGTGGCGCAATCGCCCGCCGCGGGATCGCGCGTGGACCAGAACACGACGGTGAAGCTGACGGTGGCAAAGTAGGTCGAGACAGGAGATCAAGCCGGTATGGGACTGAGCGAGGATTTGGAAAAGATTGCGCTGCAGGAGCGTGAGCTGCGCTTGCCGCGCCTGGATGCACAGGTAGCGTGGGAGCTTGGATCGCGGATTCGAACCATGGCGCTGGAACGCGGCCTGACGCTGGTGATCGACGTGCGGCGTTTCGGGCAGCCGCTGTTTTATGCCGCGCTTGACGGCACCACGCCGGACAATGCCGAATGGGTGCGCCGCAAAAGCAACGTGGTGGCGCGCTTTCATCGCAGCTCGTATGGCGTGGGCATGACGCAGAAGTTGAAGGGCACAACGCTGTTTGAGCGGCAGGGGCTGCCGGTCGCGGATTATGCGGCGGATGGCGGATCGTTTCCGCTGGCACGTCGAGGGCGCGGGAGTGGTGGGCAGCGTCACGGTTTCCGGCCTGCCGCAGCGCGACGATCACAACCTGGTCGTCGAGGCGCTGTGCGCGATGCTGGGGCGGGATTTTGCGGCGTTGCGCCTTGAGCCGGAGCACGGCATAGAGACCGAGCCGAGAGATGCAGCCGGCAGCGGGCCTGCCGGTCGCAATCCGTTCAGTGGCGACGAGTGCTAGGCAGTCTTCTCGATCAGCGCGACAAAGAAGCCATCGGTGGGCGAAGCGCCCGGCAAGAAGCGCAGCGCGCCTTCGGGCGTGAGGCACTGCGCGAGCCGCTCTGCGCCGGAAGGAGTCAGGATTCCGGCCACGCAGCAGCGATTCGATGCGCGACGCGAGCGAAACCTGCCGCGCATTGTGGTTCTCCGCAAGCACGGCGGCGACGACCTGCTCGTTTTCTTCGGGCTCAAGCGAACACGTTGAATAGACGACGCGGCCGCCGGGGCGCACAGCAGCGCAATGCGGCGCGAAGAATTGCGCGCTGGCGTTCGGCTTGACGCGGCAAAGTCCTCCAAGCGCAGGCGATGGCGAATCTCAGGATTGCGGCCCAGCGTGCCGGTGCCGCTGCAAGGCACGTCCACCAAGGCAAGATCGAAGGCCGATTCTTCGTTCAACGCGGTCGCGTCGGCGAGGCGGCACTCCACGCGGCCGGCGTACGCGGCGAGACGCTTGCGCAGCTCGGCGAGCCGCCGCGGACTCGATTCGCACGCCAGAATTCGCGCCTCGGGATTGCGCTCGGCGAGGATGAGCGTCTTGCCGCCGGGCGCCGCGCAGGCATCGAGGATTGCTTTTTCCTTTTTGGTCGAGATCCTCGCCGGCGCATGCGGCCAGCTCGGCGATCAGTTGCGATCCTTCATCCTGCACGCGGACGCGGCCTTCGCGAAAGGCTGCTGTTGCGATGACATCGCCAGAAACGACAGTGCGGGCGGCGGTGAGCAGCGCGCCCGGTTCAAGTTGAACGCCAGCGTCGATCAATTCGGTTTCAATCGATGGGTCGTCGATGCGCAAGGTCAGCGGTGGCTGCGCCTGGCCGTGGCGGCAGATCGCGCGGGCAGCTTCCAAGCCATAGAAGTCGCGTCCAGCGCTCGACCATCCATGCGGGATGAGCCTGGGCCAATGCGAGCTCATCCGACGGACTCCTCGCGAAAGGTTGGCGCGACGGAGCCAGCGGTGACCAGTTTGCGCAGCACTGCGTTCACCATTCCGGAGGCGAAGCGATGACCGGACTGCTTTGCCAGCTCAACGCTCTCATCGATGGCGGCGTGGGCGGGAATGCGATCGAGAAAGAGAAGTTGGAATGCGCCGAGGCGGAGAGCGATCAAGACCTCCGGGTCGAGCTTGGCGCTCTGGTCTGCTTCAGAAGGACGTTTCAGTTGCTCATCCAGCCGGATCTGCCAGCGGAGCACGCCGAGCACAAGAGTTGTGGTCAAGTTTGCGGTCGGCGAGGCGAGAGTGCGTCGACATCTCTGGCGCGCAGCAAGTCGTCGGCAGTGTGCTTTTCCGCGCTCGACGGCCAAGAGAATCGCCGAAGGCGGCTTTGCGCGCGGGAGAGATCGCAGCCATGGCGCTCAACCCAGACGCGCGTCCGCGGGCAGCGGATTTCCGCGCAGAAACTCGTCTGCGGTCAGACGCTTCTTGCCTTCGACCTGAACTTCGAGGAACTCGAGCCAGGTATTGGCGGCGCAGGCGGCCAGAAGGCGATCGTTTTCCACGAGAACCCAGCCCGGCTCAGCGAAGCCTAGCGCTTCGGCATAACTCCCGTGGGCGATCGCCATGCGATGCACGATCAGTTTCTTTCCGTTGAGAACGGTGAACGCGCCAGGCCAAGGCTGAAAGCCGCGCCAGCGATTGTAGATCTCGTGCGCGGTGCGCGCGGCAAAGTCGATCCGGCCGTCTTCGCGGTCGAGCAGTGGCGCAAAAGTCGCTGCCTTCGTGATTCTGCGGCTGTGGATGGATCGTGCCGTTCGCCAAGCCGGCCAGAGTTTCGACGACCAGCGGCGCGCCGGCGCGCGCCAGCACGGGGAAAAGATCCGCGGCAGTCTGCTCCGGGCCGATCTCGATGGTCTGCTGAAGCAGAATCGGGCCCGGTGTCGAGCCCTTCCTCCAGAAGCATGGTGGTATTGCCGGTATAGGCGTCGCCCATGGCGATGGCCCACTGGATGGGCGCCGCGCCACGATATTTGGGCAGCAAAGAGGCGTGCAGATTGATGCAGCCGAGCCGGGGCAGCGCCAGCATCCATGGCGGAATGATGCGGCCATAAGCCACGACGACGATGGCGTCGGGCGCAATGGACTCAAGTTGCGAGCGAAACTCGGCGTTGCTGCGGATCTTTTCTGGCTGCGTGACGGCAAGGCCGGCAGCGAGTGCGGCCTGCTTGACGGCTGGAGCGGTGAGCTGATGATCGCGGCCCGCTGGGACGGTCGGGCTGCGAGACGACGAGAGCGATTTCGTGGCCCGCGGCGAGCAGCGCCTCCAGCGTGGGAACGGCGAACTGCGGAGTACCGCAAAAGACGAGCTTGAGGCCGTTCCCAGCGTTCGTCATGGCAGCCTTACCACGTGCCTTCGCTCTGCATCTTGCGAATCTTGCGCAGATTCAGGCTGCGCTTGAGCGCGCTCATGCGGAAGATGAAACACGATGCCGTCGAGGTGGTCGATCTCATGCTGGAAAGCAGCGCGCGAGCAAGCTCTTCGCCGTCCATCTCGAACCACTTGCCATCGTTCGTCCTGAGCGCGAATGCGGACCTTGGCGGCGCGCGCCACCTTCTCGCGAATGTCGGGAAAGCTGAGGCAGCCCTCCTCCTCGTACTGCTTGCCCTCGCTGAGGATGATCTCAGGATTGATGAGCACAAGCTTCTGCGCGGGATCCTTGCCCATGCTCAGGTCGATGACGGTGATGCGCTTCGAGACGCCCACCTGCGGCGCGGCCAGGCCGATGCCCTGCGAGGCGTAAGTGGTCTCGAACATATCGGCGACCAGCTTGCGCAACTCGGCGTTGAACTCGGTGACCGGTTCGCCGGGCTGCTCCAGCACCGGCTCGGGATATTTGACAATCTTAAGAATCATCGCCGCCGCTAATAGCTCCGTATCTGTTCGATGTAACCGTCGAAATTCCGTTTCAATTCCAGCAAGCGAGTCGCCGCCGAATTTCTCGCGGGCCAGGTTGGCCAGAACCAGCGCCACCATGGCCTCGGCGGCCACGCCGGCGGCCGGAACCACGCAAATGTCGCTGCGCTCGTAACTTGCGCTGGTGGGCTCGCGCGTATCGAAGCGCACCGATTCGAGCGGCTGGCGCAGCGTGGAGATGGGCTTCAGGTAGCCGCGAACCACGATGTCTTCGCCGTTGGAAACGCCGCCCTCGATGCCGCCGGCATTGTTGTGCGGGCGCGTAAAGCGCGTGGGCCTGCCCGGCGGATTCTCGGCGGCGTAGTGAATGGGATCGTGGACGCGCGAGCCGAACGATGCCGCAGCCGCCACGCCGCGGCCGATCTCAACGGCTTTCACGGCCTGCAGGCTCATCACGGCCCAGGCAAGCTGGCCGTCGAGCCGCTCGTCCCAATTGGCGTAGGAGCCAAGGCCGGCGGGAACGCCGTGCGCCACAACTTCAAAGACGCCGTTCACGGTGTCGCCGGCGCGTGTCGCCGCTTCCACTTCCTCCTTCATGCGCGCTTCGGCGGCGGGATCGACGCAGGCGAGAACGACTTCGTCTTTGCCGGCGAGAGCGGCAATCTCTTCCCACGTCGCGTCGCGGTCAAGCTCGACGCGGCCCAC
The DNA here is from genome assembly GCA_963701835.1 of uncultured Acidobacteriaceae bacterium. Classification (GTDB taxonomy): domain Bacteria; phylum Acidobacteriota; class Terriglobia; order Terriglobales; family Acidobacteriaceae; genus Telmatobacter. Next base: position 211,198 of record CAVPBL010000015.1, on the reverse strand, counting down.
GCGAATGACGTGGCTCGCGACTTCGATGCCCAGGTTGCGCAGGAGCAGCTTGGCAAAGGCGCCGGCGGCAACGCGGGCGGCGGACTCGCGCGCCGAGGCGCGCTCCAGCACGTAGCGGGCATCGGGGAAGTTGAATTTCAGCGCGCCGGCCAGGTCGGCGTGGCCGGGCCGCGGCGAGGCCACGGCGCGATGCTTGGCGGGATCGCCGGCCTCGACCGGCAGCTTCTCCTGCCAGTTTTTCCAGTCGCGATTGATCGAGCTGAATCGCGATGGGCGAGCCGATGGTCTTGCCGTGGCGCACGCCGGAGAGCACGTGAGCCTGATCGGTCTCGATCTTCATGCGGCCGCCGCGGCCATAGCCCTGCTGGCGCCGCCAAAGCTCGCGGTTCACAAAGTCGAGATCGACGGGCACGCCGGCGGGAATCCCGGAGACCAGCGCAATCAGGGCCTCGCCGTGGGATTCACCGGCTGTCGAGAAGCGGATCATATAGATTCGATTGTAAATGCGGCGTCTCGCGATTTCATGGCGGAAGAACGCGATGTAACGAACGTTCGGACTTCAGGCCGAATCCGATCCCAATCAGGGCGCGGCAGGCTCGCAACCACCTCTTGAGGAAGTCCTTCAACTCCCCCGGCGGGCGCAGCCAGACGTCGGCGGCGGTCGAGCGGCGTTGGCGGCTGACCAGCACGCCCAGACCCGCGTCCCTTGATGGCGCGAAAGGCCGCTTCGTCGGTCAGGTCGTCGCCGAGATACGCAGTGGGATGCGGCCCTCGAGCTGTCTGTCTCTTCAAGAAGCATCCTGACCGCTTCGCCTTTGTCGCGGCCTGCACGCAAGTTCGAGGCCGGCTTCGAATTCGAGCAAAGTCAAGCCGTCCATTTGCGCCAGCGGCTCAAACAGCGCGCGCGTTCGTTTCTCGATCGCTTTGGCCTTGCCGGCGGGACGCCGCGCCAATGCATCGCGATCGCGTTGGGCTTTTCCTCAATCAGCCCGCCGAGCGAGTCGCTGCGAAGCTGTCGCAGCACGCGCATCGAGTTTGGCGCGAGTTTCGGGAGGCATGCATCTCCAGTTCGCGCCGGCCATCGGCGTGCAGCCGTTCGGCGCCATGCAAGCCCCAGACCTCCGGCGCGGGCTCGCACGCCCAGCAGCGGCACAATCTCTGCGGCGGGGCGGCCGGTGACGACCACCACGCGCGTTCTGCCCTGGTTTTGGATGCGCGTCAGCAGCTCGCGCACGCCGGCCCAGGGCCGCGCCTTGAAGCGGTCGACCCGGAACGGCGCCAGCGTCCCGTCATAGTCCAGCAGCAATACAGGGCGGCCGCGCCGGTGAAGGCGCGAAAGAAATCGTCCAGTTTCTCTTGCTGCCTCGCTCGTCAATCGAAGCTCGCTTTCAGGCCAGTTTTTCCGCCGCGATCTCCGCGGCGCGACGCTCGATGGCGCAACACGGTCCGGCTCCGCGCCTTCCGCGGATTCCAGGCGCAGTTCGCGCAGGTCGCCCAGCATCTTGGCCGCCCACATATATATGTTGTATTCCATGACCTGGCGCCGCATTCTTTGCATGCGCTCGCGGCGCTCCTCGAAGCTCATTTCCAAGCCGCTGTGGATGGCCTCGGCCACGCCGACAACGTCGTAGGGATTCACCAGCAAAGCATCGCGCAGTTCCACTGCCGCGCCGGTGAACTTGCTCAGCACCAGCACCCCGTCTTCGTCGTCGCGCGCGGCAACGAACTCCTTGGCCACCAGGTTCATTCCGTCGTGCAGCGAAGTCACCAGGCACACATCAGCGGCGCGGTACCAGTGCCTCACTTCCTCGTGGTTGCACTGGCGCTCGATGAGAACGATGGGCCTCCAATGCACGGTCTGATAGCGGGAGTTGATGCGCGCCACCGTCTCCTCGACGCGGCGGCGCAGCTCAGCGTAGCTGGGAATGCGCGTCCGGCTGGGCGCGGCAATCTGCACCATCGTCAGCCGCTCCCGGTGCCAGGGGTGGTCTTCGAGCAGTTGCTCGACGGCCTCAAGCCGTTCCACGATTCCCTTGGTGTAGTCCAGCCGGTCTACGCCCAGCGCCAGGCACTCGGCGCGCACGCCGAACTCGCTCAACAGTTGCTGACGCGCGGCCGTCACGTTCCTCGTCTCATCGTCTCGTCGGTCCCAATCCGCTGCGGGCTGCATGGTTCCATCAAACGCCACGCTTACCGGGTAAGGCCGTATCGACGCTGGTGTGCCCATGACGGAGCACCGACAGGTGATCGCGGTCGGTGCGCGCCTCCAGCGACGCGATCCACCGTGGCAAGAAAATTATGGCAGTGAAGCGGAATGTGGAATCCGATCAGGTCCGCGCCGAGGAGCCCATCCAGCAGCTCGGCCTGCCAGGGACAAATCCCGAATGCCTCCGGATTGGGCCAGGGAATATGCCAGAAAATTGCCACGCGCGCATCCGGCCTCGCCTTCTTCACCAGGCGCGGCAGCAAAGCCAGGTGGTAATCCTGCACAAAGACCACCGGCTCCGCGACTGTCCTGCATCTCTTCAAGCAGCGCGTCGGCAAACCTCTGGTTCACGAGCTGATAGCACTCCCAGTCGGCGGCGCGAAAGATGGGCCGCGTGTGCGCAATATGGCAGAGCGGCCACAGCCCCTCGTTGGCGAAGCCATCGTAGTACTGCGCCTCCTCTTCCTCTGAAAGCCATACCCGGCGCAGGGTGTAGCGCGGATCGTCGGGAGGCACGCGCAGCCGGTCGAACTCGTCCACTGTCGCGGAGTCGGCGTCGCCGCTGCCGCTGGCCACCCAAACGCCGTCACATGCGCGCAGCACCGGCTCAAGCGCCGTCACCAGCCCGCTCGGCGGCACCACGCAAACTGATCTCGCGGCCCTGCCGGACGTGCATATACGGCTCGCGGTTTGAAACCACGAAGATGCGGCTTGAACCGGCACGATTGCGAATGTGCACGGCCAATCGCTCGGCGGTCCATAAGTGCTCGCCGGCTTCGCGCAGGCGGGCCTCCGCAGCGGCTGCGGCGCGGGCCGCTTTCAGGCTTTCGGCCATCGTCTCCACCTCGCGCGCCAGCGGCGAAAACAGGCCGAGTTCCGGAACCCCCGACTCCGTGGATTTCTCCGCATGGCCGATGCGCAGCCGGCGCAGGCGCTCCGCGACCCGGCTCATCGGGCGGAGAAGGAACCAACGCACCATCCCGATCGTGATGGCCGACGATCAGGATCACAAGCGCCACAATCCGCCAGAAGCTTCGCCGCCACAGATCGATTCCTTCAGACCGGATGTAGCCGGCATCCACGACAAGCGCCATGGCCCCTTGCAACTGGTTTCCGTTGTGGATAGGAAAAGCCTCTTCCAGCCACTGCCATTGCCCCGCGTGCCCAAACGCGCCGACCGTCAACTCCCCGCTGCAACGATTTCTCGACCACGCCGCCGCGCCAGCGCCCCCATCACGTCCGGTGGACCGCTGCCAGCCAGAAGATTCCCGTGTGCGTCGTATATCGCCAGTCCCAGTGCGCCCGTTCCGGTCTTCAGGAGCTCCGTCAAACCGGGAAGATCAGAGGGATCGCCTGTCGCGAGCGCGCTACGCACGTCCGGCTCGATGCTCATGCCCATCCACTTTGTGCGGCGCTCCAGATCCTCGCGCAAGGTGTGCCGGTGGGCCAATACGTCAAAATACGTGGAGGCAACCGACACCAGCGTCACGCTTGCGATCAGAGCAAGGATCAGACGCACGCGAAACAGATGCATGGTACCCTCCCGATACACGGTTGGATGCGGTCTGGGGCGAGGTTCACTGTCTCCGTTGGCGCTGGCAGGAACTTGCCAGTATTGCCCGACGTTGAGGAAAAGCCACTTATGCGCGCCAATTCGTCTTGGAGCACCACGGATTTCTGATTCGCACAGGTACAGACGAGTGTTGCCAGGGAATCATTCATTGGCGCTTTCCCCGCGAGATATTTCGCGTGACAGCGGGCGTCGCCCCGCCGAGTCGAATCCTTTGGAGAGCGTTGCAGGTCCCTTGGCTTTTCATGCCAGCCCTGTTCCATGCGCTATCCTGTCCTCGGAAGCGGCTCAAATCTGCTGTCTCCGCAGACCGGCACCCATGGCGATATCCGCGATCGACCGTACCGCCAAACAAATCGTGCTCACCGTCCAGGATTATTCCCTGTTCGCGAGCGCGCGCGCTGCTCAATCTCTTCCGCCCTCCCATCTACTGGACGGACTTCCTCGTTCAATCCGACATCATTGGCGTCGGTTCGCTGCCCATCGTATTCCTCTCTGGCTTTTTTACCGGCGGCGTGCTTGCGCTCCAGTCCGCAGCCACCCTTTCGGAGTTTGGCGCCACGGCTGTCACGGGCCAATTCGTGAGCCTCACCATGATCCGCGAACTCGGCCCAGTGCTGACCGGCATCATGGTTGCCGGGCGCAACGCATCGTCCATGGCCAGCGAGCTCGGCTCCATGGTGGTGACCGAGCAGATCGACGCCATGCGGGCACTGGGCGTGGACCCAATGCGCAAGCTGGTCACCCCGCGAATCTTCGCCAGCATCATCATGCTTCTCTTTCTCATTATCGTGGCCGACGCATTCGGCATCCTGGGCGGCGCCGCTGTCACGGTCTTCCTCAACCATCAGAACGGCACCCAGTACTTCCACATGGCCTACGAGCACCTTCACTATCCCGACATTATCCAGGGCTTGGTCAAACCCCTCTTCTTCGGCTACATCCTCGGTTCCATCGGCTGCTTCTACGGCATGAGAACCACCGGAGGCACCGAGGGCGTGGGCCGCTCCACGATTTCGGCCGTGGTCAACTCCTCGGTTCTCATCATCGCCGTCGACTTCGTCATCACTCACGTACTGCTCTCCATCTTCCCCACATGAACCACGCTTCCGCCGCTGCGCCTCAATCTCCGGGTCCCGGGCAGGCCGCCGGCCCTGTCGTCGCCGTTGCGCGACGTGTCCGTAGCGTTCGATGGTCCGCCGGTTCTTGAGGACATCACCTTCTCCGTGGCGCCCGCGGAGACGCGCATTCTGCTCGGGCCCGCCGGCGTGGGCAAAAGCGTGCTGCTCAAATTGATCATCGGCCTGCTTCGTCCGCAGAAGGGCAGTGTCCTGCTCTTCGGCGAGGACATCTCCCGCATGCCCGAGGAGAAGCTCTTTCCCTTGCGCTCGCGGGCCGGAATGGTTTTTCAGGAGAGCGCGCTCTTCGATTCACTCACCGTGCGCGACAACGTCGCCTACCAGCTGATCCAGGAGCGCGTTCCCGATGAAGAGATCGACAGTCGCGTCCGCGAGGCGCTTAGCTTTGTCGGCCTGGAAGAAACCTTCGACCTGTATCCCGCAAGCCTCTCGGGAGGCATGAAGCGTCGCGTGGCCATCGCTCGCGCCCTCATCAACCGGCCTGAACTGATCCTCTATGACTCGCCGACCGGCGGCCTCGATCCCGTCACCTCCACCACCATCATCGAACTCATCGTCAAGCAGCGCGACGTGCAACGCAACTCCCTCTCTGTTGGTCACGCACCGCCTCCAGGATGCCTTCGTCCTCTGCAATCACCGCTTCGATCCGGAACAGGATCGCATGGTTCCGCTTCCCGCGAGAGTGACCAACCCCAATACCACTTTCCTCATGCTCGAAGAAGGCCGGCTCATCTTCGACGGCTCACTCGACGAGCTTCTCCACAGCCAGAACAAGTTCGTCCGCGAGTTCATGGAGTAAAGCGGGAAACAGGGAACGGGAAGCTCGACGTGAGCTTGGCCTTCATCGCGGATGCCTTCTCCCAGACGGCATTTCTCATCCTGCATCCGACCGCCGGCACGATCGCATTGCTGAATACCAGGTTGGCATCGAAAGCGCGCGGTGTGTTTACGAGGTGTTGCTCAAGACGAATCCCAAGGATCGCCAGCCATATCTCGACAACCTGATTCAGCGCCGCGACGCCGGACACTCGGACAATTTGTGAAGGAGCGAGCGACCGCCGGCTTCGGGAATTGACGCTCGCGCGTTCATCCGTTGCGATTCGATTGCGCGCAATTTTCGATCTGCGTTTCGAATTTCGACTCAGAATTTGCTTCGGCGGTCGATTCGCCGCCGGAACGATGTTGATCTTTTTTTCACTCTCACGTCGTTTTTTTCTTGACATCGATGTCGCATGAATCTATACATTCTTCATCTGCAGTTTTTAAATTGCAGAATCGATGCAACCCATCGAAAAGGGAGAATAGGCAAATGGCAACCAAGAAAGCAGCCAAGAAACCAGCGAAGAAGGCGGCAAAGAAGGCCGCAAAGAAGACCGCGAAGAAAAAGTAGCGGATCGAACAAACCGAAAGGCAACACTCTAGGGGGACGCTCAAAAGCGTTCCCCTTAGTGTTTTTGCGGTAGAAACGAGCGCACATCAAAGGGACGACGCGAGATCATGTAAAGTGGCTGAAACCCGCGCGGGGCGCGATGATTGGTGATCCTCAATCCATTCATGAGTTCAGCGCACGGGCTGGCGAGACGGCTTAAACTTTAAATGAAGAGAGTGACTGCACGAGAACGATGACCCGCCGCCGCTGGATCGCCGAACATTGGGACGAAGCTACTGCCACCATCGCCGGCACGCAAGCCGAACACCTGGCGCGCGTGCTCCGCGCGCAACCCGGCATGGAGGCGGACGTTGTGGCCGGCGGCCGCGTCTTTCATGCCCAGGTCGCCGCGGTCACGCTAGCCGGGGAAAAGAGCGAAGTTCGCTTCAACCTTGCCGCGGAGCTCCAGGCCGACCCCGCACTGCCCGTTACTTTGGTGATCGCCATCTACAAGTTCGATCGCATGGAGTGGGCGATTGAGAAAGCCACCGAGCTCGGCGTCGCCGCGATCGCGCCGGTCGTCGCGCGAAGAACCGAGAAGCACCTGGCCCAGGCTGCGGAGAAGCGCGCCGAACGCTGGCGCCGCATTGCGCACGAAGCCTCTCAACAGGCGCGCCGCTCCGATGTGCCGCTGATCCACGACCCTGTTGCATCTGGCCGACGCGCGTGCGCGCCGCCTCCGCGTCCACACGCATCGTGCTCGCCGAGCAGGAGCGCACCACCACCCTGCGTCACGCGATCGAAGAAGCCATCGACGCAGCGCAATGCGGAAATGCCCGCGCTCGAAATCGCCATCGGCCCTGAAGGCGGATGGGCTCCCGCGGAAGAAGCTCTCTTCGACGCCAACGGCTGGCGCGCCGCGTCGCTCGGCCCGCGCATCGTGCGCGCTGAAACCGCCGCCATCGCCGCGCTGGCCGTCGTCGCGTCCTGCCTGGAGTGATTTCGTTTCGATGCGAAGCGAATCGGCTGCCTGGTGTCCGCCTCCTCGCGTCCCTTGTGGAAAAGGCGGGACAAATCTCGATACGCGCCTACGACTCCCCGAGTCCCACCTCTTCCGTGCTCTCGCGGAAAGGGCGTGATAGTACGAAGCCGCATGTTCCCGGCGCTTCACAAATGCGCGTAGTGCAGCAACAGCCCCGCCAGAGCGCCACCAGCCAGATCGCCGACGATCGGAATCGGCGCGTAGCGCCAGTTCGATCCGCCCTTGCCGGGAATCGGCAGCAGCGCGTGAACGATGCGCGGTCCCAGATCGCGCGCCGGGTTGATCGCATATCCCGTCGTGCCGCCCAGCGAAAGCCCGATGCCCCACACCAGGCTGCCGACCAGCCACGGTCCCAATCCCGCCGCTGGCCCGTTCATCGCCACACCGTGCGAGAAGATGGCGGCCGCCACCACGACCAGCACCGCCGTGCCCAGCATCTCGCTGAAGATGTTTGCCAGTGGACTGCGCACCGCCCCGTTGGTGCAGAAGACGCCCAGCTTGGCCGCGGGATCGGGCGTCAGCCGCCAGTGCGGCGCGTAGTGGAGGGTCACCAAGCGCCGCGCCGCTCATCGCGCCCAGCAGTTGCGCGGACCAATAGACGGGGAGCTGCGCGTAGTCCCCGCTGCTCACGGCAGCGGCAAGCGTGATGGCCGGATTCAGGTTCGCGCCGGGACTGCCGAACGCCTGCGCCACCATCACGCCGCACAGCACGCCCAGCGCCCAGCCGGTGGTGATCACCATCCAGCCCGCATCCGCCGCATAGGACTTGCGCAGCGTTACGCCGGCGCACACGCCGTTGCCCAGAAGCACCAGAACCAGCGTGCCCATGAACTCGCCAAACCAGATAGAATGCATCAAACCTTCCTTGTCGGGATTTGCGCGGCTGGCGAAGCGTCTTGGCGCCGATCAGAGCGCAACCCGTAGATCAATTTGAGGAACCCAAGCATTCTCCACTGCCCGGCCTGTCCTCGCCAAGGGCGGAGCGCGCAGAGCGAAACGAAGCTGAGACGGCGGCACACCGGGTGATCGACAGGGCAAACTAGTAATGACGGCAAGCAGAATTCGAGTGGAGCAGATCACCGATGACACTTGGCATCTTTATCGGACTCTCGACTATTGACATCGTCTACGGCGTCGACGAGTTTCCCTCGGCGAACACAAAAGTCGAGGCGCACAGCCAGGATGTCTTCGTGGGCGGGCCTGCCACGAATGCAACGGTCGCCTTCGCTCACCTGGGAGGCAGAGCAGCGCTGGTTACGGCAGTAGGGCGCAATGCCGTGGCTAACGTCATCCGAGAGGAACTCGAAAAATACCAGGTTCAACTCGTCGATCTGAATCCCCAATTTGAAGGAGTTCCCGTTCTCTCGTCGGTCTCCGTTGACAGCCACGGCAAGCGCAACGTGGTCTCGGCCAACGCAACGCGCGTCACCACGCGTCCCGCGGAGGTGGACACAGAGTCTCTGCGAACAGGCGCGCATCGTCCTGGTCGATGGCCATTACATGCAGGCATGCCAGGCATGGGCCGCAGCGGCGCGCGCCCGAGGAACGCCGGTCGTGCTCGATGGGGGAAGCTGGAAGGATGGGACGGAGGAACTTCTCAAAAGTGTCCAAACCGCCATCTGTTCCGACAATTTTCTGCCTCCGGGTTGTGCGTCGAGAAACGAAGTGGTTCAGTTCCTGAAGAACCGCGGAGTCGCGAACATTGCCATCACGGACGGAGCCGAACCGATCCAGTTCGTCTCCGGCCAATCCTCGGGAACCTTGACCGTCCCTCAGGTCGAAGTGGTCGACACCATGGGCGCCGGAGACATCTTTCACGGCGCCTATTGCTATTTCGCGTCCACCGGGCGCGGATTCATCGAGTCTCTGGCAGAGGCGGCGAAGGTTGCATCTGAATCCTGCCGGTACGCGGGAACGAGAGAATGGATGAGGCACGTGTCGCCCTCCGACTTCGAGTCCGATGCCTAGATTCGAATGCGAGCCTCGACGAGTCCGCTCAATTGAGTGGATCAGAAGTGAAGCGTACTGGCGCTGACCGGCAGCCAACTCAGCGCAACGGCGGTACCATGGGAGGCGGATGGAGGGTCGGCGCGTGCAAGCGAAAATGACAAAGCTCATCTGCTCGATCGTCGCGTGGGCCGTCATGACTGGAGCATCGGCTATGGCGCAGCAACCTCAAGCCCGCCACTGGGCGATCGTGGTGCATGGCGGCGCGGGCGACATCGACCGCGCAAAGCTGGGGCCTGAAGGCGATAAGGCCTATCGCGCCTCGCTCAGCAAAGCTGTGCAGGCAGGCGCAGCAGTACTTGATCGCGGAGGCTCGTCGCTCGATGCCGTCGAAGCCGCCATCCGCGTGATGGAGGACGATCCGCTCTTCAACGCCGGACGCGGAGCGGTCTTTACTGCCGACGGCAAGAACGAGATGGACTCAGCCATCATGGATGGCGCAACCCTGCGCGCAGGCGCTGTGGCCGACGTCACCCGCACTCGCAATCCCATCACCCTGGCGCGCGCGGTGATGGAAAAGACGCCGTACGTGTTCCTCGTCGGTCCCGGCGCCGATGCTTTTTCCCTGCAAGCCGGCATGGAACAGGCAGGCCCCGCCTACTTCTTCACGGAAAGCCGCTGGCAATCGCTGGTCAAGCAGCTACAAAAGGAGGGCAAGCCCATTCCGCCGCGTCCGGCTGGTGCGCCGCCGCCGGGCCAGCCCGTTCCGGTGGCGCAGTGGCAGGAGCCGGCCGACATGCACCGCTACGGCACCGTGGGAGTGGTGGCGCTCGATCGGCAGGGTAACATCGCCGCCGGCACTTCCACAGGCGGCTTGCAGGGCAAGATGCCGGGCCGCGTGGGCGACTCGCCCCTCATCGGCGCCGGAACGTACGCCTCGAATCAATCCTGCGCCGTCTCGGGCACCGGCGTCGGCGAGTACTTCATTCGCTACACCGTGGCCCGCGAGATCTGCGCGCTGGTTCAATACAAGGGACTCACGCTTGCAGCAGGCTGCCGACGAGGTCATCCACAAGCAACTCGCGCCCATCCACGGTGACGGCGGCGTCATCGCCATCGCACCCGACGGCCAGCTTGCCTGGAGCTTCAACACGCCTGGCATGTTCCGCGCGCGGCAGGTGGAAGGCGGCCAGATCGAGAAGTGCATATTTACGCGAACGATGATGGATGCCACGTCTTTGCGAGCGTGGTGTCTTCTTTTATTCAACGAGGTCGCCCGAGCCGTCATATCACTTGAGAGGCAGCGAAGCGAAATTCTGGTTGGAGCCTGAGGTTCGGCTGGCCTACAATGATGGTTACGACGCTCGAACTCTCCGTGAGCTGCTGGAGATTATCCTGGCAAATCGGGACCGGATCGAGAGGGCATGGGATGAGTTCTTCGGTTAGCGCAAAGCGAGTGAGATTCGACCCTGATTGTATGTGGGTCGATTTGACCGACGGCCGGACGATCGGAGTTCCGCTGGCATGGTTTCCGCGTTTGCTGCGTGGCACCGCAAAGCAGCGCAAGCAAGTGAGGATCAGCCGCCGTGGCCTGCATTGGGAGGCGTTGGACGAGGACATCTCCGTCGCGGGTCTTCTCGCCGGGCTTCGCGATCAAAGCCTGAATAGCAAGACATTCGCGGCATGAAGGGCGCTGCGAAGGCTTGACGCACTACCGTCCTAAATCAATTTCTCCATGGCTCTCGAATTCACAACATCGTACATCGAAGACGCTCTCGCGCTCTTCCGCTACTACAAGCGGCTGGCCGAGCGCGCCATGGAGCAGGTCACCGACGAGCAACTCTTCGCCGCCTCGACCATGAAGCCAACTCCATCGCGGTCATCGTGAAACACATGGCGGGCAACATGCGCTCCCGCTGGACCGACTTTCTGACCACCGACGGCGAGAAGCCTGACCGCGACCGCGACAGCGAATTCGTCGATCCGCCTGCCACGCGGAAGGACCTGATGGCGGTATGGGAAGACGGATGGAACCGGCTCTTCACGGCCATCGAGCCGCTAACCGATGCCGACCTTGGGCGCACCGTGACCATCCGCGGCGAAGCGCACTCCGTAATGCAGGCCATCAATCGTCAGTTGGCGCACTATCCCGCATCACGTGGGGCAGATTGTTCTGCTGGCGAAGCACTTTGCCTGCGACCACTGGCAATCGCTCAGCGTGCCGCGGAACAAGTCGGCCGAGTTCAACCGCAGAGTCGCAGCCGGAGAAGCTGAGCCAGCGCTGACATCCCGCGTGGCGCTAGCGCACGTCGAATCCCCGCGCGGCCCTGTAAAATGTTGCGCATGGAGACAATCCAGTACAACCTGCCGCAAAGCCACATTCCGCAAGCCTGGTACAACATCCTTCCCGATCTGCCCAAGCCCCTGGCGCCGCCGTTGCATCCCGGCACGCTGCAAGCCGCATCGGTCCGGACGATCTGGCGCCGCTGTTTCCCATGGGCCTGATCATGCAGGAGGTCAGCACCGAGCGCGAGATCGAGATTCCCGAAGAGGTGCGGCAGATTTATGCGCAGTGGCGCCCTTCGCCGCTGATGCGCGCGCGCCGGCTGGAGAAGGCGCTGGATACGCCGGCGCGCATTTACTACAAATACGAAGGCGTGAGCCCGGCCGGCTCGCACAAGCTCAATACCGCGGTCCCGCAGGCCTATTACAACAAGCAGGAAGGCGTGAAGCACCTCGCCACGGAGACCGGCGCCGGCCAGTGGGGCTCCGCGCTGTCCATGGCCTGCGCCTTTCTCGGCCTCGACTGCAAGGTCTTCATGGTGCGCGTCAGCTACGACCAGAAGCCTTATCGCCGCGCCCTGATGGAAGCCTTCGGCGCCTCGGTCATCGCCAGCCCCAGCACTGAGACCGAGTCAGGCCGCGCCATTCTCGCCGAGCATCCCCACTCCAACGGCTCGCTCGGCATTGCCATCTCTGAAGCTGTCGAAGTCGCCGCCAAAGATCCGCACACCAAGTACGCGCTGGGCAGCGTGTTGAATCACGTGCTGCTCCACCAGACCGTCATCGGCCAGGAAGCCATCGAGCAGATGGCGCTGGCCGGCGACGAGCCCGACGTCATCATCGGCTGCACCGGCGGCGGATCGAACTTTGCCGGCCTGGTGATGCCCTTCCTGGGGCGCAAGCTCAAGGGAAAGTGCCACGCGCGCGTTGTGGCCGTCGAGCCTGCCGCCTGCCCCAGCCTCACCAAGGGCCGCTTCGCTTACGACTTCGGCGACACCGGCCATCTGACGCCGCTGGTCAAGATGCACACGCTGGGCAGCACCTTCATGCCTCCGGGAATTCACGCCGGCGGGCTGCGCTATCACGGCATGGCGCCGCTGGTCTCGCACGTCATCGATCTCGGCCTGGCCGAGGCCACCACCGTGCAGCAGCTCGACGCGTTCGCTGCCGGCATTCAGTTTGCCCGAGTCGGAGGGCATCGTGCCCGCGCCGGAGGCCAATCACGCCATCGCCGAAGCCATTCGCCAGGCTCTCGAAGCCAAGGCCGAAGGCAAGCCGCGCACCATTCTCTTCAACCTGAGCGGGCACGGCCATTTCGACATGCAGTCCTACATCGACTACCAGGCGGGTAAACTGGAGAATTACGAGTATCCGGCGGAAGAGATCGCCATGGCGCTCGCGGGCCTGCCCGCAGTTTCGTGAGTTGGTTGATTCCGTTTTTGGCTCGACCGGCGTCTGATTCGTGTCGCGATTCATATCCGTTCGGCTTGTTCAGGCGTCGAAATGCGTTGAAGATAGCAGAGGGCGGATTTCTAGGCATGCAATACAAAGAAGGCAATCAACCCAGGAGGCTGTGATTCGGATGAAGATTTGGATGCAAGGCGCGTTCGTGGTGGTCGCGGCGGCTACACTGTGCGGCGCAACGGCCCAAGCGCAGACCGATGTGGCGTTGAGCGGCTACAGAACCATCACCAGCAGCACCAGCGGCTCCGGCACCCAGCAGACGCCAACAGACTCCGAAGGCGGGCTTTTCGAATGGCGCCATATCGCGAATCCGCTCGTGGGCTTTGAATTTGAGGCTCACCTTCAATCCCGCCGAATCAGTCCTATATCGCCACTCAATGCCACTCCCCCGACCTGCTTTCCCACGGTCTTGCCGGAAGCCTCCGCTTGCCAACCGCTCAGGTTTCGGCAAAGCCACCGCAATTCGGCGGTGATTGGATAGTCTCTCAAGAAGATCCGGAAACCTGAGACCGTTTGCGTTGGGCGGCATCGGCTTTGTCTTTATCGTTCACCGGGCAAGCCCAACCGGATCGACTCCCAATGGGCCCGTCCCCGGATACGCCGTCAATACCGTCATGCGGCCGGACTTCGTCTACGGTGGCGGCCTGGATTGGAGTTTTCTACCGCATTTCGGTCTGCGCTTGCAAGTCCGCGGCAACATGACCAAGGCGCCGAATCTTTTTGACCTCTTCAACTCGACGACGAAATATACCCAGATCTACGAGCCCATGGGCGGCGTCTTTTACCGTTTCTAGAGCAGTTTCGCAGCCGCAATTTGTCGAAGCTCCGTTTCATATCCGTCGGACTCTCCCGAGGATAGGGGTGGAGTCGCCTTTTGGCTATAGCTGGCCGTTCTTCGCCAATCGCTCACCTGCGCCAAATTTCTGCATCCAAATCAACGTGGGTAGCGGCGTGCCGAAAGTTCACCATGCGACTCGCACATCATGAATCCCGGAGGCAATCATGCAAACGAAAAAATGGTTCGTGTTCGCTTTTATCCTGCTTGGGGTAACCGCGCTGAGCAGCGCGAGCGCCTTTGCGCAGACAGACGTTGCCGCAAGCCTCTACGGAACGTTTAGTGGCGCGACGAATGGCAACGGCGTGCAGCAGAGCCCATCGAACTCCCCAGGTGGACTTTTCGAGCTGCGCCACATCAGCAACCCGCTGGTTGGCTATGAAGCCACGTACGCTTTCAACCGCGCCAACCAGGTATACACTCCTGCCTGCCTAACCAATACCCCGCCGTGCGGTGTTTCCACGGCCGCGATAGCGGGCAACGCGCATGAGATCACCGGCGACTGGCTGATCTCTTTCAAGGCGGCGAATCTGAGGCCCTTCGCGCTTGCGGGCGCGGGTCTGTTGCTGAACGAACCGGCGAGCGGCCAAGGCAACAGCACGAGTTCCAACACCGTGGTCTACGTGTATGGCGCCGGGCTGGACTGGGGTCTGCTGCCGCACCTCGGTTTGCGCTTCCAGTACCGCGGCAACGTCTACAAGGCTCCCGATATCACGAAAGCATTTAGCTCAACCAACGCCTTTGCCCATACAGCGGAGCCGATGATCGGGGTCTACCTTCGGCTTTGACCGGCTTTGACTCCGCGCGCACAACTGATGCGGAAGAGTTCGTGGGCGAGGCCGCTGTCTCGACGCCGGTTTCCGCCTCTGCGGCCCGGTGCACACTGTGATACCGTTGCAATACGGTGTCCCTGTGCCGGGTTGGGTTCCCCGCGACCGGCGCCGAGGGCCGCCGATGCGCGGCAAGTGATTGCGGTACAAAGACATCGGGGACGGCGGACAGAAGCAAACGAATGCAGCAGCAGCCGGAATCGTCATCGTCTACGCTCACTGCGAGCCCGGCTCACTGCCTGGGCCGCCATTGGATCCTGCATCTGGCTCCGCGCCCGATGCAACCGTCGCACGCCGCCGCACCGGATTCCCCGCTGGCTTGAGCGCGTGGAATTGTTTTTGCGCGTCATGCTGCGCATGTACATCGGACTGGCCATCTGCTACGCGCCATGGTCGCACACTTTCTGGGACCAGAATCCGATCTTTCTGCAGTTTCCCGCGCTCGCAGACTTTGCCGCCAACGGCGCAGTGCGCGGCATCGTTTCCGGGCTCGGTCTTTTGAATCTCTGGATTGCGTTTCAAGACGCCATTCGTCATCGGGATGGTTGAGATGATGAAAGACAGGGAACAGGGATCAGCGAACAGGGATCGGAAAGCCGAGAAAGTGGAGAATCTGAAGAGTTCTGGTGGAGTTCCTAAAAGCGCAGCTTCTGAAGCGTCTCCCCGCGCCGTGATTCCCGGCAACGGAGCGCCGCCGCCTCTGGAGCGCGCGCCGCTGGCCTACGAGAATTCAGGATTCCTGAACAGCGCCGACGGACGCCTGATCCGGATTGTGTCGGAGTTTCTCGAGCCGCTGGCGCGATTCCGCCGCGAACAGATTCAGGACACGGTGGTCTTCTTCGGCTCGGCGCGTTTTCGCGGGCGCGAAGAAGCCGATCATGCCCTGGAGCTGCTCGATAACACCGGCTCCACGCAGCCCGCTCCCAGCGAAGAGCAGCCCGCCAAAGCCCGTGAGATCGCGGCAGGCAGTGCCACCGACCTGCAGCGCAAGCGCGCCGTGGCCGCGGTGGAGATGGCTCGCTACTACGAAGATGCGCGACGTCTCGCGCAACTGCTTACGCAATGGGCCAAGACCATCCCCTCGCGCAAGCACCGCTTTGTCGTCACCTCGGGCGGCGGTCCCGGAATCATGGAGGCGGCCAATCGCGGCGCCTATGAGGCCGGCGGCAAGACCATCGGCATGAACATCCTGCTGCCCTTCGAGCAGAGGCCGAACCCCTACATCACGCCTTCGCTCAACTTCGAGTTCCACTACTTCTTTATGCGCAAGCTCTGGTTCGCCTACCTGGCCAAGGCGCTGGTGGTTTTTCCCGGCGGCTTCGGCACGCTCGACGAGATGTTCGAGATTCTCACCCTTGCCCAGACCCAGAAGCTGGCCAAGAAGATCACGGTGCTCATCTACGGACCGGAGTACTGGAAGAAGGTTTTCAACCTCGAAGCGCTGGTGGATACGGGCGCCATCTCTCCCAAGGATCTCGATCTGTTCCAGTTCGCGGATTCGCCCGAGCAAGCCTTCGAACTGCTGCGCCAGGGTCTGACCGAGAACTACCTTGCCGCCGAAGCTGGCCTCGGCTCCGGCTGCGCATCGCTGAGAACAAGAAGCTAGTGCACGGACGAAGATCTGATGGCCGGCTGGAACATGGACGATTTTCTCAGCCCAGAGCTTGCCAAGACGCGGAAATGACAAAGCCGCAGCCAGGATCGGCAAGAATAGCGCCACATTTTTCCGCGGCACGATTCGCGCGAAAAGGCACCTGCGATATTCATTGTCTCCTGGATTCGTCGTTTCACTGAGAATTCACAGAATTTCTTTAACCTAAAAGGCACTATGGACCGTGACATGCGTTTGATTCGAAAGAGCCGAAGGAACGGAGCCGTGCTCGCAGCCATGCCAGCATCGAGCTGTTACGGAATTTACACGGCCTTTCCCGCATGTTTTTCGGTATTTTGGTAACTTCTTTGATTCCATCACATGCCTCAATTGAAGGGCATTTCGCACGCTCTTAACCGGAAATTCACGGCAGGCAACGGATACTGGCTGTGGAAATCCGTGAAATATCGAGGAGCGGAAATGCCGAGTTCAACCATCTCGTACCTCTGGCGCGACAAGGATGCCCCCAAGGGCTTTCGGACCGGTGTTTCGTTGCACAGCCACACCAACCAATCGCGCGAGACGCTGGATTTCCTGGCCAACTTTGGCAACCAGTTCCCGGTGATGCGCCCGCTGCTGTCGCGGCTGGAGCGGCGCGCCGAGCAGATGCACGGCATCCGCGTCGACTACGCAGCCAGCTACTGGACGCCGCCCATGACGCCCAAGCTGGCCTTCGATCTGGAAACGCGGCAGATCGAAAAGCTCGACCTGGCGCCGATGGTTTCCATCACCGACCACGACAACATCAAGGCGCCCATGCTTCTGCGCACGGTGCCCAGCGCGCGGCAGATTCCGGTTTCGGTGGAGTGGAGCGCGCCCTACGGCGGCGCGCAGTCGTTCCATCTCGGCGTGCACAACCTGCCCAGCGCCCGCGCGGCAGAGTGGATGGCGACGCTGGAGGATTTCACCGCCCACCCCAGCGATGCGCGCCTGACCGAGATTCTGGTCGCCCTGCATCGACGAGCCGAACGTGCTGGTGGTCTTCAACCACCCCATGTGGGATCTCTACCTGATCGGCAAGGAAAAGCATCAGTTCCTGGTCAACGAGTTTCTGCAGAAGAACGGCGCGTTCCTTCACGCGCTGGAGCTGAACGGCCTGCGCAACTGGGATGAGAACCGCGCGGTGCGGCGCCTGGCGGAAAAGTGGAACATGCTGCTGATCTCCGGCGGCGACCGTCACGGCGTGGAGCCGAACGCCAACATCAACCTGACCAACGCCGCCAGCTTCACCGAGTTTGTGCACGAGGTGCGCCGGGAGAAGAAGAGCAACGTGCTCTTCATGCCGCAATACGCCGAGCCGTGGAAGCATCGCATCCTGCAGTCGACCATCGACGCCATCCGCCACTATCCCGAGTTTCCGCAAGGCTCGCGCACCTGGGACGAGCGCGTCTACCATCCCGACGCCAATGGCGTTGTGAGGCCGCTGAGCGAGCTTTGGCCCAAGGGGTCGGCGCCGCGGCTGATCGGCGTGGGGCATTGCGCTGGTGCAGCTCATGGGCCAGGGGCTGGTGGCCGGCGGCTTGCGCCTGGCCTGGAGCGAATCGCACCAGCTGCGCCTGGCCCTGGGCGAGCACGAATTCTGACGGAGAGCAGCGGAGTTAGCGTGTGTTAGCGGAGCTAGCATGGACAGCTCTCGCTTGCACTAACTCCGCTAGCTCCGCTGACACCGCGAATTCCGCCCCGATATGACCGCTCCAGTGCCGCGCGTCGCGTACTTTCCCGACTCCTTCCACGAAGTGAACGGAGTCGCCCATACCAGCCGCCACTTTGAGGCCTTCGCGCGGCGGCGCAATCTTCCCTTTCTCTGCGTGCGCGCCGGCGACCGCGCCCAGGCAGTTGATCGAAGACGGCAACGTCTGGACCCTGGAACTGCCGCGCAGCTTTCTTTCCTTCGTTCTCGAAAAGGATCTGCGCCTTGATCCGGCGTTCTTCCGCCACATTCCGCTGATCGGCGAAGTGCTCGAGCGTTTCCAGCCGGACCTGATCCACATCACCGGCCCCAGCGAGGTCGGCATTCTTGGGCGCGGGCTTGGCGCACCACCTGCACCTGCCGCTTGCCGCCAGTTGGCACACCAACGTGCACGAGTACGCCGCGCGGCGCGCCGAATGGTTCCTGCGCCTGCTGCCCAAGCGCCAATCCGCCGCCACCGGCCAGAAGATCGAAGACCTGGCCTTGGCGACTGCGGCGCAGGTTCTACTCCATGGCGCAAGGTGCTGTTTGCGCCCAATCCTGAACTGTGCGCGCTGCTCGAGCGCGCCACCGGCCGCCCCTGCCATCTGATGCCGCGCGGCGTGGACGCCGAGCTCTTCCATCCCGCGAAGCGCACGCGCAATCCGGAAGACCGCGATCGCATCCTCGGCTTCGTCGGCCGCCTCTCCGTCGAGAAGAACATTGGCCTGCTGGTGCAGATTCAGCAGGAACTCGATCGCATGGGCGTCGACGAACGTCCGCTTCCTCATCGTCGGCCACGGCGGCGACGAGGCCTGGCTGCGCGAGCGACTGCCGCGGGCGGAGTTTACCGGCGTGCTGCGCGGAGAAGCGCTTGCGACCGCCTACGCCAACATGGACCTCTTCGTCTTCCCCTCGCACACCGACACCTTCGGCAACGTCGTGCTTGAGGCGCTGGCCAGCGGCGTGCCGGCCATCGTCACTCCCGACGGCGGCCCGCGCACCATCGTCCGCGACGGCGAAACCGGCCGCATCGTGCCCGACGACCAATTCGCCGCGGCGATCGCCGGCCTGCTCGCCGATCCCGCTCGCCTCGCCGAAATGCGCCGGGCCGCGCGCGCCTACGCCCTCACCGCAAGTTGGGACTCGGTGTTCGAGGGCGTCTATGCGGCTTACGACGAAGTACTGGCCGGGGCCCGTCGAAATTCTGCCGCAGACTAGGGCTCGTGCATCGCTCAGCAGTGCCCAGACAAAAGCGCTCCGCTCCGCAGATCAATCGCGAAAGGCTTCTCGCGGTCGTTCCTCATCTCCCAGCCCGTTCCGCGCAGCACGCCGCCGTCAACTCCAGTAATCGTCACGCCTTCATCTGAGAGCTTCTCCGACTCCCACGCCTGGCCCATCGCGTCCCCACGCGAGAATCGAATGATGGCCGACGAACAGCAGCAGACCCTCCGCGACGACCGGCCGAATCTCCAGCACCGGCCGGTAAGGAATCATCGTGAACCGCTCCGGCGCCGTGGTGTCGATCAGGTACGCATACCCTCCCGCAACGGCGCAGATTTCTTCTGGTCTTGGAGTTGACCAGAGGCCGGTCGGCGCCGCCGGATCGCGAAACCCGAGCGCGCAAGTGGCCAGAAATGGCTGTGCATCCGACGCATCGGGCCGGATCAGCACCTCCAACGCGCCGCGTTCCACCTCTTCGGCCGCGCGCGGATACACGAAGTGGCGAGGGGGCAGAATCAACGGCCGCGCCGCAAGCACTTCGGCCTGCCAGCGATGCGGGAAAGCTGAGGTCGACGATCGGCATGGACGCCCGCCATCACGGCTGCGCCTTGTACTTCAGAATCCAGCGCATTTGCTCCTCGGTATCGGGCACCACGCAGCCCCGCGCTGCCTGAATGGCCGCCAGAGCGTCCTTCGCTTTCCAGCCCAGGTGGATGAGCGTGCACGCCGCGGTCGACGGTAGCCCTGCCGATGCTTCCCCGGCAGTGCACGCCGATCCGCTCCCCGGCGCGAAGACGATCAGCCAAGCCCGCCACGAAGGCGCGGAACGTGGCAACGTTGGCGGGCACATGGACGTCGAGAATCGGGTAGGAGAGGAAGCTGCATCCCCGCCTGTTCGGCGAGCGCGCCTTCTTCACCAAGGCCAAGCCAAAGCGGCCTCGCTCGGGTCAAGCAGCGAGACGAGCGTTTCCACTCCGCTCTGCCTGATGTGCACGCAGTTCGTCCTTCAGCAAGTCGTCGCCGCGCGGGCGCAGCACAATGGCCAAGCGGCACAGGCGGAGTTCCTTCGATCCAGAAAACATCGTCCAAGTGCTCAAACTCCCACAAACCGATCGAGTGCCGGTATCTTCGAATTTGATGATAGACGGTCAGCGCGGGACAATTCGTGATGTCGGCGCGCAACGGAACTTCGGCGCATCCGGAAGCCCCTGCGCAAGATGCGAGAATAGCAATAGCGTCCGGTCAACCGTTCCACACTCCTCCGGCGCAAGGGGCTTCTCGAAGATGCTGCGCGTCCTGTCGACTCACCTGTTCCTGAACCATCGCTTGCACCCGGGCCTGCTTGAGCTCGCCGAGCGCTCCGGCGCGCAGGCAGTGGAGATCTTTGCCGCGCGCCAGCACTTCGACTACACCAGCCGCGAGCATGTGGCGGAACTGGCCGAGTGGTTCCGCTCGAACGCGCTTGCAGCCCTTCTCCATGCACGCCCCGCTCTATCCCGACCGCGAGATGGGCCGCGCCGGCGCGCCGGCGGTGAATGTGCTGCACCCTGAGAAGAGCCCGCCGCATCGACGCCATGGACGAGATCAAGCGCGCGCTGGAATCCGCCGAGCACATTCCGCTGCGCAATCTTGTGGTGCATCTCGGCGAGCGAGACGATGCCTGGTCGCCACGCACCATCGAGTTTGCGGCTGACCGCGCTGGAGCACCTGGGCGCCTTTGCCCGCCCGCTCGGCGTCCGCCTGCTGGTCGAAAATCTGCTGAGCGAGGCCACCACCCCAGAACATCTGGCCCTTATCCTCGAAATGGGCCACCTGACAACGTCGGCGTCTGCCTCGATCTTGGCCACGCGCACATCACTGTCGGAACGGCGGAGGCGATCGCTACCCTCGGCAACCGCATCGCCTCCGTTCACGTTCACGACAACCACGGCGAGAAAGACGAGCACTTGTGGCCCGGCGACGGCACTATCGACTGGCCGGCGACCGTGAAAGCCCTCAAAGCGCTCGCCTCGCCTCCCGCAACGGTGCTCGAGATCAGCAACACCTTGCCCGACGCTCCCGCCACATTGCCATCACGAATCGAACAGGCCTTCGCGCTTTTGGAGTAATTGATCCGATCAGCGCCGCCAGGTCTGCGCCCAATGTGTGAGGCTTGGCGTTGCGCCGGTTTTTTGGGCTAGAGCTTTCACGGGTTCGGTGCGCGCGGCGGTGGCGTGCAGCGCATGGAAAGCAGGCTGAAGCGGGAACAACCGATGGGGCGCGGCGTGATCGGCGAAACAACAATCGTCTCGCGAGCGCTCCAGCCCTTCACCAGCAATGCGCCGTCCACCGATCCCAGCCCGGTAGCCGAGGTTGTAGGCCGCGCCATTGGCCATGAACCCCGCCACGCCCGGCACGCTGTTGTTTCCCGACGGCGTGGAGTGAAATGGATTGCTAGCTGAGCTCACCAGCGCATATAGCCGGGGATTGGCATTGCCCTGGGCCGCGCCGCGCTGCCTGTCGACCACCAGCGCCATCACGCCGGCAAACGACGGCGCTGCTACCGAGGTCCCCGAGACAATCCAGTACGAATCCGTTCTCGACCATGAAGTAGCCGTCGTGATCGGCCGCCGACAGCGCCACATCCGGCACCGCCCTCATCCCGTTCGCCGCGCCCGCGCCGTTCACCTCCGCTTGCCAGGCCGGCTGCGCATACACCACGCTTGCGCCCCCTCCTGACGCCCACAATCCCGCGCCGCCGTTCAGCGCGCTCTCGTTCCATACTTCCTCGGGAATGTAGCCGAGCGCCGAGCCGTAACCTGGCGAGTTCGCCGCGGACCAATACTGCGCGGCATTCGCTCCCTCGTTGAACTCCGTTCCACCCACGCAGGTGGAATAGGGCGAACTGCACAGTCCATTGACGGCGGCGGCCGATCCCTGCCGTGTCCGTGGCGGCCGAGCAGCCGGCCGCGCCCGCATCGCCCGAGGCCACAAAGACGCTCATTCCCTGGCTCGCCGCCTGCTCCCACAGGCTGTTGTAGAAGGCCAGCTCCGCCGCGCCCATCTCCTGCTCGCAACTGCCATAGCTCACGCTCACCACCGGCGCGGTTGCGTGATTCACGATGTATGCGGCTGCCAGATCCACGCCGTCCGTTGTCGCGCGTAGAAGCCGCCACGACAAGATCGATTGCTGCCGCCGGCGCGACGGCGCCGCTCCACTCCACATCCAGCGTCGACTCGCCCTGATCGTTGGCCACCAATCCGGGATCGGCCCCGGCGAGAATCACCGCGGGATCGTTCGCGGGGAGGCCGGCCATGGAGCGGAACGCCGCCACATCGCTCAGCTTGATGTTGCTGCGCGCCGCGATGGCGATCGAGCTGCCTGTTCCATTGGTTCCCGCGGTGTAGAGCGGGTTGAGATCGTAGATTGTGGCGAAGTCCGCCGGGAACAGGTAGTGCGTGCTGCCCGCCGTGTACTGCGGCTGCGCGGCGAGCTCCGTCAGCGTTCCGATCTGCGATCTGCGCCGGAAGTCGTGCAGCGAAACCACGCCGGCCACCACGCCGGCCAGCGCGGCGGGAATCTGCGGGTCCGCGGCATTGGCAATATGCGCGGCGCCGTCCACTCGATAGACGGTGCAACTCCGTGTGAAAGGCGTCGAAGACCTGGCCGGCAGTTCCGGAAAACACCACCAATCTGTCGGCCGGCGGGAATCTCGTCCACCGTGAATCCGTGCGCCGCGAGCCACGCCGTCACCTGCGTCGAGCTCCGGATCGTCCACGCCGAACCGCGCTCCAAATTCGGCGGGCGTGAGCCATTGGTGATAGAGGGGCGAGTGCGGATTCTGCTGCTCCTCGACCAGCTCGTCGAGCGCCTGCTTGCTGCGCCGGCGAGGGCTTGAGCAGCAGCAGCATGCGTCCAGCCGCGTGTCAGGATTGACTACGCCCTGGTCGAACTCCGGCCGCGCCAATGGATGCACATTGCCTTGGAGCGTGACCATCCGCGATTCGTCGATGGGGTTTGGGACACCGGCGACGGGCAGCGGCGCGTTTGTCGGCGAGGCGACGCGCAGTTTTCCGCCGCAGCCTGCAATCAGCAGCGCGGAGGCGAGACATGAGACGGTTCTTATCAGTTGGCGCATTCCGGTCGATCGCACAAGGCGCAGACCGACGCTGCGGCTCGACGCGAGCCGAGTGCGGTCTTTGCCTTTTCTCATCTATCGGCGCGGAGAGCCGTGGTCTGAGCAGTAAAGGCCGGAGAGTGAGGAAGCCCAACTTACGAATGTAATTTGAAGAAACTCATTTTCGCGGGCGAGGAATGCGGCGTTTCGAGTTTGAAGAAAGTCAGGGCGTGGCTAGCAGATGCGCGGCAACTGCTCGCCGATCATGGTGGGAATCACGCGGTTGGCGCCCATGGCGGTGCGCGCGACCAACATGCGCTTGTGTTCCGCGGTCACCTGGCCGATGCGCGCGGCGTCTTTTCCCAGCGGATGCGCGCGCAGAACGGCAAGAACGCGCTCCGCGGCCTCGGGCGCGACGAAGAAGACAGCTTTGCCCTCATTGGCCACGTAGACCGGGTCGAGGCCAAGCAATTCGCAGGCGGACTGCACCTCGAGCCGCACCGGCACGCTGGCCTCGTCGATCACCATGCCGACATCGGAGGCCTGCGCAATCTCATTCAGCGTGGAGGCGAGGCCGCCGCGCGTGGGATCGCGCATGGCGTGAACCGACGCGCCGGCGGCATCGAGAACTTCGGCAATCATCCCGTTCAGCGCCGCGCAATCGGAGCGGATCGGGCTCTCGAATTCGAGACCCTCGCGCACGCTCATGATGGCCATGCCGTGGTCGCCGATGGTTCCGGAAACGATAATTGCATCGCCGGGCTGGGCGCGATGCGGGCCCACCTGAATTCCCGCACGCAAAACGCCTACACCCGCAGTGGTGATGTAGCAGCCGTCGCCGTGGCCGCGCTCGACAACTTTCGTATCGCCGGTAACGATCTGCACGCCGGCTGTCGCAGCGGCCTTGGCCATCGCGTCGACGATTGCGGCGAGTTGGGCCAGCGGAAATCCTTCTTCGAGAATGAAGCTCGCGCTCAGAAACTTCGGCTCCGCGCCGGAGACGGCGAGATCGTTCACGGTTCCGTTGACCGCAAGCTCGCCGATCGATCCGCCGGGAAAAAACAGCGGCTGCACCACGAAGGAATCGGTGCTGAGGGCGAGACGCGCGCCGCCAGCTTCGAGCACCGCCGCATCGCCCAGATTTTCGAGAGCGGGATTGCGGAAGGCGGGCAGAAAGAGATGCTCGACCAGCTCGTTGCCCAGCTTGCCGCCGCCGCCGTGGCCCATCACGATGGTGGGATAGTCGGCCAGCGGCAGCGGGCAGGACCAGTTGGAGAAGTCGGGCGCGGCGGCCTTGGCGTCGTCAGCCATGCGCAGCTCCGCTAAGTGCAGAGCCTGCGCTGGCCAGCTCCTCGGCCGAGAGGAAGCGGCCGTAGTTGTAATAGGCCGCGCAGGCGCCTTCGCTGGAAACCATGGTCGCGCCGAGCGGATGCCGCGGCGTGCACTCTTTGCCGAAGGCCGCGCACTCGGCGGGCTTGATGGCCCCGCGCAGCACATCGCCCGAACGGCAGAGCGGCGACTCCTGGGTGTGAATGCCGGTGATATGGAAGCGCTCTTCGGCGTCGAATTCGCGATAGTCTGCGTTCAGCCGCCAGCCGCTCTTCGGAATCACGCCGATGCCGCGCCAGGCGCGATCGGTAACTTCGAAAACCTCGCCGAGCAACTTCTGCGCCGCGCGATTGCCCTCGAAGGTGACCACGCGGCTGTAGGCGTTCTCCACTTCGTGGCGGCCGGACTCGAGCTGCACCACGGCGCGGCGAATGCCGTCGAGCAGGTCGAGCGGCTCAAAGCCGGTGACGACGATGGGCACGCGGAATTTCTCGGCGAGCGGCGGATACTCCCAGTAGCCCATCACGCTGCACACGTGGCCCGCGGCGAGAAAGGCGTTGCACCTGATTGCCGGGCGACGACATGATGGCTTCAATGGCGGGCGGGACGAGAACGTGCGAAACGAGCAGCGAAAAATTCTTCAGGCCGCGGCGCTTGGCCAGGTGCACGCTCATGGCGTTGGCCGGAGCGGTGGTCTCAAAGCCCACGCCGAAGAAGACCACCTGCTTGCCGGGATTCTTGACGGCAAGCTCGACCGCGTCGAGCGGCGAATAGACCACGCGCACATCGCCGCCGCGGCCCTTGACCTGGAACAGGTCGCCCTCGGTGCCGGGCACGCGCAGCATGTCGCCGAAGGAGCAGAAGATGACGCCGGGCTGCGCGGCAATGGCCAGAGCCTTGTCAATCAGTTCCAGCGGCGTGACGCAAACCGGGCAGCCGGGGCCGTGAATCATCTCGATTCCGGGCGGGAGCATCTGGTCGATTCCGTTTTTGATGATGGAGTGGGTCTGGCCGCCGCAGACTTCCATGATCTTCCAGGGGCGCGTGGTGATCTGGGCGATCTCGCGCGCCAGCGCTCGAGCGATCTCGCCGTTGCGAAATTCGGTGAGGTACTTCATTGGTCTTCTGCAGCGGAGTTAGCGGAGTTAGCGGTGCTAGTGCCGGCACTGCCAGCTCGCGAGTCTTCTACCGAGCAGCTTCCGTCAGGGCAGCGGGATTGCGGCGCCTTGGCCGCGCGCGCGAAGGCCTCCTCCTCGCCGGCCAGCTCCTCGTCGAGCACGCCGAGTGCGCGGAAGTCGGCGAGAGTCTGCTCGGCGGTCTCCTCGTCGATCTTGGAGATGGCAAAGCCCACGTGGACGATGGTGTAGTCGCCGACACCGACCTCAGGCACGTAGTCGAGGCAGACGTTTTTGACCACGCCGCCGAAGTTGACCCGGCCGACGCGGATCATGCCGTCGGTGGTGATCTCTTCGACTTTTCCCGGAATCGCAAGACACATAGCAACCTTCTTATACCGCTCTGAGGGAATGGTCAAATGTGATCTGAATCACTCTGTAGGAGTTCAGGCATTAGCGGGCAGTCGAACGGCGATGATGCTTGTTTTCAGTTACTTACGGTGCGTTAGGCGTCGTTTTCGACTGGGCGACCGCCAAACAGTGCAGCATTGGCTCAATGGTTCGCCAATCAACGAGCGAACAACTATGCCTTGAGCGCGGTTAGGACAAGCCCAGCGGCGATAACAAGCAGCGCAGTGAGCAAGAGCTTGTGAATGTCATGCGGCGCGCGAATTGCAGCCGAGTCAAGTGTGGGGACGAAACCGAACCCTTTCTGAAGGCCGAACGAGGTTGAAGAGGCGAGGCTGAGTAAAACCTGGAGATAACGATCGCCGCCGCTCAACTTGTCCACGGCAGCGTCCCACTTCTCTTCCTGTTCCTCGTTGTGACCGTGGTGGTTAGCGGTGATGTTGGCGATCAGGCGGCCGACTTTTCGCTCGTATTCGTCCTGATCGTAGTCTTGATCGAAGTTGGCGCTCACCTTGGCCATGTCGGGCAAGGTCCAGTCCGTCTCGGAGAAATAGAGCGTTTTTCGCTCTACTGCAGAAAGCGGAACATTTTTGCGCTTGGCCTCAGCGACAATGCGATCGGCGAGAAAGTCGAGAGCTTCCCGATCCGTGGCGAACTCTTGCACCCACGGAATCATATCGCAATCCGGAGGAGCGCGCCCGAATTTCAGTCCGCGATCACATCGCCGGGAAGGATCGGCCGGGTGCGCGGCAGCATGCCGCGCGAGGCCGCCACGCCCATCACGGCCAGCACCACCATGAAGACGACCAGCTTGATGAGGTTGCCGGCGCGTGTTTCGGGAAGCATCTTCCAGAGCACGAGCAGGACGGTTTGCGCAGCGGTGACCGCCCAAACCGAGCCGTAGAAGTAGCGGCGCTCGATGCCTTCGCCTTTGGTGGAAGGCCCGACGCGCGGCAGCTTGCCGAGGATGCCCAGCAGCAGAATGAAAGCGCAAAGCGGCGAGTAGGCGTAGAGATAAATCTGCTTGAGCTGCCAGACGCCGGTCATGGCGGCATAGCACGAGGCCGGTCATGTTGAGCAAGCGCGAAGTTGAGCATGGCGTTCCAGGCGAAGGTGTAGCAGACGCGCCGGTAGAGCGGGTTGGGCTTGTCCTCGTCGAAGCGAAGGATGTAGGGGCTGTGCTCGACGCCGGGCAATTGCGCGCACAGGCCGGCGATGCCGGTTCCGACGAGGACCGCCGCCAGCCATGCCCAGTTTAGCCAGTGGAAGCCGTGGCTGAAGACGCCGAAGGTGAGGGGCCCGGGGGCCAGAAAAAAGACCCAAATCCAGATGGGCCAGTGAGCCATCCGGTAAAAGGCGTGTTGCGTTCCCGGATCTTGCGCTCTCCGGCGTATTCAAGCTTTCCGCTGTAGGACATCCGCCGTGAGTCTCGCAGAGGGAAGGTGAGCGCGTCAAATTGCGCGGGGTGAGGCACGTTCGTTGCAGAGGCAACGCTGTCATTGCTCCGCGAACTGGACGACCTTCGGGCCCATCGCGCCGGTGCACTGGAGCGGGGCCAGGTGGCCGCAGCCGGCAAAGACGTCCAGCTGCGATTGCGGAATGAGCTGGTGCATGGTCTGCGCCTGGTCGAGCGGAGTGATGTGGTCGAGAGAGCCCCACACGATGAGCACCGGCATCTTCAATTGCGGCAGCAGATTGTCGGTCACGTCCTGCGCGGTGAGCATGGACGCCATCGCCCGCTTGACCACCCAGCCGTTGCGGCGCGAGATGCGCAGAATGTCGCGCGCGACGAACGCCGGAACCGGCGGGGGATGGGGCATGAGCAGCGCGTCCAGTTCAGCCAACTGTCCGGCGGAATCGGGCGTGAAGAGAGCGGTGTCCCACAGTCGGCTTTACGTCGAGGCCGGCGGAATCAAAGAGCATGAGACGGCGGACTCGTTCGGGATGCTCGATGGCGACGAGCTCCACGATCCATCCGCCCATCGACCAGCCGCCCAGGTCCACCTGCTTGAGCCCAGCGCGTCCATAAAGCCCACGACCACGGCGGCCTGGTCGCGCACGGAATAGGAGAAATCCGCCGGCTGCTCGCTGCGCCCGTAGCCGAGCAGATCAGGCATGTAGACGCGGAAGCCGGCCTTGGCCAGATAGGGCGCCAGTTTGCGACCAGTCCTCGGCGCGGCCGCCGAGGCCGTGCACGAGAACGACGGCCGGCCCGCTCGCAGGCCCCTCGGCGAGGTAGTGCACGCGATGGCCGTCGACCTGCACTGAGCGGCTTTCGACGCCGGAGAGATCCTCCTGCAGATACATCCACGCGTTGAAGTAGCTGACAGGGCGCAGGTAGAAACCGATGCCGGCGATCAACGCCAGTGCAACCAGCGGCCCCAAGCACTCTCCATCGGCCATTTCATCGCTCTACCGCCTTTCCTTTCTTGAGAGCCTGCGCTCTTTGCCAGCCTTTTTCGATCACGCGCACGGTCATCGGATCGAGGACGAGCGCGCTGTGGCTGTTCCATTCCGCGCGCTCCACCCAGCGGACTGCGTCCGCATCGGAGGCCGCGCGCAACTCGCCGCCGGTCACGCGGCAAAGATAATCGGCGATGACGTAGTGGTAGCGAACGCGGCCGCCCTCGCGATGAATGCGGTCGAGGAGCTCAACCAGTTCGACGGGCTCGACCTCGAGGCCGGTTTCTTCGCGCACCTCGCGCGCCACGCCAGCGGCGAGCGTCTCGCCGACTTCGAGCATGCCGCCGGGCAGGGTCCAGTGGCCTTTGAGCGGCTCGCTGCCGCGGCGCACCAGCAGCACGCGGCCCTCGTCGACCACGACTGCGCCGACGCCGACCAGAGGCGCCTGGGGAAACTCGCGTTCGATCCTGCGATTCATGCGATAAGCCATTCTGTCACGCTGCGAGCGCTGCGCCGTCCCCTGCACTACGGACTCCGCTGTTCGAGCCACCCGTCCGTGGGGGCCCGTCCCGCAAGGCGAGCCGCTCGCGAATCGCTCGCCTCCCGCTATCATCAAATAAAGACGAGAGGGAGGGAAAGTGGCTGAATTCACGCTGAAAATCGATGGAATGCACTGCGGCTCCTGTGTGCGCCGCGTGAGCCAGGCGCTGGCCGCGACTCCTGGGGTGGTGGTGAACGAGGTGAGGGTGGGAGCGGCCAGGCTGACTTCGACCGAGGAACCGGCGCCGATCGATCTCGCCATTGCCGCCCTCGCCAAGGCCGGCTACACCGCGCATCTGGAATCATAACCCTGCTGATTTGGCTTCATTCCGGTCGGATTGCTCAGATCGGATGGAGCAGATCGGATTGACCTGTGGCCTCGCACACAACAGAATCGCTCACGCTCCCCGTTCTGGGGATGACGTGCGCCTCTGCCAGCACCACGTGGAAGAGGCGCTGCGCGCGACGGCGGGCGTGGAGTCGGCGCGCGTGGATCTGATGGCGCATCGCGCCAGCGTGGTCTTCGATCCCGCGTTGGCCGCGCCGGAGCAACTGGTGGAGGCGATTCGCGGGGCGGGATACGATGCGGTGCTGCCGCGCGCGGGCGAGCGGAGCGCGCACGCCGAGGATGCGCTGGCGGGAATCGGCCTGGAAGGCGTGGGTGACGCTGGCCGCGGGCGCGGCGGCCATGCTGCTGGCCATGCCGCTGGGAATGGGCCGAGATGGGCGCGCGTCGGATCTCCTGCTGATGCGCGCTGCTGCCGTGGCTCTATGCGCTGCCGGCGGACGCACTGCGCTGGTCTCTGCTGTCGATGACGGCGGCGGTGGTGGCGTGGGCGGGGCGCGGGATTTACGTGAGCGCGATCCGCGCGCTGCGCCACGGCGCCACCAACATGAACACGCTGGTGAGCCTGGGCACGGCGGTGGCCTTCGCCTATTCGGCTTTTGCCACGATCGCGCCTGCGCCCGGGCGGCAGGTCTACTTCGACGCGGTTCTGCTGATCCTCGGATTTCTGCTGCTGGGCAAGAGCCTGGAAGGCGCGCGCCAAGCGGCGCGCGCTGGCTGCGCTGGACTCGCTCTCGCGGCTGCGGCCGGTGACCGCGCGCCGCATCGTGGACGGCGTGCAGACGGTGGTGCCGCTCGAAGAGGTGCGGCCGGGCGACAGCATCGTGGTCCTGCCCGGCGAGCGCTTTCCGGTGGACGCGACGATTGTTGAAGGCCGCACGACGGTGGATGAGTCGATGCTGACCGGCGAATCGACGCCGCTGGAGCGCGAGCCCGGCGGGCGCGTGCTGGCCGGATCGCTGAACTACGACGGCGCAGTGGTTTGCCGGGCGGAGTCGCTGGGCGAGGCCACGGTGCTGGCGCAGATTGCGCGCATGGTGGACCAGGCGCAGAGCTCGCGCGCGCCGATGGAGCGGCTGGCCGACCGCGCCAGCGCGATCTTTGTGCCGGTGGTGCTGGGGCTGGCGGCAGTGACGTTTGCGGCGTGGCTGGATTGCGGCGCATTCGCTGCCGCTGGCGCTGGCCAACACGGTGGCGGTGCTGGTGATCGCGTGCCCGTGCGCGATGGGGCTGGCGGTGCCCGCCGCGCTCACGGTGGCCGTGGGCCGCGGCGCGCAGCTGGGCGTGCTCTTCAAAGGCGGCGAGGCGCTGGAGCGGCTGGCGCATCTGGACGCGATTGTTCTGGACAAGACCGGCACGCTGACGGTGGGACGGCCGGTGCTGGAGAGCGGTACACGGCTCAGCGACGTAGGGAACAGCGAGAGAGTCGATGCAGGTCGCTTCGACTGCTGGGACCTCGGCGGACGCGAGGATGACAAGCGAACGAGAAGCGATCTGCTGCGCATGGCGGCGGCGGCCGAGGAGCGGTCGAATCATCCGCTGGCGCACGCGATTGTTGATTCTGCGCATGCGCGTGGACTGACGTGGCAGCCGGCGGAAGATGTGCAGGTTCTTCCCGGGCCGCGGGCTGACGGCGCGCGTGGAAGGGCACGATTGCCTGCTGGGCAACGAGGCGCTGTTCCGCGAGTTCTGCATCGCGCTGCCCAGCGATGTTGCGCCGCCGGAGCCGGGCGTGACGCGGCTGTGGATGGCGCTGGACGGCACGCCCGCCGGATATTTTGACGCGCGCGATGCGCTGCGGCCCGATGCGGCGGATGCGATTGCGGCGCTGCGCCACGCCGGCCTGCGCGTGCTGATGCTCACCGGCGACTCGGCCGCCGCCGCAGCGCCGATCGCGCAGCAGGCGGGGATCACGGAGGTGGAAGCGGGGCTCGATCCGGCGGGCAAGCTGGCGCGCATTCGCGAGCTGCAACAGTCCGGCCTGCGCGTCGCCATGGTGGGCGACGGCATCAACGACGCTGCCGCGCTGGCGCAGGCCGACGCGGGCATCGCCATGGGAACCGGCGCCGACCTGGCGCAGGAGGCCGGCGACGTGCTGCTGCTGCGCACGCAGCCGGCGGCGATTCCCGCGGCGCTCGCGCTGGCGCGCGAAACGCTGCGCATCATGCGGCAGAACCTGGGATGGGCGGTGGGCTACAACCTGATCGGCATTCCGCTGGCCGCGGGGCTGCTCTATCCGGCGTTTCACATCCTGCTGACGCCGTGGCTGGCGGCGGCGGCGATGGCGCTTGAGCTCGGTGTGCGTGCTGGGGAACAGCTTGCGGCTGCGGGGCTGGCAGCCCGAGCCCGCCAGCGCGCGAGCACGCTAAACTAAGCGCAGGGCTCTGTTTGTGCGCATCCTCACCCGCTACATTCTCGGCGAGATTCTCTCTCTCACGCTGATCGGCTGCGCGCTCTTCACGTTCATTCTGTTCATGCCGCAGCTGCCGCACATCCTTGAGGTGGTGGTGCGCAACAGCTCCACGCTGGGCCGATGTGGCGCAGGTCTTTCTCTTCACGCTGCCCAATCTGTTCAAGGTGACGATTCCCATGGCGGTGCTGTGGGGAATCCTGCTGGGGCTGAGCCGCCTGGCATCCGACAGCGAAATCATCGCCATGCGCGCCTCGGGCCTGGGCATCGGCTACTTTGTGCGCGTGGCGTCGATCGTGGCCGTCGCCGGCACGCTGCTGGGACTGGGCAACTCGCTTTATCTTGCGCCGCGCGCCAACCAGGCGATCATCGAGATGGAGCAGTCGCTGGAGACCTCGCAGGCCACCTACGAGATTCAGCCGCGCGTTTTCTACGAGGACTTTCACAACTACGTTCTGTATGTGCAGGACGTGCGCTCGGGGACGGGCGCGGCCAACTGGCGCCAGGTGTTCATGGCCGATGTGTCGCGATCCCGCCAATCCGCTGATCACGACGGCGGCCTCGGCCACCGTGGTGAACGACAACACGCAGGAACTGCTGATGCGGCTGCGCGACGGCGTGCGCGACGAAACCGTGGCCGACGAGCCGGAACAGTCCAATATCTCCACCTTCACGACCACCGATTTGCCGCTGATGCTGGGCCAGCAGAGCGACGTGCACCTGGGGCGCCTGGACACGGCGCTCTACGCGATGCCGCTGAGCGCGCTGCTCGAACACATCCAGGGGCCGGACGAGCAAGCGCTTCCAGATCGAGCTGCACAACCGGTTTGCTTTTCCCGCGGCGTGCCTGGTGCTGATGCTGGTGGGCGTGCCGCTGGGCGTGGCCTCGCGGCGCGGCGGCAAGAGCTCCGGCTTTGTCTTCACCATTCTGCTGGTGTTTGTCTACTACTTCCTCTCTTCCACCGGCATTGCGCTGGGCCACCAGAACAAGCTGCCGGCCTTTCTGGCGGTGTGGTCGGCCAACCTTGCTGTTTGCCGCGGCGGGCATCTTTCTGCTGTGGCAGATGGCGACCGGCGGCCGAATCCTGAGCGCCATCGCGGCCTGGATTGCGCGATCGCCCAAGCTCAGAGGCTACGGCGAAACGCGAATGGATTCGCGCTCACCGAACTTCTCGACAAGCTGCAGCCGCGCGGACGGCCACTGCGAGAGTCAGATCCGCGCGGCATCTTTCCGCGCATCCTCGATGAGTACATCGTGCGCGAGTTTGTCGGCATGTTCCTGCTGGTGCTGGCCGGGTTTGTGCTGCTGATGATCGTCTTTACCTTCTTCGATCTGCTGGGCGATATTCTGCGCAACCACATCGCGCTGGCCATTGTGGGCGAGTATCTGCTGAACCTGACGCCCAGCATGCTCTACCAGATCGCGCCGCTGGCGGTGCTGATCGCCGCGCTGGTCACCTTCGGCGTGCTCAACCGCAACAGCGAGATCATCGCCATGAAGGCCACCGGCATCAGCCTCTACCGGCTGGTGATTCCCATCGTCTCCATTGCTGCTTGCCTGGCCGTGTGCCTGTTTCTCTTCGACCAGTACTATCTGCCGCAGGCCAACCGCAGGCAGGAGGCGCTGCGCAACGTGATCAAAGGCCGGCCGCCGCAGACCTACCTGCATCCCGAGCAGAAATGGATCTTCGGCCCGAAGCCGCTGCCGGGCGAGCCGGGTTGCATTTTCTACTACGAGTTCTTCGATCCCGACAGCAACGAGTTCGCCAATCTCTCGGTCTTCGAGTTCGAGCCCTACACCTTCCAACTGACGCGGCGCATCTTTGCCAAGCGCGCCGTGTGGAATTCCGATTCCGCACGCCTGGCTCTTCGAAAACGGCTGGGTGCGCGACATCGAGGGCGCCAATGTGACCGCGTACCGGACATTTCTGGAGACATCCTTCGCCGAGATCCACGCGGCGCCGGACTACTTCAAGAAAGAGGCTCTGCAATCGCAGGAGATGAACTTCGGCCAGCTTGACCGCTACATTCGCGACCTGCGCCAGAGCGGATTCGACACCAAACGCCTGAGCGTGGCGCTGTGGCAAAAACTCTCGTACCCGCTGGTTGCGGTCGTGATGGCGGTTCTGGCCATTCCGTTCGCGCTTTCGATGGGGCGCCGCGGCTCGATCACGGGAGTAGCGGTGGCCATCGGCGTGGCGCTTGCCTACTGTGTGATCGACAAGCTGTTCGGCGCCATGGGCAATGTGAATTACCTGCCCGCGTCGCATGGCCGCCTGGTCCGCCGACGTGCTGTTCGGGCTGGTGGGCGGGTATCTGCTGCTGCAGCACGCCGACGTAAGAGGCAGGGAACAGGGAACAGGGAACAGAAGGGCTTACGGAATCGTTGCTCATTATCACGGGTACCATGGGAGCGGGCAGAGACAGCAGTCCTGGGCGAAGCATCGGACATTCTTGCCTTGCACAAAATTGTTCATGGTGCAATCGACCTCGATGCGCTCGGCCTGGCTCATCTTCCCTCCGCAGCCCCCAGCGATGACGTGATGTACGACAATCTGCGATCTGTCTGCGAGAACTATTCGGCCAGAGGAGTGCAACGTTTCCTGGTGGCCCGCGCAATTGAAAATGAAGCGCAGCTCAGACTCTGCCGGAACATCATTCCGACAGCAAACATCGCTGTCTGCCGTCTCGTGGCGAGCGCCGAAACGTTGAAGCGGCGCGTGGAGATGCGCGAAGCAGGTGTATCGCGGAGGCAATACATTACGCGGGTTGCGAAACTGAATGCCATCCTCGATCGCGCGCACCTGGAAGACTTTGCGGTTATCAACGAAGATCGCCTGTTGACCGATGTTGCGCTCGAATTGCTTCGAAAAGCTGGATGGATCTCAAATTGAACCGCTACCGGAATGCGGTGCAATTCGCTCGCCCGTTACAATAAAGCTATGCTTGGCGACCTCGCCCCGCTCTACAGCTACATGCGCCGCTACCGCTGGGGATACGTGCGGGGGACGCTGGCGTGCGTTGCCACGAACATCGTCGCGGTGCAGTTCCCGAGAGTGCTGGGCATGGCCATCAACAGGATCGAGAAGGGCACCAGCCGCGAACTCATTCGTGCTCTTTGCCTTGCTCCTTGTCGGCCATCAGCCTGGTGAAGGGCGTCTTTCTCTACGCGCAGCGCTGGATCCTCATCGGCATCTCGCGCGAAATCGAATTCGACCTGCGCAACGACCTGTTCCGCAAGCTGGAAACGCCAGGACTCGGGCTTCTACCAGCGCTACCGCACCGGCGACATCATGGCGCGCATGACCAACGACCTGAACGCCGTGCGCATGCTGCTGGGACCGGCGCTCATGTACAGCGCCAACACGATTTTCCTCAGCGTCTTCGCGCTGTTCTTCATGCTGCGCATCAGCCCCTATCTGACGCTGGTGGCGCTGGCGCCCATGCCGCTGGCCAGCATCCTCGTGCAGTATCTCGGGCGCAAGATTCACGACCGCTTCGAGCGCATCCAGGCCAGCTTCTCCGACATCTCCGCGCAGGCGCAGGAGAACTACTCCGGCGTGCGGCTCATCCGCGCCTTCGCGCGCGAGGAGTCGCAGATCGGCCTCTTCGAGCGGCTCAACCGCCAGTACATCGGCCGCGCGCTGCGCCTGGTGCAGCTGATGGGCATGCTGTGGCCCACGCTGGAGTTCATTCTCGGCATGTCGATGGTGATTACGCTGCTGGCCGGCGGGCACCTGGTGCTCGCGCACCGCATCAACGTCGGCGAGTTCGTCGCCTTCAGCACCTACATGATCCTGCTGATCTGGCCCATCATCGCCGTGGGCTGGGTGATCAACATCTTTCAGCGCGGCACCGCTTCAGTGAAGCGCATCGACGAGCTGCTCAAAGCCGAGCCCGCCATCGACGACCGCCGCTCCGCGCTTTCAGGTCTTGGACCGGAGACGCTGCTGAACGGAGAGATCGAATTCCGGCATCTCACTTCAGTTACGGCGATGACTCCCGACCAGAACCCGGTGCTGCGCGACATCTCGCTGCAGCATTCCCGCGGGATCGAGCCTGGCCATCGTGGGGCCGACCGGCTGCGGCAAGTCCACGCTGGTGAATCTGATTACGCGCCTCTATGAGGCGCCGGAAGGGTCGCTGCTCATCGACGGCCGGCCGGTGCGCGACTATCCGCTGGCGGTGCTGCGGCGCAACATCGGCATGGTGCCGCAGGAAACGTTCCTGTTCAGCGAGACCATCCGCGAGAACCTGGCCTTCGGCGCGCCGCAGGCCGAGCGACGAAGAACTGCTCGAAGCGGCCGAGGCAGCGCATATCCGCCAGGAGTTCGAGGAGTTTCCGCAGGGCTTTGAGACCATGGTGGGCGAGCGCGGCGTGACGCTCTCGGGCGGGCAGAAGCAGCGCTCGGCCATCGCCCGCGCGTTGCTGCGGCGGCCGGCGATTCTCATCCTCGACGACGCGCTGGCCAGCGTGGACACCTACACTGAAGAGCGCATCCTGGGCGGCCTGCGCAGCTATACGGCCAACACAACCACGCATCCTCATCTCGCACCGCGTGTCGACGGTGCGCAACGCCGACCGCATCGCCGTGCTCGACAAGGGCCGGATTGTCGAGGTGGGAGGCCACGACGAACTGCTCGCGCTCGACGGCTACTACGCCAGCCTCTACCAGAAGCAGCAACTGGAAGAAGAGCTGACGGTGGCGGGATGAGCGACAGGCAGCGAGTCGGCAAGGCAGTGCGTTAGCCGGTGAGCAATTGGGTAAGTCGGCGAGGCAGCGAGTTAGCGGAGCACGAGGAATGAACACTGCGCCGGCGCTTACGCGGTCCAGCTTGACCGAGTAACCGCATCCGTCGCCGCCTCGGCGCGATCCGCGGCCATCGGCGCAGGCCGCGGCATGGTGAGCATGCGCGGCGAAGCCGGATTGACATTCGGCTCCTTGGCGACTTCGCGCCAGGCGTCGCGCACATTCCTTACGCAATCGATAGCGTGCTCGAACTTGGCCTTCGAAGCCGACTGCGAAGCCTGCAGGATCTGGGCGAAGATCGCAGCGTAAAACTCGCTGAGCGACTGCGCCGGCCGCCCGCCGACATCCATGCGCAGGCGCGCCTGCAGATGAATGATGATGTCGAGCGCGCGCTTGACCGCCGCCCTGCGGGCGTCCGCGTCGCCCCGCTCCACGGCGGCGATGGCCGCGTAGAGAAAGCGGATGATGCCGTCATAGAGCGCGACCACAAGGTCGACGGCCGAAGCGCCTTCCAGCGCGTGTTCCCGATAACTTGCCATTGCGATGCGCTCCTTAGCCGTTCGGATTCCGGTTGTAGCCGGTGATCGCCGAATACAGTTCGTTCATGCCGTTCAGCTCATTCGGCAGTTCCTGCATAATTTGGTTGGCCTGGTTGAGTTCCGCGGTCAGCTTGGATTGCTGGGCGGAGATGTAGGCATCTTCCTTCGAAATTTCGGCATTCAGGGTCGTTTCGATGGCGCTGTTGGAGTTCTGGGCGAGCTTGAGAATCCCGGTCGCCGAGCTGGTGCCGGCGTTGGTGAGCATGTTGGAAAAGGTCTGGCCCCAACTGGTGGCGTTCTGGAAGAAGCCGACAACGCTGTTGAAATCCGAGTTCAGGGCGGAATCGAGAGCGTTGGCGTCGAAGGTAATCGAGCCGTCGTTGTTGACGCTGATGCCGAGCTCGGTCAGGTTGTTGATGTCCGACGATGCGTTGTAGCTCAGCGCCGTGCTGGTGAGGCTCGTGGTGTCGTAGAGCTTGGAAGTGACGGAGAGCACGCCGGAGGCGCCGATTGTGCCGGAGGCGAGGGAGAGACTCGACGTGCCGTCGTTGTTCGCGACAACCGTTGCCGTAACCCCCATGGCAGCGTCGTTGATGGCGGAAGCCAAGTCCGAGAGAGTCTGAGATGGCAAGCTGCTGAGGTTGAAGGTCTGAGCCGTGCCGCTGCCGACCCGGATCGTCACCGAGCCGGAGAGCGTATCGCTCGCATTGGCTTGCCCCAGGGTTCCGCTGTCGGCGGTGGTGCTGGTGAAGCCGCCGGTATCGGAGTAGGTGAGCGGCGTGGGGGTGGCGGCGGTCAGCGCGGAGGTCACGTTCAGCGTACCGTTGGATCCGGCAGTTTGCGAGGTTAGCGTGAGCGTGGATTCGCCGTTAGTGGTACTCACGCCGGCTGTCACCCCGATATTCGCCGAGTTGATCGCACTTACCAGACCGGCGAGGGTGTTCTCCCCGCTGCCGGTGTAGATGGTGCTGCCGGAGGAGGTCCCGGCGCCGATCTCGAAGGTGTATGCCGTACCGCTGCCCACCTGGATGGTCATGGATCCGGAGAGCGTGGCTCCCAGTGTCGATGGGACCGAATCCAGATACCCGTTGGGACTTTCCAGGTTCAGGCCGCTCAGCAACTGCTGCTGCAGCAGGGAGATAGTGGGCGAGCCAAACAGGGGCTCGGGATTGCCGGAGCTGTCGCGGCCCTCCTGGGTGTTAATGGCGCTGATCAGGGAGTTGTAGTCGGTAACAAACTGGTTGACGGCGCTTTCTATGCCGCTGTTGTGGTTGGCGATGACGACCTGAACCTCCGCGCCGTTGGGGCTGAGGCCGAGCAGTTGAAAGGTGACGCCGGGAATGATGTTGGTGACTGAATTGGAGGCGGCCGAGTAAGAGACGCCGTTGACCGTGAGCGATGCATTGGCGCCGGTGGCGAGGTTGGCGTCGTATGTCAGCCCGGTGTCGGTTGTGGTGTCGGTGATGGAGGAGGTAGCGCTGAGGCTGCCGGCTGCGCCAGACGTGTTGGAGACGAGGCTCAGGCGCGAGCCGTTGGCATCGGAAGTGACCGACGCCGAGACGCCGATTCCCGCCGCATTGATGGCCGAAGCCAAGCCGGAGAGCGTGTTGTTGCCGGTGGAGGGAGCGGGCACGTTGACGGTCTTGCCGTTGATGACGATGGAGCCGCTGAGCGCGTCGGATGCTTTGGAGATGGGGCCAAGATAGCCATTCGCGGTGGTCGCCAGGGAGCCGACGACGACCGAATAGGCGCCAGCGACGGCCGACGACGAGGCGTTCATTAACTCCAGGACGCTGGTATTGGAGCTGGAGCCCTCCTTTTGCGCCATGACGCCCTGAAAGTTGGTAAGCGCGCCGATGTCGCTTGAAAGACTCGAAAAAAGCGTGCCGAGGCTGGAGATCGCAGTGTCCTGGCTCGCCAGGGAGGAGATCTGGTTCTTCCAGGGAGTTTCGACCCTTTGCAGATTGGCGACGATCTCAGAAACTGTGGAGCTGACGTCGAAGCCGGCCCCGCTGGTCGGTGAGCCGAAATTCAATCCGACAGTGCCCATTGATTCCTCCCTTGGGGAGCTATGCAGCCGGTGAGCCACCGCTACCGGTCGGGGCATAAGAGGATTCTTATGTTTCGCCCGGCGATGGTGGAAGCAAAGAAGGGCGCCCGTGTGGACGCCCCTCTCCGGTTATCGGCAATTCTGCCGGTTGGGTTATTGCAAGAGCTTGAGCACTTCCTGCTGTTGGGAGTTGGCTTGCGCCAGGGCGGCGATGCCGGTCTGGCTGAGGATCTCGTACTTGGAGAGGTTGGTGCTTGCGGAGGCGTAGTCGGTGGCCTGGACCGCGTTCTGCGCCGCCTGCATGTTTTCCTTTTGTGTGCTGATAACGGTACTGACTGCGTTCAGGGTGTTGATCTGCGCGCCGAGGTAGCCGTCCTGGGCCGACACATCGCCGATGGCCAAATTGAGAGCGGTCAGCACTGTTTGGGCATCGGCTTGAGAGTTGAGGTCGGTTGCGGCAAGACTCTGGCCGGCCGCGTCGGAGTAGCTCATTGTGGCCACGCCGCCGGTGCCGTTGTTATCGGCGACCATGCCCACGTTGAGCGTACCGCCGCCCGTGGTTGTATCCGCAATGGAGCCGGTCACGCCCACGCTGTAGTATGCGGACTGGCCGACGGCCGGAGTGTCCTGGACCGCGGTTGTACCGGCATGCGTGGTATCGACGATGTTCTGCGTATAGGTGGCTCCCAGCGAAGCAGGACTGTTGGAAACCAGAGTCAGGATGGTGCCGATCGCCTGGCTGCCGACAGCCACCGCGTTGACGCTTGCCGAGATCCCCAGGCCCGACCCGTTGATGGCGGTCGCCAGGGCGCCCAGTCCACTGGTGGCGCTGAACGTGGTGCCATCGATGACCAGGTTGCCCGTCAAGGTGTCGCCGGCTGCGGCACTCGCGCCTGACAAGGTCACCGTGCCGATCTGGTTCTGGTTGGCGACATTGTTTGTTGCAGCGACACCGCCTGCTCCGACTGTTACCGTTGAGCTGAAAGTATCGGATGCGTTGGCGGACTTGAAGGTGAGAATCTTTCCGGTGCTGTCGAGGGAGGCCGTAACGCCGTAATTGCCGGCGTTGATGGTTGCCGCCAGATTGACTGCAGTGTCCGTCACCCCCGCGGTGCCCAGAGTAATGGCGGCGTTGGAGCCGATGCTGAGAGTGCCGCCCGTGTACGCCTGGTTGGCGTTGCCGGTAGTGATGGTGCCGATCGCGTTAGTGAACGAGCCGGTTGTGGTTGGAGTTCCGGCCAGGGTGAGCGCGCCCGCCGAAGCGGTGAGGCCGCTGCCCGAGACTGTCACTGCCGGGTTGACGGAGGTGAGGGTGAGGAGCGTGCTGGCCGCGTGGCCGTCGAGATAACCGGACGAGTTCACCGAAGCCGTGACGCCCCATCCGGCGGCGTTGATGGTGGCCGCCAAGGTGGACAGCGTGTCGGTCGAGTTGGCAGTCCCCAGAGTGAGGCTGTGGGTCTTGCCGTCGGAGCCGACGATCGAGACCGTGCCACCGGTCAACGTATTCACGGCCGCGCCAACAGTGAGGGTGCCCACCCCGCCGGCGCCGTTGGTTCCCGTGCCCACGCCGACGCCGGAAACGATGATGCCGGTATCGTTTCCACCGCCGCCAGCCGTATCGGCAGCCCCGGCCGCGCTGGTTGCCGCGGTGCCCGCCTGGGCCGCGGTGCCGAACGAAGCCGACAGGCCCAGGCCGGAGCCGTTGATGGCGTTGATCAAGCCCTGCGCGGTATTGGCATACCCTGTGCCCGCGCCGACACTGATATTCGCCTGCGCCTGCACTGCCGAGCCGTTGGCGCCGTGTGTCATGTAACCGATCTGGATGGTCGTGGTCGCGGTTGCAGCACCCAGGCTGTCAGCAGCAGAGGCATTCTTGCCGCCGCTCGAAAGGTTGATGAAGACGTTGTTGGCGCCGTTCGAGTAGGACATCACGCCGCTGGTGTCGCCGATCGTGGACGACGACAGGGTGCGGATGTTGAGCGTGTCGACGGAGCTGCCGGCGGCCGAGGCGTCGCCGGTATAGATGTTGGTATTGGAGTTGAAGACCTGCACGCCGTTGTAGGTGGTCGTCGAGCCGATATTGTTAATTTCGGAGAGGATCGACTGATACTCCTGGTTGGCCGCCGTTTCCTGCGTGCCGTTGAGGGTGCCGTTGGCGGCTTCGGTGGCCAGCGTAACGGCGCGGTTGAGGAGGCTGGTGACTTGCGAGAGGGCGCCGTCGGCGACCTGCAGCAGGCCGACGCCTTCCTGCGCGTTGGTTGCGGACTGCGTCAGCGCCATCTGGTTGGCCTGAAGGCCATTGACCAGCGAGAGGCCGGCCGCATCGTCGGCGCCGGAGTTGATTCTGGAACCGGAAGACAACTGCTGCAGCGTCTTCGACAGGCTGTTGTTGGTGTTGTTCAGGTTGTTCTCCGCATACACCGCGGAGAGGTTGTTCAAGACACCCAGGGACATGGGGTTCTCCTTGTTGGATGCGGTGATTTGCGGCGCCAATTCCGGTTGCGCTTCCCTATGTATGGCCCTGGGTTGCTGCTCGCGGTCTGGAGCCGTCGCATCTGGCCCGTTTTTCGGCGGGGCCCTACTGGACTTTACGTTTTCGCGCTTTGTGTCCTGCCGGGGACACTTCTGTTCCATTTGTTCTATTTTTTTAACCTTTCGCCGCCGTCTGCCGATAACTTGCGCGAAGGAGATTCGGCGATGATCGAACTGACCCGGCTCAACGGCCGTCCCATGGTGGTGAACAGCGATCTGATCAAGACCGCCGAAGCCTCTCCGGACACGATGCTGACGTTGATCAACGGAGAAAAGCTGATTGTGCGCGAAGAGATCGCCGAGGTCGTGGAGCGGATCCTGGCGTATCGTGCGCGGCTTCTGGCGGTAGTGGCCCGGCGCCTGCATCACTTCGGCGATCTGGAGCGCGTTGCGGCGCTGGCCAGCCTGGATGTCGCGGAGCAACCGGCCGACACCGCCTAAGCCGAAGCAGGACGAGGACGCCGAGCAGTAGAACCTGCGCTGCCGCCGCAACTTTTTCAGGAGCTGCACATGGATAAAGCGAGCATCGGCGGAGCCGTTCTGGCCATCGCCGGGATCGTCGCCGGATTGCTGATCGAAGGCGGCAACCTGGGCCAGATTCTGCAGCCCACGGCGGCGCTGATTGTCTTTGGCGGCACGTTGGGCGCGGTGCTGCTGCAGTTCCCGCTGACCACGGTTGCGGGCGCATTCCGCAGCCTGGCGCACCTCTTTGCCGCGCCGCGCAAGCACGACGCGCAACTGATTCGCCAACTGGTGGCCTTCGCCAACAAGGCGCGCCGCCAGGGCGTGGTCTCGCTCGACGCCGACCTGCAGGCCATCCAGGATCCCTTTCCTCAAGCAGTCGCTGATGCTGGCCGTCGACGGCACCGAGCCCGCGGAACTGCGCAAGATCATGCGCGTGAGCCTCGACTCCATCACCGAAGACGAGGAGCGCCTGCCCGCCGTGTTTGAATCCGCCGGCGGATTCTCGCCCACGATCGGCATTCTGGGCGCGGTGCTGGGGCTCATCCAGGTGATGCAGCATCTCGACAATATCAGCGGAAGTGGGCCGCGGCATCGCCGTTGCTTTCGTCGCCACCATCTACGGAGTGGGCATCGCCAATCTCTTCTTCCTGCCCTTCGCCGGCAAGATGCGCATCCGCATCCGCAACGGCCATCGCGGCCGCGAGATGATGCTCGAGGGCGTGATCTCCATCCTCGAAGGCATGAATCCGCGCATGCTGGAGATCAAGCTTGCCGGTTTCCTCGACGACGCAAATCGCGAACAGAAGGAGCGCGCCGCATGAATCCCCGCGTGCCTCGCAGCCGCGTCAGCCACGACCGCTGGCTGGTCTCTTACGCCGACTTCATCACCCTTCTGTTCGGATTCTTCGTGGTGCTCTACGCCTTTGCCAGGGCCGACCAGAAGAAGCAGGTGCAGGTTTCGCAGGCGATCGACTCCGGCTTTCGCTCGATGGGTGTCTTCTCTGGCGATGCGGGCAAGTCCGCAAGCGTCGGCGGGGGCCGGGGAAACAGCCGCGCCCGCAAATGTCGTGATGGGGGAAGACGTGCGCACCCCGGCTCAGGTCAAGGACGATCTCGATCGCATCCGCCGCGATCTGGCAGCAACCCTCTCGAACCAAGTGGCCGACGCACACCGTTTCTCTCGAGATGGGCCGCGACGGGCTGGTCATCAGCCTGCGCGAGGCCGGATTCTTTGACTCCGGCTCGGCGACGCCCAAGCCGGAGGCTCTGCCCACGCTGCGCCAGATCGCCGCGAAGCTGGGCGCAACCCCGTACGATTTGCGCATCGAGGGCCACACGGACAATGTGCCCATCCACAACGCCGAGTTCGACTCGAACTGGGAGCTTTCGGCGGCGCGCGCCACGCGCATCGCGCGGCTCTTTCTCGACATGAAGGCCATCCCGCCCGACCGCCTCTCGGCGGCCGGTACGCCGAGTTTCATCCCGTGGCCAGCAACGACACTGCGGCAGGGCCGCGCGGAAAACCGCCGCGTGGATCTCGTCGTGCTGCCGCGAACGAAGATCAACTTCGCCAGCGCCGGAGGAGTCACGCGATTCGTTCGAGCGCGTGGCGCAAGGTGACGGATCGGGCGAATAGCGAGTTAGCGGCATTGGCTGTTACTCCACGCCCAGCACTTTGACGATCACGCGTTTGCGGCGCTGGCCGTCGAACTCGGCGTAGAAGACGCGCTGCCACGTGCCCAGATCCAGCTTGCCGTTGGTCACCGGCAGGGTGGTTTCGTGGTGCAGCAGCAGCGACTTCAGGTGCGCGTCGCCGTTGTCCTCGCCGGTACGGTGATGCTTGTAGTCGGGCCGCGCCGGCGCCAGCTCTTCGAGCCATTTGCCGATGTCCTCGATGAGCCCGCTCT
Source organism: uncultured Acidobacteriaceae bacterium (assembly GCA_963701835.1). GTDB lineage: Bacteria > Acidobacteriota > Terriglobia > Terriglobales > Acidobacteriaceae > Telmatobacter. The sequence continues at coordinate 167,077 of CAVPBL010000015.1, read as the reverse complement.
CGAGATCGTTCACGTAAACCGCAGCCGTGATGTGCATTGGCGAGACGAAGCACAAGCCGTCCTTTACGCCGCTGCGCTCGACAATCTGTTCCACCTCGATCGGTGATGTGCACCATCTCCCGCCGCTTGCGGGTCTCAAATACCAGATATTCCGTGTGACTCTTCATGAGAAGCTCCTTACCCGCGCCTACAGCGGTTCCGCGGTTACTGTGTTCTGAAGCCTTTGACGCCAGGTGGATTCTTCCTTAAGAAAAATCCACCCTGCACCGAGGCTGGATACGGCTACAACTACTGCGGAACCGCTCTGAACGCTTCGCGCCGCCTACCGCTATCCTAAGGTAGCCGTGAAGTCCCGCCGCCGACCCGATGCCGCTGCGCGCCTGCGCCTCATGCACGATGATTTGATGAGCGCCTATGGCCCGCAGCACTGGTGGCCGGCGAAAACGCCGTTTGAGGTGATCCTCGGCGCGTATCTGACGCAAAACACCGCGTGGAAGGCCGTCGAGCGCTCGCTCGCGAATCTGCGCGCGGCCGGCGCACTCACGCTCGAGGGCCTGCGCGCGATTCCGCTTGCCAGGTTGCGGCGGCTGATCCGGCCCTCGGGCTTCATCACACGCAAGGCGCCCGCGCTCAAAGCGTTCGTGGCCATGCTCGACAAGGAGTTCGGCGGTTCGCTCGAAGCGCTCGCCGCCACGCCGACTTCCGCGCTCCGCAACGCTTGCTGGCTTTGCCCGGCGTGGGTCCTGAGACGGCCGACGCCATCCTGCTTTACGCGCTCGGCCATCCCGTTCCAGTGGCCGATGAGTATTTGCGGCGCATCGCCGAGCGCCACGGGCTTCTCGAACCGGCAAGCCGAGCGGCGCATTTCCTACGATTCCCTCGATCGAACTCACGCGGCGCGCATTTGCCGGCGATCCGGCGGCCGGGCGGGCGCAACTTTACAACGAGTTCCACGCACTGACCGTAGCGGTTGGGAAGGCTCACTGCGGCCGCACTGCACGCTGCGAGGGCTGCCCGCTGGCCGCGGATCTGAGAAACAGCTTCTAGCTTCTAGCTCCTGGCTTCCAGCTTTTCTTGCACCCTGAATCAAACGAGTTGCGGCGGAATAAGCCAGCCACTAATGGCTGACAACTGACAACTGACGGCTGAGAACTGAAAGCTGTAATCTGATTGCATCATGAGTCCAACTCCGCAACCGCCCCAATTGAATGTTGCCCAAACCACCGATTACCGCGAGTCCTACGCCAATAGCGTGCAGGTGCGCGTGAGCGTGTGGGACTTCCAGCTCGTCTTCGGCCTTGCCTCCAGCGAAAGCCCCGAGCAGGTGACCATCCGCAACCACCAGGCCATCTTCTTGAGCCCGCAGCAGGCCAAGGCCTTGTGGAACGTGCTGGGCCAGAACCTTGCCCAATACGAGCAGGCCTTCGGCACGCTGAATCTGGAGCCGCAGACCCAGAATTTTCCGCGCGGGCCGGTGAACTAACAGGGAACAGGGAACGAGGGAACGAGGGACCAGGGGACCTGGCTACCCCGCCACGCACTGCGCTGGGAACAGTTCGTCGCGGCCCAGCGTCAAATGACACAAGTGGGGAATAGATGCTGAGTGGGGAACGAATTGCCCGGAGCAGACCCGGGAACGGGCCAATCCAAGCGATCGCGGCCGGCCAAGGAGCGAGCCTTTGCGCTTGAAAGAAATCCTGAAGCCGCGGCTGGACGCGCCGCTGCCCCTCTGGATGATCTTTCCGGTCATCTTCGTGGCGCTCTACGCCAGCCACTTCGCGCTGCTGCGCGTTCCTTATTACTGGGACGAGGCGGGCTACTACATCCCCGCGGCATGGGATTTCTTCCGCACCGGCTCGCTCATCCCCACAAGCACGCTCACCAACGCTCATCCGCCGCTGCCCAGCATTTATCTGGCCCTGTGGTGGAAGATGTCCGGCTATTATCCCGAAGTCACGCGCGAAGCCGTGCTCATGGTGGCCGCGCTGGGGCTGCTCGCAGTGTGGCGGCTGGCCATGCGCCTGGTGGGAGTCGCATCCGTCGCCTTCTGGACCGTGCTGCTCACCGGCCTTTACCCCATCTGGTTCGCGCAGAGCTCGCTTGCCCATGCCGACATCTTTGCCGCCGCGTGTTCGCTGTGGGGATTGGTCTATGCGCTGCCGAGCCGTGGCCGCGATGCCGTGGGCCGCTGCGCTTTGGTTTTCCGCCGCCGCGCTATGCAAGGAGACGGCCATCGTCATCCCGCTGACGCTGGCTGCGGTCAATCTGGCGGAGGGATTCCGGCGCGGACGCCGCCGGCGCGCTCCAGCTGTGGCGCGAGGCCGCATGGCTTTGCGGCTGCGTTCTGCCATTGGCCGGCTGGTACGCCTATCACTACGCCAAGACCGGATTTTTCTTCGGCAATCCCGCGTACCTGCGCTACAACGCCGAGGCCACGCTCACGCCACTGCGCATTCGTGGCCGCGTTCGGCCATCGCATTCTTCACCTGACCGCGCACATGAACCTGTTTGTGCCGGTGCTCATGGCATTCGCTGCTCTGCTGCTCAGTCCCCGCCCCGATGCCGAGGGCCACGACCGCGCGACGATTGCGCCACCAGCTTTGCTGCGCATCTTTCTTGCTGCTACTGGCAAACGCCCTGCTGTTCAGCGTGCTGGGCGGAGCGCTGCTTACGCGGTATCTGCTGCCCATGTATCCGCTGGTGCTGCTGGTGGCCGTATGCACCTTTTACCGCCGCGTGCCTTACTGGCACGGCCTGGCGCTGCTGTCCGCCGCGGCGTTTCTCGTGGGTCTGTTCATCAATCCGCCTTATGGATTTGCTCCGGAAGACAACCTGGCCTATGCGCGCGTGGTGCGCATGCATCAGGCCGGCATTGCGGCAGCTGACCAAGCTCTATCCCGGCGCCACGGTGCTCACGGCATGGCCGATGACCGACGAGCTGACCAAACCCGAGTTGGGCTACGTGAAGCAGCCCTGGGATGTGTGTTGCCATCGACGACTTCACCGCCGCGCAGATCGGCCGCGCCGCCGAGGAGCCGCAGGCATACTCCGCCGCGCTGGTGTTCTCAACCAAATACGATCCGCGACTCACCGCTGGATGAGGCTGAGCGGCGAGGCACTCGACGAGCGCTACTTCGGCCTGCACCACGATCTGCCGCCTGAAACGATCGCCCAGCCAGCTAGGCGGAACCTGGTGTGGAAGCGCGACGACGATGGCATGTGGATCGCGCTGATCCGCTTCAACCACCCGGTTGAAGCGCGGCTGGAAACCGAAGTCGAGAGGCCGCAGAACCGATCACGGCAGTGAATTCGATTCATGGTTCGATGCAGACGACATTTTTTTGCGCGAATGCGGGAACAGTTTGCCATGCGCGGTGTCTATCACAAGCACAGTGGTACCGAATGGGATGATCGGAGGCCGTTAAAGCCCGCTCCCCGGCGCAGGCCGCGCGTGGAGCGGCCGGGCGCTTGCGCCCACCTGGCCCTCCAGCCCCGATCATTCCGGACGGCGCGGCTGAATGGAAGTTTTGGGAGGCGGCCATGTTTGAAGACTCCACATTCGAATCGATGGGCAGAATCCACACGCGCAGCCGGGGCTGGATGATCGCAACCTTCGCCTTCAACAGCTCCATCCTGCTGGCGCTGATTTTCATCCCGCTCATTTACCCTGAAGCGCTGCCGCGGCTCGCAACAGCGATTCTGATGGTAGCGCCGGCGACGCCGGTTGAGGAGACCAAGCCGGTCGTGAGGCCGGAACACGCGCCAGCCATGCAACGCGAGATACAGGGCGGAACCATCCTGGCGCCTTCGAAGATCCCGAAGGGCACATACATTCCCGGCAAGCCGGAGGAGCCTGCGCGTGACACCGTGGTCGCCTTAAGCGACGGCGGACCCGGCGGCCCGAACAACCCGTTCAGCGGCCAAGGCACGCATCCCGACGTGCGACCGGCGGTCGCGGGAACGCGGCACGTCTCCTCGGGCGTGATGGACGGGCATGCTGATCCACAAAGTCGTTCCGGCGTATCCGCCGATCCCGCGCGCGATTCGTTTGTCCGGGACCGTGGTTTTGCAGGCCACGATCTCGCGCAGCGGAACCATCGAGAACCTGCGCGTGGTGAGCGGGCCGCCATGTTGCAGCAGGCCGCGAAAGACGCCGTAAGCCAGTGGCGCTACCGGCCGTACCTGCTCAACGGCGAGCCGGTGGAAGTGGAGACCACGGTGAACGTTGAGTTCAGGCTGGACTGAGCGCCGAGAGGTGAATGCGAGCCGGTATGCGTCCGGCTGTGCGAGTGGCGCGCGGTGAGTGTCATGGGCGACAATGGCTTCTGCCATGACACTCATCACGCGCCGCGATTTCTTTGGCAGCGCTTCTGCCGCCACGTTTGCGAACTTTTGCAGCACGCGGCGATTCTTCGTGCGCTGCCGCGGCACGACACGCCGCGCGCCGCACGCGCGTCTTCGTCGGCTCGCATCGCGCCGGACGGAATTCTGGCCTACGACTGGGATCCGACGACGGCGACGCTGACGCCCGCAGGCGTGGCCGCCAAAGTTCCGAAAGTGGCGTGGCTCGCTCTTCTCGCATGGGCGCGACTTGTCTACTCGGCCTCTGAGTTGGATTCGTTCGAACGGCAAGCCGACCGGCGAAGTGGCGAGCTTTCGCTTGGTGGGCGGGGAATTGCAGCCGCTTTCTGCGCGCAACTCGGCCGGCACGGGCACGTGCCACGTGGCCGCGGACGCGACGGGCCGCATGCTGCTCGCCGCCGACTACACCGGCGCGAGCGCGGCCAGCTTCCGCATCACTGACGGCCAGCTGAGCGAGGCGGTGTGGACCGAGCACTACACCGAGCACGGCCCGAATCCGGAGCGGCAGCAGACGGCGCATGCGCACTTTGCGTCGTTCTCGCCCGACAATCGCTTCGCGTACATCAACGACCTGGGCGGCGACTGCATTCACATCTACAAGCCCGACCCGGCAACGGCGCGGATGACGCCGGCCGGAACGTATCACGGAGCGCCTGGGTCCGGCGCGCGCACGCTGCACTTTCATCCCAATGGGCGGACGGCCTATTGCATGAATGAGCTGGTTTCGACGGTAGACGTGCTGGAGTGGCACAAGTCCGACGGCAGCTTGACGCTCCAGAATCGCATCGAGCTGCTGCCCGCGGATTATCACGGCCCCACGCGCGGCTGCGATACGGTGATCACGCGCGACGGGCGCTTCGTCTACTTTGCCAACCGCGACGACAATTTTCTGTATGCGTTCAAGGCCGATGCGAAGACCGGCAAGCTGACGCCGATGAAGCGGTCGAACTGCGGAGGGAAGACGCCGCGCAACTTCACGCTCGATCCGACGGAGCGCTGGATGCTGGTGGCGAATCAGGATTCGAATTCGATCAGCGTGTTTGCGCGCGATCCCGTGACGGGCGAGCTGGCCGATGAGGTGAAGAGCAGCGTGGAGGCGGAGGCGCCGATGCGGATTCTGTTTGTGTAGGAAGCAAGCTCCTGAGGTTCTGCCGCCCCTACGGGGCTCGAGATTATTTGTGCGGTTTTCCCAGTGCTGGCGCCCTGGGCTATTCTCTTGCGCTCCCTACGGGAGCTTCTTTGTTGCGGCCTGACATTCGCCGCCTTTCAACTGCCTGGCCTGGGATTCTTACGCGGCCTGCGTCTCGCCCTTCAACAGCTCGGCCTGGTAGTGGGCGATGAGCGCGTCGACGATGGGCTGCAGGCGGCCCTGCATCACCAGGTCGAGCTGGTGCAGCGTGAGGCCGATGCGGTGGTCGGTGACGCGGTTCTGCGGGAAGTTGTAGGTGCGAATCTTTTCGCTGCGGTCGCCGGAGCCGACTTGCTGTTTGCGGGCCTGCGCCAGCTCGGCATTCTGCTTTTCCATTTCCATTTCATACAAGCGCGAACGGAGCACGCGCATGCCCTTTTCGCGGTTCTTGATCTGCGATTTCTCGTCCTGGCAACTGACCACGGTGTTGGTGGGCAGGTGCGTGATGCGCACGGCGGAGTAGGTAGTGTTGACCGACTGGCCGCCGGGACCGGAGGAGCAGAAGGTGTCGATGCGGATGTCCTTGGCTTCGATTTTGATGTCGACTTCCTCGGCCTCGGGCAGCACGGCGACGGTGACCGCCGAGGTGTGGACGCGGCCCTGCTGCTCGGTCTCGGGAACGCGCTGCACGCGGTGCACGCCCGACTCCCACTTGAGCTGCGAGTAGACGCGTTCGCCCTCGATGATGGCGATGACTTCTTTGTAGCCGCCGATGCCGGACTCCGAGATCGACATGACTTCGACCTTCCAGCGCTTCTGCTCGGCAAAGCGCGTGTACATGCGGAAGATTTCGGCGGCAAAGAGCGAGGCCTCGTCGCCGCCGGTGCCGGCGCGGATTTCGAGGATCACGTTCTTCTCGTCGTTGGGGTCTTTGGGCAGCAGCAGTACTTTCAGCTCTTCTTCGAGGGCCTGTTCGCGCGGCTCGAGCGCGGCAATCTCCTCCTGCGCCATGGCGCGCAGATCGGCGTCGGTCTCGGCGAGCATGGCGCGCGCGTCGGCGAGGCCCTGGCGGACCTGCTTGAGCTCGCGGTACTTTTCGACGGGAGTTTCGATCTCGCGCAGAGCCTTGGCGATCTTCTGGTACTTCTCGTGGTCGTTCAGGACCTCAGGCAGGGCGAACTGCGCCTGCATCTCGTTGTAGTGCTGCTCCATTTGTTCCAGGCGATCAATCATGAGCCCTCCGGGCGGTGTAAGAGTGAAAGAGTGAAGAAGTGAAAGGGTAAGCAGGAGCGTATGCGGCGGGAGCCGCTAGAGGAGGGCCGGGATGGGCTGGTGGAGGGTCACTACAGTTCCTATTCTAGCGCGAAATGGAGCCGGGCTGGAGGAACGGGTTAACGATCCGAACGCCATCGAAAACTTGGCCGTGCTGCATGTCCTCGGAGAGCACCTCTCTGCAGCTTGCCTGCATGGCGGAGCGAACAGTCATCGCATCCCAGAACGCTAGCTTGCGCAGAAGATGCAGGTCGATTGCGGCGAAGATGTCGCTGACGGAGGGCTCGACTACGTAAAAGCGTGTATAGACTTCAATCTTTTGGCGCGCGAGCGAGGGGTCAACACCGAACTTTCGAGTACGGTGATAAAGTATTCCTGTAAAACCTGCATGGAAATAACCCCGATCTTCCGACGTAGATGCTCCTGCACCAGGCCGAGCGCGTTCACTTGCTTCGCAGGATTCGCCGAATCTTCGCTATAGACCAGAATGTTGGTGTCAAAGAAGGTACGCGGAATCCGCTTGACCGCATGCGGCGTTTTGGCATCCACTAGCGTGGCCACCGCGTCCGTTCTTCGTAGGCGTCCTCGCGGTTCCAATTCCATCCCGTCGAGTCGCCGAGCCAGCGGTGTTTCTCAGGAACTCTAAATCGCGCTCAAGTGTCTCATCGTCTTCACCCGCGACATGCCGCAGATGTTCGCGTATCTCTTCGTTCACGCTTCTGCCGACGGCACGCAGACGTTCGCGAGCGCGAGCAACGATTTGTTCGTCGACAGAGAGGGTGATGTTCATTAACACAGTATATGTGCGCACATAATATGTGTCAATAGGCTAAATCGCACACTAGCTGATTGGCTTAGCGTTTAAGACATTAAAATCAAAGACTTACATCCCGCCCTTGCCCAGCATAATTCCGATGCCGTAGGTGACTGCGCCTTCGACCGCGCCGACGACGGTCATCTCCAGGCCGGAGGACCACCAGGAGCGGACGGTGATCAGCGACTTGGCCGCGCCGACGGCGAAGTGCGCGGCCAGCGAGATGATGGCGGCGGCGATGACGGCCGGAATGCCCTGCATGAAGAAGAAGGGAATGACGGGGATGATGGCGCCGACGGCCGTGGAAAGCGCGCCGGAGCTGGCCGAGACCATGGGGTTGGCTAGCGCCTCTTCGGTGGAGCCGAGCCGCTCGGCCGGCCAGCGCGCGCAGCAACTGCTCGGGATCGCTGGCGATGTGGTTGACCATGTGAAGGGCGTCTTCCTCGGGCAGGCCCTTCACCTGGTAGTAGAGCGAGAGCAGCTCGCGGGCTTCGGGGCCGTTCATCCCGATGGCTTCGCGCTCGCGGGCGATTTCAGCGTGGTAGATTTCGCGCTCGCTCTTGGCGGCAAGGTAAGCGCCGGAGCCCATGGAGAGCGCGGAGGCGATCATGCCGGAGAGGCCGGCGAGCAGAACGTATTTGTGTCGCCGGAGGTGGCGCCGGAGACGCCGGAGACGATGCCGAAGATGGCGCCCAGGCCGTCGTTGACGCCGTAGATGGCGTCGCCGATCCAAGCGCCGGGCTGCTTGCGGCCCTGGTTGCGCTTGGCCAGCATCTCTTCGAGGACGGCTTTGGCGTCGATCTTGTGCGTGCCGGCGGGGGCGGTGTAATGGCCGCGCAGGAGCGACCCCAGCTCGCGGTAGTGATCCTTTTCGTCCTGGATGACGTGTTCGAGGATGGCGATCGGATCCTTCGTCGCCGAGCGCCTTGAGCTGCTCGCCGTAGCTGGCGATGTGCGCGGCTTTCTTCGATCTCCAGGCGGCGCAGGGCCATGCGCATGCCGCCGGCGCGGTTGGCCAGCGAATCGGCCTGGCCGCCGGGGCCGCCGGAGTAGACCGGCTCGGGTCCGCCCAGCTCCTTGATGCGGCCTTCCCACAGCGTGGCGTGCTCCATCTCCGCCTGGGCCAGATGGCGCAGCACCTGCGCGCGCACCGGGTCGGTATCGCGGTCGGCCAGGGTGTTGTAGGTGTGGTAGCCCTCCATCTCGGCCTGCCAGTTGCCTTCAAGGGCCGCCAGAACCTTCTTGTTTCTGGCGCCGCTCAGCATTGCAATGGGCATTGTCGCACCTCGCTTTCAAATGAGGATAACGGAAAGCGCGGCTGGCGAGATAGCATGGCGCGGATGCGCGGCTTCTGCCGGCGCATCGCGGCAAGCAGTCTCCCGTATAGTGTTGAGTGGAGCGGAAAAGGCGGATTCCGGAGTTGCTGCACGCCGCTTGCGGAAGATGCGGGCCGCCGTCACAGGCAATGCCAGCGCATAGTGGGCGCGAAATCGGGCCTCGAACCGGGCATAACTTGATTGAGGAAAGCGGGGAACGACCTTTATGGCAGACAAGCTCAAAACCATCGGCGCCTCTCACGTCGCCGGGCTACCTTGTTCCGTTCATCACCGTCACGGCGCTGTTTTTCATCTTCGGATTCATCACCACCCTGAACATGGCGCTGGTGCCGCACCTGCGGTCAATCTTCAATCTGTCGCTACGGTCGGCGATGCTGGCGGAGTCGGCGTTCTTCCTGGCCTACTTTGTCTTCTCCGCGCCGACCTCAAAGCTGATCGAGATGATCGGCTACAAGAAGACGATGGTGGTCTCGCTGTTCATCCAGGTGGTGGGCTGCCTGCTGTTTATTCCGGCTGCCAGGCTGGTGAATTTCCCGCTCTTTCTCACCGCCGTGTTTAGTCGTGGGCGCGGGCGTGACGGCGCTGCAGACCTCGGCGAACCCGTATGTCGCGATTCTGGGGCCGGAGTATAGCGCCCCTGTCCGGCTGACGCTGGCGCAGGCCTTCAACTCGCTCGGGGCAACCATCGCGCCGATGGTTGCCGGCGCATTCATTCTGACGGATCCTACCAAGTTTGCCTCGCCGGCGGCGATTGCCAACACCGTGCGCGGTCCGTACATCGCCATCGCCGCCGCGCTGCTGATGCTCGGGATGGCCGTGGCGTTTTCTCATCTGCCTCACATCGACCAGCCGCAGGAGTCGCACCCGGCGAAGGAGGGCGGCGCGGCAGCGAGCCGCAGCATCTGGAGCTACAGGCACACGGTGCTGGGCGCGATGGGCATCTTCTTCTATGTGGGCGTGGAGGTGGGCCTGGCTTCGATCGCGGTGAACTACTTCAAGTCTCAGGGCATGAGCTCGTTCGAGACGGCGTCGTTCCTGGTTTCGCTCTACTGGTTTGGCGCGCTGGTGGGCCGCTTGCTCGGCTCCTGGATCCTGACCAAGGTCAAGTCGGGCAAGCTGCTGGGCATCTTCGGATTTGCCGCGGCTGCGCTGTTGTTGCTCGTCCATGTTCACCTCGGGCAACGTGGCCATCTGGACGCTGGTGCTGTGCGGATTCTTCAACTCCATCATGTTCCCGAACATCTTTACGCTGGGCATCGCCGGGTTGGGACCGATGACGAGCAAAGGATCGGGACTGATCATGACGGCGGTTGTGGGCGGAGCGGTGATTCCGTTCCTGCTGGGTGTGGCCGCAGATAAGGCTGCATTTTTATACGGACAGGCCCACGATCCCCAGGCGTACAGTTTGCCATCGCACACAAATCGCTACCACTCGCTGCTGCGGACAGATATGGCATCCAAATCGCGTTTGTGATTCCGCTGTTCTGCTATCTCTACATTGCGTGTTACGGGTTGTGGGGATCGAAGCCGGCGAACAGCCTTTAGCGTCTTACTGCTCGCTTCCAGCTTGATGCGGGGCCCTTCGGCGCATCCGGAGGGCTCATGCATTTCTGAGACCGGAGTCTGGGGTAACTGGGGCGTTTCCAGCGGAGTCTCGATGAAGCGCAAGGCAAAACCGCGCGCAGAGAAGAGTCGCAGTGGGAACCTGCTGATGGCTTTTGCCGCGGCCATCGCTGTGCTGATTCTTTTGTTGCGGATGCTCGTCTTTGTCGCGGGACACGGGCGGCATCATCCCTGAGAAGCGACGTACGCCTCCGGTCAGGGTTGTGCCGGCCGCGCACCCCGCGCACCGCGCCAGGCCTTCGCATACTTCCAGTGAATGTAGACGGAGTGGTTGAGGTGCTGGAGAAGTCCCGCGCGGCCATCGAGAAATCCGAGGCGGAAAACGTAGTTGTAGAGGAATGTGGCGGCGGGATTCAGGAGCGCATTCCAAACGAGCCAGGGCCAGGAGCGGCCGGCGCGGCCTGAGTCGACGAGCGCCTGCGCGGCGATCGTGCTGTAGCGGTTCATGTGCTCGATGTAGTCCTCGAGCGTGGGATAGCAGTGGTGGATGAGGTGGCCTTTGAGCTGGCCCACCGGTCCGTCGGCCTGCATGGTTTCGTGGACCGGACGGTCCAGGAAGCGCGCGGCGCCGCGGCGGAAGAGGCGCAGCTTGGGGTCGGGCCAGTAGCCGCCGTGGCGCAGCGGGCGGCCCAGAAAATGATTGAGGCGCGGGATGCGATAGGCGGTGAAGGCGGGCTCGCCGGCGAGGAGGGCCTGGATTTCGCGAGCCAGTTCGGGGCTGACTTCTTCGTCGGCGTCGAGCGAGAGGATCCAGTCGCCGGTGGCGTGGGCGATGGCGGAGTTTTTCTGCGCGGCGAAGCCTTTCCATGGCTCCTCAAAGACGTGCGCGCCGGCGCTGCGGGCGATCTCGAGGGTCGCGTCGGTCGAGCCGGAGTCGACGACGACGATCTCCTGCGCCCAACGCACGCTCGCGAGGGTGCGCGGCAGGTTGGCCGCCTCGTTGAGCGTAATGAGGGCCACAGAGAGTGTCTTGGGCATCGAGGGAAGGATAAAGGAAGGAACAGGGCATAGGGACTGAGGGAACGGAGACCAGGGATCAGAGGGGGCTCTGGGTACAGGCAGGGATCATCGTTCGAGAGCACAAGGGCCGTCAGGCTGGGTCGATCTCTACTCTTACCTTCCGTGTTGCCATCGCATTGGCGCTCGTGACCCGAAAGTGACATGGAGATTCACTTTACGAGTGCTATGCTCGGCGCATGGCGGAGTTCCCAACGAATCCGACGCGCTACGATCCGTATAAGAACTGCAACTTCCGCGTGAAGTGGGATGGGCAGTATATTGCCGGCATCACAAAGGTGTCCGGTCTGGTTCGGACGACGGGGGTGGTGGAGAATCGCGAGGGCGGCGACACGAGCAGAGCACGGAAATCGACAGGCCTGACCTCATTCTGTCCGATTACGCTGGAGCGCGGCCTGACGGACGACCCGGCTTTCGAGAACTGGGCCAACCTGGTATTCCAGTTCGGCGCCAGCGCGGGCACTGAAATGGTGCTCGATCAGTTCCGCAAGGATATCTCGATTGAGCTCTGCAACGAGGCCGGGCAACTGGTGCGCGCCTACAAGGTGTACCACTGCTGGCCAAGGGAATACCAGACGATGTCGGCTCTCGATGCCAACGAGACTGCCGTGGTTATCGAGCGGCTGACGATCGAGAATGAGGGCTGGGAGCGGGATGCGTCGGTTGTGCCGGGAAAGCAGACTTAGATACGGCTCGCGTCGCCTGCTTATGCCCGGTCCAGCTCGGCGAAGAGGTCGCTCAGCACGACGCGGATCGGAGTCCCGGACACGCTCAACTCACCCGTCTGGACTTCTTCGAGGCCGGCTTCAGTGGCGCGATATGCGTGGCATGGATCCGGATCGATGATCCAGATATTCTCAACGCCGAAGCGCCGGTACTCCGCGGCCTTTTCCCGCATCGCGTGGAGCGTATCTTCGGGCGAGAGAATCTCGATGGCGATGAGAGGCGGCCGGGTAACGTAGCGCTCGAATTTGTCGCCGGCGCGCATGACGAGAACGTCGGGAACGCGGAACCGCCGCGCTTGAGTCTGCGTGCGCAGCTCGGGAAAAACCTCGACGCCCCACTCCGTGCGCTTCAACATAAAAGAAATGTTAAGTACCGCTGAATGATGGAATGCTCTTTCTCGCCCAAGTTCCGCTCCTCGATTCGCCCATCGACAAATTCGCGGTCGGGGCTCCAACTCGTACGCAGATACTCGCGCACAGTCCAGGGCTCTTCCAGGTCGGGCAAGGTCGCCATGAGGCGATTGTCCTCCAAACCGGACGCACGTGCCAGCAAGGGATCTGCTGAGCGATCCAGCGCACGGCTCGAGCGCACCTGCTCGTACGCGCCTATTTTGATCCGCCTGCCGCTGCCTCGACTTCGCGCCATTCTTCATCGGAAAGTTTGAGTTGCGCGGCGGCGATGTTTTCCTCAAGATGCGCGACCTTCGACGTGCCGGGAATGGGCAACAGGACGGGCGAACGGTGCAGCAGCCAGGCCAGCGAAAGCTGCGGAATCGTGGCCGAGTGGCGCGCGGCGATGCGGCCAAGGGCCTGCGCGGCGGGGTGGTCGGGCTTGAGCAGCTTTCCGCCCGCGTAGGGATACCAGGGCAGGAAGCCGATGCCGCGCCGCTCGCAGTAGTTGAGTGTCTCCTCGTGGCGCCGGTCGGCCAGGCTGTAGCGATTCTGGACAGTGACGATGGGGACGATCTTTTCGGCGTCCTCAATCTCGGCCGGGGTGACCTCGCTCAGGCCGATGTGGCGGATCTTGCCCTGCTCCTGCATGCGGCGGAGCGCGCCGAGAGATTCTTCGAGCGGCGTGCGCGGATCGATTCGGTGAAATTGGTAGAGGTCGATGCGCTCGAGCTTGAGGCGGCGCAGGCTCATCTCGACACATTGGATCGAGATAGCCGGCGCGGCCCACGTACTCGGTTTTGGCGGGGCCTTGGCGCGTGATGCCGCCCTTGGTGGCGATGACCACGCCGGGCGGGTAGGGCGCGAGCGCTTCGCCGATGAGCCGCTCGGCGATCTCGGGGCCGTAGGCGTCGGCGGTGTCGATGAGCGTGACGCCCAGCTCGACGGCGCGGCGCAGTACGCGGCGGGCCTCGGCGGGGTCGGCCGGCTCGCCCCATGCGCCCTCGCCCACCAGGCGCATGGTTCCGTAGCCGAGCCGGTGCACGGGCAGGTCGCCGCCGATGAGAAATGTGCCGCTCAAGGCTGCGGAGGGATTTTGCGTGATCATCATTCGATTTCGATGCTATCTCTGCTCGCCGCCGTGGGACAATGCATGAGTTGGGCGCCCGGGGAACCGGCCCGCGGCCACCCGCGTATCCTTGAACGACGCAGCAAGGAGAATCACGACAATGAGCACGTACCATATCCCAACCCGCAAGCCATCTTCTACCAGCAATACGAATGCGGTGCGCCGCGACGAGGTAGTGGGTATTCTGCTGGCGCTGTTTCTGGGCAGCTTTGGCCTGCATCATTTCTATCTGCGCCGCACGGGGCTAGGGATTCTCTACTGCTGCTTCTTCTGGACGGGAATTCCAGGACTTCTGGGCTTTCTCGAGTGCTTCTTCATGCCCGGCCGGGTGCGGGAGTTCAACGCCATTCAGGCGGCGGCGATTGCGGCGTCGCTGGGGATCGCGGTGCCGGGATGGGGCCAGCCGGTGAACGTGACGATGAACGTGCCGGGGAACATGCCGCCGGCTCCAATGCCGGCTCCGGGCGCAGCTACGTTTCCGCCTCCAGTCATGCCGCACGGCGTGCCCGCGCTGCCAGCGCACCAACGCGGCGGGCGCGCGGTTCTGCTCCGGGTGCGGACAGGCGTTGTAAAAACAGGGAACAGGGGAACGAAAGGCAGGGAACGAGGGAGCTGGCTATACCGGTTCCAGAGTCACCGCATCGCGAAGCCTCTTCACTCAAGTGGCTTTTTCCTCAAGAAAGAGCCACCTTGCACAACGCCGGAATTGGCTACACCAACTCTCGAACCGGTCCAGCACTGCTCGCAGCACTGCGCTGTACGGCCGGGCAGGAGCCTGACATTTCAGACCGGGCACATCCCTGACACTTTTTCCTTCTCAGGAAGGTTTTTGTTTTTGTCCTGGGGCCGAGGGTAAGCTTGCCCTCGGCCCCAGAACAGGGTGCTTGATCCATCCGGGATTGCTGAGCGGAACCAGCTTACCGCGCCGGGCGTCGAAGCCGGTCAGAGGATGCTGAGCGAAGTAGACCGTGAACAACCCATCGCCGACCGGCTCCAGTCCCACGCGTTCGCCCCACAACACCTGGCTCAGGAAGATGCTCCGTTTCTTCCATCTGACCAGCCATGACTTTGCACTGTCACCACCTGCATCGAATCCGGATACTCCACTTCCGGCGTCCGCGCCGGATACGGCCGCGGCGAAGGCTCGTACACACTGGCCGGAGTCTGCGTCCCGAGCGCCTCGTGCGGCCGCACTTCGTTGTAATCGCGGCGAAAACGATCCAGCTCCCTCTGCTGCGCCCGCCAGTTCTCAGCCGTCCTCACCTCCTGCTTCAGCGTGCGGTGCATGCGCTCATGCCGGCCGTTCTGCTCCGGATGTCCGGCCTGAATCGTTCCGGCACGATCCCCAGCTTGATCCACCACACTGCCAGCCGCGACAACCCGCCCACCGTCGCCGAAGCAAAGGGCGGCCCATTGTCGGTGCGGATCACTTCCGGCAGTCCATACTCGCGAAAAGCCGCTTCGAAGATGGCCCGCACTCGCTCCGTGTCGGTCTTCTCCACCGCCTGCGAGCGCAGTAGGTATCGGCTCCACGCATCGCTGATGGTTAACGGATCGACCCGGGCTCCTCGCCGGCGCGAAACCACCCCTTGAAGTCGGCGCACCACACCCGATTCGAGGCGTTGGCGTGCGCCAAAGGCTCGCTGTACGGCTCGGTGCGGCGGCGCTTCTGGCGCGCCACTACCAGCCCCGCGCGCTTCACCATCTCGCCGATCGTGCTCGTCGCCGGCCACCTCCGCCCAGGCTGGTCGCGCTCCAGAATCCGCTTCAGCTTCCGCGGCCCCCAACGCATGTGCGCCTGACGAAGCTCCAGCACCGCCCGCTCTACCTCCGCCCGCGTCTGGTTGGGATGCCGCTCCGGCGCCCGGTTCACCTCCAGCAGACCCGCCACTCCGTTCCGCTGGTACCGCCGCAGCCACACGTACCCCGTTTCACGCGAGACGCCGAAGCGCGCACACAGTTCCCGCATCGTCGCCTCATCCCGTTCATACTCCATCACAAACCGAATCTTCTCTTCCAACGCACTGCTCGTTGTCCAGGCCATGAGCTCGTTTTTACGTCCTCATGCCCTCGCCGCAGTGTCAGTTATGTCCCCGGTTCAAAATGTCAGGTATGTCTCCGGTCCGTACCTGCTCGGCTGTCAACCCCTCCTCCACCCCCGAGCCCGCCCCATCCCCTTCATTCCGTTCGGAATATATTTCCCGCGAAGTTTGCAGATTAATTCCGCGAAATCGCTATCCTTGTCTTAGATGGGCAGAATCGTCACAGCCCGAGAGCGTGGATTCCTGAACCTCGCTCGTCGAGGTCAGTAGTCGCTGTTCCCTGGTCTCTGTCTGATGATGGACGCCTGTTAACTAAGTGATTACTTTTACCGGTGAGAGAGAAAATAAATAAATATTTCTTGCATACCCTATATGGGCATATTTCGGAATGTAACTCCTTTAGATTTTGATTCAACTGCAGCGAAAACGGTGAAAGATTACTAGAAAATTACCGTAATTTTCTAGTAAACTTCCGCTTGACGCACGCTCGGCAAATCACCCCCCCGCGACATCCCTTCCCGGCAGCGGCTCACGGCGCAGGATCCACGACCCACAAACTACATGTTCGCGTGGCCAGAGCGCATGGCCTGGGTTGAACTTGGGCTTGGTAAAGTCGAGGGCGGCCTCGAGCGCAGCCTGGTAGCCGACGCACGAGCCATGAGCGCTGGCGTGATAGGTTCCCAGGCCGCATCCGAGCGCCCGACAGCTACAATCCAAAGTTGAGGGACCCATGGCTACGTATCGCGCCGTGATGCTTACGAGGAAGGGTGGGCCGGAAGTTCTCCGGGTCACAGAGCTGCCTCTGGAGTCGCCCGGGGCGGGCGAACTGCGCGTTTGCGTGACAGCGGCAGGCGTGGGCGCTACAGACGGGATGATGCTTCAGGGGGGTTACCCGTTTGCGCCGAAGATTCCATTTGTGCCGGGATACGAGGCGGTCGGGGTGGTGGATGCAATCGGCGCCGGCGTCACCGGCTTTGCGCTGGAGCAGCGAGTGGCCGCTCTCACGGTCTACGGCGGCTTTGCGGAGTTCCTGACGCGCGGCGCGGAGCACTTTCTACCTGTGCCCGACGGTGTCTCAGATCGCGACGCAGCCGCCGTGATCCTGAACTTTGCGACAGCATGGCAGATGATTCATCGCGTGGCCAAAGTGCAGAAGGGTCAGACCGCGCTGGTGACGGGAGCGAGCGGCGGGGTTGGCATCGCGGCTCTGCAACTTCTCAGGCTTGCGGGCGTAAAGGCATATGGCGCGGCATCGGCGGGCAAACATGAGCTCGTGCGCTCCCTTGGAGCCACACCAATTGACTACAGAGAAGGCCGCCTGGACACACTCATAAGGCGCGCCGAACCCGGCGGAGTGGACTACGTTTTCGATGCAGTAGGCGGACACAACATCGGCGCGTGCATCGGTGCGCTGCGCCGGGGAGGGATGGTTGTTGGCTTTGGCTTCATGGGCGCTGCCGGAGCTTTCGCGAAAATTGCCATGTTCGCCAATCTCTTCCTCGGCGCGCCGCTGCGCGGACGGCGCGGCAGGTTTTACGGGATCACGGCGCTGTATCGCAGGAATCCCAAGGCTTTTCGGGAAGACATGCCAAAGATCTTCGAGTTGCTCAAGAACAGGAAGATCGACCGGGCGATCAAGCACACCTTTCCGCTGCTCGAAGCGAGAGGGGCGATTGAATTGCTGATGTCGGGCTCCTCGACGGGCAAGATTGTCCTGATCGATGGCGCTGGGCTCTGACCCGGTCGCAAATGCTACATATTCGCGTGGCCGGAGCGCATGGACTCGTTGAACTTCGGCTTGGTGAAGTCGAGGGCGGCTTCGAGGGCTGCCTGGTACTCGGCGGCGCGGGCCATGAGCGCGGGAGTGGCGGCGGCAAATTCGCCGTCGAGCACCATCAATCCTTCGCCGGCTTCGTCACCGGCCATGCGCAGCAGGTCGGCTTCGGTGGTGTTCAGGTACTGCGCGTCGCGCGGATCGGCGATCCAGACCGGCTTGCCCGCCGCCCAGCACGCCGGAGAGCCAGTAGACCTTGCTGCAGCAGGTAGCGGCAGGCGCTCGTTGTCGTCGGTCTCGGTGAAGATGAACTTCTTTTGCCAGCGGCTGTAGTAGCGCGTGGTGACGGGCACGGGCTGGCGGTTGCCGGACTTCACGAACTCCAGTTGGCCCATGTCGACGGTCTTGCGCACGGCGTTGTAGACGAAGGTCTCGGCGTAGGGCTGCTCCATGGCGGGCACGATCTCGGCAAAGGTGAGCGTGACGGAGGCGGAGATTTTGGCGTGCAGGTCGTGCGTTCCGCCGTCGGCCAGGTGAATTTCGCCGTGAACGATATAGGTGTCGGCGCCGGAGGTGGAGCGGTGAAAGGGCCACTCGAATTTGCCGAAGGCCAGGGGCAGCCCGCCGAGGGTGACGTAGCACTCGGGGCGCGGATTGCGCAGCCGCTTGGCTTCGCCGGCCAGGTGCGCGGTCATCTCGGGCAGCAGATTCGGCTTATCGAAGTCGAAGGCGTCGCTCAACTCGAGTTTGAGCGAGCGGCCGACGGCCTCATTGCCGGGCAGGCCGAGCTCGAAGACAGCGGTGGGCCGGCCGTGAAAGTCGGCGCCCTGCTTGACGGAGATGAGAATCAGGCCGGCCTTTGCGGCGGCCGCTTCAAGCGAAGCGACGAGGGAGGATTTCAGTTCGGGGGTCATGGGTGGGGAATCCTGGGTTGAGATCGATGCAGGACCATTGTAGAGCCTGGCGCTAGCTGATTGCGCGGTCGCGGGAATAACGATTCGGTGCGAAGCCGGCGCGCAGCTGCGAGCGAGCCAAGCGCCGCATTTACAATGGCAGACGTGCCCTCCGAAGCATCGAAACACATTATTCTTACCGAAAATCTGACCAAGGTTTACGCGGCAGGCCGCATCCAGGTGGCGGCGGTGCGCGGGGTTTCGATGGCCGTCGAGCCGGGCGAGTTTGTGGCGATTGTGGGGCCGTCGGGTTCGGGCAAGTCCACGCTCTTTTACCTGCTGGGCGGGCTTACGAGGGCGACTGAAGGCCGCGTGGTGATTGACGGCGTGGATTTTGCCACTCTGAACGACGCCGAGCGCACCCGCCTGCGCAAACACCGTATCGGCTTTGTTTTCCAGAAGTTCAATCTGCTGCCGACGCTTTCGGCGATGGGAAATATCGAGATCGCCTACGCGGTGAGCGGGCGCGCCTCGGGTCCAAATGGAGTGCCGATGGACCGGCAGTATCTGGACCATCTGAGCGACATGCTGGCGATCAAGGGACGGCTGGCATCACCGGCCGGCCGAGCTGAGCGGCGGCGAGCAGCAGCGGGTGGCGATTGCCCGGGCGCTCATTACGCGGCCGGCCATCGTGCTGGCCGACGAGCCGACCGGCAACCTGGACACCAAGAACTCCGATGCCGTGCTGCAGATGCTGCTCGGTCGAACCGGGAGCTGGGCCAGACCACGCTGATGATCACGCATAATCCCGAGGCGGCGGCCATCGCCGGGCGCATCCTGCACATGCGGGACGGGCAGATTGTGAACGAAGAGCCTGATCGGGGTCCGAGGCGGCCGCGCAGGCCATCTCGGCCACCCCCTCAGCATCCGCATTCGATCGTTGACTCGACCGGCCTTTCTTGTTATCTTTGAAAGGTTCGCAAGAACGCCGCCTGAAGTGTGTGTGACACATGGGCGGAGTCAGGGAAACTCCCCGAGCAGGCTAGTTACAGACGGGGAGGTTTCCAGGGCCAGGTGAAGTCGGCCGGCCAGACAAGTTCCCGGAATCGCTCTCTTCTTGCGGAGGGCAGGGAACATTCGCATCGGCGCCCGCGCGTTCCCCACCTTGGAGGGGCTATGCGGGCCGGAAGCGGGATACGGAGTTGGCTCCTCGCCAGGATGAGTTTCCTGGGAGGACGACCGATCACCGTCCCGGTTCTCGTCTGAGAGTGGAACGAAGACAGACGCGAAGCAGCAACCATGGGGCTTCTGTGTGCTTGCCTGGCTGAAATGCCATCCAAGACCAGAACAGCCCGAAGGGCGTGTGCGGCTGTGGAATGGGAAGTTAAGGGTTTTTGAAGGGTAAGGAGTTGCGGTTTGCCAACTTTTAATCAACTTGTTCGCAAGGGGCGCACGGCCCCCCGGTACAAGACGGCGTCGCCCGCATTGCAGGCCTCGCCGCAGCGGCGCGGTGTTTGCACGCGCGTGTATACGCAAACGCCCAAGAAGCCGAACTCGGCCCTGCGCAAGGTGGCTCGCGTGCGGCTGACCAACGGGATTGAGGTGACCACCTACATTCCCGGCATCGGCCACAACCTGCAGGAGCACTCGATTGTGCTCATCCGCGGGGGCCGCGTGAAGGATTTGCCGGGCGTGCGCTATCACGTGATCCGCGGAACGCTGGATTCGGTAGGCGTGGCGGAGCGCTCGCAGAGCCGGTCGAAGTACGGGGCCAAGCGCGCCAAGGGCGGGCCGGCGAAGAAGTGAAAAGCAGCTTCTAGCTGCTAGCTCCTAGCTTCTAGCCGCGTTGGCGATGAGCTGGCGCGAACGCGGCGCGGGCAAAGGAGCTAGAAGCTAGCGGCTAGAAGCTAGTAGCTGAATTTGAGGATTTATGCCGAGAAAAGGGCACATTGCGAAGCGGGAAGTGGCGGCGGATCCGGTGTACGGATCGACGCTGGTGACCAAGTTTGTGAACTCGATGATGTGGGGCGGCAAGAAGTCGACCGCGCAGTCCATCTTCTACCAGGCGATGAAGAACCTGGAGGAGAAGGGCGGCGGCGATGACGCCCTCAAGCTCTTCAAAAAGGCGGTGGAGAACTGCAAGCCGCTGCTTGAGGTGAAGACGCGGCGTGTCGGCGGCGCCAACTACCAGGTGCCCATCGAGGTGAATGCCGACCGCAGAACCTCGCTGGCCATCCGCTGGCTGATCACCTACGGTCGCAGCCGCGGCGAGAAGGGCATGACCGACAAGCTGTCGAACGAGTTGCTGGACGCGGCCAACGGGCGCGGCGCGGCCATGAAGAAGAAAGAAGACGTGCACCGCATGGCAGAGGCCAACAAGGCCTTTGCGCACTACCGGTGGTAGAGAACTCAGCCGCTAGCTACTAGCTTCTAGCTTTTAGCTGCCGGTAGCGGAGCAGGAATTGGGACCGCACAGGGCGGTTCGGACAATGTGACGCTAGAGGCTAGGAGCTAGAGGCTAGCAGCTAGTTGTAACCGCGGGGAACGACGTCCCGCAAGGAATTGGAATCGTGGCTCGCACCGTACCTCTCAGTCGCTGCCGGAACATCGGCATCATGGCGCACATTGACGCCGGAAAGACGACTGCGACAGAGCGCATCCTGTTTTACACCGGCATCACGCACCGGCTGGGAGAGGTGCATGAAGGCACGGCGACCATGGACTACATGGAGCAGGAGCAGGAACGCGGCATCACGATCACCTCGGCCGCCACCACCTGCACCTGGCGCGACGTGCTTATCAATATTATTGATACCCCCGGCCACGTGGACTTTACCGCCGAAGTGGAGCGCAGTCTGCGCGTGCTGGACGGCGCGGTGGCGCTGTTCGACTCGGTCTCAGGCGTGCAGCCGCAGACGGAGACTGTGTGGCGGCAGGGCGACAAATACAAGGTTCCCCGGATCTGCTTTGTCAACAAGATGGACAAGAACGGCGCGGACTTCGAGCATGTGCTCGAGACCATCCGCAAGCGCCTGGGCGCGCGGCCCGTGGCGCTGCAGATTCCCGTCGGCGCCGAGGCGAACTTCAAGGGCGTCGTGGACCTGATCGAGATGAAGGCGGTCATCTGGCACGACGAGACGCTGGGCGCAGAGTTCTCGATCGAGCCGATTCCCGCCGATCTGCAGAAGAAGGCCGAGGCCTTCCGGCTGCAACTGATTGAGGTCATCGCCGAGACCGATGATGTTCTGCTGGAAAAGTTTCTCGAGGGCGAGACGCCAACGGTCGAAGAGCTGAAGGCCGGCATTCGCCAGGCCACCATCGATCTGAAGGTCTTCCCGGTCATTTGCGGGAGCGCCTTCAAGAACAAAGGCATACAGACACTTCTCGACGCCGTCGTCGATTACCTGCCCAGCCCGCTCGATAAGCCTCCGGTTGAGGGCATCGATCCTTCCCATCACTCCAAAATCGAAAAGCGCAAGCCGGACGACAATGAGCCGCTTTCGGCGCTGGCCTTCAAGATCATCAACGATCCTTACGGCAAGCTGTGCTTCGTCCGTGTTTACTCGGGTTCACTCAAGACAGGCGACACGGTGCTCAATCCCCGCACCGGCAAGACCGATCGCATCGGACGCCTGGTGAAGATGCACGCCGACAAGCGCGAGGATGTGACCGAGATTCTGGCCGGCGACATCTGCGCCTGCCTGGGTGTCAAGGATTTGAAGACCGGCGACACGCTATGCGATCCGCATCATGCCATCGCGCTGGGCGCCATCACCTTCCCCGACACCGTGATTTCGGTGGCCATTGAGCCCAAGACCAAGGCCGATCAGGAGAAGATGGCCGTGGCGCTGGCGCGGCTGGCCGATGAGGATCCCACTTTCAAGGTGCGGACAGATGAAGATTCGGGCCAGACCATCATCAGCGGCATGGGTGAGCTGCACCTGGAGATTCTTGTGGATCGCATGAAGCGCGAGCACAAGGTCGAGGCCAATGTGGGCGAGCCCAAAGTGGCCTTCCGCGAGACCATCCGCAAGAAGGCCGAGGCGGAAGGCAGTTACGTCCACCAGACCGGCGGTTCGGGCGCCTACGGCGTTTGTAAGTTGCGCGTCGAGCCCAACCAGCCGGGCGGGGGCTATGAGTTCATCAACGAGATCAGGGGTGGCGCCATTCCCAAGGAGTTCATCAAGCCCATCGATCAGGGCGTGCGAGGCGCTCTGGAACTGGGAATTCTGGCCGGATATCCCATCGTTGACGTGAAGGTGACGCTCTACGACGGCAGATATCACGAAGTGGACTCGAACGAGATGGCCTTCCGGTTCGCCGGCTCGATTGCGTTCAAGGAAGCGGCAAGGAAGGCGTTGCCGGTGCTGCTGGAACCGGTGATGGCGGTGGAAGTGACAGTGCCCGAAGAGTTCATGGGCGTGATCATCGGCGACATCAACTCACGGCGCGGGCGGATCGAGGGCATGGAGCACGCCGCCGGTTCGCAAGTGATCAAAGCGATGGTGCCGCTGAAGGAGATGTTCGGCTATGTGAACGATATTCGCTCTTCGACGCAGGGCCGCGCGTCGTATTCGATGCAGTTTGCGCGCTACGAAGAGGCGCCGCGCATGATTGCCGACGAAATCATCGGCAGGGCGCAGGGGAAGTGAAGGCCAGGGATCAGGTGTCAGGTGTCAGGTTTCAGGTGTAAGTAAGAGCAGTGGTGACCGAGTTGATGTGCTCGAAGCGGCGGGAACGAACTGAACCCTGCCCCCTGAAACCTGTAACCCTAAGTTTTGGGGCTGGAGCCGGAACGCCGGCGCCCCGAGGAGCAACGGGCAGTAGCAGCGACGAAAGGAACTTGAGGCTTTTTATGGCGAAGGAAAAGTTTGATCGTTCGAAGCCGCACGTGAACGTGGGGACGATTGGTCACATCGATCACGGCAAGACGACGTTGACGGCGGCGATCACCAAGGTATTGCAGAAGCACAATCCGAAGATTGTGTTTCGCTCGTTCGACTCGATTGACAACGCGCCGGAAGAGCGGGAGCGCGGCATCACTATCGCCACGGCGCACGTGGAGTACGAGACCAAGAACCGGCACTACGCGCACGTGGACTGCCCAGGGCACGCCGATTACATCAAGAACATGATCACCGGCGCGGCGCAGATGGACGGGGCGATTCTGGTGGTGGCGGCGACCGACGGGCCGATGCCGCAGACCAAGGAGCACGTGCTTTTGGCGCGCCAGGTGGGCGTGCCCTGCGTGCTGGTGTTCCTGAACAAGTGCGATGCCGTCGAGGACGAGGAGCTGATCGAGCTGGTGGAGCTGGAAGTGCGCGAGCTGCTGGGCAAGTACCAGTTCCCGGAAGACGCGCCGGTGATCCGCGGCTCGGCCTTGGGCGCATTGAACGGCGAGCCCAAGTGGGAAGCCAAGATCGACGAGCTGATGGAGGCGGTGGACACCTATGTGCCGCGTCCGGACCGGGCCGTGGATCTGCCGTTCCTGATGCCGATTGAAGATATCTTTTCGATCTCTGGACGTGGGACTGTGGTCACGGGCAGGATCGAGCGCGGCAAGGTGAAGGTGGGCGAGAACGTGGAGATCGTAGGTTTCCGCGAGACGCGCACCACGGTTTGCACGGGCGTGGAGATGTTCAAGAAGCAGTTGGACGAGGGCATGGCCGGCGACAACGCGGGGATCCTGCTGCGCGGCACGCCGAAGGAGGACGTGGAGCGGGGGATGGTGCTGGCGAAGCCCGGTTCGATTACGCCGCACACCACGTTCAAGGGCTCGGTGTACGTGTTGAGCAAGGAAGAGGGCGGGCGTCACACGCCGTTCTTCAAGGGCTATCGTCCGCAGTTCTACTTCCGCACCACGGACGTGACAGGTGTGGCGGAGTTGCCGGCGGGCGTGGAGATGGTGATGCCGGGCGACAACGTGGAGCTGACCATTGAGCTGATTACGCCGGTGGCCATGGAGAAGGGCCTGCGCTTCGCCATTCGCGAAGGCGGCAGGACGGTGGGCGCGGGCACGATCTCGGAAATTATCAAGTGAAAGTTGTCAGTGATCAGTCGGAGCTCCGGCAAGGAAAGCAATGAGGCTGGACCAAGCACGACAGGAACTGACAACTGAGAACTGACAACTGATAACTGGGAACCGAAGGGGACGTCATGGTAGGACAAAGGATTCGCATTCGATTGAAGGCATACGACTATCGCGTGCTGGACACTTCGACCGGCGAGATTGTGGACACGGCCAAGCGCACCGGGGCAACGGTGGCGGGCCCGATTCCCTTGCCGACGGTCAAGAACAAGTATTGCGTGCTGCGTTCGCCGCACGTGGACAAGAAGTCGCGCGAGGAGTTCGAGATTCGCACTCACAAGCGGCTGATCGACATTCTGGAGCCGACGCAGCAGACGGTGGACGCGCTAATGAAGCTCGATCTGCCGGCGGGCGTGGATGTGGAGATCAAGGCGTTCGAAAAGTAGCGAAGCTACTTTTCTAGCTACTAGCTTCTAGCTCGATAGGGGCGGAACCGGCAGCCGAAGCGGGGCGAAGTTTTTGTTGGATGAGTTGATGGCTGATTCCTGGCAAGAAAACAGCTAGGAGCTAGAAGCTAGCGGCTAGAAGCTCATCGAGAATTCCGGCAGTGCGAGACATACCAGCTCGCATGATGAGGTGAGGGCAAGATGGCGGTTACAGGGATTCTGGGAAGAAAGATCGGCATGACGCAGGTCTTCGACGAGAAGGGCGACGTGCACCCGATTACGGTGCTGCAGGCCGGTCCATGCGTCATTACGCAGTTGAAAACGGCGGCAAAGGACGGGTACGACGCCGCGCAGATCGGGCTGGTGGAGTTCGTGAAGGCCTCGCGGATGACTAAGGCGCAAACCGGGCACCTCAAGAAAACCGAGGCCCCGCCGGTGAAGTTCATCAAGGAAGTGAATGTTGAGGCCGCGCCGGATGGCGTCGTAGAGACCAAGGCCGGCGATCGCGTGCTGGTGGACATTTTCAACGATTCCAAGTTTGTGGACGTGAGCGGCACGTCGAAAGGACGCGGGTTTGCCGGCGTGGTGAAGAGGCACAAATTCGGCGGCGGTCCCAAGTCGCACGGGCACATGTTCCAGGTGCAGGGATCGATCGGCGCCTCGAGCTTTCCGTCGCGTGTATTTCCAGGTCAACGCATGCCCGGCCATCTTGGAACGGACCAGGTGACGGTGCGCAATCTGCGCATTCGCGGCATCGACCTGGACGAGAATCTGCTGATGGTTGAGGGAGCGGTGCCGGGACCGCGCGAGGGCTACGTAATGATCTTGAAGGCCAAGGCTCCGCCGCGCGAGCGCCGTGGCTTTGCCGGAGCGGGCACGTTGGATCCGCTGAAGGCGGCGAAGAAGGCGGCGAAGAAGAAGTAACGAGCTCTTAGCTTCTAGCTCCTAGCTTCTAGCTTGATTGAAGTGGAGCTAGCGGTAGCGGCAACAGAAACATAGGTAGGCGTGATGAGTTGATGATTTAGTTTTGGCGCGTTAGTGCTAGAAGCTTGCGGATGGAAGCCGATTGGAAAAGACGATGGCAAAAGTGGATGTAGTGAATTTAAGCGGCGAAAAGGTGGGCTCGGTGGAGCTGGCCGACGCGGTGTTTGCGCCGGAGCAGGTGAACGAGGCCCTGTTGTGGGAGGCGGTGAAGCACTACCGCGCTTCTCTGCGCCAGGGCACGCACAAGACCAAGAGCCGCACCGAGGTCGCAGGATCCGGCAAGAAGCTGTGGAAGCAGAAGGGCACGGGCCGCGCGCGTATCGGCTCGGTGCGCTCGCCTCTGTGGCGTCATGGCTACACGGTCCACGGGCCGCAGCCGCGCAGCTACGAGTATCCCTTCCCGCGCAAGAAACTGCTGGGCGCGCTGCGCTCGGCGCTGGCCGCGAAACTGGCCGACGGCAAACTGACCGTGGTGGATTCCTTGGAGATTAAGGAAGGCAAGACCAAGCTCTACCGCGAGGCGTTGAACAAACTAGACGCCAAGCGGACGGCGCTGCTCGTGGAAGACGGCAAGACGCTGGCGCAGTCGCTGGTGCTTGGGGCGCGGAATCTCAAGGGCGTGGAGCTGGTGCTGAACAACGAAGTGCACCCCTACGATCTGCTGCGCTACGACCGGGCAATCTTTTCCAAGGCCGCGATTGAGCGGCTTGGCGAGGTCCTTGCGAATTCCATGTCAAAGCGGCATGCGGCGCGCAAAGCCGCCGCCGAGAAGGAGGCCGCATAATGCCGACTCTCTACACCGTAATTCGCCGCCCGCTGATCACCGAAAAGGGATTGGGCGTGAAAGAGACCGAGGGGACGCTGGTCTTCGATGTGGCGCCCTCGGCCACGAAGACGGAAGTGAAGGAGGCCGTGGAGACGCTCTTCAAAGTGAAGGTCGCTGCGGTGCGCACGGCCAACGTTGCCGGCAAGGAGCGCCGCCGCGGCAGATATGCGGGCTACAAGCCGGATTGGAAGAAGGCGTACGTCAAGCTGAAGGCCGGAGAAAAGCTGCCGGAGTACGTGAGCAATTTGTAAGGGCAGCTTTAAGCTGCTAGCGCCAGGCTTCGTAGACCGGAAGTGCGGGAACGAAGCGGAAGTTGAGCAAGAAAGATTGTTGAGCAGGATGGGCCGATAGCTGGGGCTGAGAACGAATCGCTCATCAAGGAAAACGACGATGGCAATCAAAACTTACAGACCGGTCACACCGACACTGCGGTTCCAAACCTCGCTGGCGACGGACGATCTAACCACAGATACGCCGCATAAGCCGCTGCTGGCAACGCGCAAGCGCACCGGCGGACGCCGCAATTCGGGCGACATGACGATTCGCCACCATGGCGGCGGGCACAAGCAGAAGCTGCGCCTGATCGACTTCAAGCGCGAGAAGTTTGGCGTGCCGGGCAAAGTGGCGACCATCGAATACGATCCCAACCGGTCGGCGCGCATTGCTCTGGTGCACTACGCAGACGGCGAGAAGCGCTACATCTTGCAGCCAGTGGGGCTGAAGGTCGGGGCGACGGTGACGTCGGGGCCTGAAGCCGACATTCTCATTGGCAATGCGCTGCCGCTCAAGAGCATTCCCTCGGGCACCACTGTTCACGCCATCGAACTCAAGCCGGGCAAGGGCGCGCAGATGGCGCGTTCGGCTGGAGCGCAGGCGCAACTGGTGGCCAAGGAGGGCGATTATGCCCTGCTTAAACTGCCCTCGGGCGAGACGCGTAAGGTGCTGGCCGAGTGCATGGCGACCATCGGACAGGTGGGCAACACGGATCACGAGAATGTGTCGATCGGCAAGGCGGGACGCAATCGCTGGCTGGGCATCCGGCCCACGAATCGCGGCGTCGCGATGAATCCGGTGGACCATCCGCATGGCGGCGGCGAGGGCAAGACTTCGGGCGGGCGCCATCCTGTAACTCCGTGGGGCCAGCCGACGCGCGGCTTACAAGACGCGCAACAACAAGCGGACCGACGCGTTTATCGTCAGCCGCAGGGCGAAATAGGAAACAGCCGCTAGCTACTAGCTTCTAGCTTCTAGCTCGCCGCGGCAGATGAAGAATTCAGGCAATAGCCGGGCAGATGGCTTGAGAAAGAAGAAGCTGGAAGCTAGAGGCTAGAAGCTAGGAGCTTTCTTTTATGGGACGTTCGACAAAGAAAGGGCCGTTTGTGGATGCGCACCTCATGGTGAAGATTGAGGCGCTGAACAGGGCCAACGACAAGAAAGTGGTGAAGACCTGGACGCGGCGCTCGACGATCTTTCCCGAGTTCGTGGGCCACACCATCGCCGTGCACAACGGCAAGAAGTTCGTTCCCGTGTATGTGACCGAGAACATGGTGGGACACAAGCTGGGCGAGTTTGCGCCGACGCGTGTCTTCAAGGGCCACACCGGCGGCTCCAAGGCGCCGACCGAGGCTGTAGCCAAGCCGGCGTAGGAGAGACGCAGCTTCTAGCCGCTAGCTTCTAGCCTCTAGCTTGATCGAGCGAGAGCAAGCGGTCGAGACGATTAAGAGATTTGCGGGGCGTGCTGAGGAAAGAGCGGCTCCGGGCACGAAAAAGCTAGGAGCTAGTAGCTAGAGGCTAAAAGCTCTCGGTTGAGGAAGGCATGAGTATGGCAGTCGAAACAAGAGAATTCCGGGCCGAGGCCAAGTTTCAGCGCGTTTCGCCGCAGAAGGCGCGGCTGGTGCTGGACCTGATCAAGGGGCGCGGAGTGCAGGCCGCGCTGGAAACGGCGGCCTTCACCAAGAAGCGCATCGCCCCGGTGGTGTACAAGCTGCTGGCTTCGGCGGTGGACAACGCCAAGTACGCGGCGGGCGAAGAAGGCTTCGACCTCGACGTGGACAATCTCTACGTGAAGCAGGCGATTGCCAACGACGGGCCGCGCATGAAGCGCATCCGTCCCGCGCCGATGGGACGGGCGTTCCGCTATCAGCGGCGGCTTACGCACATTGTGCTGTCGGTGGCTGAGCGCGAGGCGGCGACGGGCCTGGTGACGAAGGTCGAGGAGCCGGCGCAAGCGCCTGCGAAGACGGAAAGATCGAAGAAGGCTGCGCGCGCAACGGGCAGAGCAAAGCAAGCCGCGCCCAAGGCAGCGAAGGCAAAGGCCGAGGAAAAGAAAGCGTCCAAGGCGAAGGCCGAGGACACCAAGCCGGCAGGGAAGAAGTCTGCGGCAGCCAAGAAGAAGGCCGGCAAGTAAGCCGGGAGATTTTTGAGAGGAAGTATATGGGACAAAAAGTCCATCCTTACGGATTCCGGCTGGGAATCAACAAACCGTGGCGATCGCGCTGGTTCTCGGAGCGCGAGTACGCCAAGCTCCTGGTCGAGGACGTGAAGCTGAAAGCGGAGCTGCGCGAGAAGCTGAAGGCGGCGGGCGTCAGCTCGGTGGAGATTGAGCGCCCGGGCAACAAGCTCCGCTTCTTGATTCGCACCGCGCGGCCGGGCATCGTGATCGGGCGCAAGGGCGCGGAGATCGAGAAACTGAAGACCGAGCTGGGCAAGCGGACCAACCGCGAAGTGTTCATCGACATCATCGAGGTGAACAAGCCGGAGCTCGACGCACAACTGGTGAGCGAGAACATCGCGCTGCAACTGGAAAAACGCGTCAGCTTCCGCCGCGCCATGCGCAAGAGCGTGGACTCGGCGCTGCGCTTCGGCTGCAAGGGAATCAAGGTACGCGTCTCTGGGCGGCTGAACGGCAACGAAATCGCACGCTCGGAGTGGTACTTGCAGGGGCGCTTGCCGCTGCACACGCTACGGGCCGATATCGACTACGGGTTTACTGAGGCCAACACGACCTACGGCGTGATCGGCGTGAAGACGTGGATCTATCGCGGCGACATTTACGAGCAGAAGCGCCGCCAGCCGGCGCCGGTGGGGAAGTCGGTGTTTTAAGAACCGTGAGCCGTGAATCGTGATCACCGTTCACGAACCACGAACCACGATTTTCGAGGGTTTTCGTTATGTTGATGCCAAAGAAGGTGAAGTTCCGCAAACAGCAGAAGGGCAAGCGCCGCGGCAAGGCGTGGCGCGGCTCGACGCTGGCGTTCGGCGAGTACGGTTTGAAGGTTATGGAGTGCGGTTACATCACCGACCGGCAGATCGAGGCCAGCCGTATTGCCATGACACGTTTCGTCAAGCGCGGAGGCAAGATCTGGCTGCGTCTGTTTCCCGACAAGCCCATCACCAAGAAGCCGGCGGAAGTCCGCATGGGCTCGGGCAAGGGTGCATTGGACCACTGGGTCGCGGTGGTGCGGCCGGGAAAGATTCTGTTTGAGATGGAAGGCGTCACGCCGGAGACGGCGGTCGAAGCAATGCGCCTGGCGTCGCACAAGCTGCCGCTGCGGACGAAGTTTGTGCAGCGGGCCGGCGCGGAGAAGGTTGTGGCCAAGGCAGAGTAGAAAGGCAGCTTTCAGCCGCCGGGTTTTGGCTGTCGGCTCTTCACGCGGAATCGAAGAGCGGCGCGCGAGCAGGATGAGCCAGGGGCGAGGAGCTAGGAGTTAGAAAAACGATGGAACTGGCAAAGATTCGCAATTTGAGCGACGAAGAGCTGAGGCACCAGGAGAAGACCTCCGCGGAGCAGCTCTTCCGGATCCGCTTCCAGGTGGCGATGGGGCAAAGCGACGGAGTCAAGAAACTCCGTCAACTGCGCAAGGAGATCGCGCAGATCAAGACCGTGGCGCGCGAGCGCGAGCTGGGCATTCATGGCGAAAACAAGGAAGTGAAACAAGCCACGCCAGTCGCGGAAGCCGGAACCCCAAAAGCCAAGGAAACTGCGGCTGAAGTTGAAGCCAAGGCCGAAAAGGTTGATGAAGCGGCGGCCGCGGCAGAAACCAAGGCGCGGAAGACGAAGAAAGCCGCGCCGGCCGCGGCTGCGAAGAAGCCGAAGAAAGAGAAGACGAAGGGAGCCCGCAAATGACGGCGACTCAAAAAGCGGCGCCTGCGCCCGCCGCGGCGGGCACGCGGCGCAACGAGAAGGTGGGCCAGGTGGTCTCGACCAAGATGCAGAAGACCATCGTGGTTGAGGTGGAAATGCGCAAGGCCCACACGAAATACAAGAGGATCGTGCGCTCGACGAAGAAGTTCTATGCCCACGACGAGCAGAGCTCGGCTCGCTTGGGTGATATCGTGCGCATCCGCGAAACGCGCCCGCTGAGCAAGTTGAAGCGGTGGTCGCTCGAAGAGATCGTGCGGCGGTCGACGCTCGGCCAGATTGAAGACGCAGTGCTTCCGGGCGAACCCGTTCCCGCGGAGAAGTAGGGCTGCCGAGAGGAGAGTGAACCATGGCTGTGCAAATGAGAACCATGCTCGCGGTGGCGGACAACTCCGGCGCGCGCAAGCTGCAGGTGATTCTGCCGTTGGGCGGCGGGCTGGGTGCGAAGGCCGGGCTGGGCGACGTGGTGACCGCAGCGGTTAAGGAAGCCTCGCCCGACGGCACCGTGAAAAAGGGCAAGGTCGTGAAAGCGGTGATTGTGCGTACGCGCAAGGAGCACAGGCGGCGCGACGGCACCTACATTCGCTTTGACGAGAACGCCGCGGTGGTGATCGGCGACGATCATGAGCCGATCGGCACGCGCGTCTTTGGGCCGGTGGCCCGCGAGCTGCGCGAGAAGAAGTTTTTGAAGATTGTTTCGCTGGCGCCGGAAGTGGTGTAAAGACAGCTTCCAGTTCCTAGCCTCTAGCTTCTAGCTTTCTTGTGCTGAGTTGATGGACGCGGGATGAGCGAGACGAAGCTAGAAGCTAGGAGCTAGCAGCTAGTGGCTGTATTTGGAGAAGAAATGCCGAGTTTGAGTATTCATCGCAACGATACGGTCAAGGTGCTCACGGGAGCGGACCGGGGTAAGACGGGCCGCGTGCTGCGCGTCTTTCCTGACAGTGGCACGGTTCTGGTGGAGCACGTGCGAGTGGTCAAAAAGACGGTTTCGAGCAAGCAGCGGCAGCGGACCAAGGGAGGCATCGGCGAGCAGGAGTCACCGATCAACGTCTCGAACGTCGTGCTGGTATGCCCCAACTGCGGCGATGCTCGCGTGGGTCACAGGATCGAGGGCGACATGCGCCTGCGGATTTGTAAGAAGTGCGGGCAGGAGCTGCCCACGAAGAAATAAGTTCGCAGTTCACAGTTCGCAATTCGCCTTTGCAGCAGTGATATCGCGAGCAGATTGGCTACAAACTAAGAACTGCGAACTGAGAACTGGAATTGAACTGAAGGGTGAGGCAACATGGCGGCAAGGTTGAGAGAAAAGTACAAGAAGGAGATCAAGTCCGCGCTGCAGAAGGAGCTGGGGCTTGAGAACTCGATGGCGGTGCCACATCTCGAAAAGATCGTGATCAACATGGGCCTGGGCGAGGCCACGCAGAACACCAAGCTGCTGGATCCGCTCGTGGCCGACCTGACGCAGATTGCCGGCCAGAAGCCCGTGACCACGAAGGCCAAGAAGTCGATTTCGGCATTCAAGGTGCGCGCTGGCATGCCGATCGGCGCCATGGTCACCCTGCGCTCCGACAAGGCGTATGAGTTTCTTGACCGGCTGATCTCGATCGCGCTGCCCAGAGTACGCGACTTCCGCGGGCTGTCGACCAAGAGTTTCGACGGACGCGGCAACTACACGCTGGGCCTGCGCGACCAGTTGATCTTTCCGGAGATCGACTACGCGAAGGTGGAAAAGCTGAAAGGCATGAACATCACCATTGTGACCTCGGCGAAGGACGACAACCAGGCGCGCGCGCTTCTGCGGCACTTTGGAATGCCCTTCCGCCAGGGCGCGTAGAAACAGTTCATAGTTCGCAGTTCACAGCCGCGGGCCAACAACTGAACTACTGAGAACTACGAACCGAGAACTTTTGAGGGTTTTATGGCAACCACTGCAAAAAGAGTGAAGGACGCGCGGAAGCCGAAGTTCAGCAGCCGCAAGCACAACCGCTGCCAACTGTGCGGGCGGCCGCGGGGTTTCCTGCGCAAGTTTGGCATTTGCCGTTTGTGCTTCCGGCAACTGGCGCTCAAGGGAGAGATTCCTGGCGTAACCAAGTCGAGCTTCTAACCGCTGGAAGCCGGCAGCCGGGGTGGCTGCCGTTCGGCGGGAGTTTCGGCGGCGAGCATCGCGGGAGCACGGAACATGGCCACTTGGATCGCTTGTCTTAAGAAGGTGGTTCCGAAATCCGTCCTGAGGTTGCAGCGGCAATGCCGCCTTAGGAAGTTGAGCAAAGAATTTGAGCACTGCGCTACGGCGCAGGAAACATTCTCAAGAGTTTATGAAGGCGGGTACTGGGGACGCTCGAAAGAACCGGGGGAGAAATATTACTCCGGGCCAGGTACGCATAAGGACGAGGCAGTCGCTCTCTATGTTTCCGCAGTGAACGGGTTCTTGCAGTCTCTGGGTGTAAAGCCCGATGTGGTGGATCTGGGTTGTGGGGATTTTGCTATAGGCTCTCGAATCAGGCCCTTTTGCGGGAAGTACATTGCCGCCGATGTGGTTGAGGGATTGATCGAACGGAACAGAAAGAGGTATGCGAACGACAACGTGGACTTTCGCGCGCTGGATATCGTCAACGACGATATACCGGGCGCGGATGTGGTCTTCCTTCGACAGGTGCTCCAGCATCTATCGAACAGCGACATAGAGAAGGTGGCCGCCAAGTTGCCGGGAAGGTATCGATATTTGGTTCTGTCGGAGTCTTTGCCCAGGGTTGAAGGATTTGTACCGAATTCGGATAAGGTGCGTGGCCCTCATATCCGGTCCACGTTTGAAGAAACGGGAAGCGGGGTTGTTCTGACGGAGCCGCCCTTCAACCTGAAAGTGACTGAGAGCACCCTTTTGTGCAAGGCATTCGCGGATGATCCGGGGCGGAAGAGTGTAATTTGCACTTTTGTTTACGGGTTTTGATGTTTTGCAGTTCTTTGCCGGTGTTTTGGCAAACGTAAGGATTTCCGGCGGCAAGCCGCCGGCAACCATTCCCGCTGGTTTCCGCCGCGGCGGACGAACGGGGGATGAAGGAGAAGGAATGAGTCTGACGGATCCAGTAGCAGATTTTCTGGCGCGCATCCGGAACGCGATCAGGGCGCGTCATCAGAAGCTGGATGTTCCGGCTTCGAAGTTGAAGGCTGAGATTGCCCGCATCCTGAAGGAAGAGGGCTATATCTCGAACTACAAGCTTCAGGAAGAGGACGGCAAGCCGGTGCTGCGCGTGTACCTGAAGTACGGCGGCAGCGAGGCGGCGATCCGCGACCTGGCGCGGATTTCGCGGCCCGGCTGCCGAGTTTACGTCGGCCACGATGAAATCAAGCGCGTGCAGGGCGGGCTGGGTATCGCGATTTTGACCACGCCCAAGGGCGTGATGACGGGCCGGCAGGCGCGCCGCGAAGGAGTGGGCGGCGAGCTGCTGTGCGAAGTGTGGTGAAGATCAGTGGTCCGTGAATCAGTTGATTCGTGAACCGTGAATAGAAGGCCCGTGGACACTGAACCACGAACCACGGTCCACGGTTGTTCGGGCTGCAGTGGAACGAGGGCGTGTTGAAACTGATCACTGACAACTGATCACCGACAACCGCTTTTTCGGGACTCGCAAGCCAAGAAGGATTTAGAGAATGTCGCGCATTGGAAAAAAGCCGATCCCGCTGCCCGCGGGAGTGAAATACACAGTCGAGGGCAACACCGTGCTGGTGGAAGGCCCCAAGGGCAAGGTTTCGGCGCTTGTCGCAGACGGCATCACGCTGAAGACGGCCGATGGGCACCTGGAGTTGGAGCGCGCGAGCGAGGACAAAGCTGCGCTGCACGGCCTGACCCGCGCGCTGGTGAACAACGCCGTACTGGGCGTGACCAAGGGATGGACCAGGGAACTGGACATCGTGGGCATCGGCTACCGCGCCGAGTTGAAGGGCAAGGGCATGGTGGTGTTCACGCTGGGCTATTCGCACCCCATCGAGTTTCCGCTGCCTTCGGGCATCGAAGTGGCGATCGATCCCAAGCAGACGCATTTGACCGTCACCGGCGTCGACCGGCAGAAGGTGGGCCAGGTGGCGGCCGACATGCGCTCGCTGCGCAAGCCGGATCCGTACAAGAACAAGGGCGTGCGCTACTCGCGACGAGCGGCTGAAGAAGAAGGCCGGCAAGACGGGAGCGAAATAAGACAGCTTCTAGCTGCTAGCTTCTAGCCTTTAGCTTTTCGTGCTGGAACGAGGAATAAGGCAGTGGCGAGATGAAGCTAGGGGCTAGCAGCTAGAAGCTAGTGGCTGCATTCAAATCCGAACGGGGCCGCGGGGCGGCTCCGCTGATAGGTGAGAGAAGACATGATTACGCAGACCAAAAGAAACGAAATCCGGCAACGCATTCACCGGCGCATCCGCGCGAAGCTCGGCGGGACGGCGGAGCGGCCGCGGCTGAACGTGTATCGCTCGCTGAACCACATTTACGCGCAGGTGATCGACGACCAGACGGGCCAGACGCTGGTTTCGGCCTCGAGCATCAAATTGAAGAGCGGCGGGAATGTGGCGGCGGCGAAGGAGATTGGCAAGGCGGTGGCGGAAAAGGCCGTCGCCAAGGGAATCAAGCAGGTGGTCTTCGATCGCGGCGGCTATTTGTATCACGGCCGCGTGAAGGCGTTGGCCGATGCGGCGCGCGAAGCGGGGCTGGAATTCTAAGAGCAGCCGCTAGCTGCTAGCTTCTAGCTGCTAGCTCACTGTGCTAAGTTGACGGCCTTGCCTAAGCAAGATGGGCTAGAAGCTAGGAGCTAGAGGCTAGAAGCTGGCAGGAAAACGAGAGAGCAATGACGATGTTGACGAAGAAACTCGATGCCAACCAGTACAACCTGAAGGATCAGGTGGTGGCCATCAATCGCGTCACCAAGGTGGTGAAGGGCGGCAAGAACATGTCGTTTGCCGCGCTGGTGGTGGTGGGCGACGCCGCTTCGGGCGTGGTGGGCTACGGATCGGGCAAGGCCAAAGAGGTTCCCCAGGCGATTCGCAAGGGAATCGAGTCGGCCAAGAAGAACCTGGTGAAGGTGAACCTGACCCAGACCACGATTCCGCACCAGGTACTGGGCCGCTACGGCTCCGGCCAGGTGCTGCTGAAGCCGGCGCCGGAAGGCACGGGCGTGATTGCGGGCGGCGCGGTGCGCGCGGTGATGACCTCGGTGGGAGTGCAGAATGTGCTCACCAAGAGCCTTGGCTCGCCCAACCCGCACAACGTCATCAAGGCCACGTTCGACGCGCTGACGCAGTTGCGCGACAGGGCCGAAGTGGCCACGACGCGCGGCAAGCAGGTGGAGGATCTCTGATGGCTGACACGCAAAAAGATTCGCATTCAGTACTACCGCTCCAAGATCGCCACGCCGACCAAGCACAAGCTGGTGGTGAAGGGACTGGGCTTTACGCGGCTCAACCAGATCGTCGAGCGCGAGGATACGGAGTCGGTGCGGGGCATGGTGAAGGCCATTCCGCATCTGGTGAGGATTGTCGAGGAAAAGTGAAAGAGTGAAAAAGTAATCGAGTGAAGCGGATCGAGCCGCTCGATCTTTCACTCCTTCACTGATTCACTTGCTTCACTGACACAACGCGAGTCGGCGGACATTCAGATTCCGCCGGCGTTATAGCGAGGAGAATATGGCAAAGAATCTATCGAATTTGCGCGCGCCGCGGAAGGCCAACACCGGGCGCAAGCGCGTGGGCCGGGGCATGGGATCCGGCATGGGCAAGACCTCGACCCGCGGCCACAAGGGCCAGGGTTCGCGCTCCGGCTTCAGCCTGATGCGCGGCTTTGAGGGCGGCCAGATGCCGCTGCACCGGCGGCTGCCCAAGCGCGGCTTTACCAACATCTTCCGCACCGAGTACACCATTGTGAATCTTGACCGGATCGCGGAGCTTGAGCGTGGCCGAGATCGGCCTCGACGACTACCGCAAGCTGGGCCTGGCGTCGAGCAGGAACACGCTGATCAAGGTTCTGGGTTCGGGCGAGATCTGACAAAGGCGGTCACGATTCACGCGCACAAGTTTTCCAAGTCGGCGGCCGAGAAGATCGAGAAGGCCGGCGGCAAGGCCGTGGTGGTGGGCGGCGAAGCGGCGCCGGCGGCGGCCTAGACGTTGCATGGCGTCAGCACGGCTGCAGAAATCAGGACGCGGCTGAAGATGAGCACCATTCTTGGGGTGTGACGCAACGCATAGTCCGCGTTTCCCGGATTTCGGTAGGCTGATAGAAGCCAGGGAAGCGCCGTAAGATGGGATCATTGCAGGATTCGACCGGCGCCGCGGGCGCCTGAAGCGGATTACCCAATATGCTTGAGAAATTTCTCAATATCTTCCGGATTCCCGACCTGCGCAAGCGGGTACTGTTCACGCTGGGCATACTGGCCGTGTACCGCCTGGGCGCGTGGATTCCCACGCCGGGCGTGAACTACACACCAACTGGAATTCCTGTTCAACGCAGCAGGGCGGCTCGGCGCTGGGCCTGATGGACCTGTTCAGCGGCGGCACGCTGCGCCGCATGACCATCTTCGCGCTGGGCATCATGCCCTACATCACCGCGTCGATCATCTTTCAGCTTCTCACCGTGGTGTATGAGCCGCTGGCGCGCATCCAGAAGGAAGGCGAGCTGGGCCGGCGCAAGATCACGCAGTGGACGCGCTACCTGACCGTGGTTCTGGGCGCGCTGCAGTCGATCGGCATCGCGGCCATTCTCACCAAGCAGGGGCTGGTGCTGCATCCGGGCCCCGGCTTCATCCTGATGACCGTGCTCACGCTGACCACCGGAACCGCCTTCATCATGTGGCTGGGCGAGCAGATCACCGACCGCGGCATCGGCAACGGCATGAGCCTGCTGATCTTTGCCGGCATTGTGGCCGGCCTGCCGCGCGGCGTCGGCGACCTGGTCCAGAAGGTCCAGACCGACGCCTGGGGACCGATGACCTTCCTGGTGGTGCTGTTGCTGGTGGCGGGCATGGCGGCGGTGGTGGCCTTCATCGTCTTTGTGGAGCGCAGCGAGCGGCGCATCCCCATCCAGAGCGCGCGGCGCATCGTGGGCCGGCGCATGATGGGCGGCTCAGTCGAGCCACCTGCCTTTGAAGGTGAACTCCGGCGGCGTGATGCCGATTATCTTTGCCAGCTCGATTCTCTCGGCGCCCTTGCTCTTCAGCCAGGTGGAGTGGGTGCAGAACAACCGTTTCCTGCAGCCCATCATGCACGGCGCTCACGCCGGGCTATCCGTGGTACGAGCTGCTGAACATCCTGGTCATCATCTTCTTCGCCTATTTCTACGTTTCCATCGTGATGCGGCCGGACGACATTGCCGACAACTTCCGCAAGTCGGGTTCCTTTATCCCCGGAATCCGGCCCGGCAAGCGCACCTCGGACTTTATCAACGACATTCTCACGCGCATCACGCTGGTCGGCGCGCTTTACCTGATTGTGGTGCAGATGGTGCCCACCTTCCTCATCTCGGGCATCCGCTTCGACAAGATTTGGCTTATCGGGAGGTTGTTTGAGAATCTTGCCCAACTGGATGATTCACGGCATGAACGTGAACTTCTACTTTGGCGGCACCTCGCTGCTCATTGTGGTGGGTGTGGCCATGGATACGGTCAACCAGATCGAATCGCAGCTGATCATGCGTCACTATGACGGCTTTTCCCCGCGCTCCGGTCGCATTCGCGGAAGGAAAACCTGGTAATGTCTTCATCTGTATCATCGGAAAATGCTATGGAAACTGGCCGGGCAACGGAATTGAACATCGTTCCCGGCCCGATTCTTTTATTGGGTGCGCCGGGCGTGGGCAAGGGAACCCAGGCCAAGGAACTGGTCAAGCTGTGGGGCATCCCGCAGATCTCCACCGGCGACCTGCTGCGCGCCAATGTCGCCCAGGGAACGAAGCTGGGAAAGATGGCCAAAGAGATCATGGGGCGGGGGGAGCTGGTTCCCGATTCCCTGGTCAACGAGATGGTGGCCGTCCGGCTGCTGGAGCCCGACACGGCCCGGGGATACATCCTTGACGGCTTTCCGCGCACGCTGGGGCAAGCCACCTGGCTCGACGGCCGCCTTGCGGCGCAAATCGAGTCATTGCCGGTGGTTGCCGTCAGCATCCAAGTGAACTATAATCAGTTATTGCGCCGGATTACCGGGCGCCGGAATTGTCCTGTCTGCCAGACCATCTACAACGTCTATATGAATCCGCCCAAACGGGATGGATTCTGCGATGTAGAGGGTGCAGCGCTGACCCAGCGAGCCGATGACACGGAAGAGGTTTTCAAGGAGCGCATGCGCGCTTACGAGGCCCTCACCGCGCCTGTCGTCGAGCACTACCGGGCTCTGGGGCGATTTGCGGAAGTGGATGGAGACCGGCCGATCGCAGCGATCGCAGCCGGAATTGTTGCCGCCGTTGAGCGGTTGCGCCACGCAGCGTAATTGCAGCGGCGGGTTTGTGCGTGAAGAAGTGCAGTGGTCAGTTATCAGTGGTCGGTTCGTCAGTCGAAGGCTGCCGAACTCGAGCAAGGTTGAACTGAGAACTGAGAACTGAGAACTGTTTTCGTGGCTGTTGTATTGAAGTCGTCGCAGGAGATCGAGAAGATGCGCCGCGCGGGGCAGGTGGTCCGCGAGGTGCTGGAACTGGTGCGCAGCAAGGTGAAGCCGGGCGCCACGACCTACGATCTTGAGAAAGCCGCCGAAGCGCGGCTGAACGAACTGGGCGTGAAGGCTGCATTCAAGGGCTACCACGGGTTTCCCTGCGTGCTGTGCACCTCAGTCAACAGCGAGGTAGTGCACGGCATTCCTTCGCCGAAGCGGGTTCTGAAGGAAGGCGACATTGTTTCGGTGGACTTTGGCGTAGTGGTCGACGGCTACTACGGCGATGCGGCGATCACCGTGCCGGTGGGCGCCATCGACGCCAATGCCGCGCGGCTGCTCAAGGCCACCGAAGAGTCGCTGAAGGCGGGCATTGCGGCGGTTCGGCCGGGAGCGACCCTGGGCGATGTGGGCGCCGCGGTGCAGGGCGTGGTCGAGGGCGAGGGATTTTCCGTGGTGCGGGATTTTGTGGGCCACGGCATCGGGGTCCACATGCACGAGGATCCGCAGGTGCCGAACTTTGGCGAAGCGGGCCAGGGCATGAAACTGAAGGTGGGCATGGTGATCGCCATCGAGCCCATGGTGAATGCCGGCAAGCCCGATGTGAAGGTGCTGGACGACGGCTGGACGGCCGTGGCCAGCGATGGAAGCATGAGCGCTCATTTTGAGCACACGGTTGCGGTGACCGCAACCGGGGCAAGAATTTTGACCGAATAGTAGGTTCGGTCCAAAAAGCCGGGAGCGTGAAGGCGCAGCCCGGCAGAAGTGGACACCGATTGTCG
The DNA here is from genome assembly GCA_963701835.1 of uncultured Acidobacteriaceae bacterium. Lineage (GTDB taxonomy): Bacteria > Acidobacteriota > Terriglobia > Terriglobales > Acidobacteriaceae > Telmatobacter. The sequence continues at coordinate 126,756 of CAVPBL010000015.1, read as the reverse complement.
AAAGAAGATGCGATTGAGGTGATGGCAACGGTCCTTGAGACGCTGCCCAACGCCATGTTCAAGGTCAAGCTCGAGAACAATCACGAGGTCTTGGCCCATGTCTCGGGAAGGATGCGCAAGAACTTCATCCGGATTTTGCCCGGCGACCGCGTGGCCGTGGAGTTGAGTCCATACGACCTGAATCGCGGACGGATTGTGTACAGGTACAAATGATCAGTTGTCAGCCATCAGCTGTCAGTTGTTCGTGCGAGCAAAGGCTGCAGATCTCGCAGACGAGCTGAAAGCTGAGAAAGATTCCGCGCCGGTTTGTAGCGCGGAGAAGGGTAACAAGCCATGAAGGTCCGGGCATCGGTAAAAAAGATTTGCGTCAAGTGCAAGGTGATTACTCGCCACGGCGTGGTGCGTGTGATCTGCGAGAACGCGAAGCACAAGCAGCGCCAGGGATAGTTGAGACCTGGCAGGAAGCGGAGACTTCCACGGAAGTTGTCAGTGTCAGCAGTTCAGTAGCTCAGTTGAAGGCACGATCGTAGCATGCAGAACTGAACTGATCACTGACAACTGACCACTGACATCTCACAGAGGCTAGTTAGCTTGAGTCAAGGCTTGCGATGAACCTCTGGAAGTTTTTCCGCATAACCCGTGCGAGCCGGTTGAGGCCGGAGGCACACAACCTGAAGCAGCAAGGAATTCAGAATGGCACGTATTGCTGGCGTCGATCTGCCCCGCAACAAGCAGGCACGGATCGCGCTCACTTACATCTTCGGGATCGGCCAGCCCCGCGCCCGCAAGATTCTGGAGAAGGCGAACGTTGACGCCTTCAAGAAGATCCAGGATCTGGGCGAGGAAGAGGTCAACCGCATCCGCCAGGTGATTGAGGACGAAGGGGACGTCGAGGGCGACCTGCGCAAGGACGTCTCGATGCACATCAAGCGCCTCATCGACATTCAGAGCTATCGCGGCATGCGCCACCGGAAGTCCCTGCCGGTGCGCGGCCAGCGCACCCACACCAACGCCCGCACTCGCAAGGGCCCGCGCAAGGGCACGATTGCCGGCAAGAAGAAAGCGACGGCGAAGACCTAATGGCGAAACCAGAGCAGAAGGCCGAAACCGGCAAAAAGGGCAAGACCAAAAAGTTCAAGAAGCGCGAGCGCAAGAATGTGCCGTTCGGCATTGCGCACATTCAGGCCTCGTTCAACAACACCATCGTCACCATCACCGACCAGATGGGCAACACGCTGAGCTGGAAGAGCTCGGGCTCGCTGGGATTCCGCGGTTCGCGCAAGGGCACGCCCTTCGCGGCGCAGCAGGCGGCCTCGAACGCCGCCGGCATGGCGCGCGATCATGGCGTGCGCGCGGTGGATGTGCGGGTCGCCGGTCCGGGTTCGGGCCGCGAGTCGGCCATCCGCGCGCTGGCTGCCGCGGGCATCGAGGTCAAAACCATCCGCGACGTGACGCCGGTGCCGCACAACGGCTGCCGGCCGCCGAAGAGGCGGCGCGTGTAAGAACAGTGCGAGCTGTGACAGTGTGAGTGTGGTTGCTTTATCACACTCCACAGCTCGCACTCAGCACTTTTGAATTAACCAGGGCCGGGACGAAGCGTCCTCCGGACATGTAAACCGGCCGACATCCGAAGTCAGGAGAAGAAATGGCACGTTATACCGGAGCAGTTTGCCGCCTTTGCCGCCGCGAAGGCACCAAGTTATTTTTGAAGGGCACCAAGTGCACCTCGGACCGCTGCCCGCTGGAGAAGCGCAACTTTCCGCCCGGGCAGCACGGCAAAGACCGCAAGGCCAAGATCGTGGGCTATGGCCTGCAACTGCACGAAAAGCAGAAGGCCAAGCGCATGTACTTCACGCTCGAAGGCCAATTCCGCGAGTACTACGAGAAGGCCAACCGCGCCCAGGGCGTGACCGGCGAGTTGCTGATCCAGCAACTGGAGCGGCGCCTGGACAACGTAGCGTTCCGGCTGGGCTTCGCCATTTCGCGCCGGCAGGCGCGGCAGGTGGTTCGTCACGGGCATGTCACCGTGAACGGCCGCAAGGTCAACATTCCTTCGTACCAGGTGAACGTGGGCGACGAGATCGCCGTCCGCGACAGCGCCAAGAAGTTGGTGATTGTGGAGCAGGCCGCGCAGTATCGCCGCGCAAAACCCAGTTCCCGCCTGGCTGGAAGCGAACTTTGAGAATCTGTCCGGGCGCGTGCTCCATCTGCCCAAGCGCGCGGACGTCAACCTGCCGATCAACGAACAGTTGATCGTCGAGCTGTACTCGAAGTAAGTAATCAGTTGCCAGTGGTCTAGTTGTCAGTTCACTGCCGGCCAAATCGGCCAGTAACTGAGCAACTGACAACTGAGAACTGACAATCTCAAACCAAAGGAGAACTTGCGCGGCCGCCGCAAAATGCATCGCGACGTACATGCCGCGCGGGAAACGAGAGACAAATATGTTGTGGAGAGGATTCCAGAAACCGAAGCGCCTTGCGGTCGATGCCGAGACGCTTACCGACACTTACGGAAAGTTCAGCGCCCAGCCATTTGAGCGGGGCTTTGGCACCACCATCGGCAACGCCCTGCGGCGCACGCTGCTCAGCTCCATTGAGGGCGCGGCGGTCACCGCGGTTCGCATTGAGGGCGTGCTGCACGAGTTCCAGTCCATCACCGGCGTGGTTGAAGACGCCACCGACATCATCCTCAACCTCAAGCAGATTCCCTTCAAGCTCGCGGGCGAAGGCCCCAAGGCGCTGTATCTGCGCGCCGACCAGCCCGGCGTGGTCACCTCCGGCATGATCGAGGCCGACGGCGATGTCGAGATCCTCGACAAGAACGTCTATCTGGCCACGCTCTCTGAAGGCGGCAAGCTCGATATGGAGATGCGCCTCAAGCGCGGCCGCGGCTATGTCTCCGCCGACAAGAATTTCGACGCCGACCTCGGGCTCGGCTTCATTCCCGTGGATTCGGTGCACTCGCCGGTGCGCCGCGTGAACTACGTGGTCGACGCCGCCCGCCTGGGCCAGATCACCGACTACGACAAGCTGACGCTCGAAGTGTGGACCAATGGCGCCGTGCTGCCTGCCGATGCCGTCGGCCTGGCCGCCAAGCTGCTCAAAGACCACATGAACATCTTCATCAACTTCGAGGAGGAGATCGAAGCGGAAGCGCGCGGCGAAGAAGGCCGCATTCTGCTTCGCAACGACAACCTCAACCGGAGCGTGGAAGAACTGGAGCTTTCGGTTCGCAGCTACAACTGCCTGAAGAACGCCAACATTCAGACCATCGGCGAGCTGGTGCAGAAGACTGAAGCCGAGATGCTGAAGACCAAGAACTTCGGCCGCAAGAGCCTGAACGAGATCAAGGAAATCCTGGCGCAGATGGGCCTGTCGCTGGGCATGAAGATCGACGAGCAGGGCAACGCGGTGCCCGGGCCCACCAGCATTCCGCCGCAAACGGCGCTGGCCGCAGGCTTTGGCCGCTACGACGAGGAAGACGAGCCGCTCGACTCGGTGGATCTGCAGTTGCCCACTGAGACGGAGAACTTTTAAAGACAGCTACTAGCTTCCAGCTGCTAGCTCCCAGCTTGGCGTGCTGGAACCGTAAGGTTCGGTTCTCGTCGCAGGCTGGGAGCTTAGCGGCTGGAAGCTAGAAGTAAGTCGAGATTTCAAAGAGCTGCTCGATTCTAGCTTTCTGGTGCGAGCACCACATTGTCGATTCCGCGGCAATCGAGCTAGAAGCTAGGAGCTAGAAGCTAGGAGCTAGAGCTAACATGCGCCATCGCAATGCAGGATTCAAGCTCGGACGCAACACCAGCCATCGCCGCGCTCTCTTGCGCAACCTGGTCACGTCCGTCATCGAAGAAGACCGCGTGGAGACCACCGTGGCCAAGGCCAAGGCTGTCCGTCCGCACGTCGAAAAAATGATCACCCTGGGCAAGAAGGGCGATCTGCACGCGCGCCGGCAGGCGCTCGCCTTTCTCCGCACCGATGAGGCCGTCAAGCGGCTGTTTGACGTCGTGGCTCCGCGCTACGGCGACCGCAACGGCGGCTATCTGCGCATCGTTCGCACCGGCTTCCAGCAGGGCGACGGCGCCGAAAAGGCGTTCATCGAACTGCTCGGCGCCGAAAAGCAGCTCGAAGTCAAGCGCCAGAAGCGCGCCGACCTGAAGGCCAAGAAGCGCGCCGAACTCGAAAAGCAGCTCGAAGAGCAGAAGAAGGAAGCGGAGAGGAAGTCCGAGGGCGGCGAGCAGGCCGCATAAGCGCCGGCAGATCGGGCGAGTTTTTTCACGCAACAACCACGCGGGCAGATCTCCTTTGGGATATGCCCGCGTTTTGTCTGTTCGATTGTTACCGATAATGAGCGGAAAACTACACGACTTCAGCAGGCGAACGCGGCGAAATTTTCTTGCCGGAAAATCGGGCAAGCTCGCACGCAAAGCCTTACTTGCCCGAAGCAGGTCAGCCGGGGATCGGAACTCTCTTCACTTCTCCAATTCGATCGGAAAGAGGGGAATGATGAGGGACACGCTATGCGAAACGACTGCCAGATCCAACTTACTTCGCGGCAAATGACGGGAGCGGCGGCCGCACACGAATCGCGTTCGTTAAGCCCGCGAAAGCGCCAACCCCCGGCTCTGAGCAAGCACTTCCTTGTCAGGCGGCTTGCGCAGGACTTCGATGTCATCGAGATCTACTTCCAGAGAGAAGCACTGCTTGGTCGCGGAGAGAGTGATAATCACTTTGCATTGATGGCGGAATTCCGTCACAATTCCTTCCACTCCCGCGAAGACGCCTCGATACACCAGCACGGGTTCTCCCATCGAAACCGCAGGATGCGGACGCATGATGCATCCGCTGGTTAGGCCCTCGCGGATCCTGTCAATCTCAGCGGCGCTCACGGTGTCGCTCTTGCCGTCTCCCAGCAGGCGCAGAACGCCGGGTGTGCTCACGACAGAAAGCCGGGCCTCAGTCGAGTAGCGGACAAAGACATATCCGGCGAAAAGCGGCCGCTCCAGGCTGACCACACGATCAGTCCATTTCGAACGCACTGAATAGAGAGGCAGGTAGTGTTCCAGAGAACGTGCCGTCAGATGCTGTGCAACCCGCTTTTCATGGTTCGCGAAGACGTGCAGAACATGCCACGGGCTCTCAAACATTGCGGACTCCAATGGGAATTGCCCAACCAAAAAAGATTTCAGACGTTCGCTTCATATTGCCTGCTGCGCTACGCGCGATCTTCCTCTGAGACGGTCTGACTCGCAGCGGCTGACGGACAATCGATCGTTACACAATACATAAGGATGAACTAGATTTGGGCACTCGGTCAAGTATATCCCAGAACTTTCCCCCCGCTGTGTTTTCGCTGCCTGAATTCCTTAACCCTAATGGCATCAATCGCCTCGACGCGGCGGTTCTTCCCGCCGGCGTGGCTCAAGTTAGAAGGGAACCACCGCGGCGGATGCGCATCGAGCCGGGCGTAGCTTGACCGGAATTGCGGTGCGACGCGGAGAAATCCCCTCGACGCCGTGAACGACACGGCGAGCCGCCATCTTTGTGCTGAAAGGATTCAGGCGCGGGTCTCTGCAGGACGCAAGAGCCCGAATGATCTGACGGTGGAGTAAGGTATTGTTCTAAATGATCTGACCGATATACCTTGCGATCAAGCCAGCAAGCACAGCGCGCACCGGGACCGCACACATATTCAAACACCGACGCGAATCAATTCGATTGCCGTGGGACGCTGCTCGAATCTTCTCGCCTTGTAATCCGCTTGAGCATGTGGACGCTTGGACTGTAATCCGGGACGAGCTCTTTGAGCGCGACGACCAGGCGGCCCGTGTCGCGGGCTGCGCAGATCTCGCGAAGCGATTCGAGCCAGGTCCGCATGTCTTCCTCTGGCACGCCGTTGCCGACAAAAATACGAATCTTGTCGTGGTTCGTCGGCACCGTATCTTCAAGGAGCGTGCTGAGTTCCTCGTAGAGTTTTTCTCCGGGACGCATTCCAGTGAATTCGATCTTGATATCTTCGTCGGGCCTGAGCCCCGACAGAAGGATCAGATGCTTTGCCAGGTCCACGATCTTCACGGGCTGTCCCATGTCAAGAACGCAAATCTGGCCGCCCTTTCCGATCGCCGAGGCTTGTAGCACAAGCTGGCAGGCTTCGGGAATGGTCATGAAGAAGCGACGCATATCGGGATGCGTGACGGTGACAGGCCCGCCGGCTGCGATCTGCTTCTTGAAGATCGGAATCACGCTGCCGTTCGAGCCCAGCACGTTGCCAAAGCGAACGGCCACGTACTTGGTGCGGCCGTTTTGCAACGCCAGGAGAATAAGCTCCGCGATGCGCTTAGTGGCGCCCATCACGTTTGTCGGACGGACGGCCTTGTCGGACGAGATCAGCAGAAAATCCTCGACGCCGTGGTTCGCAGCTGCCACGGCAACGTTGTAGGTTCCGAACACATTGTTCTCGATAGCCTCAAACGCATGAGTTTCCATCAAGGGAACGTGCTTGTAGGCGGCGGCATGGTAGACCACAGCCGGCTTGTATCGGCAAAAAACTTCGTTCAGGCGATCGCGGTTCTGAATGCTCCCGATCTCCGGGTAAAACGGAACCAGTGGGAAGGACTGATGCATTTCGCGATCGATCTCGAACAGCGAGGATTCCGCAATCTCAAACCCGACGATTCCAGCAGGAGCGAAACGTGCGATCTGCCGGCAAAGTTCGAAGCCGATCGAGCCCGCCGCACCTGTGACGAGGACGACTTTACCTTTGAACGTGCTCCGTATCAGGTCTTCCTCGAGATACACAGGGGTGCGCCCCAGAAGATCCTCGACCGCCACCTCCCGAATCTGGCCGGCCAGGCCACGCTCCTCAATCATCTCGTCCAACCCGGGCACGGTTTTGAATTCGACTCCGGCGTCGTGGCACAACTCCAGAATCCGCGTCATTTCGGCGCCCGTAGAGGAAGGAATGGCAATCAGAACAATCGCGATCTTATGCCGCGCCACGAGCGGCTTGATTTTGTCGCCTGGCCCGAGGACCGGCACGCCGCCGATACGCAAACCCAGTTTGCCGGGATAGTCGTCGATAAAGCCGCAAACTCGATAAGCCAGCCTTGGGTTGTTGCGGATTTCCCTGAGAAGGGTGATGCCCGCGTCGCCCGCACCGTAAATGAAGGTGCGCTTCTCGGCTCCAGTAGCGGTTCGCGCGCGCGAGCTGACACCCCTCGTCACGCGAGCCGCGAGCCGAAAAGCGCTTGTGCCTGACAAGCAGACCATCAGATCGAGCACGTAGAGTGATCGCGGGAATCCAGGCGGCGCGAGCAAACCAATGAGGATATAACCGATGGCCGATGCGGCGAGATTAGCTGCCGAAATTCGCATCAGGTCTATTGCAGACACATAGCGCCAAAGACCTTGATCGAGCTTCGCCGCGCGAAACACGACAATCTTAACGGGAACCCAGACCGCAAGAGCATAGGGAAGATAGCGAAGATATGCCGGCGGCACGCTGAAGTCAAATCGCAATAAGAATGCAGCCACCGCCGAGGCCGCAAAGATTCCGATCTCGATAGCCCAGATAGCAACCCGCCGAACAGCACTGTTTCTTAATAAGAGATTCTGTTCTCCGCTCGTCATCGATAACTCGCTTTCCAGAATCACGCAAGCAGTGTAGGTTAACTAAGCGGGGTCATTTTCTGCCCCGCTGTGGACCGCTATCCCGGCCGGTCAAATCCGAGATTCTCGTTTTTTCGAATTCGATGATCTTCGGCGCGGAAGTTTCCCTAAAGCGCCGCCGGATTGCTGACACCCAAGCTGTTCGAATGTTACAGATAGAACTTAGTACCGCGGAGACTCTGCTCGCACAGTTAGTCCCGAAAAAGCTCCTCCGCGGAACACTCTTCGCGGCCTCCATTAAACCGCAACGTTAAATATAGGAGCGGGACGATTGCAGCTATGCCGAATGCAGGAGCGAGTGCGGGATAGCGGCAGGCGCCCCATGCCAAGGGAAACAACCAGCCAATATTGATTGCAGCGACCGCGATTGTGACCTTAGAGTGACTTCGCCACGCACGCGCAGCGTGCTGGTATGCATGACTGCGATGAGCCTTGTACCACGGCGCACGCGAAAGCACGCGGCGTAAGAGCGTCACGGTGGAATCTACGATAAAGGCGGCAAGCAGAATCAGCCAAGGCCAAACGAACGCCGGTCCGGCCTTCGAGGAGAATAGTGCCAGGACGCCCATAGAGAATCCCAGAAAGCCACTTCCGACATCGCCCATGAAGATTTTTGCCGGTGGCCAATTCCAAACCAGAAAACCGAGACTCGCAGCAGCCAGCATCCATGAGACCTGTGCGATATCGTGCAATCCATTGCGGAACAGGAGGAATGCGAGGAGGCCACTTACAGTCACCGCTTCCATTCCGGCCAAGCCGTCGATACCATCCATGAAGTTAAAAAGGTTGGTGAGCCAGACCAAGCCGATAAGTGCGGCCCCGCGGCCAACCCAACCCCCAAAATCGGCGCTGTTGCCGAAATGCGAAGGGCTCATTTCATCGAAGCACCAAAGAGCCCATGCTGCCGCAAGGAAGTGAATGATAAGTCGCAGCCGCGGAGATAACCTGAAGTGATCGTCCAGAAAGCCGACGATACTGATCGCTATTCCGCCCCCGACGAGCGCCCAAGCAAGCTTGGCGGGAACAACGTGCCTCTGAAGAAGCCAGACGACTGCGGATAGAAAAACCAGCACGATGCTAAGGCCGCCCCCGCGCGGGACCGGCACCGCGTGGGAACTGCGGGCATTGGGGAGATCCATTACGCCGAATCTGACAAGATACATGCGTACCCCGGCAGTTACGAGAGCGGAAATCAGAAAGAGCAGAACGAATAGGCGCATGAAAGAGCTTCCGCTCGTCATTACGGGTTAAATTCCCGATACCATCGGGCCGTAGCCGCCAACCCGTCGCCTAGCGTAAGCGGAGGAGCCCACTCTAACCATTGTTGCGCTCGGCTGGAGTCAATCACGAGAGAATCCAAAACCCTGCTGGCTTCCTCGTCTCTCGGAGTCTGTTTTGCTGCAAACCGTATCAGAGCCGTTGGAACCGGTAGGAACCGGATGGGTCGAGCCAGAAGCCGCCAACCGCTCCATCAATTCGCGCGTCGATATGTCCTCAGTATCCTTTACAAGGAAGCTCTGATTGGCGGCTCTGCGATGGTTGACGCAATGGACCAGAAAGTCGGCAAGGTTCTCGGCCCCAAGCAGACTGCGGCAATTTCTTCTCTGCGGCAGGGGTAACGGCAGGCCGCGATCAACGAGCCTCATCAGCCGTAGAAAATTCCCCTTTACTCCAGGGCCATAAACCTGCGGGGGGCGAACAATCACTACCTCCAGTCCGGTCGCTGCGGCCACGGAACGAAGTTCCTCTTCGGCTTCCCACTTCGAAGCCGCGTACGGATTCCGGGGATTGGAGGGCATATCCTCGGCAAACGGCTTTCCGAATGTTGCTTCGCCATGTACCTTTACCGTGCTCACAAAAACAAGGCGCCGAACACCGGCTGCGGCGGCAGCAAGAGCGATGGATTTCGTGCCGCCAACATTGACGCGCTGGTACTCTCGTGTTGCCGCGGCAGCCTTTTCGGTCGTCAAAGGGGTGCGGGCTGCTAAGTGCACAACCGCTGACACGTTTGCGAGGTGAGGACGCAAGTTCTGACTTGCGCTTAGATCTCCAAGATGAGAAAAATCACCCAACCCTGGGACCGCTCGCTGCAATTCCGGCCACTTCGCGAGATCCCGGACACCGGCCTGTGGAATATATCCCGCTTCAATGAGTCGGCGACAGACATATCTTCCGATAAATCCGTCCGCACCCGTCACCAATACTCGTTCTGTCATTTCGGTTCATCCGTGGATATCTTGCTCATCATGACAGATGAATCGGAAGCAATTGATAAGTTGAATTCAGCAGTGATTCGGCGTTTCCAGACCCAATGCACGAATCACTCGGGCCACTCCCGCGGGCTTGTCGTAATTCTCTTGGAATGCCTCTCGACCTTTGCGCCCCTTGCTGCAGACTTCTTCCGGATGATCGAGAAGGCGCATAAGTAGCGCTGATACGCCCGCTTCATCGCCGCACTCGAATTGCCAGCCGCAATCAAATCGACGGATGAGAAGGGCAGGCGTAGCCGCCGCGGGGCCAATATAGAGTACCGGCCGCCCCGCCGCCATCAACCCATAAGTCTTACTGGGTACAACGGCACCGAGAGTCTCGGGCTTCTGTGTTACCAGGCCCAAATGGCATTCCGCTAGGCTTGCTCCCAGGTCTTGCTGGCGAACATAGCTTCGGAAGGAGACATTTGTAATTCCGTGCTCCCGGCAGAAGTCAATCAGTTCTCTGCGTTCAAGACCACCGCCCGCAAAAACGAAGAGGAGATCAGGCCGGCCGGCCAGGCGCTCCATCACTCCGCGAATGGTCGCTACATCATGCGCCAGCCCCAATATTTCCAGAGTACAGGATGCACAAGGGCTTGCGCGCGGGAAACGGCATCGGAGAAATGATCCTCCCGTCGGCCCAATTCTCCGCGACGACGATTCGATCTTCAGGAACCTGGTGCCGCAACAGGCGAGCCTTCATGCAATCGCCCAGCGCGATCAACGCGTCCGCGCGGCGCCGAGGGAAATCGAGCAGCCCCAGGGTCCAGGCGGCGACGGGTATTCCCAACGAAATCGCTATATCCGGATATAGATCCATCTCCCACGCTACGTGACGGCATCTGCGTATCCGCTGCAACAGCCATCCAATCCAAGCCAGTCCCGGCGGCGCTGTGAGCGTCACGATCACGTCCGGATTCGGAGTACTCAGCGCTTTCCAGATCGCACCCGCATAGAACGTGGCATAGGAGAGCAGTTTCTTCGTCCGGTTCTGTGAGAACGTTGCGGTTCTCACGTACGTGACCTCCAGTCTGCCTGGTCCCGCGAGGCATTCACGGTCTCCGGCTGTCCAGGAATCCTTCCGTAGGCTGCTCTGGCGCACCGCGGCTTCGCCCGCGACGTACTCGCTTGCACCGCAGATCACGCGGACGTCATGGCCCGCCACCGCGGCTGCGTTTGCAAAGTCAGCGAGAAACTGCCCGACAGCTGACTGTTCCGGCCCAAAGAATTGACTGATTACAATGATTCGTGCGCGTGTAGGTGTCGCCCTCAGAAAGCGCGATGCTCCGACTCCACTTATTGATACTCGCACGAGAAATCATCCTTCACGCCGGTCGAATCAGACCATAACGCAATCAGGTCTTGGGCCACTGCCAAAGATCCAGTCGTATACCGCAGTCATGGTTTCACCGATTCGCTGCCATTGAAAGCGCTCTTCAACGAGGTTTCGGCCATTCATGCCCATTGCTTCGCGTTCCGCGTCAGTCAAGGAAAATAAGCGGCGCAAAGCTGCTGCAATGCTGTCCGATTCCGGATCCATCGTGATCGCGGCTCGTGCCTCAATGCCCTCGGGAAGATTGCACTCATGAGTCATCAAGACAGGGATTTGCCATGACCACGCTTCGAGAATGCTTACAGGCAAGCCTTCGCTCTTGCTGGGCAGAACAAAGGCAGAGGCCGCGGCAAGGCACCGCTCCTTGTCCGCATCGAATTGCGGACCGAGGAAGGTGGTACTTGATCGAATCTGAAGCTGATCTGCGAACTGCTCCAGTTCAGCGCGATGGTTATTCTGATCCCACCCGGCAAGCTTAAGGCGCCAGCCGGCTGTTTCTGCTTCCTTGCAAACCGCACTCCACGCCTCAAGCAGGCTCCGTAACCCTTTCGAAGGATGAAACCTTCCGAGATAGAGAATCGACCGGCCCTGCCGCGGCTCCGAACGAATTAAGCCATGCCGCAGATTCGTCCCATTCGGAATCACGAAGATTGGATTCTTCAGTCCGTATTCCCGGAATGACTCGGCTTCGGCCGCATTCAACGCGTGCAGGCAGGCGGCGCGGCGGAGGTGCATGTCCTCATAAAGCGTCGCCGCAATTCGCTTCTTCCACCGGGAATTACGCAGCGCCCATGGCCTGAGCAGGCCGTGCGGGCTCACAACGTACGGCCTGCTGCCTTGCGACCAGCGGAGGGCCACGACCGACGGATACATCCATATGCCATGGATATGGAGTATCTCCGCGTCACTTGCTTCCAACGCAGCCGCTAGCCCCGGCGCATAACCAAAGATGCGCGGTCCGCGGACCTGGAAAGCTTTTGTTGTGATGTTATTCCACAGCGCCGCATCACTTGCTGTATAAGTGTCACGCGCGCTGAAGACCAGAGGGAGATACCGCTTCTCCGCTGCGATCGAAATCGTAAGGTTGCGCATCGCGTCGAAGATTCCACCGTTCACCCGCGAGATGGAGTTAGTGAGGACAGACAGCCGGTGTTGCGAACTTAGCATGTCGAGGTGAAACGCGCAGCGGGAGACGTCAGCTTAACAATAGCAAGGCGCTCGCGGAATTATGCACACACTCTTATATGCAGGTGCTCCGCTCCGCGCTCAATCGCCTGGATATAACCTTGAACTTCCAGATCCATATTGCAATTCCGATCGACGATCTCTCTTGAGCGTGCTCCCATCCTGCGGCGCAACTCCGGATCGAACAGGCTCATCATTGCGCCGGCAAGCTCGGTAATGTTGCCTGGCTCAATCACAAATCCGTTCACACCGTCCTGCACGATCAGTCCTGCTGACCCGCAAGCACTGGTTGTGACCAGCGGTTTGCCGGCAAGGCCGGCTTCTACCAGGACCTTGGGAAACATATCTCGATGCGTCGGCAACAGCACAGCATCGGCAGCACGATAGAGCTCAGCGAGTTGTTCCGGAACGACGGGGCCAAGGAACCTGACGCGATGCTCGATTCCATTCGAAAACGCAAGACGCCGAAAATGCTCGATCGTCCCACCTGCCTTGTCGGCCGGTTCTTCGGGCCCGGCAAAGACGCACAAAAAAGATGCGTCCCTGGGGAGAAGCGCTGCTGCTCTTACGACGTCGCCGACCCCCTTGAAAGGATGGAGATTCCCTGCATAGAGAAACACTAGGTCTGAATCGAGGTCGAGATCGCGCCGAACATCCCCATCCGTCCTCGATTCGCCGAGAATCCTGCGGAACAACGACGCTCCGCCCTCGTAGGGAGCAGAGATCAGTCGGCTGGGCGCGCACCCGTAGACCTCTGTGAGAACTTCGAACGCGGCAGGGTTTTGATAGATGTGATACTGGCACATGCGAAGCAATATCCGCTTCGCCAGCCTGATCCACCAGCGCCGCTTCTTTTCCCAGCTCGCAGGGAGCGTTTGATTCGTAGAGATCACGGCCCGCCGGAGAAGGCGGGCACAAACCGCGCACCAGATCGCCCCTGGCCCGAGGAGCCCCTTCAAAACGATGACGTCAAACTGGCGCGCGCAAGCCAGGCCCACTGCCCATTCCGGGTTGGAGACAAGCCCTTCCGGCGTGCTGCCCTTGACGTTGACCCCGAGGTGCTTCCCTCGTCCCGTCGCAGGGCGATAATCAACTCTCGAAAGCGCCTGATCGTCGTGCCTGTAGAGCGGGAATGCCTTGACCGCGCACTGGGGCGCGGCGCGGGCGACCTCGAAGAGCGCGTCTTCTGTGTTGCGCTGAAGATCGTATGTAAGGAATCCGACCCGCACAGCTTTCGACCTTCCGCCTACCTGGCGGATGTCGCCGTACCATGCGCCGGTTTTCGCACCACCATCCGCATCCCCATGGTTCCGATATGAAGAACCTCGAGGACAGCGTCAAAGGGCAAGCAAACGAATCGCAGCGCCCGGTCCAGGGACCACTTCCAGTTCGATGAGTTCGTTGTTTCCGATGTACTTTGCGGCACAGCGGCCTTTCTCCGTGCACGGCGGTTGACGTAGGTGGTCCATAGGATATCGCGCAGGCTTCGAGTCAATCTCCGTCGTCACATGCTGGAAGGAATTGTTTTCCAGGAATCGACGAAGACACGCCGGGGTCCATCGCGTGAGATGATGCGGAGGATAATCCACGAAGATCCGGCCCGCAGGCTGCCATCTTTTTTCGTTCGGGCAGGATAGAACCAGGTATCCGCCTCTTTTCAAGCGCCGCCGGACCTCATCGATGACCTCTTTCGGGTTGGGAAGATGCTCAATTACTTCGGAACATGGTGATCAGGTCAAACTCAGACCACTCAAGAGGCATGGCAAGCAGGTCACCGGCCATGAGGTGGCCTTCGAGATCAAATGCGGCCTCGCCCAGGCTGATTTCCCGATCGTTGAAGTCGATTCCATAAGCATCGCGTCCTCGGTCGCGCGCGCAGGCCACAAATGCGCCGGATCCGCAGCCGATGTCGAGCAGCTTCGATCTGCCGCGCGTCAGCTTCTCCATCCAGGCAATCCGCCGGCGATCCAAATGCGCGCGCTCCTTCTCGGCATCCGCCATTGTCTTGTGTGCGTAGACCAGATGTGCCTGGTAGTATGATGGATCAACGACGGCCATTGGATCGGCGAATACCAGATCGCACTCCAAACACCTCCTCAGTTGGATCGCGCCATCGGTGTGAATCAGCTTGTTGGCGCGCCGACCACAGGATGGGCATACCGGTTCATTGTCCATCTGTGCGGGACTCATCGGGTTTCCTATTGAGCCTTGTTCATCCGCGCCAGGGCAAAGATCTGCGGCTCGGATCCGTTTCGTGTGGTTTAGCGACCTGGCCGCGTGACGTGGGCTATGGCTCTCATGCTGCCTTCGCTCGCACGACGATCTCACCGTTGCGTTTCACAAATCCTACAGCTATCGTGGCGTAATAGTATATGTTGTGTCGAAGAACGCGCCTTACGGGAAGAGAGCGCGATAGCCCAGGACATACGCGGTTCGGTTCACGAACGGATGAAAGCCGTCGACTGACAGATTGTTGATGGTCCTGAAGTTCCAGCAATAGAGGTGCTGGTTGAGATCAGATTCAAACTTGAGTGTCCGTGCCTCTCGCGTGGGAGCACAACAACAAGTTCGCCGTTTTTCGCAAAACAGCTCTGCATCCGCCTCAGGTGCTCCAGCGGATTCTCCAGATGCTCCAGGACATGGCGGCAAAAGACAAAGTCCCAGGCATTCCGAGGGACGGATTCCACGTCGTCATAGATCTTGAGCTTCCGCCGCAAACAAATCTCTTGAGCTTCCGAGCTTACATTCCACCCCGCCGCGTCGGCAGGGACGCATTCTCCTGGCCCACCGCAGCCATATTCAAAGACCCGTTTCGCTTGCTCCTCAGGGGTGAAGTAAGGCGCGCCGACGCTTCCGCGCGCGCCCAGAAATATTCATCATCGGCAATCAGATTGATGTGCCGTTTTCGAATGATATCCTCGATCGTAAACCGGGTCCGTCTCAAGTTGCATCGATGGTTCCGGGTTGGAAATCCCGCAATCGGCGGAGAACGCGCAATTTTCGCGCATGGATTCAACGCGCTGTTCAGCAATAGCCGCGAAAGTGAACTTAGCGCCTGGCAGGATGATCGCGTACCAGCCAATCGACCTCTCAAAAAAAGCCTGCACGCCGCCAGCAGATCTCGGCGCAGGTCAACCTTCGCGCTGTTTTTCAGCCCGCCACTCTTGAACGTCAGCGAACCACTGTTTCATCCTGCTGTAAATATCGTTTCCCGAGGCAATCACGCGGCATATCCCGCCGCGGCAATGCGTTGCCTTGCGGCGTCGTTGTGCAGGTAGAAGTGTGCTTTTTCGAGAAATTCCTCGGGTTCGAAAGAACTCGGCCTCTTTCCCCTCATCGTACATCTCCTGCATCGGGCAGTGCGCTCGGAGAGAAGGAACACGCCGCAAGCCTGATTTCCCAGACCGATGCGTATATTGATCGCGATTCCGTTTCCGCAGAAAAAACAGGCTGCGATTTTGCTGCCGCAAAGCGCTCGCCGGTAATCGGCTCCGCGCACATTCGGAGCCGCGCGTACAGCGCGATAGACATCTTCAGGAAGGGCCCATTTCCATTCTGCGTCGCCGCCGAAGATCTGGATCTTCCAGCCCGGCTCGCACAACTCGCGCCAGACAATCAATGCGAAAATCGGCTCCACGTGGCCGGCGAACACAACGTCCGAACCCCACGCCGTCCGCCGTTCCTCGGCGGAAAGCGCACATGGATAGTGAAGCCACGGGATGTAATACGTCTTAAGACGCGCACTCGCTTGACGCCATGTGCGGCGGCTTCGCCGAGATTACACTGCCTGTTTACGTGATACCCGCTGTACTCCGGAAGCGCCTCTTTCAGAAGCCGGTATTCCCGGCTTTCCCGCCTTCCGAATGGATCGTCGCAGTGCGAACCGCTTGCGAACGCTATCTTTGCAACCTTCGCTATGGTTTCGGCGGTGTAATGGTGTCCCTGATAGAAGTGCACGACGTCTGGACGCATCTCTCTCGCGCGTTCGAGCACCATGCGATTTACTTTACCGATGTGAGGACCAAACACGTAGTGTTGTTCCACCCGCCCGGCCAGGTTGGCGGGATTTTCGGAATGGGTGTCGAAGAGTTCAGCGTTGATGCCTAGATCGCGAAGTGCCCGGAGCCAGGCATGCTCGTAGATTTCTCCAAATGCCGATCGGACAATCAGAGCCGATTCAACTTCTTTTCTGCCGGGCGCAGCCATATGTCTTCCAGGCAAAAGCTCCACTTATGAGGGGCGAGCTCCGCGTGCGCCACCCAACAACGGGGTAGATCCATGCAGGCGTTTCAGGACCTCAATGAGTTTGTCGCAAACGTGAATCCCGGCCAAGGAGAGAGCCGTGCGGTATACGCGAAACGAGAGGTATTTTCCGAGGCCCAGATTCGACAACGCAGAAGCATAATGCCGGAACGAGGATCGGGAACCCGACCGCGCCTGTATGGCAAGAAGTGGGTAGGAATACCGGGCGATATCGGATCGTATCAGCCGGCCGATCTCCCGCCCGTGCGCGGATTCAAGGCTCGCGGTAATCTCAAGAAGACCGCGGACAAAGTTCAGCGAATGTTCCGCCGAAAGCTGGCGCGGGGCGAACCGCGCGCTCTCTCTTGCGCTCGACCCAAAGTAGTGCTCCCCGCCGGCTCGGCGAATAGCGGTCATTCGCGATACATAATATCCCGGCGTCGTCATAAGTAAGTTGCCAACCAGGCACAGCTGGTACAGCAAAGTGCCATCAAACTTATCGGTTTCGATCCTTCGCGCCGCGTCAGTACATATCGTAAGGCCGAAGTAGGATCGACCGGCGGAAAAATGCCGCTACCGTTCCGGGGCCTGGCTTAAACACGCGGTCATCGGGAAAATAGCGATGCACATCCAGCAATTCCCCGGTTGCCTTTGAGACCGTTTCCACACCCGCAGAATTACACCCACCTCCGGAAGACCGTCGATCGCCTTCCTAAGTTGGTTCAATGCGCCGGCGCACCAGAGATCGTCATCGCCCATGAATACGCAATAGCGGCCCTCAGCGTGGTCAATAAGAAAGCGAAGGTTTGCGTCGTAACCGAGATTCGACGGTTCTAAGAAGTCGAACTGCCAGTTTGGTGTGCTCCCGGGCAAACTCGTTCACAACTTCGAGGATTTCGTCCTGCTTCGGCGAACAGTCTTCGCTGACCAGGATCTCCCAATCGCCGCGCTCCTTTCACGAGCAATGCTGCCGAGCAGTTCTGAAAGTTCCTGTGGGCGGTTGAACGCCGGGATGCAGATGGAAAAAGCTTTTTGCATTTCGGTCAGGTCAAAACAGAATCGGCCACGCAATTCGAAGAGCGATGATTGCCGCAGGGCGTCAGGGCAACGCCATGGGCGTTGCCGTCTGCGGCAGAGGGTGCAACGAATGGCTCAAAGTCTGCTCGATGGCGCAAAACAGCAGGATCGGAAAACCTCTTGTGATCAGAAGATACAGACCCAGGGTTGCGGTCATCGGGATCGTCCAGACACAGAGCAGAGTGAGGACGTAGAAGCCGAGGAGCAAAGTCCCTATTTCGCGGCCGGAATCGTAGACTCGATGCACAACTTTGCGATTCTGCCGATAATATAGAAGCCGCCAAATACTCCAAGCACGCCAAAGTTATCATAGAGTTCGGCGAGATTCCCGAACAACGCCGGTGACGGTTGAAATCGCCGTAGATGTACTGTCCAACTCAAGCTGTAATTACCTCGGGCTCCGGAACTTTCCTCGAGCTATGAAGCAAAGTCGCCGGAGCATTGCTGGTCATGATGAGGCCCTGGATCAGGGTTGAGCCGAAGGCGTCACCGTACCGATTCACCATATCGAATGCAAGGCTGATGGTTGAGTATCGGCCCAGTTGCCAGTCAAAGACGGCGGCGAACTGATTGGCGACGAATTAGCTGGGCTCAGGCCGCTGCCAACAACTGAGTCGAGCCCTGTGGTCAGCAATACGGTGGTGCGAACCACGGTACAAACACCATGATTCCCGCCACTCCTGCAACGATGACGGCAGTGAAGGGCCGGAAAACCCGTGGGCCAAGCTTCTTGACCACGAACATCAGGGGCAAGATCGCCAGCACATTCTCGGCTCTGCCCCCCGTCCAAAGCAGGTTGATGAGTATGCATGCCGATCCGCCAACGAGCGCAGCGAACATGAGTTTCGGGTGACGCTTGCTGCTTCGCGAAACCCAGAATACGGTCAGCAAGAAGATGATTCCCCAGGAAAGCCACATGGACATGAACGCGTAACGTGCGGTTCCTGCTTCGAGTTCTCTTGTGCGGTCGATCGTCGCTATCTCTTCGAGCAATTCGCCGGAGCGGGAGAAAAGCAGATATCTGCCAGCGATACCGGCAAGCGTGAATACCACTCCGGCGAGAACGAGCAGCGTTAAAAGCATCAGGACGATATGTGGAGTATGAAACGACAGCAGGGGCCGGGCCGGGGCGAGTCCCCACCAGAGAGCCAATTGGGCGAGGAAAACGAGCACCAGCGAGAGGTACCACATGATGGAGCTGAGTGTGCGGATCAAGTGCCGCAAGGTTGTAGAAGCCCAGCGAGACATAATCCGCGCCGGTGAGGTGCACGAACACCAAAAGCGGGTACGCCATCAGGAATGTACCCAGCACAAGCGTAGATCCATTCATCAGGCTTCCGGTTTTCACCGACGCGCGAAGCAAGATTGCGAACGAAATAACAAGCAAGGCGGCTGCCAGCACGCCAGCTCCGGGAGCGGCGACCCGCTCACGTCGCACCAGCAACGTGACGATAACCAGAGCGACAATCGACACAATGATCCAGCGCCCGGGAATAGCCCGCCGCTTTTGCTCGCTTGTCAACATTGGGTCACCGCGGCCTCCTACGTGTTCTGGGCGAGAAGTTTCTCTCTGAAAAGCTCCATTAGAGCCAGGGTCATGGCGCGAACGATACTGGGCCGTATGCCCCAGAGCGATTTCAGGCGGACATGCTGCTGCGATCCGAGATAGAACACTAGAGAGGCAAAATAGAAAGCTGCCAACACTAAGTTCACGCAACAAAATCCGAAGGCTCCCCAACGCGGCACGAAGAACACGCTGAGAAGAACAAGAGCCGCAAGATTTATGGCGGCCACGAATATACCTGGAAGGATCGAATCGCAGGCCGCGCAAGTTGCTCTCCAAGGTTCTCGTCATGGCTCTGAGCGACATCGCGAGCGCGAGGGGATATGCGGCTGGAATCGCATTGAGATAGGCTCTGCCAAATCCGAAGCGGATGACCGGATCGATCAAAGCGCAAGCGAAAAGAAAACTAACTCCGGCGACAAGTTACGCCATCTGAAATCGGCGAAGCATGAGGGCAAGAGAAAGGTCGGCGCTCTCTTCGCTAGCAACTTCGACAAAACCAATCTGCGTGAACGCTTCCGTTGTCAGTGTGATCGGCATGGTCGTACCGCAAAAGCGATGGCAAAGTATCCTATCTGCTCCAGTGTGGTGGTGCGTCTAAGGATGGCGCAGTCGGCGTTCGACAGAACAACGACGGCTAAGCTGGGCGCCGCGAAACGCAACGCCAGCCCGAGACACTGGCTGTAAGCGCCGCGCGGCACTTTCCTGTTCAGCCACCACGGCTTGATGTGAATGAGGTGAAGCAGACACTGCAGCAGTTGAGAGGCGAGGGCGGAGAGTGCGGCGCTGAGAGGTGTGAGAGTTCCTGAGGACCACAGGATGAACAACGCAACCACATAGCCAGCCTGGCCGGCAAGCGTGACCGAATTGACCCAGGTGAAGCGCTCAAGCCATAGGCCATAGCGTTGAAGTACGGCACAAGGATCATGAAGGCGCCGCATGCGCAGGATATCTCGACCTGGAGAGCGAGATGACGATTGTCGCCGGTCAGTGTCAACGGCGCGCAAAACATGAAGAGCGGAACCGCCACGAGAACCTGAGCCGCGGCGAGCCGGAAACCGGTCGTCAGAACCTCTTGTGTGCCCTCGGCGCCTTTGGAAATGAGGGCCGTAATTGCTTGCGGTGTCCCGAGGCTGAAGAACGCTCCCATGAGCGTTGGGAAGTGTCAAGAGAATCGCAAGTTCCCCACGCCCTCGCGGCAGCAACAACCGCGAGACCATCAAGCCTGAAACAACGCCGAGTCCCACGCGGAGCGCATTTGTTCCCGAAGTGGAGACGTAGGACCAAACCAAGCTTTTGCGATGCGGGGACGTTTTGTCTCTCCACGATTCGATCCGCGGGAGCGAGCGCAGACTGGAACTGAGAGTGTGCTGAAGGATCAGCCTCGCAGGCTGCTTCAAAGGCCCGGAATCGATGAACGGACATCGGAACGCAGAACTCGAATCCGTCCCTGTAGACAGTTACTCGCTGATCGGCACCGACTCCAATTCCGCCAGCAATTCGGAAATACGCGAATTGTGTGAAACGAGATTGCGGCTCAGCACATATGACCAGGCGCCAAACATCCCGAGCAATGTAAATATAAGGACGATGACTGTCCGGTGCGGCGCAGATTTTCTATCGGGAGGAATCGCCCGTTCCACTACCTGGATGACCGCCGCGTTCTTTGCCTCATCCCACCTTGCCGCGTCGTATTGCTTCAGCAGCAGGTCGAAGAGAGCCTGACGATATTGCAGTTCATGCTCCACGCGCAAGTACTCCGCGCCCGCGCCGGCAACATCCTCCAGATCCAAAGCACCGGATGCACGAGAGCCGCCGCGCTCTTCCAGCCGCGCTGTCTGATCCTGAAGCGAGGTGAGTTGGCTTTCCAGCAACTGCACCTCAGGATTGTGTTCTGTCGAATACGAGCGCAGGGCTTGTAGTTGCACTTCTTTGGCCGCCACCTGAGCGTGCAGATCGGTGAGCGACGTGATCAGCGCTTTGGTTTGCGCGTCCAGCTGAACCAGACCCTTTTGCTGCTCAATCCGCTGGAACGCAAGTTCCGCCGCTACCAGGTCCTCTTTCGCATCCTTTAATCGCTGTTCATAAAAGAGCCGTCTCTGTGATGCTTCCGTGACCGCCAGGTCCTTCGTCAGCGCGCGAAGTTGCTCCGGGTAGGCGTTCGCAATGTCGGCTGCCCGCTTCTTGTCTGGTCTGTCACAGAAATTGCAATCAGCGTGCTCTTCTCCGACGTGATCGTTGTATTGTCAGCCAGCGATCTGCGGGCAGCCGTCATGTCCTTCGCGTGATAGACGCCCGTGAGGCCGAATTTTTCGATAATCGCGTCCGCGATGGGCCGCGAACCCAGAAGCCCCATGTACAGTTCGTTGGGATTTCGCAGGCCCAGCGTCGCTCCAGTTGCGGCCGCCAGTGGGTTTGGGGTGGAAGGGTTCAACGCCAATTGACCCATCAGGAAAGAAGCTGACGACTGCGTTTGTTGCGGCGTCATGATCTTTGCGCTTGCGGTGTAACTCACCGGCAGCAACAGACTGATCGCAATGCCAAGCAGCATCGCAATTCCCGTCACCGCCGCCACCAGTCGATTACGGCGGGCCAATAGCGTGAGGGCGCTAAAGATGGTTTGCCGGTGCGCCGGCTTGCCTTCTTCAGAAGCAAACTCCGCGTGCGGAGCGGCTTCTTCTGTGAGGATTTCTGAATTCTGTTCCATCATGGCTCGCCGATTGGTTAGTAGGCCGTGCCGAGCACGGCGCCAGTCAAGGCTGTTTGCGACAGGATTTGCGTGAAATACGGGAGCTGTTGGATGAATGTGCTCGGCCCCTTCAGCTTGGGTGGGACTATAATCGCGTCTCCTGGCAGCAAGGTTGTCTTGTCAAAGTCCGACCGCCAGAACTGGCCGTGGGTCTGTCGGCTGATCACGGCGCCGTCCGCTCGAATCAGGAAAATGCGCTTGGTGTCGCCCTGCCGCGTGGGACCGCCGGCATCGTTCAGGTACGCATACAGCCGTTTCTTCTGCTCATAGCGAAACGCGTTTTCGTTGTAAACGGCGCCGGAAACCTGGACGGTATTCAGCTCGGGCTGTATGTAAACGCGTCTCCGTCCTCCAGCGGGAACGCCGGAATGTCGTCGACACTGCTCGCGCCGGCCTTCATGGCCAGAACGACCCGCCCCGTGGGCTGAACCGCGGCGAGCTGCGCAATCAAAGCCTGCTGCGCATTCAATTGCGTCTGCTGCTCCGCACCGTTGGCAGCGCCAAGGGAGGACGCGGCCGCATTGCGCGCGAGAAGCTCCCTCTGCATCTGTGCGGTCGATTGCCTGATTTCGAGTTCCTCGGCGCGGCGCGTAGAAACGCGGGCGAGCTGCGAAGCATAGAGGTAGGAGTGCGGAGTCAGTCCCCCGGCGCGCTTCACCAGATCCCGCAGGGTTTCCCCTGGGCTCAGACGGTACACCCCAGGCGCATTCACCTCTCCGTCCACACGGACGAAGGCCGCGTGTTTGTCGACCGGGAGGGGAATGTCTCTTTCTGAGAAGATAGTGACCACATCTCTGGGATGCAAGATCTCATTATCGGCAGACGCCGGGTTGTCAATCGCGTTTGCCAGGTTCAATGCGATCAGCCGGGTGCTCAGGTCGTGCTCGTCGAGCCGCTCGATGGCTGCATAGTCCCAGTTGATTTCCTCGCTGTTCTGGGCTGCATCGAAACTGGTTTGGCTGCGCGGGTTCAATTCAATCTGCTCATCGACTCCAGTCTGCGGGTTGATTCCCGCTTGCGGATTGGTTCCGGTTTGCGCATTGATCCCCGCCTGCGGATTGATGCCATTCTGCGGATTGATTCCGCTTTGCGGAGCGACTCCCATCTGGGGATTGAACCCGGACTGTGTGCTGACCCCGGTCTGCGGATTCATCCCGCTCTGCGCACTGAACCCGGACTGAAGATTCGTTCCGGTCTGCGCGCTTGCCCCGGTCTGCGGATTGAACTGGTTGGGGGAAAGGCCAAACGGATGACCGATTCTTTCCGACACAAGAAAGTTCTGTTGGTTCCAGTAGTCTCGGGTGAGCAGAAACTGGCGGGAAGGAATCAGGTCGGAGATCCGCATCCCCTCGCGCCACACATAGCGTCCTGGCTGGGCCACGTTGCCGCGAAGGGTCACCGCATTGCCGAATCGCGGCGAAAGCGGGTAAACGCGCAGCAGGTCGCCATCCCGAAGCTCTCGCTTCAGTCCTTCAGAATCGAGCGCGAACGACTCCACCTGCCGTGTTTGGTGATTCTCGATCCGCTCCAGCAGAACGCGATCCTCGTCCGCCAGATTCGTCACCCCGCCCGCATCGTCCAGAGCCGAACCAAGAGTCTCGTCACCCTTGATTTCGTAAATCCCCGGCTCGTTCACGCTACCGATGATGGCCACCTGCGGCCCCGCCGGAGGAATGTAAATCACGTCTCCGGGAAGCAGTTGGACATCGTGCGATTTATCGCCTCTCCGTAGCAGATCGTAGACATCGAATTCCGTGATGGGCTTGTCGCCGCGCCGCAACTGAATGTGGCGCATTGTGCCGGTTGCCGAGGGTCCGCCGGAGGTGAAGAGCGCGTTCACCAGGGTACTCAGCGAGCTAATGGTGTAGACGCCCGGCTGGCGAGCGCTGCCCAGAACAAAAACCTGGATGGAGCGAAGCTGGCCCAGGGTGACATTGAGATCGAAATCCTTGTAGAGGGCTGCAATGGCCGAGTGAAGGAAGCGCTCAAGCTGGTCGTAGCGCAGGCCGGCAACAGTCAAGTTCCCCAACTGGGGAACGAAGATCTGGCCGTTCCGGTCCACGGTCACACGCGTATTAAGATCGATCTTTCCCCACACGTGGATCAGCAGCTCGTCACCGGGCCCGAGAACGTAATCTGCGGGAACGGGAATGCGATCCAGTGGGGCAAAGGTTGTGGGCACTACATCGAACAGCTTTCTGCCAAATACCGGAAGAGAATGGCCGGCCTCGTCCTCGGCGAAGATCTCGAACTCCGTTCGTGTGGTAATCGGTCCAACGACTCTGTACGGAGGCGGGACGATGATTGTTGGCGTGCCAGCGGTTCCAGATGGAGCTGTGGCTGTTACGGACGGAACCGTACCCACACCGGGTGTGCCTGCGTAAGGAGCCGGCATCGTTTCTGCAGCTGGGGCCGTAACCAATCCCGGAGGACACAAAGCCGCCGCGCCTTCGGAGACAGGACCAGCTTCGGCAGGACATACAACCGTTTGCGCCCCGGCGGCCGTGGGGGTCGTCTGCCCGCTGCAAAGCGCGCCCGGCAAGAGAAGGAAAATCAGGACGTTCTTTTTCATTGCACTCGAGAGTTCTCAGCTCATGTCTGCTGAAGTTTGCGCTCGTTCCCACGCCGGGAAACGGTCCGGTTACGGTTGGCGATTCGCCTTGAACAGCGCGACCTCGGCGCTAAGTCTCTCAACCTTTTGTTCAAGGTCCTTCATTTGAGCGTGATACTCGTTCTTCGTTGCATCGGTCGCAGTCTCTTGATTGGCGCCATTCAGGAGGCCGCGCATCGCTTCGCGCGCCATGTCCGACAAGCTGCGCGCACCGGTCGCGACGCACATCCGCCGCAGAGTGGAGAATTCCTCTTCAGACATCCGGACGCTGATCATACGTGACCGTGGTCTCAGGACTCTCATATTGAACTCGGATAGGGAATGGGAACCTCATCGCGCGAGTAGCCTGCGCGAAGACGCGAAAGATGGCAGGTTATTTGTAAGAGCCAAGCGTGGGTTGATTGGATTGCCGGGAAATGCGATCTTGTGGCAGGCTTCGCCCCTCTAAGCCCCAAACTTCTCGAAGGGACCGTTCCCCTTCGCCACGGAAAGCCCGACGGACCACGGCACCATTTACGGATGAGCGCGCGTTAAAACCCAATGCGTGCTATTTACGACTACGTGATCGCGTGAGCGAGACTACCTTACCATGCGTGCACCGGGGAAGCAAGGAAAACGTATGACAAATGCAATACGCATCTAACCTATTGATTCTATTGAGTTAGATTCTGCCTTGAGCCCTCGGCGTCGGCTTCGGCCGACACCTCGCGCACGGAGGAACGGAGTCCCCCTTCTCGGCGCGCCTTTCTGCCTAGATAGGGCTTGCCCGGCGCTTCGCGCGAGCAGGAGTCTCAGTTTCGCCCAAGGCTGATAGTTTCAGATTTGCGGGGGAACGTGGGCCAGCGAGCCTCTGAGTCGCGGAGATGCCCCTGACTCGACCCTTCATTTCGGTTTGGCAAAGGACGTCAGTTCCGATCGATCAGCAGCGGCCGGAACAGCCGCACATACACGAAGACCATCGACTGCATGAAGAGGGCGCCGCAGCAATCCAGCAGCACATCCCAGGGCGAGCCGGTGCGGTTGGGCAGGAAGGTCTGGTGCCACTCGTCGCAGCTGGCCACCAGCGCCGTGCCCAGCAGCGCCAGACTCGGCGTCGAACAGAAACCGGAAGCGCGGCAAGGTCATCCACCAGGCGCGCAGCCATGCCAGCCCCAGCGCTCCGTAGCCGAGAAAATGGCCGGACTTGCGAATGTAGTGATGGATAGATTCCCAGCGCGCGTCGCTGACCGGCCCGAAGAGCGCCTGACAGAGCCAGCGCAGCGGGCCGGTGGTGCGGTCCGCGCCGAAGCACGCCGTCGACTCCACCACGATGATCGCGATGCCCACGGCCACCGGCCACCAGGCGCTGATCCAGAATCTGAGGCCGCGCCGGCTACTCGACATGGTAGTTGGGCGCCTCGCGGGTGATGATCACGTCGTGCACGTGACTCTCGCGCAAGCCGGCGCCGGAGATGCGCACAAACTTGCGCCTTCTCCTGCAACTCCGCGATGGTGCCGCAGCCCAGGTAGCCCATGCCGGAGCGCAATCCGCCCACGAGCTGAAAGACCATCGCCTCCAGCGGTCCGCGGTAAGGCACGCGCCCCTCGATGCCCTCGGGGACGAACTTGGCCAGCCGATTCTCGTTGGCGCGCTCGCGCTGCACCACGTCCGTCGGCCCGTTTTCGGCGCCGGCCAGATCGGCCGAGCCCTGGAAGTAGCGCTCGCCCGAGCCCTGGCTCATGGCGGTCAGCGAGCCCATGCCGCGATAGCTCTTGAAGCTGCGCCCCTGGTAAAGAATGGTTTCGCCGGGGCTCTCGTCCACGCCGGCAAAGAGCGAGCCGATCATCACCGAGCTGGCGCCGGCGGCGATGGCCTTGGTGATTTCGCCGGAGTACTTGATGCCGCCGTCGGCAATCACCGGAATGCCGTGCTCGCGCGCCGCGCGGTAGGCTTCGGCAATCGCCGTGATCTGCGGCATGCCCGCGCCGGTGACCATGCGCGTGGTGCAGATGGAGCCGGGCCCGATGCCCACCTTGATCGCGTCGGCGCCGGCGTCGATCAGCGCCATCGCGCCCTCGTAGGTGGCCACGTTGCCGGCCAGCAGAGCCACGTCGGGGAAGCGCTTTTTCACTTCGCGCACCGCCTCCAGCACGCGCGACGAGTGCCCGTGCGCCGAGTCGATGGCCAGCACGTCCGCGCGCGTCGCGCACCAGCTCCGCCGCGCGCTCCAGAAAATCGCCCGTCGCCCCGATGGCTCCGCCCACGCGCAGCCGGCCCTGATCGTCCTTGCTGGCGTTGGGATACTTCAGCTTCTTCTGGATGTCCTTGACCGTGATCAGGCCCTTCAGCTCGTACTGATCGTTCACCACCAGCAGCTTTTCCACGCGATGCTTGTGCAGGATCAGCTCGGCCTCTTCCAGCGTGGTGCCCACGGGCACGGTGATCAGGTTCTTCCTTGGTCATCACGTCGCCGACGGGAATATCGGTGCGCGTTTCAAAGCGCAGATCGCGGTTGGTGAGGATGCCCACCAGCCGCTTGCCCTGCGTCACCGGCACGCCGGAGATTTTGTAGCGGCGCATCACTTCGAGCGCGTCGCCGATCATCTTGTCCGGGCCGATGGTGACCGGATCGACGATCATGCCGCTCTCCGAGCGCTTCACCTTGTCGATCTCGCCGGCCTGGTCGGCGATGGAGAGATTGCGGTGCACAATGCCGATGCCGCCCTGCTGCGCCATGGCGATGGCCATGCGCGACTCGGTCACCGTGTCCATGGCCGAGGAGAGCAGCGGCGTGTTCAGCGTAATCTCGCGGGTCAGCTGGGTTTGCGTGCTCACCTGCACGGGCACCACTCGCTGTAGGCGGGCACCAGCAGCACATCGTCGAAGGTAAGGGCTTCAGGTAGATTTTTGGCAAGCATAATGTGTCTGATGCGCCTGGCGGACCAGGGACTCGGGTTCCCGGCTGGCAGGAGCTTCACACTATTGTAGCGGAGGGGGTTGGACGCACCTGAGACGCGGGCGGTTGCCACAATTCATACTGTAATGACGGACATACTCTGGTGTCACACGTAGCGAGGCACACAGGATTGGGCGACACGCCATTGCGAGTGGCACGCTCCAGGCTCTGCCCGCAAGGCAGCTCGGAAAATTTGCTCATGAGCGTTTCCGCCGGTCATGCAAGGCGATCAAATCGGCTAAGAAGGAGCGGCGTTATCCACGCCCCGGCGCGGAGCGGCGCGAGTGGTTCCGCTGCGGGAGAGAAAACCGCTGAAAGGCTGAGTTGAGGTCAAAGAGCTTCTTGAACGTCATGACGATACAACTGAATCCGGAGCAGGAACGCGTCGTCGGGCAGGCGATCCGGGCGGGGCTCTTTCGCACCCATGACGTTTTGGATGCAGTGTACGTGTTGCATGCCTTCGGCAAAGACTTAAGTCGAGCCATGCGGTATCGAGCCCGCCGGACGCGGAAGAGTGGTTCCGCGAGCTGACCGCCTGGAGCGAGAGCCACTCGACCACGCCTTTGCTCCCGGATGCAGCAATCGACAGGGATTCCATCTACGGCGCGCGCGGCTTGTAAATGGCAGTTCTTCTCGACACCAACATCCTGGTGCGCCTCGCGCAACCCCATCATCCCAACGCTCCCGTTGCGCGCGTGCTCTGCGGTACTGCGCGCAGCCAACGAGACGTTACATATCCCGCAGCAAAACGTCGTTGAATTCTGGGCTTTGGCGACGCGCTCCATTCCCGCCAACGGCCTTGGATTTTCGACGGAGCAGGCGACGGCGGAAGTAGACGCATTAAAGCGGCTCTTCGTGTTGCTGCCGGAGCTTCCGCTCCAGAATGCATGGGAGCATCTTGTTCCGATTACCGAGTCTCAGGCAAGAACACCCACGATGCGCGCCTGGTGGCGGCCATGGTGGTGCATGGAATTCGGGAGCATTCTCACGTTCAATGCCCAGCATTTTCTCCGCTATCGAGAGATTCGCGTCCTTGACGTGACGAAGTATCGCCGACGCCGCGGCGAATCCGCTTCTGATCCTCGCTGCATACAGGAGCAAGGCGGCTGCGGCGGAGGCCCCGGGTCTGCGGAGTCAAATGATGGCAGAACTGATCGAATTGGCGACGCATCCCTTCGCACAGAACGTCCTGCAAAGAGCCGACACAGTCCGTAAATTGTTGGTCTACCGTGAGCCGATGAGCATTGACCCGGTTTTCAAGAGGGACCCTCACGAGCACGAATTCTTTTTACTCAGAACATCGCACTGTTTGATTGGAGTTCTAGGCTGTTGCAGCCAACTCGCCCAAATTCCGGTCTATTTGAGCAATCACAACCAAACGCCGTCGATGGGAAGGGCGGGATAAATCGAGCATGCGGTAATCGTCTTTCCGATCTCGGTACTTCCTCACCCGGAGCAGGATCTTTTGGACCGTGTGCTGAAACTGGTCGATGCGGTGTTCCATTTGACCAACGAAGCCCGCAACTGCCGTACGAGGTGGTCATTCGAAATGTCAAAGTCCAAGTATCCTACGTCCCAGGATCGATCAAAGAGCAGAAACGGCTCCTCGACCGGTATTCCGATGCTCTTGGTTAAGTCACTCACCACGGTCAATTTGATGAGGACCTGCTTCGTCGTCTGGAATTCTATTTTCTTTTTGAGCGATGTGAAAGCATTTCTCCGAAAGGAAGGGCAAAGGAGATCCGCGAACTGATCGGAGACCACATCCATGAGATCCTCTTTTTCAAGAAGAAGGAGTTTCTCTCTTTCAATAAGGAGATCGCAACGTCTATAGCGCAGATATTTGAAAAGCTCGCGCAATATTATGCACGCGAGAGAAGGCGTTGCGGCTGCGCTTAGCTAAGCCCGACTAGCTGGAGATTTACCGCATCATTGACGCAAGCTCCGGCGCGTTTACTTCTTCAGCGGCCTCCTCGCAAAGTAATACAGCAAGGCCAAGGCGTTCTCACGCAAATGCAGATATAGGCTGCGCATAGATTTCCTGGAAGGCTCGCGGCCTAAACAAGCCCGCAAGTTCGGCGCTGATAGCTCAACATCGCGCAGGATCGCTCGCATCAGGCCAGCACCAATCGTCTCATCGGATGTATGGGAACCGCGCTGGTCCTGCCGTCGGGGTGCCTGAGAAAGACGTGACTCCCGCGGCTCTCGGCCACGGTGAAAGCCTGACTTTCGAGGCCGCGGACGACTGCGTTTCGCTTGAGGCGTGGAAGCCGTGTCATACAGAGACTTGCTGAATGCCTACCAGTTCAAGCGCGCCGGGAGGGTATCTTCTCCTCTTCGAGGCGTAGAGCGATGACTTCGCGTACGCGCTTCATCAGGGTGTCGAGGCTCTTGGCTTGCGTGTGGCAACCACGAAGAGCGGGGACCGTAGCTACGAGATAGCCCTCCTCGTCTTTTTCGATCACGACGGTAAATTTTTTACTCGGTTTCATGCGCTGCCTCGCGTACTTACTTTATCACGATACGCTTTCGCAATATGCCCCAGAGCAACGGCCAACTCTGCCGCCGAGCAGTCCATCGAGGCCGATGAATCTCGCTCTACTTCTTCAGCGGCTTCCGCGCAAAGTAATACAGCGAATACGCCAGCAGCGCGAAGGCCACGACCGACACCCACGGGTTAAAGAGGAAGGTGTGCGGCCAGCCGATGGGGTTTGACCAGCCGAACTTCATTTGCAGCCAGGCGTTGATGACGCCGAGAAGGCCCATGATGCCGCCTGCGGCGATCAGTCCTGAGGCGAAGAGCGACCCGGAGGATGTATCGCCTTCTTCGGTACCGCCCGCCTTTTTGGCGGCGGAGTCGACGAGGAAGCGGACAACGCCGCCGGCGAAGATAGGCCAAAGTGGTACCGATCGAGAGATAGGCGCCGACAGCGAAAGTGAGCGAGCGGACACCGAGCAACTCGACCCCGATGACGAGGAAGACGCCGACCAGGACGAGGCCCCAGGGAAGCTTGCGGGAGAGGATGCCGTTGATGACAGTGGCCATAAGGCGGGCCTGCGGTGCGGCGGCCTTTTCGCTGCCGATGCCGGGGATCCACTGGACCTCGATGCGATGGGTAGCGGGCGAGTAGAGGTACTTGCCGTCGGCCAGTTCGGACGAGCCGAGGGCGTTGAGAACAATGTACTCACTCTTGTTGTGCTCGGTGGTGGCGCCGTTGGGAGCCTTGACGGGGAAACGATCGATGAGGCCGTGCGGGTTCTCGAGGATAGTGACGCCTTCATGGGCGGCGGTGATGTCCCAGGCGTGCGGCGCTTCGCGAAACTCCTGCATGCCGGTGTTCATGACGTTGAGCGTTCACGCCGATGGCGACGGTGGAGACGGCGATGCCGATGAGGAAGGCGTAGCGCTGCTTGATAGGCGTGGCGCCGATGAGAAAACCAGTCTTCAAATCCTGCGAGGTGTCGCCCGCCTCGGCCGATGCGATGCAGACTACGCCGCCGATGGTGATGGCGAGAGCGCCGAAGGCGGGAGCCGTCCAGCCGCTGACGAGAAAGATGGCCGAAGTGGCCATGAGCGTGGCGATGGTCATGCCGGAGATGGGATTGGCCGAACTGCCGATCAGTCCCACGATGCGCGAGCTGACGGTGACAAACAGGAATCCGAAGATGACGACAAGGACGGCGGCGCCGAGGTTGGCCAACAGGCCGACCTGCGCGCCGGGTACGGGCTTGAGCCAGAGGAAGAAGAACATGAGAACGATGAGCGCGATGGAGCCGAAGACGGCAGTGCCCATGGAGAGATCGTGCTCGGTGCGGACGGGCTGCGGCAACGGCCGTGGCGCGGTGGCGCATCTGCGCGAAGCCGGAGCGCAGCGCGCCGATGATGGTGGGCAGGGTTTTGCAGAGCGTGATGAGCCCGGCTGCGGCCACGGCCCCCGCGCCCATGGGCTTGATATAGGTTGCCCATAAATCGCTGGGCGTCATCTGCGCGATCGGGACGGTGCCGGGGTAGACGGGATTGGGGAGATTCTTGCCGAAGAAGTAAAGCAGGGGCATGATGACAAGCCAGGAGACTACGCCGCCGGCGAACATGATGCCGGCAGTGCGGGCGCCGATGATGTAGCCCACGCCGAGATACTCGGCTGTGGCATCGGCCTTGATGGATGCGCCTTTGAGGACGTGCTGCGGACCAAAGTCAGGCTGGTACTCGGGCGTGCCGGGCCAAGCGCCGAAGAGGTTGCCGTTTTGGAAGAGCGCGTAGAGCGCGCCGAGGCCGAGGCCGAAGAAGACGCGGGAGGCGGTCGATCCGCCGGTGGCGCCGGCTTTGATGACTTCAGCGCAGGCGGTGCCTTCAGGGTACTGGAGGACGCCATGCTCCTCCACGATGAGCGGGCGGCGCAGTGGAACCATGAACAGGACGCCGAGATAGCCGCCGATCAGGGCGAGCATGAAGATGCGGAAGTATTCGAGGTCGAAGCCGAGGAAGATGAGCGCCGGAAGGGTAAAGATGACGCCGGCGGCGATGGACTGGCCGGCGTTTCCGCAGGTCTGGACGATGATGGTTTCAAGGACCGACGGCTTGCCCTTGTAACGAAGGGTGCTGATGGTGATGACGGCGATGGGGATGGAGGCGGCGACCGTGAGTCCGGCGCGCAAGCCCACATACACGGTGACCGCGCCGAAGATGAGGCCGAAAAGCGCGCCCAGCAACACGGCGCGAATGTGAACTCGGGTGGTTTCTGGGTGGCGGGAATAAAGGGCTGAAACTCGGGCACAGGTAGCCTCCGGATGATGGCAAGCGAAGTGGTTGACAAGTCCCTGAAGGGCGAGTGTAGCAGCGTGACAGGGTGTGGGACTGCGACAGCATGGGCCCTGAAGGCTTCCGGTACTTGGCGAACCCGGCCCCGCGCGCGTAGGGTATTGAACATCGCAGAAAATGCGACCGCGCATGGAGACCCGAATGGCCAACCTGGCATGCCGCCGCAGGCATCGCCTGCACCAAGCGGCTGCTTTCGCTCGATGTGCTGCGCGGCCTCACCATCGCCTTCATGATCATGGTGAACAACACCAGGCGGCGCGGGAGCGTGGACCCAGATGAACCACGCCGCATGGAACGGGTTGACGGCCACCGACCTGGTGTTTCCCACGTTTCTTTTCGTCGTGGGAGTGTCGATTGTCTTCTCTACAGAGGCGAGGCTCAAGCGCGGCGACTCGCGCGCCAAGCTGGCCTGGCACACCGTGCGCCGCGCGGCCATTTTGTTTCTGTTCGGGATCGTGGTCAACGGCTTTCCCTATTTCCATCTTGACCACTTGCGCATCTACGGCGTTTTGCAGCGCATCGCCATTTGCTACCTGATCGTCGGGCTCTTCTACCTGTGGGACCGCCGCGTTTGGACCAAGATTGCCTGCTGGCCGCCGTGCTGATCGGCTACTGGATTCTGGTGCGCTGGGTTCCGGTGCCGGGAGCGGGTGTTCCCGGCCGCGACGTCCCCTTGCTCGATCAGAGACCAGAACATCGTCGCGTGGGTCGACCGGCAGCTTATGCCGGGACATCTCTACGAAGATCGCACCGCTGCACAATGCGCGCGACCCCGAAGGGCTGCTGAGCGACATTCCCGCAATCGGCACGGCGCTGCTGGGCCTGCTTGCCGGATTGTGGCTCCGCGCCCGGTCGACGGTGAAGTTGAAATCACTGGGCCTGGCCGCAGGCGGGGCGTCCTGCCTGGCTTTGGGCTATTTTTGGTCGATCTGGTTTCCGCTCAATAAGAAGATGTGGACCAGTTCGTATGTGCTGGTGGCGGCGGGGTGGTCGCTGCTCCTCTTCGCCCTTGTCTATTGGGCAATGGAGCAGCGCGGCTGGGGCCGGCATGGCTGGAGCAAGGGGTTGCTCTGGCCGTGGCTGGTCTTCGGGTCAAATGCCATCGTGGCCTACATGATCAGCGAGCTGCTAGGCACCGCGATCGAGCTCATTCGCTTCACTTCCGGCGGGCGGCGGATCGACGCGCTCGGCTTTCTCTACTCGCACGTCTTCGCGCCCATCGCCGATCCGGGCTGGAGGGCTTTCGCCTACTCGGTTTCCTATACCGCTGTCTGTTTTCTCCCGGTCTGGCTGCTTTACCGCAGGAAGATCTTCCTGAAGGTATAATTTGCCCGCGCACGAATTCGTCCGCGCGACCTCGTCCGCACATCCTCACGGACCTTGCGGACAACCTGGATTGATCGGCCAAACCAAAGGGAGTCGGGGACACTGATGAGAATCGGTCACGTAGCATGGATCCTGGTTTTGTGCGGCTGCACGGTCACCGCGCAGACCATGAGCTGCAATCTGCAGGATTGGAAAAGCATCGCGGGCGTGAGCGTCACGGCGAGCCGCGATGCTGTCGAGGTCTCATGGCCAGGCGAGCAGGGCCAGCAGAACCGCGCGCGATTCGCGCTGCGCAATGGCCAGCCCATCGTCGCGGAACTGGCCGCGCGTAAGGCTGGCGGCGCGTGGATCGTGCTGGGCAAGGACCTGACGCCCGACTTTCAGGTGACTACCGGCCGCCGCCGCATCTCCACCACCGAGCTCGACATCCTGAAGAAGCTGAACAACGACACGCCCCAGGCCGAGAACGAGTACAAGTGGAACGTCTTCTGGGATGCGCCGCTGGAGATTCCCGGCCACGACTCGCACCTTGCCGGTCCGGACCGAACGCCCGATGAAGTCAAGCGCGCCACGGTGAGCTATCGCTCCGATACCTGCCGCGTGCAGAGCGATGGCGACCGCGTGAGCGTTGTCTTCAACGGCCTCACGCTCGGCATCTTTTCCGGCGATCTCCAATTCACCGCGTACAAGGGATCGAACCTGCTGCGCCAGGAGGCGGTGGCCAAAACCGATGCCCCCGACGTGGCCTACATCTACAAAGCCGGCCTGAAGGGCTTTGCGATCCACGACGATACGAAGCTCGAGTGGCGCGACGACGCGCAGGTGTGGCAGGAGTACGAGTTCGGCGGCGAAGTCAACCAGCAGCCGGTCGATCTGCAGGCGCGCAACCGGCTGGAGATTCTTGACGCGGGCGCGGGCTCGCTCGCCATCTTTCCGCCGCCGCACAAATTCTTCTTCGCGCGCGAGAACGAAGTCAACCTCGGCTACGTCTATTACCGCAAGGACAGCGACACCTCCTTTTCGCTCGGCGTGATGCAGCCCGAGCGCGGCCAGGGCTACGCGCCGTGGGGCGTCACCGACGAGGTATGGAACCGGCGCGTGCACGTTGCGCGCTCGCAGATCTACAACTACGCGCTCTACAACGCGCCTCCCGGCACCGTGCAGCGCATGGCGGTCTACTACTACCTGAGCGCCACGGGCTCCCACGCCACACAGCAGCAGGTGATGGCCTACACGCACGACGACACGTACAAGCCGCTGCCCGGCTTCAAGACCGTCACCGGCCATTTCCATCTCGACTTTAACGAGATGATCCGCGACCGCGGCACTTCGGACTTTATGCCCACGTGGGTTCCGGTTTTTCGCGGCCTGGGCATCAACATCGTCTATCTCGGCGACTTCCACGACGACTCCGATCTCACCGATCCCGGCCCCAAGCGCTTTTATGAGCAGAAGCTCTACTTTGAAGGCGCGCGCAAGATGAGCGACAAGAATTTCCTCGTCATTCCCGCTGAAGAGGTGAACGTCTTCCTCGGCGGCCACTGGTATCTCATGCTGCCCAAGCCCGTGTACTTTTCCCACGCCGCGCCGCGCCCGGCGAACCAAACGTTTGAAGAGAACGACCCCACCTACGGCCACGTCTACCATCTCGGCTCGGTCGAGGACGTGGAGAACTTTATCAATCGCGAGCAGGGCATCATCTGGACGGCGCACCCGCGCACCAAAAGCTCCGCCATGTATCCCGATGTGTACAAGGACAAGGACTTCTTTCTCAGCGACCGCTTCATCGGCGCGTCGTGGGAGTCGCTGCCGGTCGATCTCTCCCAGGAGCGGCTGTGCGAGGTGCGCTGCTTCGGCCTCAACGACGACATGAGCAACTGGGCGCCCAAGCCGAAGTTCATGCTCGCCGAGGGCGACACCTACATGAAGGTTCCCAGCGACGAAACCTATCCGCTGCTGGCCATCAATTACCTCAAGCTCGACAAGGTGCCGGCCTATAACGAGAGCTGGGCGCCGGTCGTCGAAGGCATTCGCGCGGGCAACTTCTTCGGCACCACGGGCGAGATTCTCTTCCACAACTGGGGCATCGAGGGCTCGGGCGCGAAGAGCGTCTACACGGCCGGCATCGAATACACCTTTCCGCTGGAATTCGCCGAGCTGGTGTGGAGCGATGGCGCCAAGGTCGATCGCCAGATCGTCCGGCTGACCGATACCGAGCCGT
Organism: uncultured Acidobacteriaceae bacterium; assembly: GCA_963701835.1. Classification (GTDB taxonomy): domain Bacteria; phylum Acidobacteriota; class Terriglobia; order Terriglobales; family Acidobacteriaceae; genus Telmatobacter. The sequence continues at coordinate 90,776 of CAVPBL010000015.1, read as the reverse complement.
TCGGCACAAAAACCTTCCGCATCCCCTTCGACGCGCGCGGCAAGAAGTGGATTCGCTTCGACGTGTGGGACTCGGCGGGCAACGGCGCGTGGCTGCAGCCGGTCGTGCCGAAGCAATAACCAAACCTATGTCCCGCGCAGCGCTCTTCGGCCGGCTGGCGTAGACTGGTTCACAGTTTCCACAACAACTTGCCGGAGTCTTCCATGTCCAAGACTGCTTCGTACGTTCAATGGGCTTTGGAACCGTATTGCATCGGCCTCAAGCTGCGTTCTCTGCGTACCAGCAAGCGGCTTACGCTCTCCCGTCTGGCGGCCGAAACTGGCCTCTCCACCGCGCTGCTCTCCAAGCTCGAAACCGACCGGATGACTCCCACGCTGCCCACGCTGGTCACCATCGCACGCGTCTACGGCGTGAGCATGAGTTACTTCTTCTCCGATCCCGCGCGCCACACCCTCTCCATCACGCGCAAGGCCCACCTCCAGGACGGCCGGCGCGCCACCGACTCCATTCACGTGACGCCCTTGAACGCCGAAGGCAAGGGATTCCGCCAGGTGGTGCAGATCGTCGAGTTCCCGGCTGGCGGCGCGAATGTCGCCATCAACGCCTTTCACGAAACCGGGGCAGTGATCTACGTGCTCGAAGGGCAGCTGCGGCTCGACGCGGGCGGCATGCACGAGGTGCTCGAGGCCGGCGACTGCGCCTGCATGGAGAGCGAGATGCCCCTGGCCTGGAGCGCGGCCGATAAGCACCGTTGCCGCGTTCTGGCTGTGCTGCCTGGCGCGAAGCGCGCGGACTCTTGAAGCAGCTCTACTGTGCGACCAGGACCTCCTTTTCCAGCGCGATGGCGCGAGGGAAGAGCAGATTGTTTTCGAGATGCACGTGCCGGTGCAGGTCGCGCTCGAACGCGTCAAGTCCGTGGTAAAGGCCAACCGTCGTTGGACAAGCCTCCGGCCACGGAACGAAGCCATGCGTGACCGCGCGCATCTCGCTGAGCAGTGTGGCGGCGCCTTCGTGCTCCTGAATCATTGCCTGGATGGGGCTCTCGACCGAGCTAAAGCAGGCGCTGGGTGGCGCGGCATTTTCGTTGCGGCTACGCTCCAACCCCTCGATATGGGGGAAGAGAATGCGTTCTTCCTTGTTCAGGTGGAAGATTAGCTCATCGGCCAATTGCGCCAGGTCGCGTTGGACCAATGAAGCTTCGGGATGTGCGGGTCCATGTTTGGTCGCCACGCGCTCCGCCATGGACTCGAGTTGCGGCAGTTCGTTGCGTACATAGGCATGATGGACCCGCACGATATGACGGATGAGCTCGGTCGGCGTGGCCTGGCTGAAGTCCTCCTCGATCGGCGTCGTGCTGACGGCCTTGGCCAGCGCGGCCAGCACCTCTCCTGTCGCAATGCCTTTCTCGGCGCAAGCCTCGCCGAGTGGCCGTTTGCCCCCGCAGCAATAATCCAGGTGGAAACTCTCGAAGACGCGAATGGTGGCGGGCTGCTCCAGAGCGATCGAGCGCAGCGTGGATGCGGAATCAATCATGGTGAAAAACCTCCTGTTGGTTCGAGACTAGGCTGCCGCATTCCGCGGCGCAGGGACTTTTGTCACACGCCGGGACCGGGAATTTGCAGTTTGCCGCCTGAGCCATCCCTCTGTAGCATGGTTTGGAACTCAAAGGACGAAGGGAATGCAACTTAACCCAAGGCTGCTCCGCGCTACGCTCTCGGGAGCATTGGCCGGCCTGCTCTTCGGCTTCGACACAGTCGTCATCTCCGGCGCGATCGACGCGCTGGTTCGCTTGTACGGATTAAACCCGCAGGAAAAGGGATTCACGGTAGCCATCGGGTTGGTCGGCACGGTGATCGGCGCGTTGGGCGCAGGTCAGGTGGGTCAAAGGCTCGGCAGTCGCGAGACGCTGCGCATCACCGCGCTGCTCTACGTCGCATCGGCGCTCGGATGCGGGCTGTCATGGAATTGGCCGTGTTTTATGGCGTTTCGCTTCGTCGGCGGATTGGGCATTGGCGCGTCTTCGGTGCTGGGTCCGGTGTACATTGCAGAGCTTGCCCCGGCCAAGTGGCGCGGCCGGCTCGTGGCCGTCTTCCAGTTCAACGTCGTGTTTGGCATCATGGCGGCCTACATCTCCAATTACGTGATTCGCACCATGCACCTGGGCGCGACAGAATGGCGCTGGCAGGTAGGCATCGCTGCGACTCCGGCCGTGGTCTTCCTTGCGTTGCTCTTCGGAATTCCACGCAGCCCGCGCTGGTCGGTCTCGCAGCATCGGATGGATGAGGCGTTGTCGGTGCTGAAGCTGATGGGCGATCCGCAACCAGAGGCGGAACTGGCCGACATCCAGGCGGCGCTGACACAGGAGCACGCGACCGCGCACGAGCGGGTATTCCAATCGAAGTATCGCTATCCGTTGTTCCTCGCCATCTCCATCGGCGCCTTCAACCAGCTCGCCGGCATCAACGCGATCCTGTATTACCTGAACAACATCTTCGCGGCCGCCGGCTTCAGCCAGATCTCGAGCGACCAGCAGGCAATCGCCATTGGCGCCACCAACTTCATGTTTACCATCGTCGGCATGTCGCTGATCGACAAGCTGGGGCGCAAATCGTTGCTGTTGATCGGTGCAGCGGGCTGCGCCAGTTGCCTCAGCGGAGTGGCCTGGGTGTTCGCCACGCACTCCCATCCCGGCGCGTTGCTGTGGCTGCTGGTCGCCTTCATCGCGTTCTTCAGCGTTTCGCAAGGAGCCGTCATTTGGGTTTACATCGGAGAGGTCTTTCCCACGTCGGTGCGTGCCAAGGGGCAGGGAGTGGGCAGCGCGAGCCACTGGTTCATGAACGCGCTGATCGCACAGATGTTTCCCGATTGTGGTCAACAAGATGAGCACGGCCACGCCATTCGTGTTCTTCGCCGCGGCTACGGTTGTTCAGTTCATCGTGGTCGCGCTGTTCTACCCGGAGACGAAGGGTCAAACCTTGGAGCAGTTGCAGCGCAAGCTCATGCGGGCATGAGAAATACGCCATCGGTCAGCTTTCCAGATGCGTATGGAAGAAGGCGGCGATGCGCCGCCGCGCGTCGAGCGTCGCCGGCTCGTTGTAGCCGATGGCTTTGTAGCGAAGCAGCTTGAACAGGAACGTTCCATGCTGGTTCATAAAGGAGTGGCCCGCATCCGGGTACTCCTTCACGTCGTGAGGGATGAGGGCGCGCTCCAGCGCAATCTGAAGCTGATCGGCAACGCCTTGCTCCCACTTCGCCAGCCCTCCGTAACTGCCTACAACCGGACAAGCTGTCTTGAGGAAGGCGTCGAAATCCGGAGGCAGCTTACCTCCATAGTTGACGCTGGCGGCCGAGAAGCCGTGGCCTGAGATGAGCAGGAGAACAAACCCTCCGCCCATGCAGAAACCGATCACGCCGATCTTTCCGCTGCAGTTTGGTTGTGCCGCGAGCCAGCTTCGCGCAGCTTCGATGTCATCGAATGCGGGGCCCGAGCGTTCTGTAAAGTCGCGGATGACCGAGCGGAGGCACAGAAGCACTCCACCCCGATAGTAGAGATCGATCGCGAGCGCCAAAAAGCCAGCCTCGGCAAGCCAGTTAGCCTGATTGCGATGATCGCGGCTCATGCCAAAAACGTCGTGAATGACAACCACACCCGGCGCCGGGCTTGCGTTGGATGGGATAGCGAACCACGCGGGCATCTTGCCTCGCGGCGTTGGCACAAGGACGTTGGGCATAGCCGTTCCCCCAAGTCTGCCTGAAGGCTTTGCGGTGACAAAAAATTATAGTTCCGCCCCAACGCTCGTTCGATGAATTTTCGGAGCAAATTGGGAGTTAGCTTTTGGCTGCACCAATCCAATTGACGCAAACGCACTGCTCTTCATCCTTACGAATGCCCGGGGAGCCGTGTGAGCCCGCCCCAACAAAAAATGCGCCGGGCCGCGGGCCTGATGCGGATCCGGCGCAAGGATTGCAAGGTAAAACGGCAAGCTCAGACCGACTCAATGGCGCGGATGCTCTCGGCTACTTCGCGCTTTAGCGTCTCTTGTTCGGGATGGAACAGACTGCATCCCCGCGCCGCCAACTCATCGAGCAAATCGCCGTAGGCTACGGTCTCGCATCCGGCAAACGCGGCGAAGCCCAACGCGGATGCGATGGCGCAGCTCACCTTGACCAGTTCGGCCAGATCCCACGCGACGTCCGCGCGCCGGTCCGAGTGATGATCGGCGACCACGGCCTCGAAGTTCTTCGGCAGCTTCCAGTTGCCGATCAGTTGCCGTCCAATCTGGCAATGATCCCAGCCGAACAGCTCGCGCTCGGCCTCCAGCATCGAGGCCGCTGCTCCGTGATGCTTCTCCAGCAGCGCCGCGTATCCCTTGGGCTGAATTACCGCCAGCGCCATGCGCCCGATGTCGTGCAGAATGCCGGCAGTGTACGCCAGGTCTTTGTCGATGTCTCCAGCGCCCGCAAGCCGTTCCGCGATGATGGCGCACGCCAGGTTGTGCCGCCAAAGATTCCGCATCGCCGGATAACTCATCGCCTTGCCCAGATATGCACGCACCCCTACCGTGACGCACATGCCCTGCAGCGTGTTCGCGCCCAGCACGGCCACGGCCTGCAAAATCGTCGTCGAGGGATAGCGCGGCGCGTAGAGCCAGGAATTGGCGACGGTGAGAACTTCGCTGGCAAAAGCCGGATCGGAGGAGATCAGTTCGCACAATTGGTGCAACTGCACGTTCTCGTTGTTGGCCAGTTGAAGCACCCTGACGGCAACCTGTGGAAACGGCGGAAGGCGCAGATAGGCCCAAGGCAGAGCCGCCGTTTGTCTGCTTTGCTGGTCCATCCCCACCTCCCCTCCGCTTTAGGAGTCTGCTGCCGCCGCTGCATCCTTCCGCAAGGCACAACAATCCGGTTCCGCGCCGGCGTTGGTCGCCGGGAGCTGCCTGGCGCGCCGCAACAGGCACGTTCCTCCCGGTGAGTACCTTTTCGGCAATCAGCAATGTTTTCTTGAGGGGAATCGCGCGATGCGAGGCTACGCGGAGTTGCAACTTACTTCGTGGTCCAGACCTTCCCGTCCGCGCTCGCCCACACCTGGCTCTGGTCATTAAGAATCTCAAAGACTGCGGCTGGCCGAGGCGCAGTGCCGGCGCCGGCGGTGTTTCCCGCGGTTTCGGCCTCAGCCGCAGGCGTTGTTCCCGCGTTGCCGCTTCCCGTTGCATGCCTACGCACCGTTACGGCGCGGCCGGCCCATTGCTTGATCACCGGCTCCCATGTGCCGCCTTGATCCTCGCTGAGAAACAGCGCGCCTGCCTGATCGATGGCCAGCATGAGGCGGCCCGCCGATGCGATCGACAATGCGGGCAGGCCGCTGGGAAGATGGATCGAACCCGTTAAACGCGCGGCGAAAAGCCCGCCGGCCTTTGATTTCCTTAGTGGCGGAGGATTCGGTGGAGGCTCGGCCTTCGCTTCGAGCTGCGCATTCTCTTCCGCAGAAAGTGAGGACGTGTTCGCACTCAGCGTCATGTCTTCGGCTTGCACGGTCACCGTCTCGGCCGCGCTGGCGGCCGGCGAAGGGCTCGGCGCTGGTTCCGCCTGCCCGCTTTGCCCGCGCTGCATCGCCACCGCTCCATCCTCTTCCTTGCGCGAAGCCGATCCTCCCGTCGCAACGAAGCTCTCGTCACCGAGCCCCTTTCCCTCTGCGCCCGAAGCAGTCCTCGCGCGTGGAATCTCCGCCTTCCGCGCCATCTCCGACCGATCCGTGCCTCCGGCTCCGGGCGTCGCGGCCGCTGCAACAGGCTCAAGCTCGCGCTTGCCCGGCGTCTCGCCAGGGCGTGCGGACTTCGGGCCTTTTGCCTCGGATGCAACGGGAGCCGGCGCCACCGGCGCAGCTTCCGCTTGTTCTGGCTGCGAGGGCGCGGAGACCGTCCCCGGGTTCCGCGCAGCTCGTTGCGATTCAACCCTCGCCGTCTCTGCGTTCTGCTCCACGTGCCGCACATGCACATAGATCGCCAGCGCAGTAGTGGCAGCCAACGCCGCGGCCGGAGCCAAGACAAGTCCCCAACCTCTCCACCAGGCGTGCGACCGGACGGCCGTGCGCCGCTCCGCGGCCCTGACAAGCTCCGCGTCCGCGGCCTCGCGCGCCAATGCGACGACCTGCCTGCACCGGCCGCACCCGGCAAGATGCTCGAGCACCTGGCCGCGCTCCCGCTCGCCAAGCGCCTGCTCGGCAAACGCGCTCAGGCTCTCCGCATTGGGGTGAAACTCGTGTTGGCCAGTTGCTTTCATTGCCGCATTCATGACGCTGCCTGTTCCTGGAACGCTTCAGATTGCGAGTTTTGCAGCAGTTTTTTCAGGTTCACGTCCAGATCGCGCGGGTCAGCGCCAAGCGCTTCTTGTGCCGCGCGCCTGCTCAGGCCGCCGCGTTGCAAGATCCTCAGCACTCGCTTCCTCGTATCGTCGGTCGCGCGCCTCAGCTTGCGGCTCACTGTGGCTTCGTGCACGCCCAGGACGCGCGCAATCCGCTTGAGTGTCTGCCCGTCAAGATAATAAGCCGCCAGCAGATACCGCTCCTCCGCATCGCGCTCTCGCACAGCCTCTTCGATCGCGCGCTCGAGGAGCGAGAGCTCAGCGGGCGCTGTCCCGGGCGCGGGATCCGGCGCCGGCGCGTCCATTTCTTCGAGCGGCTCCTCACGGCGGCTGCGGCGATGATGATCCACATGACGCTGGGCCAGCGTGGTTCGCAGCCAGCCCATCAGCGATCCGCGGCCACGGTACGAAAGCAGCGGGCAGCGCCGTTCGCCGTCGCGCATCGTCAGGCCATAGAGCTCGCCATACAGTTGATCGGCCAGTTCGCGGCCCAGGGTTTCGCTGCCGGTGATGGCGATAGCCGCGCGGGTGAGCGGCTGCCGGTATACCGCGACGAAGTGCTCCCACGCTCGCTCGTTCCCCGCCGCGCAGGCGCGCGCCAGCACCAGGTCGGCCAGGCACAGGCCGCCGAAAAATGCGGCCTGCTGCTGCCGTGTCGCCGGGGTGCCCAGCGGCAGGTCTTGGAGCCGGGTCGCTGGAGTGAGTCGCCGCCGCGCCCTCCGCCAGCCCGAAGTTCCGTGCGGTTCCGGCCTCCAGCAGAATCCGGTCGAATGCGTCCTGGCTCAGGCCCCAACCGGCCGCATCGCACCCGCTCCAGAGCTCTTCGAGCAGGGCGGGGTCCATCGCTCCCCGCAGTTCGGGGATCTCCGCGTCGGCCGCGCTGGCCACGGATTCCGTTGGCGCCATCCCCACGCCCTCACAATACGCCTAATCCCTTTGACGTTGTCGCGGGACATCTCCAGTTTCCGGATCGAAGGCTTGCCGCAGGCTTCCACCCGCAAAAAATCCCTGCAAGAAGCCTTCGGCCCGTCGTTCTTCGGTCGATGGCCGCTGCGGAGAACCGCAAAGCCGGCGGAGGAGACCGATGAAAAACCTGGGCAGATTTGGGTTGGTGGCGGCGCTGTTCGTGGCGCTGCTCGTGTTGGAGCATGGACACGGCGTTAAAGCGGCTGGCGGGCCCGCGCAAGCCGGCGCCGGTCCCTACCGCGTGCTCGCTCCCATCGAGAGCGGCAACCTTCTTTTATTCCCTGTGGTGCGCGCCGACGGGAAATCCACGGCGGAAACCCCGTTTATCACCCTCGACGAAGGCCTGAAGAGCGGCGAGGTGGAAGTGACCGAGGCCGGCCGCGCGCGCGGGCTGGTGCGGCCTAGGAACGGCGCAAATCCCCAGGCCCCCGATACCGCCGATCGCGGCGACGAGGTGAACACTCTTGTTCTCCTCAACCACTCCAAGCGGCCGCTGCTGCTGCTCGCCGGCGAAATCGTCACCGGCGGCAAGCAGGACCGCATCATCGCCAAGGACCGCATTGTGCCCTCCGGCGCCGATCCCATCGATCTCTCGGTCTTCTGCATTGAGCCGGGCCGCTGGACCGAGAGCTCGGCCAACTTCGGCGCCTCGTCCAGGTCATCGAAGGGTAGCTTCATGGTTCAGCCCCAAGTGCGCGAGCGCGCCATGGTCGAGCAGGACCAGCAGCAGGTGTGGAATTCTGTGAACGGCGCGATCTCGCAAATGGAGGTGGCGGCGGCGCCAGCACCGGCGGGTTCCGGCACATCGGCCCACGAAGGCTTCTCTCGCCGCTCCCTTGGCACCAGCAGCTACGCCAAGGCCATGCAGGACTCGGGCGTCAGCGAAAAGGTCGATGAGGCCGCCGCTCCGGTGATGAACGCCCGCGAGCAGGTGCTCGCCCAATTGCGCGACGAGCATGCTGTCGGCGTGGTAGTGGCCGTCCGCGGCGAGATCATCTGGGCCGACCTCTTCGCCAATACCGATCTGCTCTCGCGGTATTGGACCAAGCTGGTCCGCTCCTACGCGGCCGAGAGCTTGACGGAGGGCGAAGATCATGCCGCGCCCAGCGTAACCGACGCGCAGCACTTCCTCGATGCAGCGTCCGGCACCAGAGAAACCAGCGAAGGCGAGACGGGCATCTATCGGTATCTTGAACTGAAAGGAGCCGGCACGGAGACCTTCGTGCTTGAATCGCTTTTGTCCGGAACCGGCTACGACGTGCACATCAGCAAGATGAAGCTGCGCGGCGAGGAGCGCCACGCCGTCAAGCCGCACCCGAACTTCGAGCCGGAGATTTACCGCTGAGCAGTGTTGCGCCCCTCCCATTCGCGTCTACGGCAGCGGACCGCGTCGGACTGCCGTGGACGCAGAATGGGTAGGCAAGCACGGCCGATGTTCTTCACGCCTTCTGCCTCGCCTTCGCCACGCGCGGCGCCGCAATGAGCGTGACCGCAACCAGAAAAATGGAAGCGGCAATGTACGCCAGGTGGCCGTGGCGCAGGTCTTCGGTGACGAGCTTGACCGCGACCAGCGCCAGCGCCGCGTAGCCCAGCCGCGTCAATTCCGCGCGGCGCCAGTGCGCTCCGCCAGAAGCAAGCGCCAGAGCCATCGCGCACAGCGTCAGCGTTCGGATAAACGCCAGGTGATGCGCCCCAGGCTGCACGCGCAATGCCGTCAGCCCGGCAAGTCCCTGCACCAGCAGCGCCGCTACGGCGCCGGCCGCCAGCGCGGCAACGGCCAGGTGAAGTGCCTGCGCCTTCCATGGCTCGTCCTCGCCGGGCTTCGCAGCCGCATAGCAGAAAACCACGCACCCCGCAGCCAGCCAAACCGGCAACGCCAGAACACCCGGCGGCGTACCGATCCACGCGCTGATGAGGAATCTGAACAATCCGGATCCCGCCGCCGCGGCCGCCAGAAACACCATCCCGTAGAACTCGAAGGCCAGCCGGCCTCTCCGGCTGCCCACGATCGTGGCCGCAATTGCGGCGGCTGTCAGCAGCACGATCATGGGCAACGGCGGCAGGCATAGGAAGCTCCCGGCCAGGAGCAACGCCGCGCCCCATGCGGCAAACACCGCGGCATTGCGCCGCTCCTTGGCGCGCTCAAAGATCGTGAAGACGGCCGCATAGCACGCCGCCGAAAGCGCCAAACAAGCAACCCCGAGAAGGGTCGCGCCGTTCGGCGGCCCAAAATCCACCACACTCACGGCGGCGAGCAGGAATGCGATCGTCGCCTGAACCGTCTCAAAGACCGTGATCTGCCTCGCGCGCAGCACCGTCTTCACGATCACGCTGGCCGCGAAGAGCACGAAGATCGCCACGCCGGGCGCAAGCAGCGCCGCTCTGCTGAGAACCGGGTAATCCTCACGCCCCGATTGCGGTGCAAAGTAGATGAAGATCAGAATCCAGATCGCCGCATCGGCAAAGAGCGCTACCGTGGCGCGAACCTCCGGCACGCATTCGAGCCCCGGCGCAAACTCGCAGACCGCCGCCAGCACGAGCAGCACTACGACAAACGGCAACCACGCGTGCGAGGCAATCGCCAGTGCCAGCGCGAGCCCCGCTGCGGCGATGCAGGCCACACGAAGCACCGGCCTGAGATCGCGCTTCCACGCGAGCCCAACCGCTGCAAGCCCATAGCCGCAGACCACAATCGCGCTCATCGGGGCCGGTAACACGTTGAAGCGCAAGCTCAGCTCCCAAAGCATGGGAGCAAGGATCAGCGCCGACGTGGCTGCGTAGATGGTGCTTGCCAGCCGCGGACCGCCGCGCGCCCGCGCCGCCCATACCAGCCACAGGAATGCATACACAATGCCAGCGGATGCCACGGCCAGCTTGGGAAGTGAGCTTGCCGCCTCTATGGCTCGCAGCACGTAGGCCCCTGCAATGCCCAGCAGGGCCCTTCCCAGTACTTGGAACATGCTCCCGGCCGGTGCAAGGGGCGAGGCCGGTGCAGCCTCCGCCGCAATGGTCTCTTCCACTTTCGGCAAAGGATGCGGCCAGCGCGCTGCGAGCGGGTGTTCCAGTGCGCAGACCCGCTGCTCCAGCGCTTCCAGGCGTTTTTCGAGCCGCTCGATTGCCTCGGGAAGATCGCTCATGGCTCACGCCCCATCTGTTGCAGACGACGCCTTCTCAGTCGCCCGCCGCAGCTTCGTGCAGGCTCTTTTCAGGCCACGGGGGCAGCAGCTTCACCAAGGCCCAGAGGAAAAGCAACGGCAGGATGGTTAGGCCAATCGCCACCAGCAAGCCTTCGCGCGTCACCAGTTCCATCTTGTACGTCGTGTAGCCGAGAAAGCTCTTCGAGAACAACTGGCCGCCGATCACCACATTCCAGCGCATGGCAAATACGCCGATCAGCGCCAGACATCCCGCGACCACGTAGATTCGCTTGCGCACCACTTCGTGAAGATGAACTACCTGCGTAAGGAACAGCAGGATCAGCGGCGTGATGGTGCCCGCCAGGATCTGGATGACGATGTGCGGGATGTAGAGCTTGGTGTGCACCATGAAGTCCAGGCTGCGGAATGATTCATCGGCCTCGTAGATGCGGTGTACCAGGTCGAGCATCTCCAGGCTGAAATCGATGATGAAGATGTAGAACATGTACATCGCGATCGTGTCCACGCAGCGCATGTCGATCTTCTGATGGCGCAGCTTGGCCGTGACCATGTAAAGCAGCATCACCGCGGCGATTCCCGACACCATGGCGGAAAAGATGAACACCACCGGCATGAGCGGCGACGACCACCACGGATTGGCCTTGATCGATCCGAAGATGAAGCCCACGTAGCCGTGCAGCAGGAATGCCGAGGGAATGCCCACCAGCGTCACAATCCAGCCAACTTTATCATCGATATGGAGCGAGCGCTCGCTGATATTGCTCGAGCCCAGCGTCATGATCTTGTAGATCGCGCGCAACACTCCCTTTGACTGTTGCGACATCAGCACAATGTCGCGCCGGTAGTCGAGCCAGATTTCGAACACCAGCACGGCCATCAGATACCAAAGGTACACGTACCCGAACATCGCCATAGCCGAGGAGCTGTGCGGCGTGAAGTACATCTCCGGCGAGCGCTCCGGATGGCCGAGGTGGAGCTGCAGCGGCAACGGCGCATCCAGCAGAAACGCCAGCGCCGTCAGCAGCGCCAGCCGGTACGTCGGCTTCACCGCCTCCACGCGAAACACGCGCTCCAATGACGCCAGAATGAATGCGCCTGCCACCAGCCCCGTGATGAAGGGGTACAGGACAATCAGCACGCTCCAGTACAGCGTCACCTCGTTCGGATATATGTAGCCCTCAACACCGCTCATAACGCCTCGCCCATCCTCAACCAGTCTCTGATCCCTTGGTCCCTTGTTCCCTTGGTCCCTGCCTTATCTCACCGACCCATCCAGCCCGTTGTAGAAGGCCTTGGCCCCGGTGGACATCTGCGGCTTCAACACCTGTACGGTGTGCGTCCTCAGAAACTCGTGAATTGGATCGTTGGGGTTCTTCAAGTCGATCAGTTGCCGCGCTCCCGTCGGGCAGGCCTCGCAGCAAGCGGTCGTCAGTCCCTTGGTGATCCGGTGGTAGCAAAGCGTGCACTTATCCGCGACCTTCTTCTCGGGATGAATGTAGCGGCAGCCATACGGGCATGCCTGCACGCAATAGGCACAGCCCAGGCAGTATTTCGGGTCGATCAAAACCACCCCGTCCGGGCTAATGAAGGTTGCGCCCACCGGGCACACCTGCGTGCAGGGAGAATCCGCGCAGTGGTTGCACATTTTGGGCACGAAGAAGTAGTCCCCCGCCGCGCCTTCCTTCACTGCAGGGAATCCCTCCTTGCCGCCGTCCGGCGAGATCACCTCAGGGTTCTCGAGATGGTAGTCGGTCCGGTGATACCGCTCCACCCAGGTGCGGAAGAAACCGTCCGGCACGTCGTTCTCCGTCTGGCATGCACGCACGCAGTTACCGCAGCCGATGCACTTGGGAATGTCGATCAGCATTCCCCACCAGTGTTCGCTCATCTGGTAGTTCGGCGAGTCTTCGGGAGTTCCGGCCAATGCGTACTTCCAGCCAACGGCCGCTGCAGGCAAAAGGACCAGCAAATGACGCCTGCTGATGTTCATTTCGCACCTCCCGTCGCGCCGCTCGCGCTCGTGTCCGAACCAAAGGCCGGGCTGTGGGGGTTATGGCAGGTCTCGCACGGCGCTCCGCCCGAGTGATCCGCCGGATCCACCTGCGGGAATCCCTTGGGCTTGGCTGCGCTCGCCGTGTGGCAGCGCGCGCACAGCACCGCCGTGTCCGGCTTCACCGGCGTCAACGCGGTGGGATCGTCGGCGTGCTGGGCTAGTGCCCCGTGGCAGGCTTCGCAGTTCACATGCGCGTGCTTGCCCTTGGTCTTGGTGTCGGCAATATCCGTGTGGCAGCTCTCGCACGCCTGGTGCCCGGCGAACTTCACCGGGTGCGCCGCAATTTCACCGATAGCCGCTCCGCGATAGTGTCCATATTGCCCAAAGGTTTTCGGAACTACGTATCCGCGCACGACCAGAAACACCACGAACGCGATGACGAAGAGCCCCGCAAACCGGAAAAGATGTCCTGCGTCTTTTGGACCGCTCATCAAGTGCTGTCTCCGCTGAACCGATAGCGTCCCTGTGATTCGCCATGTGATCTGGGACACTTCCGATACCTCTGACCTTAGGGGCCGAGCGCCTCGCTGTATGTGAGCCTGCTCACAAACCCATGTGACGCGATGCACGCGATGGGATGGATCGCAGATGGCGGCTTTACCCCTCAACGGCTGATGCAGACGCTCCCGGCTGGCCAGCGCCGCGGACCCGAACCGAAGCGATACCATGAACTTTGGAGCAAAAGATGCCGAAGATTCTCGACGGCGCGGCGATTGCGGCAGCCATCAAGCAGGAAGTAGCCGAAGAGGTCCGCGCACTCGCCACGCGCGGAGTGCGGCCAGGGCTGGCTGCGGTGCTGGTGGGCAACGTGGCCGCGTCGCAGATCTACGTCCGCAACAAGGTGCAGGCCTGCGCCGAGCTTGGCCTCTACAGCGACCTCATCACGCCGCCCGTGGATGTCACGACCGGACAGATGCTCTCGCTCGTCGCCGGCCTCAACGCGCGCGATGACATTGACGGCATCCTCATCCAGCTTCCTCTTCCGGCACAAATCGACTCCAAAGGGCTGCTGGATGCAATCCATCCTGCGAAAGACGTGGACGGCTTGCATCCCGTGAACGCGGGCCGCCTGCTCGCCGGCCGGCCGGCGCTCGCCCCGTGCACACCCGCGGGAATCATCGAGATTCTCAAGCGCAGCGGCATTCCCATCGCCGGTCAGCACGCAGTCGTCGTGGGCCGCAGCGATATTGTCGGCAAGCCCGTTGCGATCCTCCTGCTCCACCAGAACGCGACCGTGACGATCTGCCATTCAAAGACCCAGGACCTGCCCGCAATTACCCGCCAGGCCGACATTCTTGTCGCCGCCATCGGCCGCCCCGGCTTCATCACGCCGCAGATGGTCAAGCCCGGCGCCACGCTCGTCGATGTCGGTATCAACCGTCTGACCACGCGCGAAGAATTCGATCGCTTCTTCAAGGGCGACGCCAGGCGCGAGGCCATCATTCGCCAAGCGCGGTTCGACCATCGTGGGCGACATCGATCCCAAGGCCTTCGAGCTGGCCGGCGCTTACACCCCCGTGCCCGGCGGCGTCGGCCTGCTCACCATTGCAATGTTGATGTCCAACACCGTGCGCGCCGCCCGAATGAGACGTGAGTTGCCGCGGCGGGGACTGTAGAAATAGCCGTTTCACGCTGACAGAGGGGCTTCGATAGGAACAACGCTGCCGCTATCTCAGGATGAGCAGGCTGCGCTTGGCGTCGTTTTCGAAGTCCGAGAACCGGATAGCGTTGTTTCGAATGATGCGAATGAGTTTGACAGCCGAGCAGTTTCCCGTTTGCAGCAGGATGACTTTCGGAGGAGCACCCCAGGCAATGCTCAGGTTTGCAAAATCTTTGTCTTTCGTCAGAAACGTCAGATCGTGCGCCCTCGCGTACTCCCAGATGAGCGCATCGGGTGTGCTGCCTAATCCTTGGGAATCGACGTGAGATGAATCGGGGAACAGGTCGGCAAGTTCATGGACGAGCCGCGGCGGAAGATTCTCGTCAACGAGAAGCTTCAAGAATGGAAATCCTATCGGGGATGCTGGCGAAAAACTCGTACACCGCCTGGAAGTCTTCCTTCTCAAGGTACGGGAAGTCTCTCAGGATCTCCTCCTCGCTCATGCCGGAAGCCAGGTACGACGCGACGTCGTAGACGGTGACGCGAAGGCCACGGATGCAGGGCTTGCCCCCCATCTTGCCGGCCTCGACGGTGATGCGCGGATTTAGAGGAGCCACGGATCCACCACCTCTCCAGCTCACCGTCTCATTCTACGGCAGAGCAAGCAGAATGACCTATACTTGCTTCCAACCGCTATGCGCATCGCTCAAATGGATCGCCGCGCGAAGTGAGGTCCTGTCACGATGCTAAGAGTTGGCCTCACCGGCGGCCTGGGCAGCGGCAAATCGACCGTCGCCGCGATGCTGCGTGAGCTTGGCGCTCAAGACATCGAAGCCGACGCCCTTGGCCGCGCGCTGATGGAGCCCGGCCAGAGCGTTTATGCCGCGATCGTCGAGCGCTTCGGTCCGCAAGTCGTCAGCCCCGGCGGCCACCTCAACCGCGCCCGCCTCGCCGAGCTCGCCTTTCGCGAAGGCCGCCTCGAGGAACTGAACGCCATCGTGCATCCACCGGTCATTGAGGCCCAGCGCCGCTGGATGGATGAGGTCTTCGCGCGTGACCCCTCGGCCGTCGCCGTGATTGAGTCGGCGCTCATCTTTGAAGTGGCGCGCGACGCCCGCGCCTGCGACGATAGAAAGAGCGTGCTGGCCGACTGGCGCAGCCGCATCGATCGCATCATCGTCGTCACCGCGCCGGACGATCTCAAGGTCGCCCGCTACGCAGCCCGCATCCAAACATCGGGGGCAGGCAGCGCGCCCGGCGCCCCCGGCCTTGAAGCCATCGAAGCCGACGCGCGCATTCGCCTGTCGCACCAGGTTCCCGATGCGGAAAAGGCGGCTCAGGCCGACTATGTGCTTGATAACTCTGGCGATATCGCCGCCCTTCGCGTCCAGGTCCAGGCCCTCTGGCCGCGCCTCCTTGAAGCCAGCATTGCCGGGAGCAACAAACCCCCGCGGAACTTGTCTCTACAATAAAGACAGGCGGCCGCGCCTTATGCGGTGGAACTTTGCCCCGCCGCTGCCGTAACGACATTAGGGCGTATTCACCGGTCCTAAGGAAGGTTCTTCAGGTCTGCTCACCATGAAACTGAGCCGGATTCTCATCATCGTTTTGCTTTTACTGGGCGGATTTTGGTTCATCACCACGCACTTCCAGCCCGGCTTTTCCATCGGCGGTCCTACACTGATAGGGTCCAATGGCTCCGGCGCACCGCTTGAGCTCACTGAGGCTCATGCCGCTCCCAGCTACGATGCCGAAGAACAGAACAACATCGCCATCTATAAAAAGGTGCTGCCCTCGGTGGTCAACATCACCTCCACCTCCCTGGTCTTCGACTTCTTCTATGGAACGGTGCCGCAGCAAGGCCAGGGCTCAGGCTTCGTTCTCGACAAAGCCGGCCACATTCTCACCAACTTTCACGTGGTTCAAGGCGCCAACCGCGGCATTGAAGTGCAGCTATCTAACAAGCGCCGCTACCCGGCACGCGTGGTGGGCACGGATAAGACCCATGACCTTGCGCTGCTCCAGATCGATGCGCCCAACCTCGAGCCGGTCACGCTGGCCGACTCCTCGCAACTCAACGTGGGCCAGAAGGTCTACGCCATCGGCAACCCCTTTGGCCTCGCCGGCACCATGACCCGCGGCATCATCAGCTCCATCCGGTCGATTCGCAACGCAGACAACACGCCCATTGAAGACGCCATCCAGACCGATGCGGCCATCAATCCCGGCAACTCCGGCGGCCCGCTGCTCAACTCCTCGGGCGAGGTCATCGGCATCAACACCATGATCGCCTCCAACGGCGCCGACCAGAGCTCCGGCATCGGCTTTGCCATCCCCATCAATACCGCCAAGGCCGTGCTCGCCGACCTCATCCGCTATGGGCGCGTCAAGCTGCCTTCGCTGGGCATCAAATCCTACGCCATCGGTCCCGATCTTGCCTCGCAGATGGGTCTTGCTGCCGATTCCGGCGTCCTCATCCTGCGCGTGATTCCCGGCGGAGCGGCTGAGCGCGCGGGACTGCGCGGCGGCAACGAGCAGGCCTACGTGGGCAACACGCCCATCATGCTCGGCGGCGATCTCATCGTCGCCATCGACGGCCACGAGGTCGCCGATCCCCAGGACATCAACGCCATCATGGAGAAGCACCAGGCGGGCGACACCGTCAGCGTCACCATCTGGCGCGGCAGAAAACAGATGACCATCAAATTGATTCTGGGAGAAGCGCGGGACACGAACACCTAGGAGCGAGAGCGGAATCGATTGGGTGAATCGATTGAATTTCACGGGCCGCACTTATCAGTGAGCGGCCCATCGTTTCAGTGAATCTCAGATCCCAGCGGATTGTCGGGTGCCCCAGGTCCCGATTTTGGGACCTGGGACAGCGCGACTCTCACCAATCCGGCTGACTGACCACTGACCACTGATCACTGTTCTTCAGAACCCCGCGCTCATCTCCGACTGCTCCGCCTGCGCCACCTGCGCGCGCGCCACTGAAACCGGCTCGCCGTAGTGAGCGGCCACAATCGCCGCCGCGCGGTCTTCATTCAGGAACGGCTCAACCGCGGCCAGCTTCACGCTCATCCCCGCCGCCATCTGCGCCACCTGCGCCTTGCTCGAGATCGATTGCACCAGCGCAAGAATCGCGCTCACAATCGTGGCCACCCCCTGAATCACCGCCATCGCATGTTGCTGGCTGGTCGCATCCACGATTCTCGCCGCCTGCAACAGCGCAGTATTCACCTGCTGCTGCAGCGTCACAATCTGGTTCTGCAGTTGCGCCAGCAAGCTGGCTGAGGGATTGGCCAGGTATGCCTTGGCCTGCGCCACGAGCAGGTTGCTGGCCGCGTCGAACCCGACCGTCGCCGCGGCAAAGATCGGTGCATCCGCCGGAGCCAGCAGCGCCGCGGTCGAGTCCACCGTGGCCACCGCGCTCTGCAGAGATGGCGTCCAGTTCACAATGTTCTGCGCCACGCTCGCGGCCGTGCAGCCCTGCATCCACGGCAACGGGATCAGCAGCGCAATCAGCATCCACGCGCCCAGCTTCGCCTGCTGGCTGGCCGGCGCGCTCACTCGTTGACTTGCCGACTGGCAGCCTTGCCGGCATGCCGCCGCCTCCGGGTCCTTCGCCAACAGCCCCAACAGCGCCGTGGCCAGTGCGCTCACCAGCGTCACCACCGTGCCGGTTCCAGCTTTGCCCAGCGTCAAACCCTGCTGCGACAGCACTCCGGCAACGCTGACCACGGCGATCAGCAGCCCCGCCGCCGACGTCTTCGGATGATTCCAGATATTCGTGATGAAGTTCATACAAAATGCTCCTTCGATCCGCGGCTACAAGCGCGGCGTGCGGGATGGAATTCGATGAGTGACTTTGCGCCGGAAGCTTCTCCCGCGCAGGACCGGCGCGCCCCCCACCTGCGCGAGAACGCCGGCCATATAGATGGTCCGTCGGCGTTTCTCGAGCAAATGAATAGCGGAGCCGATGCCATCAAGTGGCGTTCGCCGCGGCGAACGCCACAGGGCACGGCGGCCATATCTCCTCAAGTGCCGGAGAAACACCGAAAGGCAGCGATCGAAAACCCGGACACCTCCGTGGTTCCGGCCCAGCATCCAGTCGAAAGCTGCCCCGTGCAGACAACAACGGTCCCTCGCCCCGGCGCCATCCGCTCGTGCGGTTCTCCAGTTGCCCCGTCAGCGCCCCCGGTCAAACTTCGCCAGGGGCACAGGCGCTGGAGAACCGCGTCGGGGAGGGCGTACTCATTCGCCCGGCTTGGCATGTCCGTCGTTTGTCTGGCTACTTTTAAGGCTAGGCCTTTCGAGGCATATTTCCTGCAATTTGCCGAAGGCTGTGAGTTGCTGAAAAATCAGGTAGTTACAAAAAATCTTTGGGTTCGCCCACTTGACAAGGTTTGGGGTGGGGCAAGAATTGGCGCTGTTTGCCCCCTGTTTGGCCCGCGGGGGACGGGCCAAATTTGGATGGTGGCAGAGGCTTCGGAGCGGGGGTTTATGGGCGGGCTTGGGGGTCTAAAGGGCTGTTTTGGTGCATAAAATCGACGAAATTTGTCGTCGATTTTGAAATGTCTGTGTTGATTATAAAAGAGTTAATGAGAGTTTGCGCCTCCGGAGAGGCGGGAATTTTTTTCTTTAGTTAACTTCTCCTCTACGGATCCGAGCAAAGCACAAGGCACTTTTCACTGACTCCGAACTCAGGATAGCAAAACGGCCGAATTAATCCGCAAACTTGGCGAACGATCTTTGTATTGTATTTTCAATGGGTTGCGGTCATTCGAGGCGGGCCGCTGGCTTGACATTGCGTTGGCGCGAGCGCAAGAAAGAACGGCTACGATTCGGCTTTTACGTATTTGCGGCCGCGCACCTCGTACTCCCCGCTGACCACCCGCGCAATCGCCTCGGTATACGCCTGATGTTCTTCCGCAAGAATGCGATCGGCCAGCGAATGTGCATCGTCCGTCTCCAGCACCGGAATCGTCCGCTGCACCACGATCGCGCCGTGATCCAGCTCCTCATCGACAAAGTGCACCGTGCAACCCGTCACCTTCACTCCGTAGGCAAACGCCTGCTCCTGCGCGTCCAGGCCCGGAAACGCCGGCAGCAGCGAGGGATGAATGTTGAGAATGCGGTTGTGAAACGCCGCGACAAACTCCTTCGACAGGAGACGCATGTAGCCGGCCAGGCAAACCAGTTCGACGCCATGCGTCCTCAGGCAGGCGATCAAATCGGCGTCGTGCTCCTCGCGTTTGCGGCCCTTCGAAACCAAGACCGCAGTGGGCAGCCCAAGCTCCTTCGCCTTCGCCAATCCAGGAGCCTCGGCTACGTTCGAGATCACCACCGCGATCTCCGCGCCTTTCAGCCGTCCTGCACGAATCGACCCGGCAATGGCCAGAAAGTTCGATCCTCGGCCGGAAAGCAGAATTCCGAGGCGGACTATCGCTCCCCCGCCCGGCACGGTCTCGCTCACGTGTACTGTACCCGGCGCTCGCCTTTTACCACGCGGCCGATCACGTAGAACTTCTCTTCGGCCCGGTCCAGCAGATTCTTGGCGCGGGTAAACTTCGCCGCAGGAATGGCCGCGATCAGCCCGATGCCCATGTTGAACGTCCGCATCATCTCTTCCTGCGGAACGTTGCCCAGCTCCCGCAAGTGTTCGAAGATGGGCAGCACCGGCCACGAGCCAATCTCCACCTGCGCCGTCACTCCCTTGGGCAGAATACGCGGCAGGTTCTCCGTGATGCCGCCGCCGGTAATGTGCGCCATTCCCACAGTCAGCCCCGCCGCCACCAGCTTTTGAATTACGTGCAGATAGCTGCGGTGCGTCCTCAGCAACGCCGCGCCGGCCTTCTCCTTGATCGCCGTCACATACTGCGTCGGCTTGTATCCGCCCACCTCATACAGGAGCTTGCGCGCCAGCGAGTAGCCATTGGTGTGTAGTCCCGTTGAAGGCAGCCCGATCAGCACGTCGCCCGGCTTGATCCCCACCCCCGTCACCACCTTGTCGCGGTCCACCGCGCCCACAATGAATCCTGCCAGGTCGTACTCGCCGTTCGAATAGAACCCCGGCATCTGCGCCGTTTCGCCGCCGATCAGCACGCATCCATTCGCCTTGCAGGCGTCGGCCAGCCCGCTGACCACGCTCTCCACCACATCCTCATTCAGCTTGCCGGTCGCCAGGTAATCCAGGAAGAAGAGCGGCGTCGCGCCCTGCACGGCAATGTCATTGACGCAGTGATTCACCAGGTCTGCGCCCACTGTCTGGTGCAGCCCCAGATCGAACGCTACCTTCAGCTTCGTCCCCACCCCGTCCGCGGAACTCACCAGAATGGGGTTCTTCCACCGCTGCATGTCCAGCCGGAAGAGGGCGCCAAAACTGCCGATCCCTCCCAGCACATTGCGGTTAAAGGTTTTCTGCGCCAGGTACTTGATGCGCTCCTTGGCGCGGTCGCCGGCAGCGATGTCGACGCCGGCGTCGGCGTAGGTCACGGGTTGGGGTGTTTTGTCCTGAGGCACGGGCCGGGCTTTCTTGTTCGGGCAGATGCTTCGGCGCGGATGAGCCGGAAAGCAGAATTCTAGCAGCATTTGCAAGGCGCATTTCCCACAAATCGATGGACGGGTCCCTGCGCCGCCCCAACCGCCTCACCCCACCCCCGGCCCGAAATCCCAACTTAAGAAAATGGAAAGTCGGCTTGACATCAAAACCGATCCGAGCTACTCTTGATTGGAAAGTCAGCTTTACATGGCCCAGACCATTACAAATCGCGTCAAGGAGCTCCGCATCGCCCAGGACTGGACCCAGGAGCAGTTGGCCCAGGCTGCCGGCGTCTCCCGCCAGAGTATTAACTCCATCGAACGTAACCGCTACGTGCCGTCGCTCGAGCTGGCCCTCACCTTCGCACGCATTTTCTCCTGTTCCACCGATCAAATCTTCCACCTGGAGAGCCAATCGTGACCCACCCCGTTCTCAGCCGCATCCTTATGCTCGATCAGGTCGCCGACGAGCGGTCTCGTGAGCATCAACGCCGCTCGACCAGTGCCGCGGCCATTATCGGTACGCTCATCGCCTTCGTGATGCTTGAATATCACCTACTCGTCGAGCACCGCGTTCCCTGGGATCTGATCGCCGTGATCTATGCAATGGGCCTGACAAAAATCGCACTCATGCGCTGGTACCACTTCAAGAACTAGATTCTTCGGAGACGCCTTTATGCGCTCGCTTCGTCGCCGGCAACTTGAAAGGAATTCCAATGTTTGCGATTGACACTTGCAGTCTGAAAAAATCTTTGCCGTTTCTCATTGGCCTGCTCCTCGTTGCGCAGATCGACCTCGCCTGCTCTTTCGGCTGGCCGCAAACGCTCTTGTCGCTGCTGCATCTGACCGCAGCGCACGACGATCTCTGCCGCGGTGTTTGCGCGGGGCTGGGAACCTCGATCGATTTCTTGGTGATCTTCCAACTTGTCCGTATCAGCGCCAAACGCGCAATGCAGCACCGCAGCGATCCAGAGCACGATTGAAGCCAATTCTCGCGGGCCGCTTCAACGACTGAACTTGAAAAGGAGAATCTTCCATGCACCCCTTGTATCGCCGCCTCGATCCGAAACACCGCCGCCTGTTTCAAATCGCCAATTTCTCTCTTGTGCTCGGCCTGCTGCCGTGGGTCTTTCGCGATTCCATCCACTTCAACCGCGATTGGCTCGATGCGTTTTGCGGATTCTTTCTCGGTCTTTCCATCGCCATCAACTTGTTTTGCCTGCGCGCCGCGCGCCGTTGCCGCCCGGACCGGGTTTAAAACAGCCCGGATTTGAAATTCTCTCCAGCAATGGCCTTGCAATCGGAGCGCGTTGCTCAAGTCAACGAAAGGAATGTCCAACCATGATTCTCCGCAAACTGCAAAGCAATCCCGCCGCGATGATCCCTGTTGCTATGGCGTTGATCGTGG
The DNA here is from genome assembly GCA_963701835.1 of uncultured Acidobacteriaceae bacterium. Lineage (GTDB taxonomy): Bacteria > Acidobacteriota > Terriglobia > Terriglobales > Acidobacteriaceae > Telmatobacter. The sequence goes on along the minus strand of CAVPBL010000015.1, from coordinate 68,691 downwards.
TCGGCTTGTCGCTCCTAACGATCGGAATCGCGTGGCCACGATTTTCACCTCCACTTCCGCACGCTGGCACCGATTGGAACGACTTCTTTCGCGGCGCGATCTTTGGTATCGCCATTGTCCTTGAAGCCGTCGGCGTTGTCCTCGCCGCTAAGGCTGCCGTCGCCAAAAAGCGCAAGTCGCTGTAAAACCCGGCCGCCGATTCCTGCCGATTCATTCGCGCTTTTCGACACACTGTCTTGAACCAGCGCGGTCGGACACGACCGGTTCGCGGCCTCCGGCCTTCTATACTGAAGCCACCATGTGCGCCGAAATTCGGAGCGCCGAAGGTCGCGCCCTCAAACACGCCCGTTCCCAGGCCCTCCACGATCGCGCCGAGCAATTGTTTCCCGGCGGCGTCAATTCGCCGGTGCGAGCGTTTCGCGCCGTGGGCGGCTCGCCGCCGTTCATCGATCGCGCCAAAGGCGCCTTCCTTATCGATGCCGACGGCAATCGCTACATCGACTACTTCGGTTCCTGGGGCCCGATGATTCTGGGCCACGCCTTTCCGCCGGTCGTCGAAGCCATCCAGCGCGCGGCACGCAACTCGCCCAGCTTTGGCGCATCCACCGCCGCTGAGGCCGATCTCGCCGAGCGCATCACGGCCTGCTATCCCGCCATCGAAAAGATGCGCTTCGTCAGCTCCGGCACTGAGGCCACCATGTCGGCCATCCGCCTCGCTCGCGCCGTTACCGGCCGCAAGCTCATCGTCAAATTCGAGGGCTGCTATCACGGCCACGCCGACGGGCTTCTGGTCAAAGCCGGCTCCGGCGTCGCCACTTTCGGTATCCCCGGTTCGGCCGGCGTTCCCAAAGAGATCGCGCGCCTCACACTCGCTCTGCCCTACAACGACCTCAAAGCCGTCAAAGCCGCCTTCGCCGCCCACCCCAAGGCCATCGCCGCCGTCATCGTCGAGCCCATCGTCGGCAATGCCGGATGCATCCCTCCCGCGCGCGGCTTTTTGGCCGGCCTGCGCAGGCTCACCGCGAGCTACGGCGCTCTGCTCATCGTGGACGAGGTCATGACCGGCTTTCGCGTCGCACTCGGCGGCGCGTGCCAGCTCTATGACCTCGATCCCGACCTTCTCTGTCTAGGCAAAATCGTCGGCGGAGGCCTTCCCGTCGGAGTCTTCGGCGGCAAGCGTGTTTTCCTGGATTTGGTCTCGCCTCTGGGGCCTGTCTATCAAGCCGGAACGCTCAGCGGCAATCCGCTTGCCATGGCCGCCGGTCTCGCCACCGTCAGCTATCTCCAGGAACACGCCGGCGAGGTATACCCGCGCCTCGAAGCCAATGCCAAAGCCGTGGCCGAGGGCGTCGCGCAGGAAGCCGCCCGAGCCGGCCTCCCGCTCACCACCAACCGCGTCGGCTCCATGTGGACATGGTTCTTCACCAAAGGCCCCGTCACCAACTATGCTCGCGCCGCGCGCAGCGATACCCAGCGTTCGGCCGCTTCCACCGCGCTATGCTCGATCGGGGCATCTGGCTCCCGCCCTCGCAGTTTGAAGCCGCATTTATCTCTGCGGCCCATGGCGACGCAGAAGTGCAAGCCACCATCGCCGCCGCACGTACGGCCTTCGCGTTCGCTGAACAAGAGCTGATTCGCGCGCTCAGCTCCACGCATCCAGCGTCACAAGCCTGCGCGTCCGTTTGTACAGCTCAATGAGCCTCTCCGCCGCGGCCACTGAAGCCACGCGATTCGCGTCCGGATCGCGATGCCCGCCGTCGTGCAGCACGATGTTCGCTGCATACCCGTGCTGCTTGAGCCGCTCAATCTTCGTCGCCAGCTGCAGAGCAATCCGGTCCGCCGAGGGATCGTCCCAGTCCGTGGTCATCGCGTTCCACAACACCACCTTCAGACCCATCTCGCGCGCGATGCGAAACACCGCTGGCCGCCGCGCGCCATACGGTGGCCTGAAAAACTTCACCGGCGCACCCGTGATCCGCTGCAGCGTTTCGTTGGTCCGCTTGAGCTCCTCGCGCACGCGGTCCGCGCGCGCCCGCGCCATGTTGGGATGCGACCACGAGTGATTCCCGATCACGTGTCCTGCCGCCGCAATCCGCCGCACCAGCTCCGGCTCCGCCTCGGCGCGGCCTCCCAGCAAGAAGAACGTCGCCCGCACCTCATGCTTCGCCAGCACATCCAGCAACCTTGGCGTCCACGTAGCGTTGGGCCCGTCGTCGAAGGTCAGCGCCAGCTCGCCCGGCCGCGCGGGCGCAACCAGCGCCTCGCCAAAGATCCGCGAGCCCGGCCACATGGAGGCATAGGCGTATGCTCCCCACGCCAGCGCCGGCGCACGCAGCAGCGCCCAGCCCGGCATAAACCCCGGTCTCGATTGGAGAAATCATTCTGTTTGTCAGTATGCGGCGGCAGTCTCAGCCCGGGCAACTTGAATCTTCGCGTAACCTCGAACGTCGCCGACCCCTGAACCCTGTTCCCTGCTTTTCACAGCATCTTCGCCGGCAGCTCTCCATCGCCGTGCCGCGTCGCCTGCATCGCGCCAGCCTGTATGCGCTGCCTGGCGCGCTGTTCGCTCGACCGCCGTTCCTGCCGCCACGTCGTCATCGAAGTCACGCCGTAGTTCCACACCGCCGAGAACAGCAAGCCCGTCCCTGCCGCCAGCCACCACGGCACCCCGCGGCGGAACGCCTCATTCGCGATGGCCACGTTTGCCGCCACGCCCAATCCGCAAGCCAGGCAAAACGTCAGCAAGCCGCCCCAGAATCTCCATCCGCGCAGCCGCCGGTCACGGTAGGTCACGGAGTTGTTCAGAACGTAATTCAACACCATCACAATCAACGTGGTAATCGCTTGGCCCGTTGCGAACCTCAGCCCGGCAAGCTGCAGCAGCGCGCGCAAGATCAGCAGGTGCACGCCCACGCCCAGCGCGCCGACCATGCCGAAGAGCACAATGCGCACGTTCAGGAAATCGCCCAGGTGCTTGTCCACCAGCAGCTCAAAGTACTCGAGACCCACCAGCACGTCGAGCTTGCTTTCGCCTTGCTCGCGCTGGCGAAAGCGGTACGGCACCTCGGCGACGCGCAGCCCTGGCCCTGCCGAAAGCACAATGTCGAGCAGAATCTTGAAGCCGATCCCCGAGAGCCGGTGCGCAAACCGCTCGAAGGTCGCCACGCGCACCATGAAGAATCCGCTCATGGGGTCGCTCAACTCATGCTCCGCGCCCATCAAGCTCAGCCGCTCTGCCCAGTTGGCTCAGTTTCACGCGCCAGCTTGCGAACTCGCCCATGCTGCCGCCGGCGATATTGCGCGAGCCCACCACCAGGTCGAGATTCTCCTCGCGCATGCGGCGCAGCATCTCCGGCAACACGGTCTCATCGTGCTGCATGTCGGCGTCCATCACGGCTACAAAAGGCGCCGCGGCCGCCAGGATCCCCTCGATGCACGCCGAGGCCAATCCCCGCCGCCCAATCCGCTGCAGCACGCGCAGGTTGTCGTGGTCTCCGGCCAGCCGCCGCACCACGTCCGCGGTGCCGTCGGGTGAGTCGTCGTCCACAAAGATTACTTCGTAGGGAATGCCCTTGAGCGCCTTCTCCAGGCGATCGACCATCGGGACCCACATTCCCGCTCTCGTTAAATGTGGGCAGCACAATCGCCAGATCGTAGGCCATTCTTTCCTCCGCGGCGCGGGACAAGTGGAGCGCCCGACCCGCAAGCCGCCGCCTCAATTCCTCATTCCTTATAGCATTTTAGAAGTTTCTCCAAAGCAATTCGCTCCTCCGGTGGACCAGCCAAGCCACTGCCTCGCTCCCTTGCTTCGCTCCTGTTCCCTGCTACGCCGCGGCGTATACTGGCCTTGTTCGGGTCGCATCCTGAGTCTTCGGAGCGGCACTGGAGCCAATCATGAGCCTCACCGAGTTTCCCGCGGGCGCGCGCCTCTCGCCGCCCGGCCTTCCCCTTCCCAAAGTCACCATGCCTGCGCTCAGCTGAGATGAAGCGCCAGGGCAAGCCCATCTCCGCGCTCACCGCCTACGACTACTCCACCGCGCGCCTCGCCGACGAGGCCGGCATCGACCTCATCCTCGTTGGCGACTCGCTCGCCATGGTCGTCCTAGGCCACGAAAACACGCTCGCCGTCACCGTGGACGAGATGCTCCACCACGCCCGCGCCGTGCGCCGCGCCGTGCGCCGCGCCCTCGTTGTGGCCGACATGCCCTTCGGCAGCTATCACGGCTCGATCGCCGAAAGCGTCGCCAACGCCGTCCGCTTCGTCAAGGAAGCCGGCGCCGAAGCCGTCAAGATCGAGGGCCCGCGCGTCGAGCTGGTCCGCGCGCTCACCGACGCCGAGATTCCTGTCGTCGGCCATCTCGGCCTCACGCCCGCAAAGTGTCAACCGCATGGGCGGCTATCGCGTGCAGGCGCGCACTGCCGATGCCGTGCTGCAGCTCCAGGCCGATGCCTTCGCGCTCGCTCGCGCCGGCGCCGGCGCCATCGTTCTCGAAGGCGTTCCCCGCGAAGCTGCGGCAGCAGATCACCGCGGCCCTGCCGATTCCAACCATCGGAATCGGCGCCGGTCCCGATTGCGACGGCCAGATTCTCGTCTTCCACGACCTCGTCAATCTCACGTTCTCGCCCGCAGCTAAATTTGTCCGCCGCTATGCTGACGCCTCCGCGCTCTTCCGCTCCGCCATTGAGCGCTACCGCGAAGACGTGGAGCATCGCGCCTTCCCGTCAGACGCCGAAAGCTATCACCTGTCCGAGTCCGAGCGCAAAATGTCCGCACGCAAAATGGTCCAGATCAACCTCGACGGCGCGGATGCGGTAGTGAATCGGGCGGCGCGCGAAGTGTTGAAGCAGAAATCGAACCGACGCTGATGCAGGTCTTCCGAACTGTCGTCGAACTCCGCCACTGGTCCCGCGCGCTTCGTTGCGCGCAGGGCAACACCATCGGCCTCGTGCCCACGATGGGCGCGCTCCACGCAGGCCACGCTTCGCTCCTGCGCGCCGCCCGCGCGGCCTGCACCCACGTCGCCGTCAGCCTCTTTGTCAACCCCACGCAGTTCGGCCCCAATGAGGACTACGCTCGCTATCCCCGCTCTTTCTCGGCCGACTGCGCCCTCGCCGAAGCCGAGGGAGCCGATGTCCTCTTCGCTCCGGCGGTCGAAGAGCTCTACCCCAACGGCTCCGATTCCACATTTGTCGAAGTCCCCGGCCTCGGCGACCGCCTCGACGGCGCTTCTCGCCCCGGCCACTTTCGCGGCGTCGCCACAGTCGTCGCCAAGCTTGTCATCGCCGCCGAGCCCGACCTCGCCTTCTTCGGCCAGAAAGACGCGGCCCAGGTCGCCATCCTCCGCCGCATGGTCGCCGATCTGCGCCTCGCAGTCGAAATCGTCGTATGCCCCATCGTCCGCGATGCCGACGGCCTCGCCATTAGCTCGCGCAACGTCTACCTCAGCCCGGCCCAGCGCGCGCAGGCCCTCACGCTCAGCCGCGCCGTCCGCCACGTCGAGTCGCTCGTAGCCCACGGCGAGCGCCGCGCCAACATGCTCATCGCGTCCGCACACGACAGTCTTTGCCTTCGCGCCGGAGGTCCAGATCGACTTCATCGCCCTCGTCGATTGGTCCACGCTCTTGCCCGTCGACGTCGCAGCTCCCGGCACACTCTTCGCCGTCGCCGCATACGTCGGCTCAACGCGGCTGATCGACAACACCATCCTCAGTTGAGCCACCTGAAGAAACTCGTTGCGCTAGCCCCGGCCCCCGCTTCAATCTGAATGCAATGCCGGAACTGCCCGACATCACCGCCTACCTCACCGCGCTCGAACCGCGCATCCTCGGCCAGACCCTCGAGCGCGTTCGCCTGCAAAGCGTCTTTGTCCTGCGCACCGTCGACCCTCCCATCGCATCCGTCGAGGGCCGCACCGTCCGCGAACTGCGCCGCATCGGCAAGCGCATTGCCATCGGCCTCGAAGGCGATCTCTGGCTCGTCATCCATCTCATGATCGCCGGCCGCCTCCACTGGCGTCCGCCGCAAGCCAAACTCTCAGGCCGCCAATCGCTCCTCGCCCTCGACTTTCCCTCAGGCTCGCTCACCCTCACTGAGGCCGGCTCCAAGCGCCGCGCCTCGCTTCACCTCTTGCGCGGCGAGCAAGCCCTCCGCGACATCGATCCTGGCGGCATCGAGATCTTCTTCCTCGGATTTGGACGAGTTTCGTGCTGCTCTCAGCCTCGAAAACCGCACCCTCAAGCGCGCTCTTACCGATCCGCGCCTCATCAGCGGCGTGGGCAACGCCTACTCCGACGAGATTCTCCACGCCGCCCGCCTCTCGCCCATCGCCCTCACCCACAAACTCAAGCCCGCGGAGTGGGAACGCCTCTTCGACGCCACCCGCTCCACGCTCGAGGCCTGGACCACACGGCTCTCCTCCGAAGCCAGAAAGAAATTCCCTGAAGGCGTTACGGCATTCCGGCCTGAGATGGCTGTTCACGGTCGCTTCGGCCAGCCCTGCCCGCGTTGCTCGTCGCCCATCCAGCGTATCCGTTACGCCGACAACGAAACCAACTACTGCCCCACATGCCAGACCGGCGGGAAGGTTCTCGCCGACCGCAGCCTCTCGCGCCTGCTCGGCTCCGATTGGCCCCGTTCCCTCGAAGAACTCGAGGCCCTCAAACGCCGCTGACGGCGCTTGAACGCCCATCTGTAAAGCACTCCAGCCGGTACCACTTCTGCGTCATATCCCCCGAATTACCTTGACATTGCGCGGTTCCATGCAGCAGAGTGTTTGCGGCGACTCCTATCAGATTGGCCTGCGGTGAACCCCACTCCGTGGGGCTTCTGTGTGTGGGAGCCGAACCTCAATCCTGCTGTGGAGGATTCACGAATGCATGCTGTCAACTACTCCGCGATCCTGTTTTCGTTAATGCTCACCAAGCACCAGATAATCACGATCTTGGTTTCGGCGGTCTTTCAATGGCTGCTGGGGTGGCTCTGGTACGGTGTCATCTTCCGCAAGTCCTGGAGGACAATGGTCGGCTTTGCAGAAGGCCAGAAACCGAAAAACGCTGCTTTCACCATGATCACCGCCTTTATCGCTTGCCTGCTCCTCTCGTTTGTGCTGGTCCACGTCTTGGGATGGGCGGGAGCGAACACCTTCACCGGGGGCGCAAAGCTCGCCGTCATCTGCTGGCTCGGCTTTATGGCGCCGCCACTGTTTACGCAGCACATTAGCGAAAACCGCCGCGTCAATCTCTTTGCCATCAATGCCGCTTATTGGCTGTTGGCCATGGCGATCGGCGGCGGCCTCCTGGCTGCTTTCCACGGCTAGATCATTTCTCGCGTTGCGGCGCTTGGAAATCGGGGCGGCAAAAGGGGCAACTTCCTCGCGAAGTTGCCCTTCCGCTTTCGACAACCGGAGCCGGGTCCCGCGGCGAAAGGCCTTGAACCCGCCGCTTGAAGGCCCGCATCGGGTGCAAAAGCTGCGCTTGAGTTTGTGAGCCCAACCCTCCCCCATCACGCGGTCGCACTTCACACGGCTCTTGAGAACTACCGTTCCGCGGCTGCTTTCCGCTTCGGGCGGACAGGCCATAGAATCGAGCTATGACACGATCGATCATTACCACCGATGGCGCGCCTGCTGCCATCGGCCCCTACGCGCAAGGCGTGCATGTGGGAAGCCTCATCTTCACGGCCGGCCAGGGCGCCCTGGACCCCACTTCCGGCCAGGTCGTCCCCGGCGGAATCAAGGAGCAAACGGCGCGGACCCTCGAGAACCTCAAAGCGATTCTTGAAGCCGGGGGCAGCAGCCTCGGCCAAGTGGTCAAGGCCACGGTGTTTCTCAAAGACCTCAACGATTTTGCGGCCATGAACGCCGTGTACTCGTCGTACTTCGGAAGCGACGAAGACACTCTGCCCGCGCGGACCACAGTCGAAGTCTCCCGCCTCCCCCGCAACCTCCTGGTCGAGATCGAGCTGGTTGCCGAAGTCTGACCGGCCTGGCGGACCCGTCTGTCTCCATGGAAAAATGAGCTTGTGCCTTGGGTCCAGCCCATGGCATCGACCTGGTTTGTGGCAGCGGGCTTCCCGCATCCCACTGCGCCATTCGGTCGATAATCGCCCATCTTCGTAGGAGGTCACTTTGAACGAATCGCAGGAAAAAGTCGTCCGCACTGACGCCGAGTGGCGGGCCGCGCTCACGCCCGAGCAGCACCACGTTCTGCGCGAGAAGGGCACCGAGCGGCCATTCTCCGGCGCCCTCACTGAGAACCACGAGACTGGTAACTACCACTGTGCCGGATGCGGCGCGCTGCTCTTCCTGAGCGGCGCTAAATTTGACTCCGGCTGCGGCTGGCCCAGTTTCATGCTGCCCGCCGATTCCAAAGCTGTCGAAGAGCACGAGGATCAGAGCTTCGGCATGAGGCGCATCGAGGTCACCTGCGCCCGCTGTGGCGGCCATCTCGGTCACGTCTTCCCCGATGGCCCCCGCCCCACCGGCCTGCGCTACTGCATCAACTCCGCCTCGCTCACCTTCGCCCGAGAGGGTGAGTAATTCCAGCGCTTGCTCAAACTGATCCCGCAGGCAGGTATTGTCGTTTTTGCTTCGGGTGAGAATTCGTCAAGATCGCACAAAGTGTCAGGGCACGACCGGGGAACCCACCCAGTGGGTGGGTCGCGTGCCGTAAATCGCGCTAGGTGGATCAGGGCTATAGCCCTTGTGCAAGCGCAGATTCAGCAAGAAGCCGCTCTCGAACGAAGCATGCCCTGCGGCGCACAACAAAACCCCGTCCTTGCGGAACGGGGTTTGTCGTTGATCTCTATTCGGTTGTCCACTGGCCGCAGCTTCATCGCGGAAAGGACGGGATCACGCGGGCCGGATCGACGGAATCTACGCCTTCGCGACCTTTCCGCTCTTGATGCAGCTCGCGCACACGCGCAGCCGCTTGGGCGCGCCGTTCACCAGCACCTTCACCGCCTGCAGGTTTACGTTCCAGCGGCGCCGCGTCAAATTGTGCGCGTGCGAAATGTTATTGCCGAAGCGCGGCCCTTTGCCGCAGATGTCGCAAACTTGTGCCATGGTCCAACTCCAAATCTCTCTTGTGTCTTCGGGCGCCGCCTCTGCGGCTGGGCGCGCACAGCTGCACGCACCATTCCATCGCCGAATCTTCAGTATACCCGCTGCCAGCGCTCGCAGCCAAGCAAAACAGGGAACCAGGGAACAGACATTGGAGATCGTCTCGTCGCCATCCTGGTTCGTTGTTCGCTGACAGCTGAGAACCGTCCACTGGCCTTTGCTCACTGTTCACTGCAACTCAAATCGCGCTCTGACTTCATACCGCGCGCCACCTGCGCCCAAATGGCTCTCATACAGCAGGAACTCGCAAGCCGTGAACAGCGAAAACGCCGGACCGTTGCGGACTTTGTTCAGCAGCTCGCGCAGTCCCGCGCGACGCTCGTTGCCCTTCGCGCGCGCCAACGTGATATGCGGATGAAACGGCAGCGTCTCTGCTTGAAATCCACACGGGCTCGTCGCCGCTACAACGCACCGCTGCAGCGCATTCAGCTCAGGCGACACCGCCACATCGGCGAAAAACACACCTGCGCGCTCAAAGCATCCCAACTCGCCAAGCAGCACAGGAACTCCCGCCGAGCGAACCTCGCTCAGACTTGCCGTGAGGCACTCGAACTGCTCCGTCGTCGAGTTGCCCAGAAACTGCAGCGTGATGTGCCATGACTCGGGCGCGGTCCAGCGAAACCCGTCGCCTTTCGCGCTGAGCCGCCCCACCACCGTCGCAAGGTCGCGCGCCACCGCATCCGCCAGTGGAATCCCCACGAAAAGACGCATACCGAGCCAGTGTAATTCCGCCAGGCAAGGCTGCCGGCTTTCGAGCAGCCCGCGTCTGCCTCGTCGCGCCCCGTCGGCGCGGCGATGCGATCAATTCGATGGCGGCGTCATCGCTCCACCTGGCGGCATCGCCCCAGCCGGAGGCGGCCCGCCCGGTCCTCCGCCCGGCCCGCCCGGACCCTCTTCCTTCGGAATCACGAACTCTTCCGGCATCTTGTGTCCGCGATGGCATGTCCCGCACGTCACCGGCGTGCCCATGTCGTCGGTGTCCAACTTCATCGCCTTGGCGATGGTGTCCGCGTTGATCTGCTGCGTCATGGTGTACATGAGCCGCGCGATCTGCTTGTCCGTCTTCGAGTCGTCGGGGAAGTTCAGCCGCGGACGCCCGTTGGGCCCGATGTTCTTCAGGTCCGCCACGTGGCACTCGTCGCAATGCACGCCTAGCGAACCCGCCCACTTCTCCATGATCTTGTGGACATCGTTGCCCGTCAGGTTCTTGGGCAACACCTTCAGGTTGGTCGGCGCGGGATAGTTGCGCATCGGCCGGCCCATGCCCCCGGGTGCCGTGCCCTGCTGCGGCGCGCCCGCCGCGGGCGTAACCGGAGCGGTTTGCTGCCCCCCTGCGCTCGCCGACGCTGCCGGCGGGGTCTGGTCTTGCGTCGCTTGCACTGCGCTGGTGGCGGCAAGCACAGCCGCGGCTATCAGGGCAACCGCGGCGGCGGATGGGAGCAGGGAAGAGAGCTTCACGTGCAGGATTCCTCTCGGGGTCTGTTCTTGAAACCCCGGCTTGGCTACGGTTTCAGTTTACCGGCTGAGGCATCGCGCAGAACGACGTACTTGCCGGGTAAATTCTTCGGTCCTGAAACACAAGTGTTACCGGGAAGACCAAAACGCAGTGGCAACTCCACGGCGTGCCGGATGCCGATGCGGCGTGTCACCAGAACGCGCGTGACGCGCATCCCGTCGTCCCGCACCTGCAAAGGCGACGCGGGATCGAGCAGATCGAGCCCATTGTGCGCGTCCCGCGTCAAACCCAGCGCCTGGCACAGCCGCCCCGGCCCGCTCGTGAGCTCGCACGCCGCCGCGTCCGGTGGCAAGCGGCGACGCCGCGCCATCTGCTCCAGCCCGCCACCGGCTCCAGCGCGCGCAGCAGCATCTCCCCGCCTTGCCCTCCTTTTCGCAGGAGATATTCATGCAGTAGTAGAGGCCGTAGATCGAGTAGACATACGCGTGACCCGCCGGCCCGAAAAGCACCTGGTTCCGCGGCGTCGGTCCGCGATGCGAGTGCGCAGCCGGATCGGCCATATCGTTGTGCGGGCCCAGATACGCCTCAACCTCCACAATCCTCCCCGCCATCACCGCCGCGCGTTTTGCGCACCAGCAGTTTGCCGAGCAGCCGCGGAGCCACGCGCTCCGGCGGCGCCTCAAAGAACGCGCGTTCGAGCAGTCGCCCCGGAATATTTCGTCGCGCTCAGGAGACTAGCCGCCGCACTGTTTCTCCATTTTTTCGCCGTATCTTGCGAAAAGCGGAACCTCCGCATCTCTGCCCCGCCGACTTGCTTGACTGCTGCCTGTAGCCCGCCCTACTTCTTCAGCTTGTGCGCCTTGTTCCATTCCTCAATCAGCCCCAGCACCTCCTCGGCGTGGCCCTGTGGCGTCACTTTTGGGTAGATGTGCAGCAGCGTCCGGTCGGGCCCGATCACAAACGTCGTCCGCTCGATGCCGATGACTTTCTTCCCATACATGTTCTTTTCCTTCAGCACGTCAAACTGTTTGCATACTTTCTCGTCTACATCAGCAAGGAGAGTGTACGGAAGGTCGTACTTCGCCCGGAACTTGGCCTGCTCCCGCGGCGTGTCGCGGCTGATGCCCAGAACCACGGCGCCCGCCGCCTGCAGTTTCTTGAACGTGTCGCGAAAGCCGCAGGCCTCAATGGTGCAGCCGGGGGTATCGGCCTTGGGGTAAAAGAAGAGGATGACCGGCTTGCCGGAAAAATCCGAGAGGCTTACGGTCTTGTCCTCATCCGTCTGCAGGGTGAAGTCGGCGACTTTCTCATTGAGTTCCATAGGGAATATCCTCGTGATAGGAATGAAAGGCCGAGGGGATCGGTCTCTAAACCCGATTATTGTCGAGGGACGTGCAAGGTGTCATCGCGCTGCGCAACTCGATTGTGGATAACGGCAGCGTCGCTGCTTGCGGCCGCGCTCGCCTGCGCGCGCCCTGCCGCCGCGCAATATCCCGGTCAGATCACCGACGCCAATAAGAACCCCACCGAGCTGCGCGCCGTCGGCGTGCTCGAGTGGACCGGCGACCAGGACCATCCCAAGGCCAGCCGCCTCGTTCCCATCTGCGTCTACGATGGCCAGGGCCTCAACGATGCTGGCGTCTACCTGGCCCGGCCCGCTCCGCTCGCTTTGGAGAGCGAGGTCGAGTATCAGCTTCTCGACAACGGCAAACCGGTGGGCCTCTTCGACATCGACAGCGCCGGCCAGCAGCAGGGCTCCTGGGTCGGCTTTGGCAAGTGGAAGGCGCTACCCGCGCCCAAGCCCGCCCCGGCGCAAGTGGCAAAGATCGACGAACAGGACGTGCAGAGCGACGTACCCATCCTGCACCGCAAGAATCAGTCCGGCGATTCCGCGGGCAGTTCGGGCTCAGACAGCGGATCGGGTGCAGACTCCAACGCGCCGCCTCCCGATCCCGGCCGTCCCACGCTGCACAAGGGCAGCGATTCTTCCGCCGGGGGCTCCAGCGGCGGCTCGAGTCAGACCGACTCCGGCTCGGGCACCGGCTCCAACACGCCGCCTCCGGATCCCGACCGTCCCACGATGCACCAGACCACCGACAGCTCCACCGCCAGCGCTTCACCCGGCTCTGACCACCCCAAGGCAAAGAAGAAGAACGAAGAAGACGAGAGCTACGTTGATAGCGTCACCACTCTCTCCGATCCTGGCCGCCCGCGCCTCTCTCGCGGCAAATCTGCGGGCATTGGCGCTCCCGTCCTGCCCAGCCTCATCGGCCTGCCGCTTGATATGCATCAGGAGGTCGCCGTCTCCGATGCCAAAACTCGCCCCGTGCATGTGTGGAATTACGTCTGGGCCAATTCCGACGATGAGGCGAAAATGAAGGCGGCGATGGAAGACCTTGCGCGGACCGCGCTTGGCCTCAACCCGCCGCCCGCTGCCAAGCCCAAAACCGCCGCCGCGCACCGAACCGCGAAACCCGCTCCACCTCCACTCGCGCCGGCTCCGCTGCTTGACGAGCAATTTCGCGTCTTTGAGCTCGCCTACGGCTCCGGAGCCACCATGGTCCTCTCGGCGCACACCGGCGGCTCCGGCGCGGAGCAGAAGTTCGTTACGCTCGTGGCCCAGCCCGATCTCTACGGCGGCGTCGCCGTGCTCGTCAAGAACGTCACAGATGCCGCGCACCTCGACGACACGCCACGCATGAAGCTCATCGACGCTGTCGATGCCAAGGCCGACAACCGCGGAGAGCTCCTCTTCGAGCTGCGCGGAGCCTCCCAGCGCCAGTTCGTCCTCTATCGCGTCCTCCGCGGCGAGGCCACTCGCATCTTCTTGACCGGCGCCGAAACTACCGTTACGCAAGTAGCTCAATAGAAGCCGTTAGAGGCGCTGCAAAAGAATTACCCCCACCCGCGTCTTTCGCACCGAGTCTCCTATACAATCAAGAGATACAAGTGGGCACGTTGCCACTTCTTGAAGGGTTCCCGTCGAATGGCAGCTGTTGTGTCCGCACCTTCCCCCGTCGCCATATCTGAAGTTTTCCCGAATGCGCTTCCTGTCACAGAGTCTCCGGCTCCTGCGCCGGCTCGCGCCGCTCACGCTGTCCCCGCGCACCGTCTTCTTCGCATGGGCCGCACCGCCGCCGTCAATGACGGCTTGAGCTGGCCAATGCTTCTGGTCATGGGGTTGTTTCATGCCGGCGCGCTGGCCGCGATCTTCCTTTTCAGTTGGCAGCGCCTGGTGGTCATGGCTGTCATCTACGTGTTGGCCATCAACGTGGGCATCGGCATGTGCTATCACCGTCTGCTCACGCATCGCGGCTACCAGGTGCCCAAATGGCTCGAGTATCTGATGACCTTTTTCGCTACGCTCTCGCTTGAGGGCGGGCCCATCTTCTGGGTCTCCACGCATCGCGTCCATCACCAGCTCAGCGATAAGGAAGGCGATCCGCACACACCGCACGAAGGCGGCTGGTGGGCGCACGCCGGATGGGTTCTCTTCGGCCAGTCATTGCACTCGCAGACTGAGGTGCTCGCGCGCTATTCGCCGGACCTCACACGCGATCGCTTCCACGTCTGGATGAGCAAGTATCATTGGCTTCCCGTCACGCTCAGCGCCGTGCTTCTTCTTGCCGGCGGATGGTACTGGGGCGGCTTCGTGAATGGCATCGCCATGGTGTTGTGGGGCGTTTTCCTGCGGGTCACCATCGGCCTGCATTCCACCTGGCTGGTCAACTCGGCAACCCACATGTGGGGCAAGCGCCGCTTTGAAACCCACGACGACTCCCGCAACAGTTGGTGGGTCGCCCTGCTCACCGGCGGCGAGGGTTGGCACAACAACCACCACGCCCATCCCGTCTCCGCGCGTCACGGCCTCACCTGGTACGAGATCGATCCCAACTTCTGGGGCATCTGGCTGCTCGCCCGCTTGCGCCTTGCCCGCAAAATCCACGTCGCCAAGTTTGACCGCACCGACCCAAAACCGGCCGGGCTGTAACCGCCCAACCACGGATCGAGCGTTATCATCTCGCGACTCGTGCCCAGCTGAAAACTGAGAACCGATAACTGACAACTGTCCGCTGAATCACTGCACCGTCAGCGCAACCGTCCCCGTCTCCGTCATCCCGCCCGACACGCCGGTGATCGTCACCGTGTAGGTTCCCGGCGTCGTCCCCTGATCTTTCTGCCCTCCGCCACCACCTCCGCTGCTCCCACTGCCCCCGCATCCAATCCCCACCGCCACGGCAAACAGCGCCGCCCACGCAATCACTGCCAGCCAGCTCCGCCGCCTAGCCGGAACAAAAATCAGCACGAAGCACGCCAGAACCGTGCCGCCCGCGACCGCCCATAACCTCCGCATCGGCTCGTTCATCGCGCTCGCCGCAGTCGTCGTCACCGTCAGCGTCGCATTCTGCGGGTTTTCGTTCGTCACCGTCACCGTGGCCGGCAGGCTGCACGTCGGCGGATCGCTCGCTGCTACCGGCGCAATCGCGCAGCTCAGCGTCACCATACCCGTGAACCCGTACCACGGCGTCACCGATACCGTCGACGTATTCCCATTCGCCGCTCCGGGCGTCACGTTCATCGGCGCCCCCGTGACCATCTGAAAATAAGGCGCCGGGTCTGTCGTGAACGAGTCAATCACCCCGTTCGTCGTGCCCAGGCTGTTCTGCGCTACCACTGCGTAGTAATACGTCGTGCTCCCGCTCAGGTTGGTGATGTTCGCGCTCACCGCTGCGCTGCCTGCCGTCGACCCCAGATCCTGCGCCGGCGTCTGCGTTGCGCCGCTCAACGCGCTGTTCGTTCCCCACAGAAACCATGTGTGCGTATCCGCTCCATTCGGATTCACAGTCCCCGCCAGCATGGCTGTGTTGATGTTCACCGTCGCCGTTCCTGTCGCAGCCGCGGGCGCTGTCGCTGTCGACGACGCCGTTACGGTCACCGGCGTCGCTCCCGTTCCGCCCGCGTAGATTTGTCCGCTCGCGCTGTCCGGTGTGTACGTCGCCGCCAGGTTGTCCGTCCCCGTGGCCAGCGACCCTGGCGGAATCTGGATCTGCGCGCTCCCTCCCACGAGCATTGTCGGCCCGGAAGAATACGCTCCGCTCGTCAGCGCCACGGATCCTGTCGGCGTCGGCTCGCCAGTCGCGCCGCCCACCGCAACCGTCACCGTCAATGCCTGCGCCGTGGTGACGTTCGTGGCCGACGGCGTAACCGCAACCGTCACGGAATACACGCCCACGCCGTTGAGGAAGATGACCTGCGGCGACCCGCTCGCGTTGTCGGTAATCGTGAGCGTGGCCGTCATCGCTCCCGCACCTGTGGGCGTAAAGTGTCCCGTGATCGAGCAATTTGCTCCTGCCGCCACGCTCGATCCGCACGGATTCGGAAACACGAACGACGAAGCATTCGCCCCGCTCACCGCAACACTCGTGATCGTCAGCGCCGCGCTTCCTGTGTTTGTCAGCGTCACCTGCTGCGGCGCACTCGCCGTTTCCGTCTGCTGCGGCCCAAACGACAACATCGTCGCCGAAACGGTTGCCACCGGCGCATCGCCGCTCAGCGCAATCGTCTGCGTCGCAAACACCGGCGCCGCCGCATTCAGGCTGTTGTCGGTCAGCGTCAGCGATCCGTACACCGTCCCCGCTGCGGCCGGCTGAGAGCTGATCGGCAACAGGCACGTCGCGCCGGAGGCGAGCGTCCCCGCCTGCGAACCGCCGGGCGTCAGCACCGGGCAGGCCGAAGCCCCGCTGCTATTCAGCATAAAGTTCGCTGAGATCCCCGGATTCGCGCCCGTAGCCGGCACGGGGAATGTCAGCGTCGCGTTGCCCACGTTCTCAACTTCCACCGTCTGCGGGCTGTCGCTGCTCACCGTCTCTGCTGCGGTCGCCGCAAAGTTGATCTTCGGCGCCTGCGACCGCGCTACCTCCACAATGCGATTGTTCAGCGAGTCCGCAATAAACAAATCGCCCGCCGCATCCAGCTCAATCCCAATCGGATCGGTCAGCGCAACACCATTCACTATCGGTGCGATCGCCGTCGCCGCTCCGCCGTCCGCCGGCACCTCCACCACGCGATTGTCGGCATCGGCAATGAACAGATCCCCTGCCGCGTCCACCGCGACGCCGTAGGGAAAATGCAGGCTCTGCCCGCTCACCGCCGGATCGATCACCGTTGCCGCGCCGCCATTCCCCGGAATCTCCACCACGCGATTCGCAAACAGGTCTGCGACAAACAAGTCGCCCGCGCTGTCGATCGCCAGCGTCACGGGATACGAAAACTTCTCGCCGCCCACCAGCGGATCGATCGCTACTGGCGCTCCTCCGCCCGCCGGCAACTCCACTACGCGCCCGTTGTCCACGTCCGCAATGTACAAATCCCCCGCGCCGTCGATCGCCATGCCACACGGATAATGCAACCCGATCCCATTCGCCACCGGATTGATAATCGTCGCCGCTCCGCCGCCCGCTGGCACTACCATCACAACGTTGCGATCCAGATCCGAAATGTACAAATTCCCCGCGCCATCTACCGCGACGCCTCCCGGAGTCGACAATCCCGCCCCGCCCACGATGGGATCAATCGCAATCGGCGCGCCACCGCCCGCCGGCAGCTCCACCACGCGCGCATTATTTTGGTCCGTGAAGTACAAATTCCCCTTGCCGTCCATCGCCGGATCAAAGGGATTGTGGACAGCGATGCCGTTCACCATCGGCGCCAGCGCGATCGGCGCGCCTGGGCCGAACGCTATCTGCGGACCCACGCCATTCCCTGCCAGCAACGCCGTCGCCAACGCGTTGCCCGCGCCATCTTCGAGCAGCACCGCACCGTACCGCTCGCCCGCATACACAGGCTTAAACGTCACCTGCACCGTACAGTTTTGCCCCGCCGCATAGTTTGCCCCCGCCGCGCAGCTTCCCCCGCCGCCATTCGTAAAGTCCAGCCCCGTCGCGCCCTGCGTCACCACGGCAATGCTGCCCAGGGTAGCCGCCGCGGGAATCGTCACCGTTACCGTGGCCGTCGAGCTCGCGCCAAGATTCACGGTGCCGAAACTCGTCTGCGCCTCGGCCGTCGCAGCGGCAAGCGCCAGCCCCGCAGCGGCGAGCGCGATCCGCCGTTGCAAAAAGCTGTCCGGGAAGAAGCTTGCTTGAACCATCATGGAGGTACGCCGGGATGAGGGGAAGATGGCGTAATTGAAATTATGCTCGGAGCCCGATTCGCCGCGCAAGCGCCAATACCGGATTTCTGCCTGCGCCAGCTATTTCTTCATCTTTGCCCGCACCCACAGAACGCCGAAGTACGGCAGCGCCACCACCAGCACGATCACCCCCGCCGGGAACCCAACATTCCGGTACGCGTCCGCGTAGTTCACCGAATGCCCGCCCAGCACATTCCACCCCAACAGCACGAAGATCGCCACGCACGTTGTCGCGAAAAACGTAAAGAACGCCACCGCAAACGCAAGCAACAGGCTCTGAAACAGGCTGAATCCCTCGAGCGGAAACCCCAGAATCCTTCCCCCGCGTCCGCCCTGCGCCGATTGCGCCATCCGAACCGACCTCTCTCGTCTAGAATACAAATCGATGGCCAGCAGTGCGCAAATCGAACTGTGGAATGCTGACAAAGTTGCCACGCAGGTCAGCATGCTCACGGCCTCCAACGGCATCCACTACGCTGCCTGGGGCGAAACCCGCGTCTCCGACTCCGATCTTGAGCGCCTCGTCAGCGCCGTGCCCGCTGCGCTGGCGCCCGCGCTCCGCCAGCGCGCCTACTACTTCGTCCCCCTCGCCATCGCCGATACCGGCGAAAACCTCGTCGCCCCCATCTACACCGTCGAGCTCGGCGACCGCGCCGTCTGCCATCGCAACGCGTCCTTCGGCGCCACTGAGGCCGTCTTCCTCTCCACGCGCCTCGTCGAAGACCGCTTCGGCCTCGCCTTTGAGTTCTTTATCAACGTGGCCCACAACTTCGTCCAAGCCGCGGGCGTCCCCGAGAGCTTCTCCACGCTCGCCTGGTCGCAGGCCGAGGCCTTGGTCCGCGGCGAAACCAGCCAGGACGCCTGGGAAACCCGCCGCCGCGCCCAGGAGCCCCAACCCGGCGCAAAATCCATCGACGAGCGCGCCCGCAACGCCTTCTTCGAGTCCGCGTTCTCTGACGCTCTCGCCATCTACATGCTTTCGCTCGCCGTCGACTTCGACTACCACGACCTGCGCGAGCGCGAGTACCCGCTGCTCGCCGCGCCCTCCCTCGCCGAGCGCCTTCGCCACGTCGCGGGCCTATTCCCCACCAACTCCGGCTTCGAGTTCCAAATCTTCTACCGCCGCAAAGGGTGATCCCCGACCACGCTTAGCCGGCACGCGGCCCATGGAGGAAATCGACAAATTGTGAGTGGGTGCTTGCGGAGGACGGTAAGCCCCGTGAAATCAAGCGAAATGTTCGTAAAAATGGTTAGGAACACCCCTCAAATGTTCGCTTAAATGGTTAGCTTTGGCCCCCAAATGTAACCTCCAGAGGTTGCATTTTGTGGGGACATTCACCAAGAAAAGTTGCGTTTTAGGGGTATTCGTAACCTGGAAAAGTTCCATTTCGAGGGTGACTGTAACCAAACAAAGTTAGGTTCTGCACAAAACCCGACATGCTTGGTTCAGGGCACGACTGGCAGGCCGGGATTCCTCCCCGTTGCCGCAATCCGACCGACCGCTTTCAAAACCAAAGCACGCGGCGGGGCACCGGGGTGCGCGGAAGGCGAGCGTCTCTGGTCCGCCTCTGCTTCATGAACTATCGAACTGGGGTCAGTGTTCATTCGGCGGAGCCGGCGTCCCATCGGACCAATTGGCGACCCAGACCATGAGGATTGTGGTCCGCTCTTCAGGGTCATTCGCCGAAATAACCGGCGAGCCCGGCAGATCGGCTCCCCAACTTTTCGCCGCGTCGCCGGCGACAAAGAACATCAGGTGCGGATGCCAGCTCATGCCGCGGTCGTTCAGGTACTGCTGCTTCGACAGCATGTAGCACATCGCTCCCGGCTCCAGCGCGGGCAATTCCTTCCTGTCCAGCGCCGATGCGGTCGCCTGCAGAATCTCCGCCTTCGATTTTCCTGCCAGCACCAGTTTGGTCTTCATCAGGAAGATGGGCGCGAAGGTCCGTGCGGCCGCCGGATTAAAGCAGATGGGGGCGCGAACTTTGGGATTCCAGAATTCCGGTTCATCGGTGGCGGCGCCCCAGGATCGCTCCACTATGCACAGAAAGCCGTTCGCGCCTTTCACCGCGGTCGTATATCCCTCCCGACCCAGCACCATCACTTCGGCTGCGTCCGAAATGGATGCCGGAGCAGCAGTGCGAGCCAGCGCGATTTCAGAACTCTCGACCGGCATCAAATACTGTTCGAGAGGAGCCATCGCCGCATAGGGAGTCTTCTCCGCCTGGGCTCGCGCCTGACAGGTTGCGCAGGAAAAAACAACCTCCGCGAGGAAGGCCAAAGCGACAAGCCCGATCGTCTTCTTCTTCATGGGATCCTCCGCAACGCGTGCTTTCCGCTTGAGATTTGGGAGCACCGGTCCTTTACCGGCCCGGGACATCCTAAACAGCTCCGTATTGGGATTCTTCCACAGTTCGCCTCGATATTCCATGTAGCCGGCCAAAGTGCACGGCGAAGCCGCGCTCAAACCCTGTCCACATCTCCGTCCCGCAGGGCCGGAGCAAGAATGCAGGATTCAGTTTCTGTTTCGGCGATTTGGTGACGAGTGAGCTGAATCGGCGCCATACCCGGCTTGTCGCGGGCCAGAGAATGGCATAACGCTCAGCAGTTTGCTCGTCTTCTATCTGCGCAACTCGCCCATACCAGAAGGCTCATGCCCCGGGGATGAGCGTGAAAACTTTATCAATCGCTGCAACGATGTCGCCGGCCATGGCGAAATGGGAGGCGATCGATGAAATCTGGTCGCGCAAGGTCTTGAGGCCCTGATTGGTGTAATTAATCTGCTTCTTCAGCGCCTCAAAGATGGCCGTGTCCGCGCTGAGCTTGTACTCGTCGTCCTTGGTGAGCACCTGATCTACTTCAGCCCACCATGTGTTTAACGCCTGAACAGCAGCCAGATCCATCGTGCTATCGATGCCCGCCTGAATCTTGTTATACAAATCCTGATAGGCCGCTCTCACTTCCGGTGTAAGCGGAATGGTGGGGTTGGCGGGAAGGTTGTCTACAGGCGGCGTGGCCATGGTCCTGCTCCTTTGATCAGTCTGTTGGCAGCGATGAATAGAACTTGCCGAGGTTGCTTCCGACATCGGCAAGCTCGGCCAGCTTATCCTTCAAGGTCTGGGGATTATTATGCTGCGCCTCAGCAGCCAACGCATGATGAGTCAGCGCCAGGTTGCTAATTGCCTCGAGAAGAGAGGTCAGCCTTTCGTTGGCTTCCCGTTGCTGCCGGGCAATCTGGGGCAGTTTCATGATCTCCGCGCGGTGCTGTTGCGGATCGACGTTCTTGCCGGGCTGCTCATCTTCGAGGATGAATTGCTTCTCCAGGTTGAGGATTCGATCATAGTCGCGCTGTTCCAGGGCTTGAAGCGTTTGAATATCGCCGGCAAGCGTCTTGCAGAGCGCCTGGACATGGGGGTCCATCTCCTCGATCTTGCCCGGCAGTTCCTTCTCCACCGTCCGGTGCACGAAGAACTGTCCAAGCGCGTTGATCGCGGTGCTGATGCCGTTCCTGACCTCCGGCGATAGAACGGCAGTAGCCGTCGATGACGAGGACGAAGTGGTGGCGCCGCCCGAGACCGTGGTGACGGTTGTCGTGGTCGTCGAGGCTGGAGCTACGGAAATGCCGAGCACATTTTCAATCGACGGCGCCAGGTCGTTGCCGAGCGAAGTCAAATTGTTTCCTGCGGACTTTGAAACCGCATCGAGCTCCGGGGAGTCGTTACTTTGGGTGATCTCGATCAAGGACTTCGAGTAAACTTGCAGCGCCGCCAGAACTGCGAGCCGGGCTTGAATATCTTTCTGCGACAGCAGCACCGGGGCGTTGCGTGGATTGTAAGTGGCGTCCTTGTTTTCGTACGCAACAACCGCCTCGTAGTCGGAGCGCAGGTCATGAAGAGTAACCGCCCCACGATACGCGGCAGCCGATTGATCGACCACAGGGGCCAGTGCGGCGGAAAGGGCGGTGGCATGCTTGGCTAAGGGCGTTGAAGCACATCCGGCAAGCGCGGCGCAGAGTATCAAAAGTCCGGCCGAGAGTGCTTTCATGTCCCACCCAACCCGTTCCTCGCGGGAATTCAGCGGCCTGCAGAATTTCATCCCTGCATTTGAGACCATGACCGGATGGATGTCAAGTTTCAAGAAGATCAATTCCTGCAACAACAATTTGCGGCAATTCCGATTCGCCCTGAACGGGTGTAGACTTTAGCCGGCTGAAGGGCTGCAACGATCCGCGAACAATCGCACCTTCATCGGAAGGCGGCTGCTTGCCGGAATTCGATGTGCGCAGGGGAAGATCGTCGGGATCGAATTTGGGAGGAACGCCGGCATGGCAAAACGAATTGTGTTCTGTGCGGATGGGACGTGGCAGGCTCCGGTCAACAATACCAACGTCTATCGTCTCTATAAAGCGTTGACCTTGGCCTCGGACCAGGTAACGTTTTACGACGATGGAGTGGGCGCAGACGCCACGGGGCTCGATCGAATTCTCGACGGAGCCTTTGGGCGAGGAATTCTCAAAAAGATACAGGACGGCTATACGAAGATCGCCCACGTGTATGAACCGGGCGACGAGATATTTCTGTTCGGGTTCAGCCGCGGTGCGTATACAGCCAGGTGTCTTGCAGGGATGATCGCCAGCTGCGGTATACCGACAGGGACCTTCAGCGATAGCTGCGTGACGCAGGCGTTCGCAGCGTACCGCGATCGGGTGAACCGGGCGTCGATCCTTGCGGGGCTCAATGCTTGCGGCTTGGGACCGGCGACGATCCAGATGGTCGGTGTGTGGGACACGGTGGGCTCGCTCGGAATCCCAGCGATTTTCGGCCAGGTGGACTACAAAGAATATGGATTCCTCGACACAAGCTTGCATCCGGGCATCAAGAATGCATACCAATGCCTGGCGCTGGACGAGAAGCGAGCTCAGTTTCCGGCGACGCTCTGGCAAGGGAACCCGGCCCCAGGCCAGACGGTGGAGCAGGTGTGGTTTTCCGGGTGCCACGGAGACGCGGGCGGAGGAACCGCCGTCGGCGGCCCGGTGGATGCAGGAACGAGGCTTTGCGACATAACGATGGGTTGGATGCTCGCAAAGGCGCAAAAGCAGGGCGTTACATTCGACCCGACAATTGCCGCCCAGTACGGGACATTTCCCGCGGAGGCCGCTCTGGACATGATTCGCGAGACGTGGGCTCCTGTCGACGGACCGCCGCATTTGCGCCCGGTTCTGCCGGACGCCGAAGTCTCGAACAGCGTTGCTGTGCGCTTGCAATATGCGCTAACCTACGTTCCCGGATCCCTGACGGTTGAAGATGGGGCTCTCGCGGACAGTTATTCAATCGTGAATATTGTCGGAGAGAACGCCTTCCAGCAATGAGCGAAATATGGAACGCGGCTTTTTGGGACGGCGCCGGCGGCCCTCGACACCCGGCCAGGCCTGCGCCAGCCGTCTCTGAGCTACCCGATCCCCTGGCCCCTGCCTTTACCCCAGCCCCGATGAAAAGGGGCGGCGGTGAAACTGCGAAAGGAGAGTTGAAAACTGCGAGCAGAAAACGATGATCGGCAAACTGAAAACTGAGGACCGAGAACTTGCCTACGCGCTCGCGTAGGCTACGCGCCCTTCGCTCACCGTCCAGCGCACTTTGCCCTGCATCGTCCAGCCGTCGAACGGCGTGTTCTTCGCCTTCGATTTCGACTCCGTCGCGCGATATGTCCACTCGACCTTGGGATCGAAGACCACCACATCGGCGAAGCTGCCCACGGCCAGCGTTCCGCGGCCCTTCAACCCGAGCAGCGCCGCCGGCTGCGCGCTCAGCAGGCTCAGCACGCGCCCGAGCGGCATCTTCCACTCGCGATGCAGCCAGCGCAGGCTGAGGCCCAGCGCGGTTTCGAGGCCGATGATCCCGTTCGGGGCCAGCTCGAATTCAACTTCCTTCTCGTGCATCGCGTGCGGCGCGTGATCGGTCGCAATCGCGTCCACAACGCCGTCGAGAATGCCTTCGATCATCGCCTCGCGGTCGGCCGCCGAACGCAGCGGCGGATTCATCTTGGCGTGCGTGTTGTAGAGTCCGACGTGCTCCTCGGTCAGCAGGAAATGGTGCGGCGTAACCTCGCAGGTCACGCGCAGTCCGTTGCGCCGCGCCTGCCGCACCGCTGCCAGGGCCGCGGCCGTTGATATGTGCGCCACATGCAGGTGCGGATGCGCCTCGCGCAGCTCCGCCACCAGCCGAATGTCGCGCTCCACCATGCTCGACTCGGCCTCCGGCGGCATTCCGCGCAGCCCCAGCTTGAACGACACCGGGCCCAGATTCATGCTCGCGCTCCCATTCGCGAATTGGGTCATCCGCGTATCCTCTGCGTGCTGGATCACGGTAAGCCCCACGCGCGCCGCCGCGGCGAGCGCCTCGCGCATCATGCCGTCCTTCAGGATCGGCCGCCCATCGTCGGTGACGGCAACCGCGCCGGCTGACTTCAGCGCTGCATAGTCGCTTAGCGTTTCACCTTTCGACCCGCGTGTGGCTGCGGCGATGGGAAACACGCGCACCTGCGCGCCGCGCTCCGGCGCCTGCATCCAGCGCGTAATCTCCGGCGAGTCGTTCACCGGAGTCGTGTTCGGCATCGCCGCCACGCTCGTGAACCCGCCCGCCGCCGCCGCCGCCGTTCCCGTCGCGATGGTCTCCTTGTACGCCTGTCCCGGCTCGCGCAGGTGCACGTGCATATCGATCAGTCCCGGCGCAACGATCAGCCCCGTCGCATCCAGCACCTCCGCGCCATCGGTGTGCTTCAGCTTCCCCGTGCCGGCGATCTCCGCCACGCGCCCATCCTTCAGCAGCACGTCCTTCAGTCCGTCCACTCCGGCCGCCGGATCGACCAGCCGCCCGCCGCATATCGCCAGCGTCCGTCATGCGCGGCCTCCGTTTTCCGCCGTCAGCGCGCGCTCCATCACCGCCATGCGAATGGCCAGTCCGTTCGTCACCTGCTCCAGGATCGCCGACTGCACGCCGTCCGCCACGCCGGCCGTGATCTCCATGCCGCGGATGATCGGGCCCGGATGCAGCACCACCGCAGCCGGCGCATGCGCCGCCAGCCGCTGCCCCGTCAGTTGGTAGCTGGCCTTGTACTCGTCCAGGTCCAGTTGCAGCCCCGCCAGCCGCTCCGCCTGTATGCGCAGCATCATCACCGCCTGCGACTGGCGCAGCGCGGCGTCGAAGTCCCGCTCGATCTCGATGCCCGGCCCGGACCGCGCCGCCTGCTCCGGCAGCAGCTCCCTGGGCCCGCACAGCAACACGCGCGCGCCCAGCCGCGGCAGCAGCAGCATGTTCGACCGCGCCACCCGGCTGTGCAGAATATCTCCGACGATGCATCACCGTCACCCCGGCAAGGGTCTCCGGCCCAACCTCGCCGACTCCCGGCCGCAGATGCGCCAGGATCGTGCGCAGATCCAGCAGCGCCTGCGTGGGATGCTCATGCATGCCGTCGCCTGCGTTGATGACCGGCAGGCGCGTCGCCTCCTCCAGCAGCCATGCCGCGCCCGAGGAGTTATGGCGCAGGATGATGGCCTCAGCGCCCAGCGCGCGCAGCGTCAGGCCCGTATCCTTCAGCGATTCGCCCTTCTCGATGCTGGAGCTCAGGTTCGAAACCAGCGTGGTGTCGGCGCCCAGCGCTTTGGCGGCCAGCTCAAAGCTGGTTCGCGTGCGGGTGGACGACTCGTAGAAGAGCAGCGCGATGCGCCGCTTGGCCAGGATGTGGTCGCGTACGATGGGGTCGTCGTTTTCGAGTTCGGTGGCTCGCGCCAGCAGGCGGCTTACGCCGTCCACGGTCAGGTCAAGAACCGAGAGCAACGAGCCAGGGTTGTAGGGAAATGGAGATGCGGGCGCAGGCGGCGTAATGAATGGGCGGCGAATCGTGGGTGCGGCGGGGTTCATGCAGAGCCTGGCTTGCGAGCGCGGAGTGCGCGCCGGTGAAGATCTTGTGCATTCTTTCGCTTTCGCCAAAACGCAGCGAAAGGTTGAGCACGGGAAAGCAGAATCGTTATTCGCTCGGACGCTCCACCAGGAGCACCTGTTCGGTGTCATCAACCTCCTGAAACTTCACTTCGATAATTTCGCGGCTGCTGGTGGGCACATGTTTGCCCACGTAGGTGGCCTCGATGGGCAGCTCGCGATGGCCGCGGTCGATGAGCACGGCTAACTGCACGCGCCGCGGCCGGCCGTGGTCGAAGAGCGCGTCGAGCGCGGCGCGGACGGTGCGGCCGGTGTAAAGGACATCGTCGCAAATCACAATGTCGCGGCCCTCTACATCGAAGCCGACGGCTCCCGGCGTAACCACCGGGCGCACATCCGCCGTGGACAGATCGTCGCGGTAAAACTGGATGTCGAGCACACCCGTATCGACGGGGCGCTTCTCAATGGTGGAAATCAGCTTGCCCAGCCGTTCCGCCAGCGGAACGCCGCGGCGCTTGATGCCCACCAGGGCCAGATCTTCGCTGCCGTTGCTTTTCTCCACGATTTCGTGGGCCAGGCGCACGAGGGTCCGCTCAATCTCCGAGGCGGACATCAGCCGCCCCTTCACGCGCAAGCCAGTCTTGCTTTCCAAGTCGCTCATGGTGGTTGCTCTTCAGCGATTCCAGGATGGCCGTGGCCCCAGGACTCCACTCCGTGCCGCCGCGACCGCATGTCCGCGTCGATTCAAGAATATCGGGCGCCCAGCACCGTGATCCTGGAATTGCTCTTGCCGGATGATACGAGGGGTTGGCACTCCGGAGCAAGTTGTGGAAAGAGAATGCTTGCCGATCGGGGGCTTCGTGGACGGCAAAGCAGGGGTGTCGGCAAAGGGAACCGGGGCCCGTGCGGGCCAAAACGGCCCCATAATATAGAAGCGGGCCCGGATGGCGAAATTGGCAGACGCAGCGGACTTAAAATCCGCAGGCCTTTACCGGCCGTGGGGGTTCAAGTCCCCCTCTGGGCACCAGCTTGGGAATCGGTTCGTGAGTTGTTTTGATTCCCGCCCTAGCAAAGTTAGGACGGGGCACCCCGACTCGGAGCGAGTGAGCGTGTGCGTAGGCCGGGCCACTCGCCCGGAGGACCTACGCGGCTAGTACCTTGCGGGCCGGGGTCCCTCCGGGGTCAGACATGCACAGATTTCCTCGTCCGATAGCAGCGCTTGGGTCCTTCGCCAACCGTCGGGCGAATAGTAAAAAGCCCATTCGTTCTTGGGATACCCGGCGTGAAGGCGATTTATGCGAACGGACAAGGCACTCCCAATGTTTAACGGGAAAGAGGGCATAAACTCCACTTGGAAATCATCGGGCATTTCAGCAATGAGGACCGGGGCATTTTCGCTCTGATGAGCCGCCGTCATTTGTCCGGGAACAGTCAAGGCCCTCACTTGGTGCGTTGCAGTGCCGCCCATTTCCTTGGCAATCCGCATAACGCGGTCATAAAGCTTGCCAAGCGCGGCGGCTTTGTCGTTAACAGTCATCAATGCCATTCGGCTTTCTCCTTCTGACTTCATGATGGGCCCGCCGGAATTGCAATTTCAACAACAATCGACTGTAACCCGGAATCAAGGAGTAACACTAAGTGTTGGGCACTCCGCAATCGCGCCCACAGCCCCGTGGAGCGGCTCACGGCCAAAACGAAAAAGGGGAAGCGTAAGATAAGAACGACCCACCTTTGCTAAAGGGGAAACCAAATGAAGAGCGCAGAAATTGAGCACTCCCTGCATTCGCTAGAACAACAGCAGGGAGCCGATAGACAGCGTCTCGACGCAATGATTGCGGCTGTGAGACCGGACTTAGAAACGGAAGCTGCGAAGTGGATTAACCGCGAAGTGGAGAGTCTGGTAGTGGAGCACCCAGACGTGGTGAGTTCACTTGGTATCGAGCGGATACGAGAGTTCAAGAATCGGGTCAAGGCCCTAAATGCCTCTTTGCCCGAGGTGGTAGCCAATGAAACATCGAAGCGGGAAGAGTGGCCGCACCATGCAGCACCACTCGGCCAAGTCAGCTCAAGCCTTGTTGAGTCCTACTTCCCGGCCGTTTTTAGAAGGATTGTGAGCCACCTAGGTCCCATTCTCGACGAATATAAATTTTTGACGGAGCCTTTCAGTCAATCCTCTACGTGGTCGAAAGCGGGAGACGTATACAAGTATCGGATACATATAGGATTCAGCCCACAAGCGATTCCAGCTATTCTTGAGTACGATCAACACTATAAGAATTTTCAAACCGTCGAATCAGAAATATCTAAACTCAAAAAATCACTGAAGGAAGCGCGGGCCAAAGAGCTTTGGGAATCTGCTTAGGCTTCCGGGGTTCCCATCGCAGTGGTAGACATTTTAGTCGCCATCTGTACCGGGGATTCGTGCATCTTTTTGCGCCCCTATGCATGCAGCAGTGTGAAGGAAACCCGCGTCAATACTGGCGATTTCACGTTAACCCGTTTCGCGCGTTGCAGATGGAAAACGCTCTAAAAGGGGCCTAAAATCCGCAGACCTTAAACGGTCGTGGGGGTTCAGGTCCCCCCCTGGGCACCATAAGCGCGAGGTCCCTCGACTGCGCTCGGGATTTCGCCGGCGGGCTTAGACGCCCGCCAAACGGCTCAAGTTCAAGTTTCCCTCTGGGCACCACTGTTAAGAGTGACAGTGGTTTTTGGGCCGTATCGTCTGAACGTGCTTTTCTCCGCTCGCGGCTGAGGGAACGCCCCGTCGGTCCCCAGGTTTCCCCTGGTTTGCTATGGGAGTTTTCTCACCGCCACTCAATCTTTGAAGGTATTCGGCCACTACCGCAACAGCGTGTTTGCAACTGCTCGCGCCCACCGGACAGGTGCAGCGGGAATAAATCGCCCCTCGCCTTTTCGGCGATGGTTCGCACCGGACCGTAACTGCATACCGTGAGCCGCCAGTCACTGTAGCCAGAAGCCAGCCATCCTCCGATATCGCGAGATCATGGACGCGCCTCTGTTTTTGATAGGCTCTTCCGCGATCCACTGAGCGGGATCCCGCCCATTCGGTCAGATCGTCCCAGCTCAGAGCCGCCCAGCCGCCATTTCGTTCGCCTCCAGACTCCTTGCTCTTGCCCGCGCGTTGTTGTTTTGCACTCATGCATTTCATCCTGAGCTGATTCGATGTTGGCCACTACGTTGATGCCGGTGACGATGGCAGGGAGGATACGGTTCCCCGCGAAGGCTCTTGTCGTCAGCTTTTCGATAATAAAAGGATGGTGGCATTTCGTTACATCATCAAGCCCAATTTCGATTCATCGATTGAAGCCGGAAAGCGTGATCTGACGGCTGCGAGAGCGGTTCATATCGAACCCCCAACTGTGTAGGGCAAGCGTCGTGTGCGTGGCGCGGTAGGTATCGGCAGGCGAAGCGATACCCGTTGGACGCGTGCGGCTGGACATATTCTATAAAGTCCTATATATTGGACCATATTAGGCAATAAGGATTTATATATGGAGCCTTACAGATGAGATCGAGTGTATCAGATGTCTTGCCCCCTGCCGTCAAGCGGTCGCTGACCAAATTCGGCAGCGATCTTGCGACCGCGCGGCGGAAACGTGGACTTACTATCCTTGCCGTCGCCGAGCGCATGGGCGTCGCCAAGAATACTTATCTGCGCGCAGAGAAGGGCGACCCTAGGGTCGGCCTTGGCGTTTATGCGATGGCTCTTTTCGTTCTGGGCTTTGGCAGTCCTCTTGGCACACTTATCGACGTGAGCCGCGACGATACCGGCCTTCTGCTCGATGAAGAACGTCTGCCCAAGCGCGTGCGCATGAAGAAAGCACGGGTGCCGCAGTCATGAAGCGGACCATTGACGTTGTGCTGGGCGACGGGCAGCAGGTCGGCACGCTGCGTTACGACCTGCAAGGGCGTCGCGAAAGCGCTGCTTTCGAGTACGGCGCAGGCTGGCTCGGCGACCCCGCGCGTTTCGCTCTTGGGCCGACGCTTCCGCTCCAGGCGGGACCACAGTTCCATCGCAAGTCGAAGGACGGTTCTCTCTTCCATGCCGCGATTGCCGACACAGAGCCCGACGGGTGGGCAAGGCGCGTCATCATGCGCGATCACATCAAACGCAGACAGGAATTGCGCCGTGAAGGAAAAGAAGAGGCGCAGCCGCTCAACGCGCTTGATTATTTGCTGGCCGTGGATGATTTCAGCCGTGTCGGCGCGCTTCGTTTTCGCGACGAAGACGGCGTGTTCCAGCGCGCGCAGGAAGAAGGACGCCGGACTGCTCCGCCACTCGTCGAACTCGGGCATCTGCTTAGCGCGTCGCGTGCTGTCGAGGCGAACAAAGAGACGGCAGCGGACCTTGCGTATTTGCGCGGGCGAGGCACGTCACTTGGCGGCATGCGCCCGAAATGCACGGTCATTGACGATGACGGCGCGCTTAGCATCGGCAAGTTTCCCAGCATCGCGGACGAGCGCGCCGTTACCAAGGGAGAAGTGCTCGCTCTCACGCTCGCCAAAAATGCCGGGATCAATGCTGCCGCGGCGCGTATCGTCGAGAGCGAGGGATTGCCCGTTGCGCTGATCCGCCGCTTCGACCGGCGAGGCGACGGACAACGCGTAATGTATGTCTCCGCCGCAACGATGCTGGGCGTTGAGGCGACGGAACCCGAGGAACATTCCTACACCGAGATTGTGGACGCAATCCGCGTACACGGGGCCGACGCACAAGCCGATATCGAAGAGTTGTGGCGTCGGATTGCCTTCTCAATTCTGATTACGAATGTTGACGACCACCTGCGCAATCACGGCTTCTTGCATGAAGATCGGGAATTCTGGCGGTTGTCGCCCGCCTTCGACATCAACCCGTCACCCGAGCGCGTGCGCGAATTGAAGACCTGGATATCCGAGGATGCAGGCCCCGACATGACCATCGACGCCCTTATGTCCGTGATTGCTTATTTCCGCATCACGAACGCGCGTGCCAAGGAGATATTGAGCGAAGTTGCGCACGCCGTGGACAGACTGGCGCATGACTGGACAAAGTATCGGCATGAGTGACGAAGAGCTTGAGCCCTTTGTAGACGCCTTCGAACACGGCGAACGCGACGCCGCGAAGAAGCTTATCTGACCGACACACCGGCTTATGACGGAGTGTTGATCCCAGCGTTTCGCCCGAAGGCTATGCAATTACTCATCAGAAATTGTGATAGATTCACGAAAGTGATCGATATTGCGCGTTGCGATTACGGCCGCAAATTCACCGCAAAGATCGAAAACTTGCACAGTGACTTACACATTTCCACAAATGGAGAATTTAAGTCATTTATATTTCAATGATTTACAGGCATACATAGGGGACTTAAAATCCGCAGGAGCTAATCACTCCGTGGGGGTTCAAGTCCCCCTCTGGGCACCATAAGCGCGAGGTCCCTCGACTGCGCTCAGGATTTCGCCGGCGGGCTCAGACGCCCGCCAGACGGCTCAAGTTCAAGTCCCCCTCTGGGCACCATACAATCAATATTCTGGATACCAGATTCTGGGTACCAGCGCCGGCACGCATCCCGGCATGAAACAAGGACCAGCGACAGCAGCACTGCGATGACGACCTCTCAAGCTCAACTCGACTCCGGCTTCAACTCCGGGCCGCCGAACTCCGGCAACGGCCCGCAAATGGTGCAGAGCCTGGGCCTGTTCAGCGCCACCACGATCGTTGTGGGGTCCATGATCGGCAGCGGCATCTTCATCGTCGACTGCGACATTGCGCGCGGCACCGATTCTCCGGCGCTCTACCTGGCGGCGTGGATCATCACCGCGGTCATGACCATGATCTGCGCGCTCAGCTACGGCGAGCTGGCCGCCATGATGCCCAAAGCCGGCGGCCAATACGTCTACCTGCGCGAATCGCTCGGGCCGCTCTGGGGATTTCTCTACGGCTGGACGCTCTTTCTCGTCATTGAGACCGGCACCATCGCCGCGGTGTGCGTGGCCTTCGGCAAATTCCTCGGCGTCTTCTTTCCCTCGGTTTCGAGCACGCATTGGCTGTGGCACATCGCGCATGTTCCGGCCATTCCCGTCGGCCCCATGGTGCTGGGCAACATGGAGATCGGCGTCAGCACCGCGAATCTGGCCGGCATCATCGTTGTCTTCTTCGTGGCCGCCGTGAATATCTGCGGCGTGAACTTCGGCGCCCTGCTGCAGAACGTCTTCACAGTGGCCAAGGCGCTCTCGCTCGCGGGCCTCATGCTTCTGGGATTCACCGTGGGCCGCAACAGCCTCGCCATCGCGGCCAACTTCGGCAGCCATTGGAGCCAGTTCTGGCGAAACGCCGGCTGGAGTTCGCTGCATCCCGTGCAGGTAGGCGCGCAAGGGCCGATCGTGATGGTGAACCTGATCGTGATCCTGGCCGTGGTGCAGGTGGGCTCGCTCTTTTCCGCCGATGCATGGAATAACGTCACGTTTACCGCCGGCGAAATCAAGAACCCGCGGCGCAATGTTCCGCTCTCGCTCGCTCTCGGCGTGGGGTTTGTGCTGGTGATGTATTTCCTGGCCAGCGCGGCGTACATCCTGGTGCTTCCGCTGCATGGCGATCCGCACGGCGCGACGATCTTCGCGCGCGGCGTGCAGTACGCCGCCGAAGATCGCATCGGCGCGGCGGTGCTGCAGCAAATCTTTCCGCATTTGGGCGGCTATCTGATGGCCGCGGCGATCCTGATCTCAACCTTCGGCTGCGCCAACGGCATCACGCTGTCCGGCGCGCGCGCCTATTACGCCATGGCGCAGGACGGGCTCTTCTTCAAGTCCGTCGGCAAGCTGCATCCGCGGTACAGACGCCAGCCGCGGGGCTTATCGTGCAGGCGATCTGGACGACGATCCTCTGCATCTCCGGCTCTTACGGCCAGTTGCTCGATTACATCATTTTCGCGGTGCTGGTGTTTTACATTCTGACCATCCTTGGGCTCTTCGTTCTGCGCATCAAGCAGCCCGATGCGCCGCGGCCTTACAAAGCCTTCGGCTATCCGTTTCTGCCGGCGCTTTATATCGTGATGGCGACGGGCATCTGCGCCGCGCTGCTGCGCTACAAGCCGCAATACACCTGGCCGGGCCTGATCCTGGTTCTGCTGGGGGTTCCGGTTTATCTGTTCTGGTCGCGAAGTGCGAAGGCAGGGCTGGGGGCTTGAAAGGAAGGCGGGCAGCGAGGGAGCAAGGGAGCGTAGACAGGTCAGGATATGATGAACAATCAATGCTAGGCATCCTTCATCGCCGCATTTGCGCGATTCAATTTCCGATTGTCCTACTGGCGGCGTGCCTCGCTGCGACCCAACCCGCAGTTGGGCAGCGAATCGGCAAGCAGACGGGTTGCTACGCAGCATCGATTGCTGCAAATCCAAATCGGCCCACGGTTGCGGTTCCGGCCGACATTACGCAATACGGCGTATTGGAAGTGGAGTACGGGTGGGATCGAGAATGGCCGGTAGCCGGCACTCGGCAGACTTCACTCGGCGGTCTTTTGAAGTTTGCGATGCTCTGCGACGTTGAGCTGCGCTGGGATTCGACCGCATTTCTATCTCAGACTGACGCTAGCGGCACTCACCGGACTTTCGGCGACACCTGGCTCGGCGCGCAGTTCCGGTTCTACCGGCAGACGAAACGGGTTCCAACGCTCGCCTTGAGCTATGCGGGAAAAATACCTTCGGCAAGCACTGTCGATGGCCTGGGATCAGGTACGCGGATCACCAATTCAAAATCCTGGTGAGCAAAGATATTGTCCGGTTTCATTTTGATTTCAACGCCAGCCAGATCCTGATCGGCAGGCCACAAGGGGGTTTCGACCAGAATCAACAATACAATCTGGCGTTCTCCCATGTACTTCACGGCAAGTTTCAGTTTACCGGTGAGTTTTATGGCGACACCAAGGTCAACGACACTGAGCCGGGGTATGTGTCTTCGCTGTGGGCGCTGGTGTATGTCGTTCGCCCGCGGCTGGTGATTGACGGCGGGTTCGAGGCGGGACTTACCCAAGGGGGACCGCATCGCCACGCATTCGCGGGCTGACCTACTCGATTGGCAATCTCTACAGAGGGCCGCGACGGTAGGGGGTGTTATGAACGTTCTGGCAGGCGGCGTGGGGCTGCATTGCTCAACCTTTGAGCGTGGGGTTTGGGCCTGAACGTGCGGTTTGAGCCGGCGGGAGCAAGCTGGGAGCCGGAACAACGGACGACACGAGGCGAAAATGGTATATACTAATGATATAGACCATTTGGAGGCTCCCATGCCGGCAAAGACAGAAGACAAAATGAAGTCCGCCGACGCGAAGCTGTTCTGGAACGGCCGCAGCCAGGCTGTGCGTCTGCCCAAGGAGTTCCGGTTTGCGGGCGATCGCGTGCGGGTAACGCGGATGGGCGAGGGAGTTTTGCTGCAGCCGATCGGTGGGGCTCAAAGTGAGGCTCAAAAGGAAACTCCGGAAGAGATGTTTGCAAGGATGGATGCGATGGGCGCCGATCCGATCTTTCCCGAAGGGCGCAAAGGCTCCGATCTTGTGGCGGCGATGCAGGCTTCGCCTTACAAGGAGATCAGCCTTGAGCCAAAGCGCGAGCGCATGCCCGTACGCAAAACAGAGTTCTGATGCCCTGGCTGCTCG
This sequence comes from uncultured Acidobacteriaceae bacterium, assembly GCA_963701835.1. GTDB lineage: Bacteria > Acidobacteriota > Terriglobia > Terriglobales > Acidobacteriaceae > Telmatobacter. The sequence continues at coordinate 34,346 of CAVPBL010000015.1, read as the reverse complement.
ACACCAATATTCTCTCGGAATTGCGACGGCCGCGGCCGGAACCGAACGTGGTCGGCTTCGTGACGGGATGCCCGCTCCATCAGCTTTACATCAGCGTGGTTACGCTTGCCGAGATTCGTTTCGGTATCGAGCTGATTGGCGAACCCGTCCGGCGGGCCGCGCTCAATGACTGGCTGAGGCATCGAGTGCGGCCGATGTTCGAGGGCCGCGTTCTTCCGCTGGGTGAGGAGGTCATGCTGAAATGGCGGCTGTTGGTGGAGGAAGGCCGCAAGTCAGGTCATACGTTTTCGCACCCGGACCTGATGATTGCAGCGACGGCTCTTCACCATGGCCTCACTGTTGTTACGCGCGACCGCGATGAGTACGACTTGGCGCAGGTGCCGGTACTCGATCCCTGGGAGTGAACGCGGGTGTTCGCAGACCTTAACCAGGGGCTGGGGCTTGATCGCTTTTTTGCCGCTATCCCAGGGTTCCGCTACGCTTCACCCTGGGCTAAATTCCTGCGCTCCCTCCGGGAGCTTTGGGCCGTGCAGGATGCTGCGTGTTTCCGAGGTCTCATCCGCCACGGCGGAGAGACCTGGGGCAGCGGGTCTTTCCCGAAAACATACAGCTATCGTTTGCGACGGCTTTTCGACACCGGCTTGCGGCGGGCCCTGCTAACGGAAGCTGCCTCGCGGAGCTTCTCCACATCCGCGAGGTCCTGGTGCCGTCCCACGGCGAGCTTGTTCTGAATCAGGTGTTCTCGTGAGATGACATGGGCCGGCGTATCTTCGTCGAGGTATTCTTCTACGCGGCGTTTCCAGGCATCATCGAACTTGACTCCCGCAATTCCCTGCAGGATATCCACACGGCCCGGTTCGACGCCATCTGAAAAACAGAAGTTGGTTTGTCGTTGAAATCGTCCGGCGTCATTTTGCCGAGCGGTGCGCCGTACTCCACAAGTGCGTCGAAAACCGCTTTGCTGTTGGCCTTGTCAGCCTTGATAAAGACATCAAGATCCTTAGTGCCACGAAGGTGGGTTAATGCCTACGGCGTGGGCTCCAATCACCAGATACTTGACGCCATGAGCGTTGAACACAGCCAGGAGGTCTCTCTGATCTTTCAGCATCCAACGCCGCCTTTTCTCCGGCCCCGTTTTCATCCCGCCTTCCAATTCGGACGCACGACGCGGGTCAGCGTCCTGTCCGATTGCCTGCGATCCAAGTCAATCCCCTTGGCGAAGTACGCTTCCCTGACGACCTCTTCAACGGCATTCATGCGCTCAGCAGCGGTGCGGCTTTGCCAATAGCGATAAGCTTCCAATCGTTGTGCCTTGAAGTTCGTTACTCTGCGGATTGTTCTGTTGGTGTTCATGGTCCATGCACGTCCTACTGCAGCAAAGTTCGCTGCTCCTCGTGGCCGTTGCCGTTCAGCTCTTCGGGCGGGATGATGACGGCTGCGGCTACCTTGTCTTCCGGCTCGAGGTTGAGCAGGCGCACGCCTTGCGTGGCGCGGCCGGCGGCGCGGATGGTCTTGGTGTCGATGCGGATGATCTTGCCGAACTGGCTGATGACCATCAGCTCGCTGGTGTCGTCGACCAGCTGAATGGTGTTGACGCGGCCGATGCGGTCGGCTGACGGCCATGTTCTTGACGCCCTTGCCGCCGCGCGTCTGCAGGCGGTACTCCTCCACATCGGTGCGCTTGCCGAAGCCGTTTTCGCGTGACGGAGAGAATGCGATAAGCGCCCGGCTCGTGCTCCTTGGGCGTGACGGCGACGCCGACCACGTAATCGTTCTTGGCAAGATCGATGCCGCGCACGCCGTAGGCCGGGCGGCCCATGGAGCGCACGTCGCTCTCTTCAAAGCGAATGGCCATGCCGAGGTGCGTGGCCAGAAAGATGATCTGCGAGCCGTCGGTGATGCGCGCCCCACCAGCTCGTCGTCCTTGTCGATGCCGATGGCGATGATGCCGCGCGCCATGACGTTGGAGAAGTCCTTGAGCGGCGTCTTTTTCACGGTGCCCTTTTGCGTGGCGAAGAAGATGAACTTGCCCTCTTCCTCAAGATCGCGCACGGGCAGAATGGCGCGCACATTTTCGCCCGGCTGCAGGTCGAGCAGGCTCTGCATCGACTTGCCTTTGCCCGCGGCGCCCACGTCGGGAATCTCGTAGACCTTGAGCCAGTAGACGCGGCCGGTGTTGGTGAAGCAAAGCAGAAAGGCGTGCGTCGAGTTCGACGATCAACTGCGCGACAAAATCCTCCTCGCGCGTCTTCATGCCCATGCGGCCGGTGCCGCCGCGGCGCTGCTGGCGATAGATGGAGATGGGCGTGCGCTTCAGGTAGCCCTGGTGGCTGACTGTGACCGCAACCTGCTCGTCGGCGATGAGGTCTTCAAGCTGCAGCTCGGCGCTCTCGTCGATGATCTCGGTGCGGCGCTTGTCGCCGTACTTGTCGCGAACCTCTTCGAGCTCCTTGACGATGACCGCGCGCAGTTTCTTTTCGCTGGCCAGGATCGACTCGTACTCGGCGATCTTGAGGCGGATCTCCTTCAGCTCGTTGAGAATCTCGTCGATGGAGAGCTGCGTGAGGCGGTAGAGTTGCAATTCGAGGATGGCGTCGATCTGGCGCAGGGTGAGGCCCTTTTCTTCGTGGGCATGCCGCTCGCGGTCGAGATTGATGACGATCTCCGTGCCCTTGCCCCAGGCGTAGAGGTTTTCGCGCGCCTCGGCGCGCGAACCCGACGCGCGAATGATGCGGATGACCGTGTCGAGATTGTCGAGCGCAATCTTGTAGGCCTTCAAGGATGTGCTCGCGCTCGCGCGCCTTGCGCAGCAGAAAGACGGTGCGCCGCTGCACCACGTCGATGCGGTGGTCGATGAAGACGCGGATGGCCTCGTCGAGCCCCAGTTCGCGCGGCTGGCCGTTGAGCACCGCCAGGAAGATCATGGAGAAGCTCTCTTGCATCTGGGTGTGCTTGTAGAGCTGGTTGAGCACGATCTCAGGCTGCGCGCCGCGCTTGAGCTCGATGACGATGCGCATGCCGTCGCGGTCGCTCTCGTCGCGCATACGTCGCCGATGTCGTTCGGTGACGATCTTGTTCTTCGACCAGCTCGGCGATGCGCTCGATGAGCTTGGACTTGTTCACCTGGTAGGGAATTTCGGTGACGATGATCGCCTGTTTGTCCTTGGTCAGGTTCTCGGTGGCCACGCGGGCGCGCATCATGAAGCGGCCGCGGCCGGTTCTGTACGCCTCCGCAATTCCGCTCTTGCCGTAGAGAATCCGCCGGTGGGGAAGTCCGGCCCCTGCACGTGCTTGAGCACTTCGGCCAGGCCGGCTTTGGGATTCTTCACCAGCTCGATGGCCGCGTTCACCACTTCAGTCAGATTGTGCGGCGGAATGTTGGTGGCCATGCCCACGGCGATGCCGCTCGATCCGTTCACGATCAGATTGGGAATGCGCGTGGGCAGCACGGTCGGCTCGAAGGTGGACTCGTCGTAGTTCGGCACAAAGTCCACGGTCTCCATCTCGATGTCGGCCAGCAACTCGCCGGCAATGCGCTCCATGCGGCACTCGGTGTAGCGCATGGCCGCCGGCGGATCGCCATCGACCGAGCCGAAGTTGCCCTGCCCATCGACCAGCGGATAACGCAGCGAGAACGGCTGCGCCATGCGCACCAGCGTGTCGTAGATGGCGGAGTCGCCGTGCGGATGATAGACGCCCATCGCCTGGCCCACCACCTTGGCGCACTTGGTGTATTTCTTGTTGTACTCCAGGCCCATCTCGCTCATGGTGTAGAGCACGCGCCGGTGCACGGGCTTGAGTCCGTCGCGGGCGTCGGGCAGCGCGCGCCCGATGATCACCGACATGGAGTAGTCGAGATAGGAGCGGCGCATCTCCTCTTCAATGTTGATGGGGATGAGGTTGGTGCCGCCGGGAGGGTGCGCGCCATCGAGAGGAAGCTGGGGATTCTGATCGTCTGCCATAGGGTTTTGTGGCCCGCAGGAAGGCGGCGAAAAAGTCCGGAAAAAGCGGGGCCGGGTCCGCGGTCTAGCTGTTATTTTAATGGTTCGGAGGGGGTTTTAGCAAGGCGGAAGGATGGAAATAAGTCCTTATTTTTCTTTAATTTATGAAGAGAATGTTGCATCTCCACGGTCGCCGCTCAGGCCGCGCGGCGGGTTTTCGGTCTTCGATCTGTCGCCGTTTGGGCCCTTTTGCCGATTTCTCTTCTGGCCTTTTTCGCCGCCTGTTCTTCGCCCAATCCAGCCAAAATACCGGCGCCCGGTCGGGAAACTCGACTACCAGCGACAGTTTGCCGCCCACCCCCTCCACATAGCTTCGCAGCGTAGAGAGGTAAAGGTCGGTGCGCTTCTCGATGCGTGAAACCCCCTCCTGCCCGATCTTGAGCTTTTTCGAGAGCCGGGCCTGGGTCAGCTTGCGCAGCCGGCGCATCTCGCGCAGGTTCAGCTCCTCGGCAATCATCTCCGCCGCGCGCTGTTCGATCCGCGCCGCCGCTCTTCCGGGAGCTCTTGCAGAATTTTCTCAAGTGAAACTGTCATTTTCTTCTCCCTTCCTCCTGTGGTCTTCAAGTGCTGTTCATAGCGCGCATCCGCAATTCGGATCAGAGTGAATAAAACCGATCCTTTGAGATTCCGGTCTTGCTTCCGCCGGTCAGAAGGATGGCTCGGCGCTTCGGGTCAAAGGCAAATGCAATTCGCCATACGCCGCCCTCGGCATCCACTCGGAGTTCCTTCATGTTGGGATATTCGGACCCCTTAGAGTGTCTACGCTTGGCCGTCCAAGGGAAGGCCCGAATATCCGCAACTTGCCGAGGGAACTGAGAACCGCATCCTGAACTCGCGAACTCTCGGAACTCTCAGTGACTGCCAAAGTTCTCTCCGAGCAAACTCATCCGTGAAAATTACACTCTCCCATCGGGCCTGTTCAATCATTATGCTTTGAAATGCCTAATGTCTTCAAGTGCATTTTTCGCTTCCTACAGCAGCCCCGGCAAGCTCAACACGCAGAACACCGCCTGCACAAACAATGGCCCCGCCCGCGCCAAGCGCCAGGCGGCCGCGCGGGCCTTCATAGGCGTCGGCAAGACGCCGCCGATAAAGGTGAGCAGAAAGGGCAGCGACCACAGCCAGGGGCTTCCCGGAGCGCCCGTCATGACCAGCACCATCAAAACCAAAGCGCAAATCAGCGGAGCTGTGTTGCCGAAGTAGCGCGACTCGGCGCAGGCCAGATAAAGCACCAGCGCAGCGCAGGCAGCCACGGTGATGCCGGCGTTGGCGAGCGTAGAGAAGAAGCGCCGGGCGGGATCGAGCGAGAACCACAGAAATCCAGCGGCCGAGCGGAAGACGTAGCTGAAGGCGTCGGGCGAGAAGCCGTAGCAGGCAAACACCAGCAGCAGCGCGCCCACCGCGGCCGCCAGCACCACGGGCAGCGCCTGGCTGCGGCGCCCCTCGGCCACCCACAGCATGGCCGCCAGGCCCAGCAGCGCCGCCACCGGCAGCGCCGCGATGTGCGCGGCCGCCGCCATGCCGAAGATCGACGTGAGCAGCACGATGCGCGGACGCCATTTGCGCCGCGGCCCCTGCATGGCATGGGCCACGCCGATGCAGGTGTACACGCCGCCATAGACGCCCAGCGCGGCCAGCACCTCAGGATTGGGCGCAACGCAGGCCTTGAGCACCGCGGGAGAGAAGCAGTAGAGCGCCAGCGCCGTGTAGCCGCCCAGGTTGCCGTAGAGCCGCCGCGTGACCCACCAGAGGCATCCGCCCAGCAGGCAGCCGGCAAAGAGAAACGGCAGCCGCAACAGCAGCAGGATGTGCGTCATCTGGTGGCGCAGCTCCCAGGTGCTGAGCTCGCCGCCTGATCTTGCACCACGCGGTCCTCGGGTTTGCGGAAGCAGTCCAGCCCGCGCTCGGCCAGCAGATTCAGAGTGAGCGGCAGCCCGGCCAGCCGGTAGGCCAGAATGCCGTCGTGAATGTTGCCGCAGGAGGTGTAGTAGCCGGCCAGCGGCGAGGGCTTTTCCCAGGTCTCGCGGCCGCAGCGCGCATACTGGTAATCGCGGATCGGTCAGCGTCTGGCGGCCGATAAGCCACAATCCCTGCAGGAGAAAAACCGCCAGCAACCCCGCCGCGATGCGCTGCGGCAGATTGAAGCGAAAGCGGCGAAGGATGCTAAAGCGGTGGGTCATCACGTTCAAGGGGACCCTACCAGTCTAAACGGTGGTTTCCGGACGGTGGTTTCTGGCAGTGGTGCAATTTGCTTTCCACAAGGATGGCGGTGACCCGCCATCCGGCGTAGACTTTGGTCATGACGCAGGTGAGCAAGGTTTGCCCGGAATGCAGCCATGAATTTCAAGGCAATGGCTGGGATGGAATCGACGCCCATTGGCGAGCCAATCATGCTCATGTTATGAGATACGAAGAAGCCTGGCCGTTGATCTCCGCAGGAAACTATAGGCCCAAGGGAAAACCGCGCGAGGATTTCAGCCAAGCCGCTACGCAGATCGTTAGCAAGGCAACTGCGCGAAGCTAGGGTGTGAACAGCATACCGCCTTTGCTTGATTTTGGTGGATAGAACAGTCCTACAATGATCCAGCGATTCGGGTGCTGGTGAATGGTCCCCACATAAAAATACGTGTCGAACTTTTCGACCATCTCCTTTTCAAAGCGCTGCCGAAACTTTTCCTGCCATTTTGCCCCGTACTTGACGCTCCAAGTGCGCCAAGCCTCGGCCATCTCCCAGCCAGTACAAGACAGGGTGTGGCTTTTACATGCATCCTCGTCACACCAGAACTTGTACATGAACCTAAAAGGGATCTTCTCTAGCGGCTTTGTTGGCTTCTTTGCGAATAAGTGTTCCTGATTGAGAATGGCTAGTTGGGACGGTGTCCAGCTTGGCCGGTCCGGCTTAATCAGAAGCCGCTCGATCCTTCGCGGCTTGAAGATTCCTAACGTCGGGAATCCGCTCGCATCGCGCTGCTTTATCAGGCAACAAAGGCAATGCGATTGAAGCGGAAGGATTCTTTCTTTTCGGGCATTCCATTCCAAACCTGCATCGAGAAAAGAGATGATCTTGATTCCGTCTTGTTTAAGTTTGTAGCTTTCTGGCCGGGGATCGCGTACCGCCCTTTCTACTGTCAGATCCACCCATTCATATTTGCGGAATCGTTGATCTGTAGGCAGATAACGCCACTGGACAGGGAATAGGCGCAGCCATTGTCCGTCCTCTGTAATCGCCGCTGTACATGACACTTCGGCGCTCTTGCGTGCAGGAGTGGGATAGGTGCGAACGACGATCAGCGCTTTCTTGTTCTCTGTGGCCGGCATCTCATAGGTCGAATCCCCTCATACCCAGGTGCTCCAAGGCAAGACAGAGGCGGTGCCGATGGCATTCCTGTGGGTCTAGTTCTGTACACATGAGGGCGATAGGATGCTCGAACGCATTAAAAAAGAAATGCAGGTTACTCCCTATAAATGCGGCCACCACGTTCTCGTCGTACCAATCCCAGATCACTTCTCTGGTACCTGTTTCGATGGCCTTGGCCCTGATGTCCCGCGGGACGCCGAGTTCCGGAAAATGGGAGTACCCGATTCCATGCTCCGCCAGTAGTTGAGCTAGATTCTTCTTGCTGAGTTCGGGGCGGTACATGCTGACTGCGTTTTGTCGAATATCGACGAGCGTGCGAACGCCGTGTTCTTCGAGTACTGCAAGAAGTGCCTCTGTTTTGCGGCCAGTGTAGCCGATGGTGAAAAAATTCGCGGTTTCTGCGGAGCGGCAGTCATTCCAAAAGCCCTTGCTTTCGATCTGCTGCTTAAGCGAGGCAGTCGGGAGGCTCAGCCTGCTGGCTTGTGGCATGGCTTCATTCTAACCGAGGCTCCACTTGATGATGCCGTGCGAGTCCTTGATTCTCTTGAGTCCGATGTCTGTCTCCATTCGATGCACCCACTTGTTGTTCGGGAACGCTTGCGGCAGCTTTGCAGACGTTCTGATCTCGGTCCACGTTAGCGGTCCGACTGCTTTGAGCGTCGCGGCAATTTTGTCTCGAAAATCCTCGTAGGTCAGCATCGAAGTGGGCTTACGGGGTCGGTTCCAGTAGGGACTCTTACATTTCGGACAAACCGCGGGTTCGTTTTCTGCGTCCTTCGGAATCCACTCATGGCTGCACCTCCCGCACCGGTAGCCCATGACGGTGATTGGAACTCTAGGCATTTCGAACGTCCTCCGATGAAAATATATAAGAGAAGTATATTACTGTCAAATGATATCTGTTAACTATACACTCATGTAGTAATATACCTGCAAGGTAAAGATTTGAACCGACTGAGCGTTCAGGGTCAAATTCGAATCGCTTTAGCACAAAGAAAGCCGCTCCGTAAGAGCGGCTTCTCGCTTAGGCTTGCGGTTGCGATGCTCAGTTCGAAGATGGCGCCGACCGTGTCGTCGAACGTCAGCGCGACCTGGCAGGTGTTTCGGCCTGCGGCGGTGATTGCTGTGGTTGGTGTGCGGGTCTACCGACCATCCTCCGAAAGCTCCGGCTCCGGCGGGCGCCGTCAAAGTGACGGTTGTACCGACCGGGTAGGTTTCCACACAGACCGACCCTCCGAAACCGGCGCCGCTCGAACCTGGGCCGCGATGGGGGACGTCTGGAGTACCCGGTGGCCAGCCGAGGGAGCAGTAGCCAGCCAGTTGGTCGTGTTCAGGCCTTCGTTGTAGACCGTGAGAGTAGCCAGAAGCGCAGATGATTGGGAGCCCGGATAGCATGAGCATGCCGTGGTCGCCGTGGGAAGAACCAGCGGGCAATTGAAGATAGCGGTCGCCGTCTCGATGGAGCCCGTCGTAGTATCGGTGGCCTCAGCAATGATGGTGGCCCCGCCGGTCCCATAGGCTGTCACGATTCCGGCGTTCGATCCGCCGCCTTGGGTTGCCCCAGTTGTGTTGCTATTGACGGGGAAGACGCTCGGAGCGGACGTGAGCCACTGCACTGAATTGGTCAAATCTCTCACGCTTGGCGGAGTTGAATACGTGCCGATCGCCAAGAAATTGGCCCTGATCGAGTAAATTGCCAACGGTGATCGAGGCAGGGACGATGGTGAGCGAAAGCAGCGGCTCAGGCGCAGGCGTCAGCGTGACTGTGACCGTTGCTGAAGCAGATACTCAGGGAGCCGTCGGGGTTCGCTAGCTCAGCCGTGATAGTGCTGTTGCCCTGGCTGACACCGGTGGCGATTCCGTTGCCCGGCAGCGAGGCCGGAAGTGATGGTGGCGACTGACGGAATGGTAGAGGCCCATTTGATCTGCGGTGAATTGGTTACATCCTGCTCGAGCCCGGTGGTTCCCGAAGTGGCAAGCGCGACGAATTGGCCAGTCTGGCCGGAGGCCGATACGGACTGCGAGGTAGGGATGAGAGTAACGGCGGTATATTCCTCTGAGGTTCCAACCTGAAACGGTAAACGACGCCGTCCCCGTATTTATGATTCTGAGGCCATTGCTCGAGTAGATGGCTGTAATCGTAACACTTCCCTGGCCCACTCCCGTGGCGAGGCCAGTGTTCGCGCCAATAGTGGCAATCTGCTGGCTGCTTCCAGCTCCAGGCAACTGCGTTGGTCAGGTTGACGGTGGTCCCCGCAGATGTGGTTCCGATGGTCAGAAATTGGGCTGGTTTGAGCCAGGCTTTGAAACGGACTGAGAGGACTAGGGATAACAGCGATGGACACCAACGTCGCTGAGGGAGGAACATTAAGCCTCCAGCTGCTTCCAGTCACAGTAATTGTCGAGGAGGCGGTAATTTTTCCTGTGTAACCATTGATGCTCGCCGTGTTTGGTTGGATAACACCGGGAACCCGTTGCGGTCACCGTCCCTGTAGGAGCTGACAGTGGCGACGTCGATCGAGGCCCGGTGGACCAGGTCACCTGGTTGAGGGGTGAGGTCCTGCGTGGTCGACGGTGATTGCCCGCGTGACCCATGACATTTAGATGGCCGTGAGTTGTGCGGTGGTGCCGATGGCGCATCGTGATCGTGTTGGGCGGTGACTGCGAGTGAAATTGAGCCTGAGAAAGAGAACCAATATATGCAACCGGCGATCGGCAGAGCAATGCCGATGAGGAGGAGCACCCGCGGTGAAAGTCGATCGAACATTCAAGAATGACCTCCGGAGTCTGCAGCCGGCTGTGGCGGGCAAAGACCCAATCCTGGTCAGGGCAGACCTTTGATGACCTATATGCACTCGATTATGGGGCATATCGTACCCAGGGCCTACTCTTGCACTAAAGTGTTACGGGGTGTTTGGTATCAAGTCAGTCAATTGGCTACCCCCCCCCCCCCCCCCCCCCAAAAAAAAAAAAAAAAAGAAATCGGCCCGCCGAGACCAACCTCACTCCTGTCAAGCGAATCCCAGTCTGGCGTCCTGATGGTTTCTTTGCCAGGTTGCTTTGCCCGGCACCGCGAACCGCTACACTTCTGCTCAGCATGGCCATCGCCCGCGACAACACTCCGGAACGTCTGGTCAGCGCCGCGCGCGCCGACGAAGAGCAAGGCTTTGAGCTTAAACTGCGCCCTCGCTGGCTGGGCGAATTCATCGGCCAATCCAAAGCCAAGGAGCAGCTCGCCATCGCCCTGGAAGCCGCGAAATCCCGCGGCGAGGCGCTCGATCACGTACTTCTTTCGGCCCTCCGGGGCTGGGCAAAACCACTCTGGCCACCATCATCGCCAATGAACTCGATGTCGGCTTTCAGCAAACCTCTGGCCCGGCGCTGCAAATTCAGGGCGACCTGACCGCCATCCTCACCAACTTGCGCGAGCGCCAGGTGCTCTTCCTCGACGAGATTCACCGCATGCAACCGGTGCTGGAAGAAAAGCTTTACACCGCGCTCGAAGACTACAAACTCGACATCATCATCGGCCAGGGCCCCGCGGCGCGCACCCATGTGATGGAGATCCGCCCCTTCACCTTCATCGGCGCCACCACGCGGCCCGGCCTGCTCAGCTCGCCGCTGCGTTCGCGTTTCGGCATTCTGCTGCGCCTGGAGTTTTACACCGAAGAGGAGCTGCGCGTCATCGTGGCGCGCTCCGCCGAAGTGATGCAGATTCCCATCGACCAGGACGGCGCTGCGGAAATCGCGCTCCGCTCACGCGGCACGCCGCGCATCGCCAATCGCCTGCTGCGCCGCGTCCGCGACTACGCACAGGTGCGCGGTTCCGGCTCGATCGACCGCCCCACCGCCAACGCCGCGCTCACCATGCTTGAAGTGGACGCGCACGGCTTCGACGAAATCGATCGCCGCCTGATGCTGACCATCATCCAGAAATACGACGGCGGGCCGGTCGGCCTGGGCACGCTGGCCGCAACCCTCGCCGAGGAAGAAGACGCGCTGGAAGAGGTCTACGAGCCTTTCCTCATCCAGATTGGATTTCTCGATCGCACGCCGCGCGGCCGTGTCGCCACGCGCCTGGCCTATGAACACTTCGGCCTCGCTATGCCGGGCCGTCAGACGGGACTGTTTTAGAGATCTCACGGAGCATCCTTCGGGGCCTAAGAGCATCCCCAATCCAGGAGAATCCTATGGCACTTACCGAATCCACCATGCTCGAACTTGGGCACCACGCCCCCGACTTTGCGCTCACCGATGTTGTTACCGGCAAGACCGTCCGCCGCGACGACTTCCGCGGCAAAAAGGCGCTGCTGGTCATGTTTATCTGCACCCACTGCCCTTATGTGAAGCACATCGAGAATCTCTGGCAACTGGGCGTGGACTATGCCGGGAAGCCGGTCGGCATCGTCGCCATCAGCGCAACGATGTGACCACTCATCCCGCAGACAGCCCGCGGGCCTGAAGCAGCAGGCGAAACTTTGGCTTCGGCTTTCCCTATCTCTACGACGAAACGCAGGCCGTGGCGCACGCCTACGAGCCGCCTGCACGCCGGACTTTTTCTCTTCGACGCCGATACCTGGTTTATCGCGGCCAGTTCGACTCCAGCCGCCCCGGCAACGGATTCCCGTTACCGGCGAAGACCTTCGCGCCGCGATCGATGCGGTGCTCGCAGGCAAGCCCGTTACCACGGATCAGAGCCGTCGATCGGCTGCAATATCAAGTGGAAGGCGTGAAAGACAGCGAGTTAGCGGAGCTGGCAGTTAGCACGGGCCCTAGACCCCGTGACCCGCTGACTCGCTCCTGCTTCCTACAGCGCCGGCGAATCATCGCCCAGCATCGCCTCGCGCACAATCTTGATCGGCGGAAATCCCTGGCGCAGAAAATCGTCGTGAAACTTCTCCAGCGAGAACGCCGCGCCCTGCTTCTTCTTCACGTCCTCGCGCAGCTTCATGATCTCCAGCTTGCCCAGCGTGTAATAAAGATAAGTCGGATCGCCCGCGCCGCGCTTGGTCTCCACCACCGCGTTCTCCTTTGACTGGTAGCCTTCCTTCTGAAAAAACGCCTCTGCCTGGTCGATGCTCATCTTGCCCGTATGCATTTCGATGCCGACAATGAAGCGCGCGTTGCGCAGCAGCGCATCCTGCAATTGGCCCAGGCGCAGGAATTTCGATTCGCGCTCGTCCTTGGCGCCGGCTCCCGGTTGTCCATAGCCCTCGTCGAGCATCATCTGCTCGCAGTAGTGCGCCCAGCCTTCGACGTCGGTGTTCGCGCCCAGAATCTTGCGCACCCTGCTCGGCGCCTGCGGCAGCCACAGGAACTGCACGTAGTGCCCGGGATAAGCCTCATGCACCGCCGTGGAAATCACCGTGCCCAATTGAACGAGTGCATGTAGCCTTCCACCTCCGCAGGCGTCATCGTGGGGTCGGGCAGCGTCACATTGAAATAGGCCTCGGTGGCATGCGTCTCGAACGGACCCGGCGTGTCCATGCTGGCGAAGGTCGTGGCGCGCATGAAAGGCGGCGTCTCCTCCACGATGGGCCGCACATCCGATGGGATGGTGACGATATGATGCGCGCGAATAAAGCTCACCAGGCCGTTGAACGTGGCGCGGAAGGAATCGAGCAGTTGGTCCGGCGCGGGATGATCCTCGCCCAGCTCCTCGAGCACGGCGCCGGGATCCTTGTCCGGCTCCAGTTCCTCGGCACCTGTTTGAAATGCGCCTGGTTCTTGCGCAGATCGGCCCAGCCGATTTCGAGCAGCTTGTCGAGCGGAATGTCGACCATCTCGTCGTATTCGAGCTTCTTCGGGAAAGTCTCCGCGCCGATGCGGAAATCACCATTGGACCGCGGCAGCAGGTCCGTCTTCAGCCAGCCCAGATAATCGTTCAGCGCCGCGATCACCGCCGCATTGGTCTTGCGAACTCCGCCTTCAGCGCCGGATCCCGCTCGGCAAATGCCGCGGCACATCGTGCTCGAAAAAGCCGACGATGTCCGGCAACTGCTCGATGGCGATCTCGGTGTAGATGCGCGGCGGATTCTTGAGATTCACGCGCGCCGCGGCGAGCAGGGCCGGCATCTGCTTTTCGCGCGCAATCAGAGAGCGCAGCCGCTCGTCGGGCGGAGCGAATTTGCGCTCCATCAGCGTGAACGCCCCGTTCGCGCAGGTGCTCGAATAGTTGTCGGCATCCTTCTCCCACGGCCGGATGGTTTCCAGCGTCAGCAGCTGCGAGCGAATGTTGGCGAGAACGATCTCACGGTCGCTGCGGGGAACGAAATCGGCCGCCGAATCATCCGGCTGAATCGCCTCGATCCGTTTCTCAAAACTCTTCAACGCGGCAATCTCCGCATCGATTTCTTGCGCGAGAAATCCTCGAGTTGCGAGTCGTACTGGTGATACCCAACCGCGTCCCCGCCGAAGGCGCGTAGGGAAAATACACCTGGTCGAAGTACTCGTCGGAGCCTCTCGAACTGTTCCTTCCAATCCGGCTTGCGGCGTGCCGACGCTGTCGACATGCAAATCAGAGCCATCACAAAGGGAGGCAATCTTTTCATCATTCCCCTTGAGATCATCCTCAAAGTATTCTTTTGTCCTTACACTTCGCAAGTTCTTGGTGCCGTCTTCAAAGAGCTGCGTCCAGCCGCAGCGGAGTGCGCATCCTCTGCTCCGCATCCTGGATCTGCAGAATTGCTATCGCTTCATTCGCGTCGTTCACGCGCTTACCGGCGCCGGCGCCAGATCGGCAAGCAATTCGCGAATCTCCAGCAGAACTTCGTCGGGCCGCGTGGCCTTCAGCGGAAACTTGAGCACGCCCTGCGGCGTGAACTGCGCGCCGCGCTTGGCGTTGCGCGCCACCAGCCTCATCAGGTGCGGCGGATCGACCGCGGCATTTTCCGTAAATCGGATCTGCAACTCGCCGCGCTTGCGGTCGATCTGCGCAATGCCCATGCGCTCGCACTCCAGGCGCAGCAGGGCCGCTTCCAGCAGGTACACGGTCGCGTCAGGCAGCGCGCCATAGCGGTCTTCCATCTCCGCGCGCATCTCGTGAATCGCCGCTTCGCTGGCCGCGCCGGCAATCTTCTTGTAGAGCCGCAGGCGCTGATTCTCTTCGGGCACGTAGCTCTCGTCGATGCGCAGCGCGATGCCGAGATTGAGCTGCGTGGCCGGCCGCTCTTCGCTGCCCTCGCCCTTCAGCTCCTTCACCGCGGCCTCGAGCATCGACGTGTACAGCTCGAATCCCACGGCTTCGATGTGCCCGCTCTGCTCGCCGCCCAGCATGTTGCCCGCGCCGCGCAGCTCCAGGTCGAGCGCCGCAATCTTGAATCCCGCGCCCAGGTCGCTGAACTCCTTGAGCGCCGCCAGCCGCCGGCGCGCAATCTCGGTCAACTCGTTCTCCGGCGGAATCAGCAGGTACGCATAGGCGCGCCGGTTCGACCGGCCCACGCGCCCGCGCAACTGGTAAAGCTCGCTCAGCCCGTGCCGCTCGGCGCGATTGATGAGAATCGTATTCGCCAGCGGAATGTCGAGCCCGTTTTCGATGATGGTCGTCGCCACCAGCACGTCGAACTCGTGGCGCATGAAGGCCAGCATCACCTTCTCCAGCTCGGTCTCGCCCATCTGCCCGTGCGCCACGGCCACGCGCGCCGCGGGCACCAGCTCCTGGATGCGCGCGGCAATTTCGTAGATCGATTCCACGCGGTTGTGCACAAAAAACACCTGCCCGCCGCGCTCCAGCTCCACTTCGACCGCCGAGCGGATGATCTTCTCGTCGAACTTCGCCACCACCGTTTGAATCGCCATGCGGTCCTTGGGCGGCGTTTCGATCACGCTCATGTCGCGCAGGCCCACCAGCGACATGTGCAGCGTGCGCGGAATCGGCGTGGCGCTCATGGCCAGCACATCGATCTCCTTGCGCAACTGCTTCAGCCGCTCCTTGTGGCGCACGCCGAAGCGCTGCTCCTCGTCGACGACCAGCAAGCCCAGATCCTGAAACTTGATGTCCTTCGAGAGCAGCCGGTGCGTGCCGATCAGAATGTCGACCCTGCCGGTCGCCACGCGCTCCACAATCTCCTTCTGCTCCTTTGCCGTGCGGAAGCGCGAGATCATCTCGACGTGGATGGGGAACTGCGCGAAGCGCTGCTTGAATGTCTCGAAATGCTGGAAGCTCAGCACCGTGGTCGGCGTCAGCACCGCAACCTGCTTGCCGTCCTGCACGGCCTTGAACGCCGCGCGCATGGCCACTTCGGTTTTGCCGTAGCCCACGTCGCCGCACAGCAGCCGGTCCATCGGCGTCGGCGATTCCATGTCGTACTTGACGGCGCGAATCGCCGCGATCTGGTCGTCGGTCTCGCTGTAGTCGAACGCGTCTTCAAACTCGCGCTGAAACTCGTTGTCCTTTGAGAACGCCGTGCCCTCGGCGGTGTGGCGCTCGGCGTATAGCTTCAGCAGTTCGCCGGCCATGTCCTGCATGGCCTTGCGCACGCGCGCCTTGGTCTTGGTCCACTGCTGCGAGCCCAGCCTGTTCAGCACCGGCGCGGGCCCGGTGTCGGTGGAGCGGTATTTCTGAATCAGATCCAGCCGCGTGAGCGGAACGTAAAGCTTGGCGCCTCTCGGCGAACTCCAGAATCATGAACTCCACCGAGAGCCCGTCCTGCGCAATCTCCTTGAGCCCCTGGTACTGCGCGATGCCGTGCTCCACGTGCACCACGTAGTCGCCGATGCCCAGGTCGCGAAAGTCGGAGACAAACGCCGCGGTCTTCGATCGCTTCGGCTCCGGCCGCGCCGCCACATCGGCTTCGTCGGAAAGTCGTTGGCGCCGAAGACAATCAGATTCGATTCGGCGAAGACCACGCCCGCCGCCAACGGCGAACGCACGATGACCGGCACGCGCAGATCGCCGGCCAGGTAGCTGGCTTCGTCGAGCATGGTTTCGCCGGGCGCGGCGCGCGGCTGCCCAGCCGGTAAGGAACCTCGTATTCGCGCAGCACCGTCGCCAGCCGCTCCACGTCGCCCTGGTGCGGCGCGGCCAGCACGATCCGCGTCTCCGTCGCCATCAGATTCTCAGTTGCTCGGTGAGCGCGGGAATCGAGCCGTGAAAGCGCAGCGTGGGCCGCGTGGGCAGCTCGATCTCGCCCAGCGTCGCGTCCTCGTCCAGCACGTCCACCGCGCCCAGTTGATCGAGATCGAGGCCCATGTGCGCTTCGAGCGCCGCCTGCAACACCTCCGGCCGCAGATAAATGTCCTCGGGCCGGATCAGCGAGCCGATCCCCGAGCGCTCATGGCGCTGCTCGACCTTGTTCCACCAGCGATCGATCTGGTTGCGCACCATCGCCGGCTCGTCGACAAACAGCGCGCAGCGCGGCACCAGCGTCAGCAGCGACGCTCCGCGCCGGCCACCGGCGTGAAAAACTCCCACCCCGGAAAGACGCTGACGCCGCCGGCCGCCGCGGCTTCGGCCGCCATCTCCTCATCTTCGATCTCCACGCGCTGCCGGCTCAGCCGCCCATTCACCGCGGCCAGCAGACGCTCGGTCACCGGCGTCTCCGTCAGCGGCAGCAACTGCGTCTCGTCCAGCCCCGATTGCGAGCGCTGCGTCTCCGGATCGAATTTGCGGATGGTCTCAATCTCGTCGCCGAAAAACTCGATGCGCACCGGCCGGTCGGACTCCGGGCGAATACACGTCCAGAATTCCGCCGCGCCGCGTGAACTGCCCCGGCATCTCCACCAGATCCATCTGCGTGTAGCCCACGCTGGCCAGGTGCGCGGTGAGCACTTCGATGTCAACCTCTTCGCCGCGCTTCAGCGTCACCGCCAGGCCCGCGTAGTAGTCGCGATCGAAGAGCTTCAGCGCCGCAGCCTCGACCGGCGCAATCAGGATATCGACGGCGCCGGTGGCCAGCTTCCACAACGCCGCCGCGCGCTGCTCCTGCACGTCGGGATGCGGCGAAAGATTTTCAAAGGGAAGCACATCGTGGGCGGGAAACCGCACCACGCGCGCCGGATCCACCGCGCCGGTCAGCTCGCATCCGGCCTTCAGCATCGGCTCCAGCGCCTCGGCGGCCTTGTTGTCGGCCACGATCACGATCACCGGCTGCTTTGCGGCCCGCGCCATCAGCGGCAGATAGAGCGCCCGCGCCGTAGCGGTCAATCCGGACACACGCCGCCGCCCCGCACCCAGGCTCAGGTGCCTGCGAACGCGCTCAAATCCCGGGGCATGCTCCAGCTCCGCGAAAATTTCGCGGACGAACGGGAGAATCATCTAGCTCTAGTTTATCAGTGGGGATATGAACAGATGCGAGCGAGGATTTTGATTTGGGCGGGAGTCGGTGGCGGACCGCATCACGCAGCGCAGCTCGCGACCACCTCAAATGTGGCATTCAGGGGCCTCGACGCCCTCGCCCGCTTCGAGTTTTTCCAGCCAGGCGTCGGCCTCTTCCTCCGTCAGGTGCAGGCCGGTTTCTGGATCGTCGTTCCAGGCCAGGACGTATCCTGACGGAGCTGATCGCTCGTCGCTTGCTGCTCAGTGGACTTGTGCATGAGTCGAATCCTCGTCAATCCTGGTTCCGTAAGACCGCTGCGTGGCTGCGGCGGACGGCTGGCCGGCTCACGGTTTCTAGCCCGGCTTTTCGCGCAGCATCCAGCTCCTTCTGGAACCCCTCTAGTTTCATATGGCCGGAGGGCTCGGCAAAGAGCAGGAGGCCTCCGGGCTTGAGCGCGACTGCCGCCTCGCGGAAAAAGCCTCGGCAGACGGCATTTCGTGGACGACGGCGAAGGCGAGCACAAAGTCGACCGCGCCTTTCAGATCGTCGAGTCCCATGCTTTCCGGCTTCGCCAGCCGGGTTTCCACGCGCTGGTCAGGCCGGCCTTTCGCGCCCTGCGCTCTAGCGCGTCGAGCATCCTTGCCTGAATATCTACGGCCACGACGCGTCCGGCAGGGCCAACCATGCGCGCCAGCGGCAGCGTGAAGAAGCCCATTCCCGGCCCGGGTTCAAGCACCGTCATGCCCTCCCGGACATACGGCGTAAGCAGAGCTTCAGGATTTTCCCCCATCCATCGGCGGACGGGGCTGGCCAGCAAGATAACCAATCCACCACGGACAAACACGTTCCGCCATTTGGCCTCCATTCCTTTCCCGCGAGACGATTGCGGAATTGCCGATGGGGAATGGCCGGACGGCTCCGCAACTCACTATATTCATACGAAGTTTCGGCTGTTCGAGTTTCAGTTTCGCTAAATCTCTCCGGCGCCGTGCCGACCCTAAGGCTCGATCACCCGAGGCACGGCGTTCGCCAGTTCTCTACTCCCCGCCCAGCGCCTTCGCGAAGGCATACAAGAAGTCCAGCGACTTCCAGTACGAATCCATCGGCAGCCGCTCGTCCTGCCCGTGCGCCCGCTCGTCGTCGCGCTCCAGCGCAATGGCGGAGTAGCCGTAGCAGGGTATTCCCGCCCGAGCGAAGTAGATGGAATCGCTGGCGCCATTTTCCATGATCGGCGTTACCGGAACGCCCGGCCAGATGGCGTCGGTGATGCGCGTTAGCGGCTCGAAAACCTCCGGATTCGGCGGCGGCGGCACAATGGCTTTGCGGGCGGGCGCCTCGTCCATCGCCTCGCCGCTATCGGAGACGTACTTCACGGTCAGCTTGGGATCGGCGAAGATTCAATCAGCTTCTGCCGGATCTCCTCCGGCGAGTGGCCGGGAAAGATGCGGCAATTCACGTTGGCCTGCGCGGTCTGCGGCAGCGCGTTGTTGGCGTGCCCGGCAATCAGCCGCGTGGCCACGCAGGTGGTGCGGAAGCTTCGAGTTGAAGTCCGGCCTCCGCGCTGAGGCGCGCCGCTGCGGCCATGTCCGGCGGAGTGGCCAGGATGGCGCGAATGTCCGCGGCCGTCTGACCGGTCTCCTGCTTCGCAAGATTGCCGAAGTACGTGCGCGTCACCTCGTTCAGCTCGAATGGGAAACTGTAGCGCGCCAGCTTCTCCAGCGCATCGGACAGCTCATAGATGGCGTTGTCCGGCCGCGGCAGCGAACTGTGCCCGCCGCGATCGGTAGCCGTTACCTGGAAATCGGCGTAGACCTTCTCCGTCGCCTCCACATCGGCAACCACCGCGCGGCCGTGGTCCAGCTCCACGCCGCCGGAATCGGGATTGATGACATAGGCCGCGTCCACCAGGTCGCGATGCTCATTCACCAGCCATGAAGCGCCGTTGAATTTGCCGCCCTCTTCATCGGCGGTCAGCGCCAGGATCAGGTCGCGCTTCGGCTTGTACCCTTCGCGATGCAGGCGCAGAAATGTGGCCACCAGCCCGGCGTCGGAGTCCTTCATGTCCTGCGTGCCGCGGCCGTACCAGTAGCCATCCTTCTCGCACAAACTGGAACGGATCGGTGTGCCAGTCGGATCGCAGCGCCTCCACCACGTCCATGTGGCACAGGAACAGCACCGGCTTCTCATTGCGGCGTGCCTGCGGCGCGATAGCGCACCACCAGGTTCATCTTCCTCGCGTTGGGTCCGAGCAGGTGCACGTCCTCGCGCGGAAATCCGGCATCGAGAAACCGCTTCTCCATCGCCTGGGTCGCCGTGGTCACGTTGCCGTGCGGCGTGTCGGTGGTGTTGATCTCGATGAGCTGCTTGAAGATGGCCTGGGCCAGCGCGGTCGGCTGCGGATGCCTGGGGCGCGGTGCCTGTGGCAAATCGTCTTGCGCACTTGCAAACGGCCAGAACGGGACGGCCGTGAGACCAAGGCCATGAACAAGGCGGAATGGACAAGGCCGTGAACGAGGCCGTGCGAATGGCTAAGCATCGGTTCACGGCATTCCCCAGTCGCGGCATTCATCTGGCGGTTGAGTGGCTCAGTCGATGCGCGGCGTTCCGCGGCGCAGAACAGTGCCGGTGACGCCGAAACACGCGATCAGGACCAGGGCAAAGAAGAAGTAGTACGCCATGGGGTGCGGCCAGCCCGGCGAATAGGTCAGATCCTGGCCCACCCAGAGAAGCAGCACGGTGGCGATGACCGCAAACTGCCCGGCGATGACCAGAAATGTGTGTCCCAGGTCGCGCCGCTTGTCCAGCGCCTCCACCTGGTCGGGGGTCAGGTTGCGCTCTTCGGGGGGAAGAAGGGAATTTGCCATCGAGATTTTCTCCTTGGCTGCCGGCCCTGACTCGCTGACCTCCGGGTCCGGCGCTCTATTCTCGATTCAATCACATGCCGGCGGCCGCGCCAGCCAGTGGCTGAGCCGGCCACGCGGACGGCGCCTCAGATTCGATGCACTAGATTCGCGGGAAGCTCGCGCAAGCCTATTGAGGCGGATAGCCGACCGACTGCGCATAAAGTAGCCGCGATCCGCGCCAAGGCCGAGCCTCGCGGCCACATCCTGCGCATGCACGGCATAGAACCAGGCGTTGAGGCCCTCGGATGCCGCAAAGAGATAGACATTCTGGCCGATGAATCCTACATCGACCTGGGCGAAGTCCTCTTTGGCCGCAGCCACGTAGACGATGGTGACTGCGGCATGGGCCGCGGGCGCCGAGCCGATGGCGCCGCGCACATCGCCGGCGACGCACGGGCGCAGCAGGTTTTGCTCCGCTTCGTAGACGTAGACTCCGTCGGCCAGCACGACTTCGAGCTCGATGTCCTGCGTGTTGCATGGCCGAGGGCGCGGTGCGGCCCAGCCCCGGCTTCACTTCGCTCGGCCGATTGACGCCGAAGGCCGCCCAGAGCAGGTTCGAGAGCGTTTGCGGCGGCAGCGGCTGATCGCGAATGCGCGCGTGGTCTTGCGCTGCGCAGCGCCTGCATCAGGGGCATGCCGCCGGTGATCTGCGGCTTGGGCAACTCGATCGGCTTCAGTTCGGCTGCCAGCACGCGCGTGAGTGATGCGGCCGGCCAGAAGACGCGCCGCCACAGCAGGGCAATGATGCAAGCAGGAGGCCGTCCAGCGGACGGGAAACGAGCGGAAATGCGCATGGTTTCACCTCGAAGAACCGGCTGGGCACGCCCGCCTCCGAGGTGTGCGGATAAGGGGAAGAAATCGCGATTGCTTGAGCAGTTCCACATGTACGCGCTTTCAGGGTTCCGTGCAAGGTGGCAGGCTGGGATGACGCCCGAACGGCAGGTGTGCCGGAAGCCGCGAATTACCGACCGCCGCGGCGCCGCGACGGCTCTATTCCGTCAAGAAAGCCAGCGACTGCAGCGTGGTGATTTCGAATGGCTTGCGGCAGCGGATGTTGGCGCAGTGCAGCTTGTCGTCGCGCCGCACCATGTAGGACTGCGCCTTGGCGAAGCGGGCGCGGTCGCGCTCGTCGGCTCCGCGCGGCAGTTGCGCGCGCTTGCGGCGCACCACCCAGGTCACCTTGTATTCGGCTGCCTGCCCGCACTTGGGGCAGGTCAGGTTGTGCGTGCGCTGCTCCGTCGTCTCGTTGAAAAACTCCCGTTCTTCCATGCCGATGTTCCTTCTTTCCAGCGCTGCGGCCGGCCGCCTCGCCGCCAGGTCCGCCGGCGCCCAGGGACTCCGCGCCGGCACTTTCGCGCCGGCAGAATCTATTCCATACTCGTCCTTGCCATGGCGAAACGCAAGCCAGCCCGATTTTCGGCCACCAAGGCGGTGAAGGCCAACGCCCGCGAGCGCGTAGGCCAGCCCAAGCCGTCGCGCGTGCTGTCCGACGAACCGCGCACCGGCCGCCAGGCCAAGCACAAGCCCAAGCTCGACGATCTGCTCCGTGAAGATTAGTGACCCGCGCCGCCGGCCCATTCTCTTTCCCGCCGAATTACGCTATAGCTCTTAGCAAGATGCTGGAAGCTAGCAGCAGAAGCCAGGAGCAAATTTATGGCTAAAGCAGTCGGCATCGGCGGCGTCTTCCTGAAGGCGCGCGACCCAAGGCGCTGGCCGCTGGTATGCAGCGCATTTCGGCATCCCGGCCCAGGACGGAGGGTCGCTGGCCTTCGACGGCCCCGAATCCATGGGCATGACTGTCTTCGCCCACTTCCCGCTGGACACGCGGTACTTTGGCGAAGGCCCGCAGCAGGCTATGGTCAACTTCCGCGTCGACGATCTCGACGCCCTGCTTGGCAAGTTGGCCGAGGCCGGCGTGCGCATCGATCCCAAGCGCGAAGACTACTCCTACGGCCGATTCGCCTGGATTTGGGATCCGGAAGGCAACCGGGTCGAGCTCTGGCAGCCGCTTAGCGGTTCCGCAGCTTGAAGAACTGCGCCTGACCGGCGCGTCGAACTAGAGGAGCAGTAGCGGCGGCTCAACGGCGACACTGAGGCTCCAGCCGATCAAGTGAGACGAGGGTCAGACTCGGTCAATGCACCTGAGCTAAGTAAGTGTGTGTGACGCACCGCTGCGGTACATACACCCGCAATTCCCCCGGTGGCGCAGGAAGGGGAACGGTCAAGCCGCAATCGATCAGTGTTGCACGCTGTACGGGCCGGGAAGCGAAGGCCCGGCCGGCTGTTCGCTCGACTTGGCTGCCACTGCGGTCCGCTTGGAGTAGATACGGAACTCAACAACTAAGTCCAGCATCACCGGAACCGGCTTGCCGTCTTTCATGGCCGGCTCGAACGTAGCTTTGCGAATCGAATCGACCGCGTTCTCGTCGAGCCCGAAGCCGATAGGCCGTGCGACGGCGATCTCGCCCGGCTTGCCGTCCGCGTCAATCACAACATGATAGAGACACATCCCCGCCACGCCATGGTCCTGCGCGTATTGGTTCGACGAAGGCTCGAATTGCGCCGCCAAACGAGCCTTGCGATCGACCATGCTCTGCCGCAGCACCGCAGGATCTTTGGGGCTGTAATCGGTCTTCGCCGCGGCGGCTTCGTAGTAGAGCTTCCAAAAGCCCGGCATCGAATCCATGAGGCGGCTGTCAAAGCCCTGGGCGAAGACGTTGTCGAGGGCCTCTTTCAGCAACCTGGCCGCATGGGCCGGCGAAGTGGTGGTGGTGACACTCTTTGCGTCGGCGGGTTGCTCGGCCGGCGGAGCAGCGGCAATCTCCGTTTGCGCCTCGCTCGCGCTGCTCATTTCCGCCGCCTGGCTTGGCGCGGCGGCTGGCGCTTTCCTGCGCTGACTGCTTTGCGGCGTTCTTGGCCGGCTTGCCCTTCTCCTTCTTCTGTTTCGGCTTCACCACAATCTCGCGATCGATCGTGATCCTGACCACCTTCTTCTTGGGCGTGATCTTCACCCGGTCGACGGCTTTGGTGGGATCCTCGTAAGGCAACGCACCCAGAAAGTGCAGCCCGTAGCGGTCTCCTTCCAACTCCACCTTGTGCTTGGTCAGGCGCACCTTGTTGATCTGGATTCCACTAAGCGTGTAAGAACCGTCGGGGAGTGGCCAATCAGCGTTCCGTGTTCGTTGAAGCTGAGAGTATTGTCCAGATAGCCGCCGCGCAGGAAGAGTTCCTTGCCCACCAGCAGACTCCTCAGCTCCTCATCGGTGATGCCGCCGGTTTCCGAAAGCTGCGGCGCACCGCTCGGCGCGATCGTAGGCGCCGGGGCCGGCGCGGGCTGGCTTGCCGCGGGAGCAGCGGAAGGCGCGGCTGGCTCTCAGCAGGTGTGGCGGGCGGCGCCGGTGCCGGCGCCGGTTGCGGAGCCTGGCCGGCAGAAGGCTGTTGCACGGGCTGCCGGCTCCCCGATGAAGGCGCGGGCGCTGCTTGCTGTGCCTTCGCCGCACCCGGCGCAAATGCGGTGAAGATCGCGGCCAAAGCAAAGACCGCGCACGGAATCACGACGCCAAATCGTGCCGGAGACGCAGCGAAAGAAGAGACGCGAGAGCGAAACATACGGGGAGCCTTCGAAGGCCACTCTATCAGGAATTCTTCCTGGTTCGCCGTCAATTTTCGCCGTTGGTAACCAGTTCGCACTCATCACCTTGGCCGGCTTTACGGCGGTTCTCCTGCAACTATGCGCCATTTCCGGCGTATTTCAGGGCGGCTTTTTCTTGTTGAAAAAGCCACTTAGCGATTGTGCCTTGGTCTACACTTGCAGGAGAACCGCGTTAACCCTTCAGCCGCCACAGAATCCGCCGGAACAGCCCCAGAATGCGCCGGGCATCCCGCCGGGTAAGAGCCAGCCTGCGCAGCAGCAGATGCAGATCGTGCCGGTTCGCCTTGCGCATCGCAGGCGGAGAGTAGTTTGCCGCCAGCATCGTTTCTTCCACCACAGCGGCCAGAAGCTCCAGGTCGCGAGTGGAAGCTGGAGATGCTGCGTCGCCTGGATCAACGCCTGTGCGGCGACCGCGCCGCGTCAGAGCCTGAGCCGGAACGCCTGCGATCTGAGTCTGGCTTTCGCGGTTCGCTGAGCCGTGACGCGATCTCATACAAACACACGGCGACAGCCTGGCCCAGGTTCATCGAAGGCTGGCGGGGATCGGTGGGAATCTCCGCGAGCAACTGGCAATACGAGAGGTCCTCGCGAGTCAGGCCGCGCTTTTCCGAGCCGAAGACCAGGGCCACTCGCCCGCCGCGTGCAATCTCCTGACGCACCAGCAGCGCCAGATCGGAGAGCGGAACGACTGGCTGCTCCGGCTTGCGCCGCGCCAGCGACCCCGTGCCCACCACCAGCGTGCACTCTGCCACTGCCTCCGCCAAGACTCCGTCTCTCTTGCGTCTTCGAGCAGCTCTTCGGCGCCAACCGCCGACTTCGCCTCGCGCCAGTGTTCTTCATACGGAGCCGCCACGGCAAGCCGCCGGAAGCCAAAGTTCGCCATGGCCCGCGCCGCCGCTCCTATATTGAGGGGATTGCGCGGTGAGACCAGGACGACTTCGATGCGTTCGCGTCGGGGGTCAGTCGTCAAGAACCGATTGTAGAACGGGTTCGCTCGGACGATCCGCGAAAGCCTTCGTGCTGCACCTGTGGCTATGATCGCGCAGATACATCTCGATCCTGTCGCTGGTCCAGGTAGCGATGCCGCTGCCAAAGAAATCCCTATCCTCCGTCCAGATGGGAGCGTCTGATGAGTAAGGCCGTGGCGACAATCGGCCAGTCGCTTGGGATCACGCGATTCGAGATGCAGCGCGGGCCGCCCTTCGAACTCTTATAGAAGCTTCGGTCAACAACATGAATCAACGAGCCGGCAATAAAATGAAGTTAAGGACACATTCGGCCAGATTCGGGGAATTTGTTTTCGTTTCGCTGCGATCGGCGGGTATATATCTTCGCCAGTGCTTCCTGCACGCAGTACATCCGGCGCGTAAAATCCACGTTCTCCTCATATCTCCGCAGAAGACGGAGAACTTTTTCGCCGAAGGTCGCGCGCAGGAGGATGTTCGCATCGACCATGAGCTTTCTGGGCGAATTCATTTCCGTGACGCTTTCTTGCGGCGTCCTCGTCTGCGCAAGCGCTCAAACTCCTTGACGATGTCGTCTTCGGTGAGCCCCAGGTGCATCATCTCCGCCCGGAGCCGCGCATGGGCCTCGTCCGACGCCCTCCACTCCGCCTCGGTGCCTTTCGCGCTTTCTGGGCAGATAATAATCCGATGGTGTCGCCGTGGCGGGTGATGGCCAGGGGCTTGTCGGCTGTGAGGAGATAGGTGGCGAGCTTGTCGCGGAACTCGCGGATTCCGACCGATTGCGTGCTCATGTGCGCCTCCCGTATTGTGTACCGTTGCGTACACAAGTGTACCATATTTCCGGCCAGGATCGGCATCCGTCTCGCCCGACGCAATAACCGCAAATCGCGCAAGCCAAAGTTCGCCATCGTCGGCGCCGCCGCTCCTATATTGAGGAGATTGCGCGGAGAGACCAGCACAATTTCAATGCGCTCGCGTTGGGCTTCGGTGAGCAAGAAGTCATTCCAGCCCGCTCACCACGCAATGCTGGACACGCCGATCCTCGCGGCGTATGCTGACACGGAATTTGGCTTCTCAATTTCAATGGTTCCCGCTTCCGTGGCAGCGCGGCGCAATGCGTCTGCCTCCAGCAAAGGAGCACCTCATGGCGAATTCCCTCAGACGACTTCATTGTTCCGCTTCGCAACAGTCGCCGCACTGCCCGCTCGCCGCGTTCGCTTCCACAGCCATCGCGCAGGAGGAAATTCCCCCGCCGCAAGGCAAAGGGCATGTGGTTGTCCTGGTCTCAGGAATAGCCGGGCCCAAGCACGACAAGGCGCTGGCGGATGCCATTGCCGCGCTGGGGTACGACGTGGCGCTCTACGACGGCCGAAACATGGAAGCAGCGCCAGGCGACACGCTGAGAACTGCGATTCAGGACGCGCAAAAGCTGCCCAACGCACTTCCGGGAAAAGTGGCGGTGGTTGGCATCTCTCTTGGCGGTGGATACACTCTGGCATACGGGTCCCGCTGGCCCGATCTGGTGGCTCAAGTGATCGTGTGGTACCCGGCCACCGGGTTCCTCAAGAGGACGCCCGGCTTCATCGCCCGCGTAAGGGTTCCGGTGCTGATGTTTGCCGGCGAGTCCGACAACTTTCGAGATTGTTGCCTCATCGGCACGGCGCGTTCTCTCGCCGCCGATGCCGCAGTCGTCAAAGCGCCCTTCGAGCTTGTGACCTATCCCGGCGTCAACCACGATTTCATCCCGGGGGGAATGAACTCCAACCCGGCGGCGTACAAAGACGCTCTCGATCGCACCGCCGCGCGGCTGAAAGCCGCCTTTGGCGATTGAGTCATCGCCGCGCCCTCGGCCCGGCAGAACGCCGGCCAGGACAAAGCCATACAGCAGGCCACGCGCGCCGCGCCCCTATACTTACTCAAGCGGGAAGAATGTTCTAGCCTCTCAACGTGCTCCTGACCAATCCAGCTACGACAGCGTTGAACGAACTGAGCCAGGCGCCGATCGTGCGCTTTTCGGTGCTGGCGCTCAGTTCCATCTTCTTTCTGGTCGATCCTTTCGCCGCCATCCCGTCGTTTCTGGCCATCACGGACCGCGCCGATCGCGGCGCGCCGCAAGCGCATGGCGCGCAAAGGCGCGCTCACCTGCTTCATCGTGCTCACCAGCTTTGCCGTCGCCGGGCAGCTCATCTTTCGCATGTTTGGCATCACGCTGCCCGCATTCGAGATTGCCGGCGGGCTGATTCTGCTGCTCATCGGCCTCGACATGCTGGAAGCGCGGCGCTCGCCCACGCAGGAGACGCACGGCGACACGGAAGAGGCGACGGCGAAGGAGGACGCAGGCATTGTGCCGCTGGGCATTCCCATGCTGGCCGGGCCCGGCGCCATCTCGTCGGTGATGGTGCTGGTGGGCCAGGTGCCGACGCTTTGGGGCTGGCAGATGGGCGCGATTCTCGGCTCGATCACCATCACCGCGCTGGTCAGCTATTGGGTGCTGGCCGGCGGCAGGCCGAGTCCGCGACGTCATGGGCGAAACCGGCATCCGCATCCTGGTGCGCATCATGGGCCTGCTGCTGGTGGCCCTGGCCATGCAGTATTTCGTGAATGGAATCACAGACTTAGGGCTGATTCCGCGGCACGGATGAGGCCTGATCCCGCACCGCGGCCGACCTGCGATGTCGCCCTGTTTCCCACAGAAACCGCGGCTTTCCACAGGCTGGGCGCTTGAATCTAACCCCTTGAAATTGCTATTCTTGCTCCTGTTGCAAACCGCGGATCGTAGCGTTGGTCTTAGACGTTTGCATCTTGGGGTGGCCTGTGCTACTCTAATTAAGTTAGTAGTGAGCAGTGGAGCCTCCCGGTGGCCGTGTGGCCTGCCCCGTCGAAATTTGATTTGGGGAAGTGGGAAGCTGGTTCGTAGGGTCGGACGAGTTGCGTACGATGCTGCATCGTTGAACCCCTGTAGGGAATCCCACAGAGAACAAGCCATTGCATGACCCGGGAGTTTATCTCCCGCGAGCCCTAGCGGCTCGGGCAATTTTTGCTGGCCGATATTTGATATTTTGCGCAGCGCGAACTGAGTTATCCACAGTGGTTCGGGCGGAATCTTTCCTTGACCCGTAACCCGGACTTTGATAACTTTAAAAGGTTCGCGCAAAAACGCCGAGGTCCGCTGTGCTAGCGGAGAAATCAGGCGATGCGCACCAAGTTCGAGGACAGCCGGACGCAAGTCCGGGCCTCGATCCAAGGGGTACCGCTTAGGCGGACCACCCTCAAGGATCTTTGACAAATTGGTTGAACGTGCCAGTCGTGAGATGCGATCGGGTTTGGCTTGATCATTCTCACAAGGTAAGGTGCCCTGCGTCCTTCGAGAGAAGATGCGCAGGGCACGGTCGACCCAATCCGACCTCCGTCGGAGAGGTGACGACATCAGGTTTCAAACGAGAGTTTGATCCTGGCTCAGAATCAACGCTGGCGGCGTGCCTAACACATGCAAGTCGAACGAGAAAGTGGTAGCAATACCATGAGTAAAGTGGCGCACGGGTGAGTAACACGTGACTAACCTACCCTGGAGTGGGGGATAACTGAGGGAAACCTTAGCTAATACCGCATAATACCCACGGGTCAAAGGAGCAATTCGCTCTGGGAGGGGGTCGCGGCCGATTAGTTAGTTGGCGGGGTAACGGCCCACCAAGACGATGATCGGTATCCGGCCTGAGAGGGCGCACGGACACACTGGAACTGAAACACGGTCCAGACTCCTACGGGAGGCAGCAGTGGGGAATTTTGCGCAATGGGGGAAACCCTGACGCAGCAACGCCGCGTGGAGGATGAAGTCCTTCGGGACGTAAACTCCTTTCGATCGGGACGATAATGACGGTACCGGAAGAAGAAGCCCCGGCTAACTTCGTGCCAGCAGCCGCGGTAATACGAGGGGGGCGAGCGTTGTTCGGAATTATTGGGCGTAAAGGGTGCGTAGGCGGTTTGGTAAGTCTTATGTGAAATCTATGGGCTCAACTCATAGACTGCATGAGAAACTGCCGGGCTTGAGTGTGGGAGAGGTGAGTGGAATTTCCGGTGTAGCGGTGAAATGCGTAGATATCGGAAGGAACACCTGTGGCGAAAGCGGCTCACTGGACCACAACTGACGCTGATGCACGAAAGCTAGGGGAGCAAACAGGATTAGATACCCTGGTAGTCCTAGCCCTAAACCATGATTGCTTGGTGTGACGGGTACCCAATCCCGCCGTGCCGTAGCTAACGCGTTAAGCAATCCGCCTGGGGAGTACGGTCGCAAGGCTGAAACTCAAAGGAATTGACGGGGGCCCGCACAAGCGGTGGAGCATGTGGTTCAATTCGACGCAACGCGAAGAACCTTACCTGGGCTCGAAATGTTGTGGACCGGGGTAGAAATATCCCTTCCCCGCAAGGGGCCGCAATATAGGTGCTGCATGGCTGTCGTCAGCTCGTGTCGTGAGATGTTGGGTTAAGTCCCGCAACGAGCGCAACCCTTATCCCCAGTTGCTATCATTTAGTTGAGCACTCTGATGAAACCGCCTCGGATAACGGGGAGGAAGGTGGGGATGACGTCAAGTCCTCATGGCCTTTATGTCCAGGGCTACACACGTGCTACAATGGCCGGTACAAACCGTCGCAAACCCGCGAGGGGGAGCTAATCGGAAAAAGCCGTCCTCAGTTCGGATCGCAGTCTGCAACTCGACTGCGTGAAGCTGGAATCGCTAGTAATCGCGGATCAGAACGCCGCGGTGAATACGTTCCCGGGCCTTGTACACACCGCCCGTCACATCACGAAAGTGGGTTGCACTAGAAGTCGGTGAGCCAACCGCAAGGGGGCAGCCGCCCAAGGTGTAATTCATGATTGGGGTGAAGTCGTAACAAGGTAGCCGTAGGAGAACCTGCGGCTGGATCACCTCCTTTCTAAAAGAGAAAAGATGGCACTTGCATCCTTCCGCGATAGCGGACCGCTCCCGATGAGAATCGGTTGTGGCGGATGCAATGGCTATCAACCCTGGAACTGCCGTCCCTGACGGTTAGATACGGGAGTCCTGATCGGGCCTTCTTTGCCTGATCGCCATCGCACGATGGTCACGAGCGGCGTAGCCGCTCAGCACGTTCAACCTTGTCCTCGAAACCTTTTTGAGAATGAATGAGGTATTGCGCGAGAGCCGCCGGGCTCCCAGTCGTGGCAAGCTCTAACACGGGCCTGTAGCTCAGTTGGTTAGAGCGCACCCCTGATAAGGGTGAGGTCGGTAGTTCGACTCTACCCAGGCCCACCATCCTTTGAACGTGGGGCTGTAGCTCAGCTGGGAGAGCGCGTGCTTTGCAAGCATGAGGTCACCGGTTCGATCCCGGTCAGCTCCACCAACATTCTCATTCACTGCTTCCGGCTCGCCGCCACTCGAAGCATGTGGCGCCGACCCGGAGACAGGCCGCCCAGCCTTTCGAGGCTGGTTTCGGCAGGTTTCAAGAGCCTCAGGGCTCGGCTCCCGCAGCAAAAGCGAGGGAGCGACGATGTTTGACAACGAAATAGATTGGGTAACGCGTTTGGAGTGATGGCGTGTCCGCCGTGAGGCGTGCGCGCCGTAAGTATGACTCCGAGCACGTTTAAATACAAGGCCGAGCACATGCGAGTTAGTGCAAGTTACTAACTCAGGCAAGTGTTCAAGTAAGAAGAGTGTCTTTAGGAGTGCGACTCGGGAGCGCGTGAGCGCGAGCGAGTTGTTCTCAGGCGGATTTATACATAGGTTGACTTTGATCAGGACCGCGGCGACGCGGCTCCCTGCGCTGGAGTTAATTCTATGGTCAAGCTACTAAGGGCGCACGGTGGATGCCTTGGCAGAGACAGGCGATGAAGGACGTGGCAAGCTGCGATAAGCTTCGGTGAGCCGCACACAGGCGTTATAACCGGAGATTTCCGAATGGGGAAACCCTCCTAGGCAAACCCTAGGAACACCCGCTGAATACATAGGCGGGAGTGAGCGAACTCAGGGAAGTGAACCATCTCAGTACCTGAAGGAAAAGAAAGAAACCTCGATTCCGATAGTAGTGGCGAGCGAACTCGGAACAGCCCAAACCCGTAACATTTCGGTGTTTCGGGGGTTGTAGGGTCCGCAACAGTAGAGTTACCAATCTGGCTGTTAGCCGAATCCTCTGGAAAGGGGAGCCAAAGAGCGTGACAGGCGCGTAGGCGAAAATAGTCCAGACTCGAAGCGGATACCTGAGTAAGGCGGGGCACGTGAAACCCTGCTTGAATCTACGGGGACCATCCCGTAAGGCTAAATACTAGTCTCTGACCGATAGTGAACCAGTACCGTGAGGGAAAGGCGAAAAGAACCCCGTCGAGGGGAGTGCAAAGTACCTGAAACCGTGTGCCTACAAGCAGTGGGAGGGCTATGCCCGCAAGGGAATGCCTGACCGCGTGCCTATTGCATAATGAGCCGGCTAGTTATTCTTGTCAGCAAGGTTAAGCGTAAGCGAGCCGCAGCGAAAGCGAGTCTGAACAGGGCGTTCAGTTGGCAGGAATAGACGCGAAGCGGGATGATCTACCCATGGCCAGGTTGAAGGTGGGGTAACACCCACTGGAGGACCGAACCGGTGTTTGTTGAAAAAAGCTCGGATGAGCTGTGGGTAGGGGTGAAAGGCTAATCAAATTCCGTGATAGCTCGTTCTCTCCGAAATAGCTTTAGGGCTAGCCTCGGATGAATTGCGTTGGTGGTAGAGAGATGGATGGACTAGGGGGCTTTCCGGCTTACTGAATCCAACCAAACTGCGAATGCCAGCGACAACATATCCGGGAGTCAGACGGTGGCGGCTAAGCGTCATCGTCGAGAGGAAAACAGTCCAGACCGCCTGCTAAGGTCCCCAAGTTACGGTTAAGTGGGAAAGGAAGTCGGAACGCTCAGACAGCCAGGAGGTTGGCTTAGAAGCAGCCATCCTTTAAAGAAAGCGTAATAGCTCACTGGTCAAGCGGTCCGGTGCCGACAATACAACGGGGCTAAAACCGTACACCGAAGCAGCGGATGCGCACCTTAGGGTGCGCGTGGTAGGAGAGCATTCTCAACAGCAGTGAAGCCAGACTGAGAAGACTGGTGGAGCGTTGAGAAGAGACCCTGCCGGCATAAGTAGCGATAACGGAGGTGAGAACCCTCCGCGCCGAAAGTCTAAGGTTTCCTGAGGAAGGTTAATCCGCTCAGGGTTAGGCGGTCCCTAAGTCGAGGCCGAAAGGCGTAGA
Organism: uncultured Acidobacteriaceae bacterium; assembly: GCA_963701835.1. Taxonomy (GTDB): domain Bacteria; phylum Acidobacteriota; class Terriglobia; order Terriglobales; family Acidobacteriaceae; genus Telmatobacter. The sequence goes on along the minus strand of CAVPBL010000015.1, from coordinate 1,962 downwards.
TGATGGACATCCGGTTAATATTCCGGACCTCCCAATGTTCGTTATCACGATGGGGTAACGCAGAAGGATAAGCAGGCCGTCCTATGGCTATGACGGTCGATGCGCGTAAGCTGGTTCTGGCAGGCAAATCCACCAGGGCTTAACAGTGAGGCGCAAAGCAGGCCCGTATGGGATTCAGCTGCTGATTTCACGCTGCCGGGAAAAACCTCTAAGGAGAACAAAGGGAACCGTACCCCAAACCGACACAGGTAGACGAGGAGAATATCCAAAGGCGCTCGAGTGAAAGCTCGTTAAGGAACTCGGCAAATTGGCTCCGTAACTTCGGGAGAAGGAGCGCCCGCGTAAGCGGGCCGCAGTGAAGCGCGTACGGCGACTGTTTAACAAAAACACAGGTCTCTGCTAAGTCGAAAACGACGTATAGGGGCTGACGCCTGCCCGGTGCCGGAAGGTTAAAAGGAGAGGTTAGCGCAAGCGAAGCTTTGAATTGAAGCCCCGGTGAACGGCGGCCGTAACTATAACGGTCCTAAGGTAGCGAAATTCCTTGTCGGGTAAGTTCCGACCTGCACGAATGGCGTAACGATCGTACGACTGTCTTAACGAGTTGCTCGGCGAACTTGTAGTACCGGTGAAGATGCCGGTTACCCGCAGCTAGACGGAAAGACCCCGTGCACCTTTACTACACCTTAACTATGGGTTATGGCTCTCGCTGCGCAGGATAGGTGGGAGGCTTTGAGGCCAGGTTCTCGGATTTGGCGGAGCCAACGGTGAGATACCACCCTGCGAGTGCTGTGACTCTAACCTCCTCCCGTAATCCGGGAGAGGGACATAGTTAGGCGGGTAGTTTGACTGGGGCGGTCGCCTCCTAAATTGTAACGGAGGCGCGCGAAGCTACTCTCAGGCTGTTTGGAAATCAGCCGTCGAGTGTAAAAGCATAAGAGTGGTTGACTGTGAGACCTACAAGTCGAGCAGGTACGAAAGTAGGCTTTAGTGATCCGGTGGTTCTGTATGGAAGGGCCATCGCTCAACGGATAAAAGGTACGCCGGGGATAACAGGCTGATCAATGCCAAGAGTTCATATCGACGCATTGGTTTGGCACCTCGATGTCGGCTCATCGCATCCTGGAGCTGTAGAAGGTTCCAAGGGTTAGGCTGTTCGCCTATTAAAGCGGTACGTGAGCTGGGTTCAGAACGTCGCGAGACAGTTCGGTCCCTATCTGCTGTGGGCGTAGGAGATTTGCGGGGGGCTGTCCTTAGTACGAGAGGACCGGGATGGACGAACCTCTTGTGTTCCAGTTGTCCTGCCAAGGGCACGGCTGGGTAGCGAAGTTCGGTTGTGATAACCGCTGAATGCATATAAGCGGGAAGCACGCCCCAAGATGAGATCTCCCTGAAGGGCCCAGGAAGACGACCTGGTTGATAGGCTGGGTGTGAAAGCGCAGTGATGCGTGAAGCTTACCAGTACTAATCGCCCGTTTGGCTTTACCATAGAATTAACTCCGCGCAGTAACAAACGCGGATGCTCTTCTAACAAAGCCTTGTAACCCAATCTATTTCGTTTTGATTTTGTTGGCGCCAGTTTGCAGTCCGTGTTCCTGACCGGCCCGGGAGAAACCATCCGGGACGAATCGAGAGGTCGGCGGTCGCCCTTTGCGAGTGGTCAGGCGATCGATCTCCGCCAAGGACCGCCCTGCGGCTCGGAAAGTGACAAGATTGCTAGACCGCGCAGATTCGCGGCCTATGCGGGTAACCACCCGCCAAGCGCCATCCAAGATAAAGGCAACCGGATCCTTCGCGCAAGCGCTCAGGATTTCGGCGGCTCGCGGGCGAACGCCCCGCAAAACGCCTCAAGTTTGCCGGTGACCATACTGCGAGGGATCACCCGTTCCCATCCCGAACACGGAAGTTAAGCCTCGCTGGGCCGATGGTACTGCACGGGCGACCGTGTGGGAGATTAGGTGATCG
>CAVPBL010000014.1:0-584194 GCA_963701835.1 uncultured Acidobacteriaceae bacterium | reverse complement strand
GTATTATCGGCGCCCTCTTTCCAGCGAAAAACGCCGTGCCGGTATAAACAAGAAAAGCATCGAACATTGACCAGAGATACCCTCTGTGAAAGGAAAGAAAAGACATGAAAAGCAACAAGCAGGCGAACGGCGAATCCCCTTCCCGGCTGATCGATGCGAGGGTCGAGGAACTGGGCGACTGGAGGGGCAAGATGCTCTCCCATATCCGCGCGCTCATCAAACAGGCTGTCCCTGAGGTGGTCGAGGAGTGGAAGTGGAGAGGCGTTCCGGTTTGGTATCACAACGGGATGATCTGCACCGGCGAGACGTACAAGAGTGTCGTGAAGGTGACGTTCGCCCAGGGGGCCAGGATCCCGGACCCTTCGCACCTCTTCAATTCCAGCCTGGACGGCAACACTCGACGGGCGATCGACATCCACGAAGGGGAGAAGGTTGACGCGGGCGCGTTCAAGGCGCTTGTGAAGGCCGCGGTGGCCCAGAATGGCCCGCCGGCGAAGAAACGGTAGGCCCTGAGGTGCAATTCGATCCTGCTGAACGGCGGAAAGCTGCGGATTGAGCCGTTTCCGGATTGGCCGATGTCTGGCGGAAGTTCGCTCGAGCTCCCGCCAGAGAAGTCCGATCTGAAGCTCAAGGTGGGCGACTTGGTGAAGCTCAGCGAAGCCGGCTTCGTGCGGGTCCCCAGGGCGTTTTTTGCTGCGCTCGAAGAGAAGTATCTATTTAGGAGCGCGGGGAGCGAACTCCGCGTGTTGCTCATTGGACCCATTTCGGGACGCCTAAGCATTCACTCTGGACAAAATTGGGAAACGGGACGACAATTCTTTCACACACAGGGCCATTCGCCGGGTCCCGCGTCTATAGTGGTTGAGCAGGAAGGCCGCGGCCTGCAAACGGAGTTGGCAAATCGAGCTAAGGTGAGTGGGATCACCTTTTTATGCGCGGCAAAGAACTTCAAAAGCTGCGCTGAATCTGGAAACATTTGAGCGCCCTCGAAGGAGGTTCCCATGGCATCCGTATTGAAGCCAGGTTGGAGCAAACCCTCCACCATCCTCTTCGCCTCCGAGATACCGGTGAACGAAAAAGCATTCTTGTTCGCGCTTGCGCAAGCCAGGGAATTCGGTTCCGATCTGATCCTCTTTCACGCTTATGACACGCTCGTGGTAGCTGCGTCTGAAGCCTCGGGCATTCGCTATTACGACTACGCCGCCGCGGCGCGGACAGAAAAGCACCATCTGGAGCCGCTGGCGGCGCGCGTTCGCGAAGCGGGCCTCAGCTGCGAAGTCGTAGTGCGGCCGGGGCTGCCCGCCGACGAGATTCTGGCCTACACGCATGAGCGCGAGATCGACCGCATCGTGATGGGCACCCACTCTCCCGGCCCCATTGGCAAGCTGCTGGTGGGCTCGGTGGCTGAGGCGGTGTTGCGCACCGCCACCTCGCCGGTCTACGTCATTGGCCCCGAGGTGGTCGACGGCAGCTATCGCAACTTTGCCACGCGCACCATTCTCTGTGCCGTGAGCCTGCATGAGGCCAGCTCGGTGGTGGCTGCATTTGCCGCGGAACTGGCCGCGCAACACGGGGCGCGCCTGATTCTGCAGCATGTCATCCGGCCTCAGGACCGCGCGGAGTTCCTGGCTGGCCGTTCGCTCGACGAGATGGAAGCAGGCATGCTCGCGCTGGTTCCCAGAAAACTGCAAGGTCAAATTCCCATCCAGACCATCGTGGTGCCCGGCGACCCCACCGAAGAGTTGCTCTACCAGAGCCGTGCGCAAGAGGCGGACCTCATTGTGCTCGGCGCGCAGGGCGCTTCGGCTTTTGCCGCCGTCACCCGCCACGGCGTGGTCTACAAGACCCTGGCCCACGCGCTCTGCCCGGTCATCACGCTGTCGCCGGTGGTGCTGGCCGAGTGCGGGTCGAAGTCCGAGAATCTGCGTCCAGCTGAAGCCTACATCGCCGGCGTCTTTTAAGGCCCTTCAAACCGGAGCTATCCTCTCAGCGTTAGTTGTGCCCGCACCGTGAAGTGGGCTCCGGTTGAACAGAGCCGCCGTGGAAGTCTAACTTGGCAATGCGGTATACTTGGCGCACAGGGCGGCGTGCAGTTGCCGTACCGCTTGGCGAGGTGTGTCTTCCACAGAGACTCCGGCGTTCGCATCACCGACGTTCCGCCATCGCAGACAACACGGTGGCGCGCCGTAGTTCGCGTGCTCCGAAGTCCAATCGATAGTTTGAGTTGCGCTCTGCTTCCCTCCTCCTGTGCTCTTTGCGGTTCCCCCTTGCCGCGTCTTTCTTCCATTCCAATTTGCCCTGTCTGCTGGACGGAGTTTCCTGTCCACAGCGGTCCTGTCTGCGCGCGCTGCGGCGACACCCTGCATGTACCGGCCGGCCCCGCGTTTTCGACTTTATGCCGGACGTGCCGCCTGGCGCCGCCGCCATTCGTAAAGGCCGTTTCTCACGGCATTTACCAAGGCCGCATGAGGGAGGCCACTCACGCGCTAAAGTATGACCGCATGCACCCCGCCGCGCGCGGGCTGGGCCGGATGCTGGCGGAGGCGATTGCCCAGTTGGCTGCCGAGGCTCCGGCCGAGATGCTGGTGGTTCCGGTCCCGCTGCACCGCTCGAAGTACGCGCGGCGGGGGTTCAATCAATCGCGTTCGCTTGCCGCCGAGGCGCTTCAATTCCTGCGCAAAAGCCATCCGCAATGGCGGCTAACCCTGGCCCCGAGCACGCTGATGCGTCTACGCGCAACCGAAAGCCAGGCCGGGCTCACCCCGCGCCAGCGGCGAATCAACGTGCGCGGCGCATTTTCCGTTTCCGATCCGTCGTGGGTAGGGGGGCGGCACGTTTTGCTGGTCGATGACATTCTCACCACGGGAGCCACCGCGCGCGCCGCAGCGCAGACGCTGCTCAGGGCCGGCGCAGCTTCAGTCTGGGTGGCTACGCTGGCGCGTGCGCAGCGCGCTGCGGGATTTGGGCCCCGTTTCGACTTCGCCGGAGCGGTGGACAACGAGTCGCTCACTGACGCCATGCACGAGGATGGCTTGAATCCGGATTCATCGTCCTTGCGGGAACAACCATCTTTTTAGCCGGGGGAAAAGAGATGTCGTTGGGAAAAGCCATGATTCACGCACGCAAGCAGAAGGCGATTGCCAAGGCGGTAGTGCTGTCCTCAGACCACGGCGCCGTGCAGCACGCCCACGCGCACATTCTACAGATGCCGGTTTTGGTGCTGAATGCCTCCTATGAGCCCATCAACATCTGCGGCGCGCGGCGCGCGCTCGTGCTCGTGCTCAAGGGCATTGCGCGCACTGAGGAGGAGCATGGCCTTTCGCTGCACGCGCAGCGCACCATCATCGCCATGCCTTCGGTCATCCGGCTGCTCGAATACCGCCGCATCCCCCACCAGACTCGCGCTCTGTCGCGCAAGAATATCCTGCTGCGCGACCGCAACACCTGCCAGTACTGCGGCGAGGCTTACCCGTCCAGCGAGCTGACGCTGGACCACGTAGTGCCGCGCTCGCGCGGTGGCAGCTCCACCTGGGAAAATCTCGTCGCCTGCTGCCACGACTGCAACCGCCACAAAGGCAATCGCCTGTTGAGCGAGATTGACGACATGATCCTGCTGCGCGAGCCGCGTCCCTTCTCGCTGCACACCAGCCGCCAGATCATGCGCATGCTGGGCCGCAGCGACGACCGCTGGCGCAAGTACCTGTTCTATTGAAAGGATCGACAGTGCTTCTCGCGTCCGCTCACCCCTTTGAAACGAGGGCGACTTGCGCCTGCTTCGACTCATCCGTCCATGGGACTCCCGAGAAGGGCAGAAATCACGCGGAACTCAGCGTAATACAAATCCACTAAATAGATGCCAGAGAACAGCCATGTCGATGATGTGCAGGGGGGGGCGGCAGCGGCTCCGCCGGCTCAGGCACCTTCACCTCCACACCCCCCAGCCACTCCAGGTCCTGCTGCAACGCAATTCACGCCCGATCATCCCCAGAGCGACCAATTTATTCATTTCGAGGATCGAATCCACCGGGCCGAACTTTGGATGATATGGCTCACAGGTGCCATAGCGTTTTTCGGGCTGTGCTCCGTCGTAGCTGCCTTTCTCCAATGGTCCGCGATGAATGGCCAGCTAAACGAGATGAAGTCCGGCGGAGCAGATACTCATACCCTCGCAGCCGCGGCCAAGGAAGCCGCCGACACCGCAAGCGATTCGTTCAAACTTGAGAGGCAACGCGCCGAAGAAAGCGACGAAGCTATTTGCTTGATTAGACAGGACATCGCACTCGGAGACAATCTGCTGACGGTCACCATTGTTGATGGTGGGAGGGTCAGCGCTCACAAGGTCCAAGCGCATGTTGAAGTATCCCGGAACAGACTGCCAGATAACAAACAAATCGCCTTATTAGCGAAATTCGACGCCTACGCCGACGAACTCCGTGTTCAGGGGCCACCGATCATACACGAGACGATACTAAGCATGATCGACTGGCGGCAGCTCTATGGACTTCACGAAGCGATTGTCATAAGCGGAACCGTAAAATACGAAAACGGGTTTGACGATTGGAGGAGCAACGACTTCTGCCAAGCATTCGTGGTCGAACCCGCATCGCAGGCTTCGACTTTGAATGGTCGGCCCGTACCGGTCGGTATCATGCCAGACTGCGCCAGGCTTCCTGAAACTCTGAAACATTTTGCTGAACTCAAAAAGTAGAACGCAATTCAAACGCAGGCAAATTAGGACGCTACGTCCATCGTCTTTTCGTTGACTCCCGCCGTCGATTGCAGTATGTTCACCCTGCGCGTCCTTGCATTTGGGGACCTTGGAAACCGGTACACCCCTTCTAAATGCAACCAAGCGGTTGCATTCGCGGCTTGGTCCCTGCTAATATGCAACCAAGAGGTTGCATAACATGCAGGACAAAATTGAAAAACGCATCGAACTGAACGCGCCCGTCGCCCGTGTATGGCGCGCGCTCACCGACCACCGCGAGTTTGGCGAGTGGTTTCGTGTCGCGCTGGATGGCCCGTTTGTGCCCGGCCAAACCTCGCGCGGGCACATCACCTGGCCCGGCTACGAGCACGTGAAGTGGGAGGCCGTGATTCAGAAGATGGAGACCGAACGGCTTTTCTCCTTCACCTGGCACCCCTATGCGGTTGATCCCAGCGTCGACTACTCGAAGGAAGAGCCCACGCTGGTCGAGTTCCGGCTGGAGAAGACCGCGACCGGCACACTGCTGACCGTCACCGAATCCGGTTTCGAAAACATTCCCGCCCATCGCCGCGCTGACGCGTTCCGCATGAACGACGGCGGCTGGACCGAGCAGATGAAGAACATTGCCAACCATGTCACGCAAAAGCCCTAGCCGCACGCGCGTCAAGCGGTCGCCGCACTCGGTGCTCTTCGCGGCACTGGGCGACAAAACGCGGCTCGCGCTTGTCGCCCAGCTCTGCTCCGGGCAGCCGTCCTCCATCGTGCAGCTCACAGCAAGCTCGCGGATCACACGCCAGGCCATCACCAAGCATCTGCGCGTATTGCAGCGGGCCGGTCTTGTGCACAGCGTTCGCGCAGGCCGCGAAAGCCGGTACTCGCTCGACCCGCGCGCGATCGCAGAAATGCAAGAATATCTCGATCTGGTCTCTCGCCAGTGGGATCAGGCGCTCGCCCGTCTCAAGTCCTTTGTCGAAGATTGAGTGGCATGCAGGCGCGGAATAACCTGGCGACAGCCGGCGCCGTGCCCGATCAATACGCAAGCGCAACCGCATCGGCGCGCATCTCGCTGCCCGCCGCGTAAACACGATCCCCGCCCTGCCTGCGCAATTCGATGCACTCGTAGCGGCCGAATCCCCCGTCGCTGTCGCCCATCGTCCAGCCCAGGTCGATAAGCGCCTTGCGCGTCGCAGCGGGAACACCCGCTTCCAGGCGAAGCACGCCGCGCGGTCCGAGGCCGGGCCGGTCCTCGCCCATCGTCTGCGACGAGCCCTCGTGATGCCAGCGCGGGCTGTCGGCTGCACCCTGCACATCCAGCCCGTAATCCACGCGGTTCAATATGATCTGCGTCTGTCCCTGCGGCTGCATGTCGCCGCCCATTACGCCAAACGACAGCCAAGGCACGCCATCCTTCGACGCGAAGCCGGGAATGATGGTCTGGAACGGACGCTTGCCCGGCGCGTAGATGTTGGGATGACCGTCCTCAAGCGAAAACAGTTCACCGCGATCCTGGAACATGAAGCCAAGCCCATCGGCGACGAGGCCCGAGCCCATCCCGCGAAAGTTCGATTGAATCATCGACACCATCATTCCGTCTTTGTCGGCTGTCGTGAAATAAGTCGTATCGCCGTGGCTCGGCGCCTGCCCCGGCGTCACGTGCTCGTCGATCCCATCCAGCCGGATCAGCTTCGCCCTTTCCTTCGCGTACTCCTTTGAGTTGAGCCACTCAATGGGAATCTTCGCAAAGTGCGGATCGGCGTAATACCGGGCCCGATCCTCATAGGCCAGGCGCTTGGCCTCAATCTGCACATGCAGCGATTGCGCTGACTGAAAGCCGTATCCGCGCATATCGAACTGCTCGATCATGTTGAGCATTTGCAGCGTCGCCAGCCCTTGCGTGTTGGCGGGCATGCCATACACATCCACGCCGCGATAGTTCGTCACCAGCGGCTCAACCCACTCGGCGTGATGCTCCCGCAGATCCTCCGCCGAGAGCCACCCGCCGATGCGCTTGAAATAGGCGTCGATGGTTTGGGCAATGGGGCCGTCATAGAACGCGTCGCGTCCGCCCTCGGCGACCATGCGGTAGGTGCGCGCGAGGTCGGGATTGCGGCGCACGTCGTACTCATTCGGAGCGACGCCGCCCGGCATGTAGGTTTTCGCCGCGTTCGCTGTCTCCTCCACTCCCGACCCGGGACGCAGGAAGGCCGCCATGTTGCGCTTGATGTAGTGGCCAATGATCTGTGGCGTTGGATCGCCCGTCTCGCACGCAGCGATCGCCGGCTCGAAGAGCTCGGCCCACTTGAGCTTTCCGTAGCGTTGGTGCAGCGTCCACCAGCCGTCGAGCGCGCCGGGGGTTGAAACGCTGACTGCGCCCAAGGCCGGAATGTGCCCATTCACCGCGCGCGACCGCACCGTTGCCAGCGAGAGCGATTTGGGCGACCGCCCTGAGCTGGCCATGCCGGCAAGCTTGCCTGTCTTCGGATCCCAGACAAACGCAAAACAGTCGCCGCCCAAACCGGAGCTGACCGGTTCGACGAATCCGAGTACGGCGTTGGCGGCCACTGCCGCATCCACAGCAGAGCCGCCTTGCTTGAGCACCTCGATGGCAGTCTGCGTCGCCAGCGGATGTGCCGTGCCTGCCGCTCCGTTCAAACCCAGCGCAGGCGATCGCGAGGCAAAGCTGGCGCCGGCGGGCCGATCCCCCGCGTGGACGTCGGGCCGAAGAAAAGTTTCTGCGCCCGCAGGTTGGAACTTGGGAAGATCGGGAGCCGTCGATGTGGCCGCACCGCTTTGGCCCTGGCCCGCTGCTTTGCCCTGAACGCTGACAGCGGACCCTGCGGCAGCCAGAGGAAGTGTTTGTATGAATGTGCGCCTGCGCATGCAAATGCCCTTAACGCTAATGTAAACGGGCGCACGTCCCGCCGTGCGATTACGCGAAGAAACACACGCCCGGAACTTTAAAACCAATCAGAAAACAAACTTCCCGCTGATCTGCAACTGCCGGGATGAGCCGGCATCGCCGACAAGGAAGCGAGTCGAGGTGATCTGGCCGAAAAACGCCGATTGCACGTTGCCTGACGGCTGGCCGAAGTTCGGGTGGTTCAGGATGTCGAAGGCGTCGGCGCGAAGGTTGAAAGTCAAGTGCTCCGTGATCTTCGTGTCTTTCTCGCCTGACATGTCGAGATCGGCAAAACCAGGCCCTGAAAGCGCGTTGCGATGCATGGTGCCCAACCCGGTGTAGGCCGTCGATGGCGACGTAACCTGTTGGATTTCAAACGCGCACGTCGAGTGTAACGGTCGTAATGTTGCAAACCGTGCCTGCGGGATTCTGGACGTAGGTGACGTTTGTGACTCCAGCGACCTGCTGTTTTGCAATTGTGTAATTTGCCCACCCGCGACGGCCGCGCGAGGCCGGTCAGGCCGTTCCAGGCTCGCTTCCCGCAGTGATATTCACCGGATTGCCGGTCTGGTACTGGAAGATTGTCGAAAGCTGGATAGCCCTCCTTAAACCGGTTGCCCTTGAATGGCAGCTTGTAGATCGCGGTACCGGCATAATGCAGGCGGACATTGAAATCCGACAGGCCATAATTCAACTGTGGATTCAGTGCTGTCCGGCAACACATAGCCGCCCTGCGAGCCAAGCGAATTCAGGTCCATCGACTTGCTCCACTCGAAGTTCATGTTGAATTGGAAACCATTACTCATGTTCTTGCTGACGGAGGTCCATAGGGCGTTGTAGTCGGAGGAGCTGATGCTGTTTCTCTTGCCGATGTTGGAGTTGATTGCCCCGTTGGGAGCGACCGGACTGTTGGCTGCCAGCGCGGTGTAAGGGTGCGTGTTCGATGCGCCAACCGGCTGGTTGGCGTTGGTTTCAATAAGCAAATGCCGCCCCAGTGAACCGTAATAGCCGATCGAACCGACCATGCCCCACGGCATTGCCTGCTGCAGGTTCAGGTTGTAGCTCTCGACGTATGCATTCGAGTATTTGGGGTTGATCCAAGCGACTGCTAAACCGGCAGCCTTTGCGTTGGCATACAGATCACTGACGGGAATTGCAGCGCCGCTATAGTTGACCGCGGTGCTGAAAGGCGGGTTTGACGCCATCGGCGAGACCTGGTCCGCGACCGGCTGATCCACAAGGTATCCGTACCCAGCGCGCAGCACCGTCCTGCCCTTGCCGGAAACATCCCACGAGAACCCGAGGCGCGGCTCCCAGTTGTAGTTCTGGTTGTATGCCGCCGTGCGACTCAGGCCGTTGGTGCCCACCTGGGTCAGCGTCACGTTCGTCGGATTAAAGATCGTGAACCGGTTCGCGCCTTCCACCGGCGTTCCGTTCCACTCCCAGCGCACCCCGCCTTCGAGCGTAAAATTCGGCGCGATCTTGTAATTGTCCTGCACAAAAACACCCAGTGCATTTGCGTAAATCCGGCTGGAGACGATGTTGGGCTGGACGCTGAAAATCGTCGCCATGTCAGTTTGGAACAGGCTGGTCGGCGTCTGAGAACTCGTATAGGTCAGGGTGCCGATGTTTCCGGCAAAATTGGCATTCAGGTAGCGGCGAAACTCAGCGCCATATTTGATATCGTGCTTCCCTTTGAGTTGCGACAGCGTATCTGCAAGAACGCCGAGGGTGTCGGTGCGGCCTTGCGGAAATCCTGAGGGGCCGCCAAAGGTCAGGCCGATGTCCGAAAGCGCAATCTGCGGCAGACCCTTTGGACCGCTCAGGCCGTCGCCCAATCCAACGCTCGTAGGATCGGTCAGGGTCGCCGGAGCGAACGTGATCCAAATGCGGTTGAAGCCCATTCGCGCTTCGTTCACCAGGTTCGGGTTGAAGATGTGCGTCTCGCTCAACGTGCCAATCTGGCGGTGCGCATGCCTGTGGTCGCCCCAGCCGGGAACCGTGTCGCCTTGCAGAGTCGGCTCCGTCCTGACGTCGTTTTGGAAGGCGTAGAAGCCATGGAGCGAATCTTTGGTGCTGAAGTTTTCGAGAACATCGCCTGTGTACTGGTCGATCGTCACAGGGCCGGGAGTGAACGAAACATAATTCGCTCCGCTGTTCGGTGCAGGCACCAGCGCAGCCAGCGCCGCCGCGACCGGGTAATTGGCTTTGTTCGCCAGGATTGCCGTCCGGTTTGCATTGGAGATCACTGGGCTGTTCACGCCGATGCTTTGATGCTGGCGCAGCGCCTCGTAGCTTCCATAAAAGAACGTGCGATGCCTCCAGATTGGGCCACCGGCGTCGCCGCCAAAGTTGTTGCGAATCAGTGGAGCATGGTGGCCCGACTCGCCCAGCGATGCCCCTGTGGCAGGGCTGAAGTCGCGACTGAAGTAATTGCGCGCATCCAGCGCGTAATTGCGGAAATAGTCGAATGCCTCGCCGTGGAACTGGTTTGTCCCTGAGCGCGTGGCAACGCTCACAATCGAGCCGTCGCTGCGGCCATATTCGGCACTGAACGTCGAGTTATCCATCTTGAACTCTGACGTGGTGCTGATCGAAGGCTGAAATGTGATCTGGTTCTGGAGATGTCGTTCAGGTTGATGGCGTTGATCTGGAAGTTGATGGAATCCTCGCGGTTCCCAGCCGTCATAAATGCGTTTGAGCCGAGGCCGCGAAGGGGCACGACTAGGCTACCCGCCGTGTCGGCCACCACGCTGCCCGGAGTCAGCACCGTCAGGTCGAGAAAATGGCGGCCGTTCAGAGGTAGATCCTGAACGCTGGCCTTGTCGATCACCTGGCCGACGGTGATGGTCTGCGCTTCAATCTGTGCACTCGCGTCGTTCACCTGCACCGTTTCGCCCGCTGTTGAAACCGAAAGACGCACGTTGGCTGTGGCTGCCTGGTCGACTTGCAGCGTCAACTTCACCAGTTTGTACGGGCCAAAGCCCGGCGCCGATACCTGAATCGAGTAGTCGCCCGGCTGGAGCGACGGTACAACGTAAAGTCCCGCCGAGTCGGTATCGATTGCCCGATCGGCGCCCGTTGCGATGCTGTGTACCGTCACATGCGCTTTTGGAATAACGGCGCCGCTGGGGTCGGTGACGGTTCCTGAAAGGCTCGCTGTGGATTGCCCCCACGTTCCCAGGGCGCAGATCCCCAGCAGGATGATGCATGCGGTGAAATGTCTGATTCTCATATGACCTCCGAAGTTTTTCAAAAAATGCGGATGGGACACCGGCTCGCTGCCACGGAGTGCAACACGCGGGGAAGCTTGGTGCTGAATTCGCTCAATGTCCGCTTTTTTGGGCTGACAGCCTGGCCTTAGTCGTGCAGGAAGGCCGAAAAAAGGGAGATAGAAAAATCATCGCCGCCATCGGAGCAGGATTGAGCGCGGCATGTAAAAACCAGGAAGATCGGAGTCGGGGAAGGACGCCTAACTGGTTCACACGCCAAGTCGGCGAGATGAAATGCAGTATATGGGATATTTTTCAAGATCGCAAGAATTTTGCAATTGAAAGGTCTGGCGCGTGTGAATCCGTGCACCCCAAACGGATCCATGCGAATCTACATAGAAGTACGCACGGTTTGCAGAACGCCGGTTGCATCGCCTGCAGCCTGTGTCAGCCGTGAATCGCCGCACTTCCCCGGCCATCGCACAACCGAACGCTCATGGACACAGAGGAGAAGACGATTGTCCGCGATCGACTCCACATTGCCCGCTCTGCCAACCGACCCCGCTGCCGCCGATAAGCGCAATGGATCGGGAGCTGGTGCTCCGCCGGCGCAGATTCAGAATCCCAACCTCGCGCTGCCTGCGACCTGGAAGCCGAGAGTGAATCCGTGGCTGATCGCGATGACGGTGGCATTGGCGGCATTCATGGAAGTGCTCGACACCTCGATTGCGAACGTGGCCCTGCCGCACATCGGCGGCTCGCTGGGTGCAAGCACCGACGAAGCCACTTGGGTGCTTACAAGCTATCTGGTTTCGAACGCCATCGTACTTCCACTCGGCGGCTGGGCCTCTTCGGTCATAGGCCGCCGCAACTTCTTCGTCTTCTGCATCACCGTCTTTACCATCGCCAGCTTTCTCTGCGGCGCTGCTCCCTCGTTGCCTATCCTCCTGCTCTGCCGCGTGCTTCAGGGAGCCGGCGGAGGCGGCATGCAGCCCATGGCGCAAGCCATCATGGCCGACTCATTCGAGCCGCACAAGCGCGGTCAGGCCTTCGCTCTCTACGGGCTTGTCGCCGTGCTCGCGCCCTCCATCGGCCCCACGCTCGGCGGCTGGATCACCGACAACTTCTCCTGGCGCTGGATCTTTTTCATCAACATTCCCGTCGGCATCGTCGCTTTCATTCTTGTCACGCGCCTTGTCGAAGATCCGCCGTGGATCAAGGCGGATCGTTCCCGCCTGCGCAACATGGATTTTCTTGGCCTCGGCTTTCTCACGCTGGCCATGGGCGGCCTCCAGATCATGCTCGATAAGGGTGAAGAGAATGATTGGTTCTCCTCGCCCTTCATCTGCCTGTTTGCTGTTCTGTTCATCGTTGGCCTGGCCGGCCTCTTTGTATGGGAGTGGGGCCAGAAGAATCCGCTCATCAACCTGCGCCTCTTCGGCTACAGAAACTTCGCCATTTGCTGTTTCCTCATGATGCTGGTGGGCGGCGTGCTGAATGCCAACACCGTTCTGCAGCCGCAATTCACGCAGCAATTGCTCGGCTATAACGCAACCACTGCCGGCCTCGCCCTCACCGCGGGCGGAGTCACGCTCGTCTTCATGATGCCGCTGGCCGGAATTGCCACCGGTAGAATCTCCGCTCGCTACCTTGCCGCTTTCGGCTTCTTGATGCTCGTCATCACTTTCCGTTACGCGGCGATCGTTACCAATTTGCAAATGAGCTTCGCCCAGGCATCGTGGCTGCGCGTCGTGCAAATGTTTCCGCTGCCGTTCTGCTTCATCTCCATTACCACCGCGGCTTATGTGGGAATGCCCAAGGAGCAGAGCAACCAGGTCGCCGGACTCATCAACTTCGTCCGCAACATCGGTGGCTCCATCCTCATCGCCATCACAAACGCCCAGGTCACCAGCCGGGCGATGTGGCACGAGCAGCACCTGCAGCAGGCCATGCTACCCGGAACCATCGCCTTCGACCAGCACAGGCAGGCACTCTCCGCGGCCTTCAACCATGCATTTGGCGTGGCCAACGGGAGCGCCGTGGCGTTAGGCCAGATTTACAACCAAATGAAGGATCAGGCGCGCATGCAGGGCTACCAGGACGTCTACATGGAGCTTTCCTATGCGTCGATCGTGCTTGTATTCCTTGCCTTCATGCTGAGCAAGAACCGGCCAGGCGAAGGCGGTGGCGGGGGCTGGCGTCGCACTAACGCCCGTCGCTGTGCCCGCTTGCATAGCCCTTTCTACCCAAACGGCTTATAATTCCTCGCAGAATTCCGCTTGAGTCAAAAGATGCCCGATCGTTGACATCTTGCGAGGAGGCTTTCATGTCGAAGTCATTTCTGCTCTTTTTTGCGGTGGCCCTGCTGGCCATAGCGTGTTTACCCTTGCAAGGCCGCAGTCCGCACCAAACCGCGCCCGCGCCTACTCCTGCTCCCGCTCTGGCTCCCGCGCCGCCGCCCGTCGCGCCCGCGCAGGCTGCGGCGGTAAAGAACCCCGTCAAGCCGACGGCCGATTCGCAGGCCAAGGCCAAGAGCCGGTATCAAATGGACTGCGCCATGTGCCACGGGGACAATGGAAACGGCAAGACCGATATAGCCACCAGCATGGAGCTCACGCTCGACGATTGGTCCGATCCGAAGACCCTGGCCAACAAGGAAGACTGGGAGCTGTTCAACACCATTCGCAACGGCAAAGGCGACAAGATGCCTCCCGAATCGTCAGGTCGCGCCACCGACAACGAGGTCTGGAACCTCATCATCTACATCCGGTCGTTCTCGAAGCCTCAACCGCTGGCGCCCGCCACTCCCGCGAAGTAGCCCTGGCACATCCCCTATGATTGAGCAATGGCGACGACGACTGACTTCAACGGCAGATGGGCGTTAATCACCGGGGCCAGCTCTGGAATTGGCGCGGCCCTCGCGCGTGAGCTAGCTGTCCACCGCGCCAAACTCATCCTCACTGCGCGCCGTCGCGATCGCCTCGAAGCCCTTGCCGCTGAACTCACCGCCAAAGGAACCGAGACGCGCATCGTCGTCGCGGACTTGAACGAACCTTCCTCACCACAGCAGATTTACGACGCCACCGAGGGCTCCGGGATCGCCGTTGACATCCTCGTCAACAACGCCGGCTTGGGCCAGTACGGCGCCTTCCACACCAACTCGGTTGACCAGGAGCTCAGCCAGGTGCGCGTGAACTGTGAAGCCGTGGTGCGGCTGTCGCGATTGTTCGTGCCGCGAATGGTGGAGCGTCGACAGGGATGGGTTCTCATCGTCGCCTCTACCGCCAGCTTTCAGCCATTACCGTACCTTGCGACTTACGCGGCCACCAAGGCTTTCGACCGTTTCTTTGCGCTGGGCCTCGCCGCGGAGGTCGCCCGATTCGGAGTGAATGTGACCGCGCTCTGCCCCGGAACCACGGAGAGCGAGTTTTTTGAAGTTTCAGGCGCCAGCGCGTTTCGAAACCGCAAGCTGCAGCCCGCCCCCGACGTTGCGCGCATCGGTATCGCCGCACTTGCACGCGGACAGCGCACCATCATTCCAAAGTGGAGCGGCAAGTTTACGGCGTTTCTCGCCCGCTTCCTGCCTGTTCGCCTCATCACGGACTTCGTCGAGAAAGGCGCGCGGCCGAAGCAGTGACCTGTGGACGGTGATGAGCAAAGCCAGCCGGTGGGCTGGCTTTCATGTACTCTCCAGGCTTGCGTGGGAGAGTTGGCGAAAGCCTTTTAGTTGTTGCGCGGAGCCGTGGTCAAACTGAACGAGCCGAAAAAGTGGTTTACGTCCTCGTCACGCCGGGCGCTGGTTGCGGGAAATGTCGCAATCAGCAGGTAGAGGCGGGTTCCGGCCAGGATCAGGCGCGCATTCAGGATGCCGCCGCCGGCATTGCGCGCCGAAAAGTCGCGCGAGGGGTAGCCGTTGTGGTTGCCCCACGATTCGCTGTCAAGCGTGGTTTGGGTGCGTCCAAGAGCGCCGTCCCGAGCCATATCCAGCGTCCTTTCGGCCCCCTCGCTACTGCTGACGCGCTCCACCGGCGGGTTGTCGGCCCAGGCTACCGCATAGGTGGTCGCAGGTTCGAGCGACACCTCAATCGTCTCCACCTGCTCTGCGACTCCCTGCTCGGTATAGGCCGGGATCTGGGTCTCGCTGACGCCGGACGGCATCTCCACTTTGAAGCCGTCGTGGGCCCGGTTGACTGTCTGCCAGGCGATACGGGCGGGGCGCAGGTCGGGATTCGTTTGTCCCTCATTCGAGCTTTGTTGGTTGCTCCGGGGACCGGCCAGCCCGAAGTCGGCGCGATACTTATAGACCAGATAGGCCATCGTGCCAATCACGAGGACGACAAGAATGACGGAAACTGGCCTTTTCACAGTTCCAAGAGTGCCCGCCTTTGGCCTCCGGTTTCAAGCGGATTGCCCATTTTGGGCCTCACAAGGTGCCAGACAGGTAAAGGAACGCTGTTTCACCGAGGATTCCACAGCTCGGCCCCAGTTAATCCCGAAAAGAGACTTGCAACCTTTCTCCAAATTAGGCATCCTAATAGGTAACTAGCAGAGGCTTCCCCAAATGTCCCGCCAAAGAAAGGTAACAACTCTCGCATGAGGGTTCTTCGGAACCTCTTCCCAAATCCCCTCCCTGGTTACCCTCCCTAAACTGCCTCTCGAGCGGGCCTACCGGAAGGTAGGCCCACATGCTCACCCCTGGCATTCTGCGCCTTAAGGAAGTAACGCTGGCCTCCAGGCCGGCTGTTTGCGGGCGTCCGAGCCCGCACCCGCAAGAACCAGTGCCAGTAGAATCAATCTCAGCGATGCGCTCTTCCGCAGCCCAAAAGATTGCCCCTGCGTCGAACCCTTGATGCCGTCGCCTCCCGCATGGCCCGCGCCGGACTCATCCGAAGCTCCCAAACTAGGGCCAAGCGCTCCCGCACCGCAGGTCCTTCCCGCGCCACGTGCTTCGAACGCACGACTCCGGAAGAGCTAACGGCTCCTCCGCCTGTTCCGTGCCGCGCCGCCAACGGCGTGGAGTGGCTGCCGCTTCCCGGCTTGGACCTTCCCTGGCTCTGGGCAGGCTTCTCTACGCGTAAGGGCGGCCTCAGCCGCGCCTACTGCGCTGACGACGCGCCCGGCGAGCTAAACCTCGGCTTCACCGCCGCCGATGACCGCCAAACCGTTCTCCGCAACCGGTGGCTGCTCGCTGAAGCCATCACCGGCGATGCCGGCACTCCGATCCTCGCCTTGCGCCAATTCCACTCCAACCGTGTCGTCGAAGCCGTTGCTGCCGACGAGGCCCGCGAGCGCCCGCATAAAGGCGACGGGCAAATGACCGATGAGCCGGGCCTGCTTCTGGCCATTCAGACCGCCGACTGCATTCCCGTGCTCGTGGCCGACCGCAAGCGGCGCGCGGTGGCGGCATTTCACGCCGGCTGGCGCGGAACCGTGAAGCGCATCGTCGAATCCGGCGTCGGCCGCATGAGGCTGGCCTTCGGCTCCCGCCCTGCGGATCTGGTCGCCGCCATCGGCCCCGGCATTGGCCTCTGCTGCTATGCCGTTGGCGAAGAGGTTCTCTCAGAATTCGAATCGCAGTTTTCTTATGCGCGCGACCTCTTTCGCGAGGTCTACGATTCCGACCCGGTGCGAAAGAAATACCCCCTGCTCTTCATGACCCAGCGCGCGCCGGGACACTCGTCCCTGGGTCCCAGCCTTCACGTCGATCTGATCGAAGCCAATCGCCGCCAGCTTCTCTCGGCCGGCCTCAGCCCCGAATCGATCCAAGTCGTCGGCGGCTGCACGAAATGCCACTCCGATCTCTTCTTCTCGCATCGCGCCTCGCACGGCCACGCCGGGCGGATGATGGCAGTGATTGGCATTCGCCCCTGAAGCGTTTTGATCGCTGCTAACTGGTTGCGTGAGTTTACGCGCGAAGTGTCAGGGCACGACTTCAATCGTGCCGCAAATCCATCTGATTCGGATCGGGGCTTCAGCCCCTGAGGGAAGCCTGGATCGACACGAAGATTTTACCGCTGCGACTGCTATAAGGCCTTCACAGCTTCGCCCGGGTTCACCAGGTCGCGCAGTTCCTTTGACGGCTTGAAGTAGGGAACTTTCTTGGCGGGAACATCGACGCGCGCGCCGGTCTTGGGGTTGCGGCCAATGCGCGGTTTACGCTGGCGGATGCGAAACGAGCCGAAGCCGCGGATCTCGATCTTGTCTCCGCTTTGCAGGGCGCCAATCACGGAGCTGAAGATGGTTTCAACGATCACTTCTCCGTCGCGCCGGGTCAAGTCACCCAGGCCAGTCACCTTCTCGACCAAATCCGCCTTTGTCATCTCCTTCAAACCTCCGCTTCCAGCATATCGAATTGTGCCCAGTAAAGCACAAAAATGCAAGCCCCTTGTGGGAAATTAGCCTTTACGCATCAGCCACTTGGCCGGTTGAAATGGCGGAGCGGCCGGGTGAAAGCCGGCCCCATTGCCCCGCGATCCCCGCAGCAAATCCGGCCCGAGAAGAGCGGAAGCTCACAGCGAGATGCCTGACCTGGGGTACAGTTATCCTGGAACCTCCGCCATCGAATGAGCTATCCGCAATACAGCATCGTGATTCCTGCCTATAACGAAGCTGCCAGGATTTCCAAGGCGCTCGAGGCAGTCGTCGGTTGCATCCGCCGGCGCGGCTGGTCGGCCGAAGTCGTTGTGGTTGACGATGGCTCGCGTGACCAGACTGCCGAATTGGTGCGCGCCTTCGCCGCCAACGCCCCAGAAGTGCGGATGCTCGAGAATCCCGGCAATCGCGGCAAGGGCTACAGCGTCCGCCATGGCATTATCCAGTCTCTCGGCGAGGTGGTGATGTTCACTGACGCCGATCTCTCCGCGCCCATCGAGGAAGCCGAGGACTTGTTTGCGGCCATAGCCGGCGGCGCCGACATCGCGATCGGCTCGCGCTGGCTCGAACGCACGCGCCAAACCATTCGCCAGCCCCTTTACCGTCAGATCTTCGGCCGCTGCTTCAACGCGGTGACCCGCGCCGTGATGGGACTGCCCTATGCCGACACGCAGTGCGGTTTTAAGGCCTTCACCCGCGCCGCCGCGCAAACCGTGTTCCAACTTCAGACCATCGAACGCTGGGGCTTCGATCCCGAGATTCTTTTCATTGCTCGCAAGCGCGGCTATCGCATCGTTGAGGTTCCCGTAAGCTGGGCTCACGACGAGCGCACCCGCATCAGCTACCTCAAGGACGGGATAAGGATGTTGGAGGACATCGCCGTTGTCCGCTGGAATGCCCTGCTCGGCCGCTATAACAAGCCCGTGGAGCGAATTCACCGCACCGGCCTGGTCAAGTAGTCCGCCGGGCCTCAAGGTTGCTCCCACTTGAGCGAACCCGTTACCAACGTGCGGCGGCGGCAAGCGCTCAGGGCTTAGAATCAAAGACAATACTTCAACAGGCGGAATGGCCTCGGATTGCTGTGCGCAAGAGAGCGTCGTTCCCTGCACTTCTGCGAAAGGTTGATCATGCCTGAATACTCCTTAAGTCCCAGCGGCGAGCAGTTCGCCTTGCCAGGCAAGGCAGACTACGCGGTCGAGTTCGAACGGGTCAGTGCGCTGGCGGTTGCGGCCCGCAAGCAGGACCAAGAGGTCGTAGTGGTGATGGGCCTTGGTTTTGTGGGCGCCGTCATGGCCGCCATTGTTGCGGATACTGTGGACAAAAAGAACGGCCGCTCCAACAAATTCGTAATCGGATGCCAGCGGCCGAGCGCGCGCAGCTATTGGAAAACGCCGTTGTTGAACCGCGGTCACTCGCCTGTCAAGTCGGAAGATCCGGAAGTAGACCCGATGATCGCCCGTTGCGTTCTGGAGAAAAAGACGCTCACGGCTACCTTCAACCCCGACTGCTTGGCTCTGGCGGACTGCGTTGTAGTTGACGTGCAGTGCGACTACACCAAGCGCCATCTGGGCACGATGAAGACCGGTGAGGCCGAAATGGCGGCGCTGGAAGCCACCCTGAAAACCATCGGCGAGAAGATCGCCCCGCACTGCCTGGTGCTGATCGAAACTACCGTGGCCCCCGGCACCACGGAGATTGTGGCGCTTCCGATTCTAAAGAGGGCCTTCCGCGCCCGCGGCATCGCCAGCGAGCCGGTTCTGGCGCATAGTTTCGAGCGTGTCATGCCGGGCCGCGAATACGTGAAAAGCATTCGCGATTTCTGGCGGGTGTGTTCGGGTTGCAACGGCGAGGCCAAAAGCCGGGTGATCAAGTTCTTGAGCGAGGTGCTCAACGTCGAGGAATACCCGCTCACCGTATTGGATCGGCCCATCGAGTCGGAGACCACCAAGATCGTCGAAAACTCCTATCGCGCTACGATTCTGGCTTTCCTCAACGAGTGGTCGATCTTCGCGGAGCGCAACGGTGTGGATCTGATCAAAGTGGTCAACGCCATCAAGGTGCGGCCCACCCACAGCAACATCATCTTTCCCGGTCCGGGCATTGGCGGTTACTGTTTGCCCAAGGACGGCGGCCTGGGCTATTGGGCGTACGGCCATATCCTGGGCTTTGAGGACGCCGACAATGTCTTCAAGATCAGCACCGCCGCGATCGACGTCAACGACACGCGCGGTCTCCATGTGGCTGAACTCACGCGCGACGCATTGCGCAACATGGGCCGGTACGTCGCCGGGGCGCGCATTCTGCTGGCGGGCGCAAGCTACCGCGAAGACGTGGGCGACACGCGCTATAGCGGCAGTGAACTGGTAGCGCGCAAGCTGACGGAGATGGGCGCGGAAGTCAGCGTCCACGATCCCTACGTCGATCATTGGTATGAATTGGAGAATCAGGATACCTATCCGTCGCCGGGACATTCGTGGTCGAGGTTCTTCCGTGGCCAGGAAGACCTTGGCAAAATTCGCGTGCAGAAGGACCTGGTGGAAGCCCTGCGAGGAGTGGAGGCGCTCGTGCTCGCCGTCCGGCATGCGCCCTATCGGCTGCTCAAGCCGGACGATGTCGTCCGGTGGGCCGGGGGGCCGATTGGCGTGGTAGATTGCTTCGGCATTCTTCAGGACGCTGATATCCGCCGCTACTTTGAACTTGGCTGCGAAGTCAAGGCTCTAGGCCGCGGTCACGTGCAACGCATTAAGGAAGAAGTGCGCTCCACGAGGCGCGAAGAAGCCCCGGTTTGAGAACCGTCGCTGCCTTGCGAGGAAAGCGTAAATCCCCTCGGGCTCTCGAAGCCGGCGGCGCATTGTCTGCGCCTGAGGATTCGAGTTCTACTCGGAAGTTGGCGCTGTAAGCCTCCATAGACAGGCTCATCTGCAGCAACCGGTTGTCAAATAGGCAAAGTGTGCGGAAGCTCGCGTTCTGGGTGTATTACCGCTTGCCCGGCAGTTTTCTATAACTCACGAGTTGGCGACGAGCCAGAATCTCTCCTAAGGCGAGCCTGAGGCGGGTTTCTCGAGTGTCTCTGCGAGGCCTCTGTCATCCCCGGTTACTTTGCGGCAATGCGGTCGATGCCATACGCATCCAGCACATCCGGCAGGGTCACGACGCCTTCCAGCTTGTGAAGATCCGCACGGTGGACGACCGGCAAGACATCGAGACGATACTTGCTCATGCGCTCGAGGGCCAAATGCAGGGCTTGATCCGTGTGGACGTGCGGAACATGCAGGGTTTCTACAAGGCTCGCTAGCGGTCTGCTCTCTCCTTCCATCGACAAAGGCACGCTCAAGTTCCTCTCTGTTCAGGATTCCGAGAAAGTACCCCTTGTCGGCCACGGGCCAAATGCGGAAAGGGCCGGAGCGAATTTGCTCAATGGCATCCTCAACGCGCATCTGCGCGGGGAGTATCTGCGGAGAATTCCGCATGATCTGAGCCACTGTGCGCCGGCTGAGTTCGTCGCGAGTGCTGTGGCTGGGCAAATGAATGCCGTCCTGACGGGCCAATGCGTCGTAAATAGGCTGCTTCTGAAAGTGGGAAGAGATGAAAAAACTCGTCAAGTTTGCGATCATCAGCGGCACAATGACAGCGTAATCGCGCGTCATTTCAAAGATCATGAGCACCGATGTCATTGGGGCTCGCACGATGCCCGCGAAGAGCGCGCCCATGCCGACCAGCGCGTAAGCGCCAGGAGTTGCGGTGTATCCAGGCAGCAAATTATGGGCCACCGTACCGATGGCCCCTCCCAGCATTGCGCCGAGAAATAAGGCTCGGTCCAAAGATTCCGCCCGCGTTCCCTGAGGCATAACTGACGGTGACTCCAAAGCAGCTTGAGCACGACAAGCAGCAGCATCAATTTGAGCGCCATGGTGCCGTTCAGGGCATTGCCGACATAGGTATACCCGACGCCCAGGACCTGAGGCACAAACCATCCCATCAGGCCAACCGTCACGCCTCCCACTACGGGATGCCACCAGCGCGTACTCTTGGGCAGTTGCAGAAAGAACTTGCGCATTTCCAACAAAAGCCGCGTGAAGGCCACGGACAGAAAGCCACCAGCGATGCCCAGCAGGGCGTAGATGGCGAGTTCCAGCGGATGGACCAAAGTGTATTGTGGTACACTGAAACAGAGGATTATTGCCAAGCAAAAGGCGCAAGACCGCCCATGAGGTAGCAGAAGCAAGCACGACCGAACCCAGAATCGGCGCGTGCATATCGCCCACCACCTCTTCGAGCGAAAACAACACAGCCGCCATCGGGGTATTGAAGGCCGCGGCAATGGCGGCGGCGGCACCCACAGGAATCAGGGCCTTCACCTTTTCCGGACGCAAGCCGAGCCAGCGGCCGAGAACGGAGCCGATTCCGGCGCCTACCTGGACGGATGGTCCCTCGCGGCCCAGCGGAATCCCGCTCGCCAGGGTGGTAGCTGTGCAGAAGAACTTGCCCAGGACGGTGCGCAAGGAGATGAATCCATCGCGTGCGAAGAGGGCGGCCTTTGTCTGGGGCACGCCGCTGCCCCTGGCGTTGGGAAAATAGCGGTAGAGCAGGAAGCCCATGGCTAGCGATCCTGCCACGGGTATAAGTACACGCCTCCATGCGGCGCTGCCAACCGGATAAAGGCGCATTCCCAGCCGCTCGGTGACCACGATAAAGCGCAACAACGGCGAGCCCGGTAAGCGCTCCTATCAGCAGTGACAGAAGAAGAAAAACCTGCTCCTCACGTTGTTGAAGAAGGGCGATCGAACGCAGCCACAGAATCGTTGGCCATTTCATCGACCGGTTCCCGGCGGCGGGAGATGCCATAGGGATAGTTTACCGAACGGCATTTCAAGACCGAGAGAACAACCGCCAGGAATTCGTGACTTTAGAAAAATGGGACCGTTTCGGTCACGGCCATCGAAAGCAAGCGGGGAGCCGGTTGTACCCGGCTCCACGGCCCATCGGATCGATGAGTCACCAGTTGGCTATTCCTTGACAGGTTGGTCTCCACCAGAGCCTGTCTCCGCTTCACCAACCGAGCTCCACTCTGCCGGAGACCGAACAAAATGAACACGCTCTTTCAACCAACGGCGAACTGTCAAAACTCAAACTGTCAGGTATGTCTCCGGTCCGTACCCCCAATCCAGTGTCAAGTGCCCCATCCGCGCCAGAGCACCCTAACTCGCTGAAAGTATTCCGCAAAAAATTTGGCGAAGTTTGCCGATCATTTCCGCCTTCCGGCGCATACTCATTCCATGAGTGCTCAACCAGACCTCGCGGACTACCGGCTGCTGGCTTCCCGCTGTCCGCTGATCACTGTCCACTGTTCCCTGTCGACTAACCCTTTTAAATCGGTGTGTTTGCAAAATAAGTCCTTTAGAATCAGATATGAACGGTATACCCCATCCCGTAAAGGTAATAACATACTTGACTAACTATGACCGCTCAAGCCAAACTCGAAGATGCCGTGACAGGGCAGCAATTTACTCACCTAAAGGCATGCTTGGAAGAACTCTCTTTTGGGCATTTTCCGAATCTCATTGAATGTACCGACTGGGAAGCGTTCGGAGAACATTACACGCCCTTTTTGCGTGAGCATCTCAGGCCGTTGAAAACAGAGCCAGATCACAAATGCGTGCTCAAATCTGTTGATGGTGAGACCCATCAGTTCAAGGCCTAAGATCGCAAAGTAGATGAAAATCTCATTGCTTTCTGGCTTGAATTTCAACGCTTCTTCTGGATCGCGGTCGGCATGCTTAAAGAAGTTTCCGGCTCTTCTGATCGCATCCCTGAACTCCTTTTTGTGTTCATCTTTCACCCAATCCGAATCGAGGATTAGTGTCTGTTTTCGACCATGTTTTTGGCTTACGGTGTGGATAACGTCGTAGGCCGCGTATGCGAGTGAATGAATCGAAACCGCATCCTTATCATTGAACCAAAGCTCGATTGCGGTGGACAATTGGCGGCGCGCTGCGTCAATTTTTGTTATTTCTTGCGGTTCTGACATACAATGACCCCCATGAAGGCGAGTCAAGTCCGAATTCTTCTGTAGATTGGTTCTCCTCAGGGTTTTGGTTGTGAATGCAAGTGCGCGGAGGGCGTAGCCCGGAGCGCACTTGCATTCAGGCGGCGGCCGAGGCCATGGCTTGCGAGCTGACCGCCGTTGCGCCCTCGCCCATGTCGAGGTAAAGCTGCTCCATCCACTCCTGGTTGGTTTCCATCAGCAGCGCCGTCACCAGCCGCAGGCACGACTGCTCATGGGGAAATACCCGCACCACGCGCGTGCGCCGTTTCAGCTCCTGGTTCTGCCGCTCCAGCAGATTGGTGGTCCGCATTTTCTTGCGGTGCGATGCAGGCAGCGCGTACACCGCCAGGATCTCCTCGCCATGTTCTTCCAGCAACCGCGCTACCTTGGGCGCCCGCTTCTCCAGCTCTGCCGCCACCTGGCCGATCGCCTCCAGCGCCGCCTCCCGTGTCTCCGCTTCCGTGACGTTCTTCAGCAGCCCCGCCACCAGCGGCTTGTCCCGCGCGGCGCATAGGCTGAGCGCGTTGCGCAAAAAATGCACCTGGCAGCGCTGCCACATCGCCCCTTGAAAATGCCGCCGCACGGCCCGCACCAGCCCCTGATGATCGTCCGACACCACGTAGCGCACGCCGCGCAGTCCGCGCTGCTTCAAGTCCCCGAAAACCTGGCCCCAGCTAGCCTCCGTCTCCGAGTCCGCCATCCATGCCCCCAGCACCTCGCGGTAGCCTTCCTGGCTGATCCCGACTACCACCAACACGCCCTGGCTCACCACTGCGCCGGCACGCCGCACCCGCTCGTAGCGCGCATCGATCACCAGGTACGGATAGGCCTTCTCCAGAGCCCGGTTGCGCCACGCGCTCAGCTCCAGGTCCAGCTTCTCGGCCAGCGCCGACACCTGGCTCCGGCTCACCTCCAGCCCGCACAACGTCTCGGTGACCGCGCTGACCTTGCGCGTCGATACCCCAGAGATGTACATCTCCAGCATCGATAGCACCAGCGCCTTCTCGCTGCGCTGGTAACGCTCGAACAACTCCGTCTGAAACTGCCCTTCCCGATCCTTGGGCACCAACAACTCCAGCTTGCCCACCCGCGTCTTCAGCACCCGCGGCTTGAACCCGTTCCGCCAGCCCCGCCGTTCCGCGCTGCGCTCATAGCTGCCGGCGCCCAGGAAGCTGGTCATCTCCGCATCCAGCACTTGCTGCACCACTCGTTCCACAAGGCTGCGAAGAAAATCCTCCTCACCCAACCCTTGCCACCCCTCCACCATCCCAATACCCTGTCTCTTGCGAGCCATCGCCGTGTCCTCCTCTCGGAATGTCGTTTCCACGAACAACATCCTAAGGAGAACCCAAAGGTGGCTCGCTACCGCTCGCCGCCTGGACCGCTTCTACAGAACTTTATGGACTCAATCTGAAGGCGAAACCGCAGTCCAACGAATACCGCGCTTTCGAGGATGTGTTGAGCAAGGTGCTGACTGTTTCCAAGGCAGAACTGAATGAGCGCCTGGAAAAAGAAAAGCAGGAAAAGGTTAGTCCTCGCTCCCGAGTCCGCAACGATAAGCCCGCCCATCGCTGAGCGGGCCCATCGATTCAGGAGAGTAGTCGCTGACGCCCTACTTCTTCTTGTAATGCTCAGTTTCAGTTGTGCGAGGATGCTTAACCGCGTACTGCGGCCTCACAAACTTGCCAGTGATTGCGCTGCGATGTACCGTTATCTTAGTTGCCATTTGATTGTCCTTTACCCCTTCCAGGGTGGGTTAAATGGTGAATGGTTATCCTCTCCGGCTGCGCCTGATACACGCAGCCGGGAGGGGTGGCCTGCCGCATCCTTTCGGAGACAGGAATGCCGTAGGGGGCACCAAAGTAGTCATTGACTGGCGGGAAATTGAGCGATATGCTCAAGGCATTGAATTCGGTCCCACAAGTCCAAATCGGATTTGAGCGATGCCACCGTTTGCGCGGTGGCTTTCGTGCATAAGGCCCCCAAAAATCGAAATTAAATCTACAGATCAGAGTAGCGTAGATACGACCTTGGGGGGATTTACTATCTTGAGTCTTATGGCTATATACGGGGCCTATCGTAGACGCCGCTTCCCGCGCTTCTGGCGCCCCAGCCAAGCGTACTTAGAACGCCGGATTACCCACCTTGCCGGTCAGTTCTGCATACGTCAGTCTCTTCCCTGAAATCTGCGATACTGCCAGCGCGAAGCGATCCGCGTCAGTCACAGGATTGTCTACAGTTGCGCGGTTGTTATAGCGGAATACCTGTTCGCTCAAATATTGGTCAAGGTGGAAAGGCTCTACAGCCACATAGGTGCCGCGAAGAGTTCTCTTGAGCAGTGACCAGAAGTTTTCGGTTCCCTGCGTGTGGACTTGGCCGCGCACGTACTCCTGCGAGTGGTTAATGACTTGGTGAACGAAGTTCCTGCTCAGGCCGTCATAGGCGGTTGCCTCATCGGTATAGACCTTAGCGAAGGGCGTGACGTTCTTAAGAATCGCATCCTGCAAGGTGCGGCGGGTGACGCTGGCGACGACATTTGCGCGAACCTGGCGCAACTCACGATCCAACATTCCATGCACGGCAGTCTTTCCAACCATGCCGCCTTCGTTCCGAAGATCGCCGCGCTTGATGGCATAACGACGCCGCTGCGACTTGTTCATCTTCTGAGGATTGGGGCCGATAAACGCTTCGTCTGATTCAACGGGACCGCCAAAACCAAACTTATGCTTGCGAGTGTCACGCATTGCTTCTCTGAGGCGATGCAGCATGAACCATGCTGACTTCTGAGTGACGCCAATATCGCGGGCCAACTCGTAGCTCGAAATGCCGTTCTTGCAATTCGCCAGGAGCCACATCGCAGGGAGCCACTTCTGGAGAGAGATGGCCGAATCCTCGAAGATGGTATTCAGCTTGACGGAATACTGCCGACCGCACTCCCGGCACTGCCAGCGCCGCTGGTTCTTGAGCCAGTGCTGGCGATCCTTGGGGCTGAGACATGCGGGGCACTCAGGGCCGGTAGGCCAGCGCATGAAGGCTACAGTGTCGATACATGTCTGCTCGTCAGAGAAGTATCTGATTGCATCGGCTAGGGTTTTGACTTCGTTTCTCATGGCAAAACCAGAATCGCACAGAATTCGTCATTAGTCAAGTATATTATTGCCCCCGTAAACCCTTTGTTATCAAACACTGAGGTATGGCATACCCGGGGGAGGGGGGATAGATACTAAAAGGGGTGATTATATACTTGACAAATCACGCAAACGCCCCTATGATTGAATCATGAAAAGCCCACGGACCCTCCGAGAAGCAATCATCCACTTCGCAAACCCTGAGAATTGCTTGGGTTACATGGCGTCTCATCGCTGGCCTCACGGTGTGGAATGCCCTACTTGTGGCCGCAAGGACGTGACCTATCTGGCGAACCAAAACAGATGGCAGTGCAAAAGCAGCCATGCGAAGCGGCAATTTACCGCCAAGGTCGGGACCATCTTCGAGGATTCGCCTTTGGGCCTTGAAAAGTGGCTTCCTGCCGTTTGGCTCATCGCTACCGCAAAGAATGGCGTTAGCTCCTGCGAACTTGCCCGCTCTTTGGGCGTCACTCAGAAAACCGCATGGTTCATGCTCCATCGGATTCGCAAGGCGATGGCGAACGGTTCCACGATGAAGATCGGCGACAATGGCGGCGAAGTCGAAGCTGACGAGACTTTCATCGGCGGCAAGGCCCGCAATATGCACCAAGATGTCTACAACCGGCGCATCACTGGAATGGGACAGAGCTTCCGTGACAAGACCATCGTGATGGGCCTCTTGGAGCGCGGAGGTGAGGTTCGCACTCAGATCATCCCCGACCGCCAAAAGCACACTTTGCAGCCAATCGTTCGCCAGCACGTTGAAGCCAAGTCGGCCCTCTTCACCGATGAGATGGGCGGCTACAAGGGGCTGGATCGCGAATACCTGCATCAGATCATCGATCACGCGGTGCGTTACGTGAGTGGCCGTGTCCACACAAACGGCATGGAGAATTTCTGGAGCCTCTTGAAGCGCGGCATCAATGGGACCTACGTGAGTG
Source organism: uncultured Acidobacteriaceae bacterium (assembly GCA_963701835.1). Lineage (GTDB taxonomy): Bacteria > Acidobacteriota > Terriglobia > Terriglobales > Acidobacteriaceae > Telmatobacter. Next base: position 556,888 of record CAVPBL010000014.1, on the reverse strand, counting down.
TCGAGCCATTCCATCTATTTCGCTACCTCGATGAGCAAGCGTTTCGATATAACAACCGCGCAACCAAAAAGAATCCGTTGACCGATTCAGATCGTTTTTCTGCTGTCCTATCCCAAGTGGTAGGCAAACGCCTTACCTATGCCGAGGTCACTGGCAAGGTGGGACAAACGGCTTTCTAATCCTTCGCGTTTGAAGCGCGGCCCAAAGCGGAAGGCGGTTTCTTAGCCTTCCGCTGTTTTTCGCGTTGACGTTTGTCCGCTTCCATCTCAGCCTTCACTCCCCTTGGATCAGCCCTCAAAATGCGACTCATCGCTTCGTTGAATATCGCCAATTCCCGATTCGATTTACGCACTAGATTTCTCCTGAAAAAGTCTGTTAATTCTTTCGAGGCGTGGTTGATCAAAAAGCCAGAAGTCCTCATTTGATTTCATGTGCAGGAGCGCGATTTTGTACACGTCGCGCATCTCATTTACCCCATGGCGCTCCTGCTTCGCGTATCTGTGCATTTCATAGGCGAGCAAATCCGCCGCCTGAAGGGGCGGCGCAGATGCACTGTCCTCAAAAGAAATGCTCCCTAGCTGACCACTCAAGGGGTGTTTTTCTTCGATGACGAGTCGTTTTGTCGCATTAAAGCACCGCAGAATCCCAGCTTGAATGTGTCGCGTTGACGATTCATCGAAGACAAAATTCATCCGAACCCCAGGAAGGCAGTAGCTTGCCGCTCGATACAAATTCCTCTGAAATGAAACGAACATAGGTTTTGCCTTAGTGGGAACATTCGCAAGAGTAATCACTTGACGAATGTGGAGCGGTTGCGCTTGCCAATCAGCAGCCAGAACTCCAGAACCAAAGGGATAAATCTTTGCTTGAAAAATCACCTTCAACAGTTGCGCAATAAATCGCCGATGCCGCGCGTCAGTCCATCCACGATACGGGCCTATTCGCTCATCCTTGATCCGAGGCCAAAATTCATTAGCCTTAAATTCCGAAATTCCCTCTCGCGAAAGCACTTCTCTCCAAGCTCTCTCAAAGCGCCGCCATTCATTCACCCCTCCCCAGTAGCCAGCAACAACGCAATTATGAGAACCGTCGTGGGTTCCGCTGTCATCCATGTACGCTTGCAGCATTACAAATACCTTCGCAGAGGACGGAGAATCGAGCGGATGAGTCCTCAGACATTTCTCTTCAATCCAGAGCCTACTCACCGCTCACCCCATCATGTACTTTGAGAGTTGATTCGTCAAGTATATATTTGCCCTAAAAGGTAAACAACCCGGAAATCTCGGTCCGCCTGGCTCGCTGACTTGCTTATTCGCTTTCGTCACGAAACTCCGAGCAGTGAGACTCGCCTCGGCTTCCGAACGTCTCCTATGAACAAGCGCCGGGTTCAACATCCGTCGCCGGGACGCAAATGGACCGCTGGGAGACGCTCATATGATGAAGAAACTCGGAATCACATTCCTGTTTTTCGCGCTCGGTCCCGTCAGTGCGCTGGCCGCCGACTTCAACGGCAAATGGACCGGCGATGTGCAAGGGCGCAACGGCAACACGCAGACCCTCACATTCGACTTTCACGTCGACGGCGCAACCTTGACCGGCAAGGTCACCACGCCGCGCGGCGATGTGGACATCTCCAACGGCAAAGTCGATGGAGACAACATCTCCTTTGACCAGGTGCTGAACTTCAACGGAAATTCCGTCACCATCAACTACAAGGGAACGGCCGACGGAGACACCATCAAGTTCACGCGCACATTCGGCGGCGGCGACCGGCCTCCGCAAGACTTCGTTGCCAAGAGGGCTCCCGCAGCCGCCGCGCCGGCGCCGCCTGCGCCTGCGCAGCCTGCGCCGCCGTCAACTCCGCCTCCGCCGCCAACAGGTACAACCGCAACCCCGCAGTAGCATTAATTGCGCCGCTGCGGGTCAGCGTGCGATTCGTCGCGCGGTTTTGAATGGGTGCGTCAAGCGCCGTTACGCGTCGGTGACTCGGATGCGGGCGGCGAAGTTCATGCTGGCCCACTCCACGGGTGAGAGAAGTCGCCTCCCTCCGTTTCCGGGCCACGGGTCGCGGACCACCACCTGCTGGATCACAAATTGCGTGGTCATCGTATCCACCGCGGATGTGATCGCCGTCAGAACGGTGGCGTGACCGAGCGCGCCAATAATCAACGGGTGATCGTCGATCAGGTCCTGCAAGGCCGTATTCACGTTCACTGAGCGCATGTCGCCTTGGCATTGGAAATAACGTCCGTTATCGTCGCACCATTTCTTGTTGAGGTCGCGAAGAACAGCGGCTGGTTCGCCCGGCATATCTGTCACCGTTCCCCAGGTCTCCTTCACGATGCGTTGCTGATCGACGGTGTGCTTGTAGTATTCGAAAACCATGCTGATGCATGCCGCCCAGCACCATTCATTCTCCTGTTGATACGCCTGTTTGATTGTGATGGAGGAGATGCCGGCGGTGCAGACCTCGACGGGATGAACGCCCATCGGCGTCATCGTAGCCTCCGGCGCGCTGCACTGCTTCGCCCCAAACAGTGTCCGCGAGGTTGCAACAAAACCTGCGCCTGCCAATGCGGTGCGGAGAAAAACACGGCGTTCCATATTCATCCTCCAGGATGTTTTTGTTGGCACAACGCTGAGATAGGCACTATTAAGCGGGATCGTCGCGCGTCTGTCAAGCCTAATTAAGACGGTTTACGCCGTTGCCGTCTTCGCCACGTCCTCGAGGCCCCGTGCTTCAATCTCGAATTCGCGCATCTTGTACTTCTGGATCTTGCCTGACAGCGTAATGGGGAACTCGGTGACGAAGCGGACGTGCTCGGGGATCTTGTAATAAGCGATCTGGCCCTGGCAGAACGCTCTGATCTCTTCTTCGGTCGCGTCCACTCCGGGCCGCAGGCGGATCCACGCCACCACGATCTCGCCCAGCCGCTCGTTGGGAATGCCGATGACCTGCACTTCGCCGACCTTGGGACAGGTGTAGAGGAACTCTTCGACCTCGCGCGGATAAATGTTTTCGCCGCCGCGAATGATCACGTCGCGCGAGCGGCCGGTGATGTGGATGCATCCGTCCTCGCGCATCACTCCCAAGTCGCCGGTGCGCAGCCAGCCGTCGGGCTGGATGACCAGCGCCGTGCCTTCAGGGTCGCCGTCGTAGCCCTTCATGAGCGCGTAGCCGCGCACGCATACTTCGCCCTGCTGGCCGTAGGGCAGCGTCTCGCACGTCTCCAGCGACGCGATCTTGATGTCTGTTTGCGGCATGGCACGTCCCACCGTGTTCACACGAACTTCCAGCGAATCGGCGGCGTCGCTCATCGTCACCACGGGTGAGGTCTCGGTCTGGCCGTAGGCGATCACCAACTCGCGGCAGTGCATCTCTTCGAGCACGCGCTTCATCAGCTCCACCGGGCAGGGCGCGCCGCTCATCATGCCCGTGCGCAGGCTGGTGGTGTCGTAGCTGGCGAAATCGGGCAGCCCGAACTCTGCCACGTACATCGCCGGAACGCCATAAACGCTCGTGGCGCGCTCCTCGTGAACCGCTTTCAGCGTGGCGCGCGCGTCGAAGGTCCAATTGGGCAGGATGATCGCCGCGCCCGAATTCACCGCGCTCATGGTTCCGATCACACATCCATAGCAGTGGAAGAGCGGCACCGGAACGACGATTTTGTCCTGCTCCGTATAGTGGAAGCCCTGCGCCAGGAATTGGCCGTTGTTGACCACGTTGTGGTGGGTGAGCATGACGCCCTTGGGCAGGCCGGTGGTGCCGCTTGTGTACTGAATGTTGGCCACATCGTCGACCGCGACGTGGTCAGGGAGCCGTCCCTCGGCGTCCAGCAGCGTCGGCCACTCCGGCGAGTCAAAGTAGATCGTGTGTTCGAGCGCCAGGTCGAGTCCGTAGCGCGCGCGACCCAGGATCTCCTCGTAGTCGGCGTGTTTGTCCTCGTGCCACAGGAAGAGCGCCTTCATGCGCGACCGGGTCAGCGTGAATTGCAGCTCGTGCGAGCGGTAGGCTGGGTTCACATTCACCAGCGCGGCTCCGGCTCGCGCGCAGCCCACGTGCATCATGATCCACTCGGCACAGTTGGTGGACCACACGCCGACGCGATCGCCGCGGCGAATGCCTAAGGCCCAAAGCCCTCGCGCCACGCGGTCGGCTTGAGCGCTCAACTCAGCCCAGGTGAGCCGCCGCTCCTGGTGGCGGGATGCCACCGCGAGCCGATCCGGAAAGCGATCCGCCGTGCGGTGCAGCAGGTCGCCAACGGTCAATTCCAGCAGCGGCCTTGCCGGCCCCCGCGCATAGCTCTGGGTCGAAGTCTGCTCTTCAGCGGGCATGATTCAGACTCTTTTTCAACGATGAAGGGGCAGTGTACGCCTCCAAGCTGGCCCCGAAGTGTGACCAAGCCCACGGGACAGCGCCGCCCGAATCAGGTTAAACCAACTCACCCTGACTTCGGTACCATCAATCCATGCCCGCTGAGGCACCCAAGTCTCGGGATCAATCGGCCATTCCGGCGCATTCCTTTCGGACGCACGACCCGCGTCTCGGCCCCATCGCCGCCGGCGCAGCATTGATTTTCCGCTAGGAGCCGTTGCGCACAGAGTGTTAGGGTGGACTGAAATCGGCTGGAGGTTTCGTTCACCTTATGGCTCGCATTTCCCGCATGGGCCTGCTCCGCTGTGAGCACGTTGCCTTTCTGTTCGCAATGCTGAGCACGTTGATTGCGCCGCAACGCCTCCAGGCGCAGACCTTTGACGCCACCACTCTTCGCCAGCCCACCGATCTGGGCATGACCTGGCTGGTCAAGCCGGGCGACGATCCTGCTTACGCGCGGACCGATTTCGACGACTCCCAATGGATGCGCCTGGATCCGTATCGCTCGCTCAAAGAGTACTTTCCCAGCGCGCGCCCGGAGGTGCTGTGGTACCGCGTGCACGTGAAGGTGACGCCGAGCCAGAGCGGGCTGGCGCTGGAAGAGTGCAACCTCTCGAGTGCATTCGAAGTTTATGTGAACGGTGAGAGGTTGTTTCAGAATGGCCAGGTCTGGCCGTTTCGGCCGTTTACGTTTGCCGCGCGCCTACTCAAGCGCATCCCGGATTCGGCGATTGCCACAGGATCTCTGCTGATCGCCATTCGCATGCACATTTCTCCCAATGACTGGGTCAGCTCGTTCCCCGGTTTTTACCCGTACAACCTCACCATCGGACAGGATTCGGCGCTCAGCGACCACGTTTGGCTGAAGACGATTGGCGACAATCTCCTGGGGTGGTTCTATCAGTTTGCCGGATTGGGGCTGGGAATCATTGCATTTGCGCTTTTTACCGCCCAACGGCAGCGGCGCGAGTATCTCTGGATCTTCCTCCTATTTCTCCAATCTGCGTTGCATGCCCCGCTGCAGTTCTACCTGCTCTTCCACAATCTTCCCGCGTGGTCGGCTTATGTAGACGGATGCTTTCAGATCGCGGGCCTGGTAATTGAGGCGTTAATGTTCCTGGCCTTCCTGCGAATGCCCGTGGCGCGCTGGTTGCAGGTCCTGCTGGTGCTGTCCGCTGCAGGGATTCTCTTCGGATCGATACAAACGGCCAGCGGGATTGGCTCCTCGATCGGCGTCCTGATCAGTGTCACCCCAGAGCTCAGCCTGTTCGCTGGAATCATTCCCATCCTGCTTATCGTGCATTGGCGCCGCGGAAATCGCGAAGCGGGGATTCTCCTGGTTCCGGCCATTGTGTCCAGCCTGTCGATCTACGTGCAGCTCGGCATCTTTCTCGCCAGCATGATTCCCGCTTTCGCAGGGGCCGCGATGCGTTTCTCAAACGCGGTCTTCAACTGGACGATCGGACCGTTCACAATCAATGTGGGCAGCCTCGACGGTTGTTTGTTCGTGCTGTCGTTGGCGGTTATTCTCGTCCTCCGCTCCACACGCATAGCCCAGCAGCAGGCGCAACTGGAAACGGAGATGGCGGCGGCGCGCGAGGTGCAGCAGATCATTCTTCCAGAACAGGTCGGGAACGTACCGGGGTTCACGATCGAAAGCGCATACGAGCCGGCGCAGCAGGTGGGCGGCGACTTTTTCCAGATTCTGCCCGCGCCGGAAGGCTCGCTTCTCGTCGTGATCGGCGACGTAGCTGGCAAGGGGTTGCCCGCGGCGATGTTGGTGTCCGTTCTGGTGGGCGCCATTCGCGGCGTTTCGGAATATACCGCGGAGCCCGCCGAACTGCTTGCAAATCTGAACGAGCGGCTCGTGGGGCGCACCGCAGGAAACTTTTCGACGGCGCTGGCGGCGCGTATCTTTCCCGATGGCGCCATAGTGATGGCGAACGCCGGTCATTTGTCGCCCTACCTTGACGGAAAGGAAGTAGAGGTCCCCGGCGCGCTGCCGCTGGGCGTCGAAACCGGCACGCACTATGACACCGTGTGCTTCCAATTACCGCACGGCAGCCGGCTCACGTTCTATTCCGATGGCATTGTTGAGGCGCAGAATCTCAAGGGCGAACTGTTTGGATTCGATCGCGGGCGCGAGCTGGCGACAAAACCCGTGGCAGCCATCGTCGATGCGGCAAAGCAATTCGGCCAGCAGGACGATATGACGGCGATCTCGATCACCCGGGCTGCCGCATTTGCAACTGCCGCATGAGCAGATCGAAGCGTTACGCCGTCGCCGCGCTGGCAACGTCCTCGAGGCCCTGTGCTTTAATCTCGAATTCCCGCATCTTGTACTTCTGGATCTTGCCCGGCAGCGCGCCGGAAACTCCGTGACGAAGCGGACTTCGGTATCATCAATTCATGCCCGCTGAAGCACCCAAGTCTCGGGATCAATCAGCCATTCCGGCACACGCCTTTCGCACGTACGACCCGCGTCTCGACCCCATCGCAGCGAAGGTGCTGGCCCAGGAACGGCTTAGCGCTGAGGACGGGCTCGCGCTTTACGCCTCTCCGGATGTTCTGGCGGTGGGCTGGCTGGCGAACCACGTCCGCGAGCGGCTGCACGGCGACGTGACCTACTTCAACGTGAATCGCCACATCAACCCAACCAACGTCTGTGTTGCTGCTTGCAAGCTGTGCGCTTTTGGCCGCAAGAAGGGCGACCCCGCCGGCTACACCATGGCCCTCGAAGAGGCGTGGGAGACGGCGGCCTCAGGCTACTCGGAGGCAGTGACGGAGTTTCACATTGTCGGCGGTCTGCACCCCGATCTTCCTCTTGAGTTCTTCCTGGATCTGGTCCAAGGGCTAAAGAAACGCTTCCCCAACGTGCACATCAAGGCCTTCACCATGGTGGAGATCGCATTTCTGGCCCGTCGCGCCAAACTCAGCGTAGAAGAAACATTGCTGAAACTGCGCGAGGCGGGCGTGGATTCGATGCCCGGCGGCGGCGCGGAGATCTTTGCGGCCCGCGTGCGCTCCATCATTTGCGACCACAAGATCGACGGCGAGGAGTGGCTGGAGACGGCGCGGACGGCGCACAAGCTCGGCTTCAAATCCAATGCCACGATGTTGTACGGCCATATCGAGAACGACGCCGACCGCGTGGATCATCTGCTTAAGCTGCGTGCGCTGCAGGACGAAACCGGCGGCTTCCAGACCTTTATTCCACTCGCATTTCACCCTGAGAACACGCCGCTCGACCACCTTCCGGTAACCACAGGGCTCACCGACATTCGCCAGATCGCCGTCGGCCGCCTGCTCCTGGACAACTTCCCGCACATCAAAGCCTACTGGCAGATGATGACGCCGAAGATCGCGCAGATCGCGTTGCGCTTCGGCGCCGACGATCTCGACGGAACCGTGATCGAGGAGAAGATCTATCACGATGCCGGCGCCACCACGCCGCAGGGCCTGACGCGCAAGGAGTTGTGCCGGCTGATCACTGAGGCCGGCCGCGTCCCCTTCGAGCGCGACACGCTCTACCGGGCCGTAACCCGAAACGAAGAGAGCTTCACCGTCGCGGTGTAAGAGCGCTTCGCCGCCCATGCGCTATCATCACTTGCGTCACCTCACACAAGTCCGGGGATTCACTCGCCGGGAAGGGGAGGAAGTGGATGAACCGCTCAGCACGATTCATGGCGCTTGCAGGAGTTTTGGCCTGTCTGGTTCTTTCCATTTGCGGATGCCGGCGATTCGGCGGAACACCCCAGAACGAGACGCAGCAGCCGCAGGCCAAGATGAAGCCGTACATCGTGATGGCGACGGTGGAGCATCTCGTCGCCATGCCCGACGCCGACAAGGAAGATGCCATCGTCGCGACGGTTTTGAGAGATGGCGCTGTATTTCTCGGAAGGGATCGGGTAGACATAAGTGACCTGAGTCCGCGGATTCGCGACCTGCTCGCTGACAAACTCGACAAAGAGGCCTATATTCGTGCCGATACGCGGGCAAAGTTCCGGGCCGTTGAAGACGTCATCGACTCTTTGCGCGCGGCGAATGTTGAGTATGCAGGACTACTGGTCCTCAGGAAGAATGCCGATGCACAGCAAAGTTACAAAGAGGCCCGACAGTTTTCGACGGGACTGGAACTCTTAGTGTTGTCGCCGTCTATCATGAAGCAGCATTTCTCCGGAGGGGTCCCGGAATCGCTGGATCGGGTTACTATCCTGCATGGGGCCGCCGGGACTCCGGTATACAGGATCAACCAGACCGATGTGCAGAAAGCCGAACTGCTGCCGAGGCTGACTGAGATCTACAAGAACAGGGCCGAGCGTGTCCTGCTCATCCAGGGAGAGGACGACCTCGATTTCGCTTCTGTAGTTGAGGTCGTCGATATCGCCAAAGGCGCGGAGGTGGATCACATCGCCGTGCTCACGCCGCAGATGCTCGCCGGTCATTGACTCGGCGATTCGGGTGCGGAATTGCGACCGACTAAAGCTCGGCGATGCAAGACAGGCCGGTCTAGTTTTGCGCCGTCGTGACCGGCGGCTTCTCGTCTGGCCGTAAACGCCGTCCACGGCCCAGCGATCATGTCGTGCAGAATTGGCTTCTGCCATGCGAACTCCGGGTGCGCAGCCAGAAACGGCGCGGCCAGGAAATCTTCTCCGCATGGATGTCCCGCCCGGCCGATGAAGCTCAGCTTCGCCGCCATCTCCGAGTCCATCACCTTGCCCGTGACCGCGCCGCCCGGATCGAAAGGCGGGTCGTCCCAGACTTTCTCACCGACTGTCGAGGTTTCTTCGTGGCCGCACAGGCTGCGCTTGCCGGCATCGATCTTGTGCTCGTAGCTGTCGTAGTGGTCTGAGAGATACGCCTCGGCCAGCGCCGTATCCAGCTTGCCGTAGTGCTCCTTCATGAACTCCTCGGCGCGAATATGCCGCGCATTCATCGAGCTCTCCGGATCGTTGGGGTTGAATCCCGGCGTATCGTCGCGCACCAGCTCCGGGTCCGCGGCAAAATTCGACGAAACAAAATAGCCATCCTTCCTCTTCGTAAGCGGCGTGTGGCGCAATCCCAGCTCCAGGTACGCGATCTCGCCCGTCTTGCGATCGCCAATCAGCCATGAATTCGCATAGCCGCCGTTGTTGCCCTTGCGCATGATGGCTGCATACTCGTCGATCGAAGTGGCGTATTGCATCGCCTTGCGCGAGCGGTCGAACTCGGCAATCCCATTCACAGTCGAATCCCTTCGCCATAGGCAGCGTGGTCTCGGTAATCATCAGGCCGCTTGCGTTCACGCCAAAGTCGTCCTGGCTGGTGATCACGCCCGGCAACCCATCCATCAGGAAATGCTGTCCGCTGGCGGGAACAATATCGAAGACCACGGTCCAGCGCTCGCCCTCCGCATAGGAGGACCAGTTGCTGTGCGCGATCACAATTTTTCCGCCCTTGGTCGCCGACCCCGTGGCAATAAACGCGCTGCATTTGCCCGGAGCAACGGCCTGCTGGCGGATTCGGTCTTGCCCTCTTTCGCATTCAGCCTCGGCATATAGTAATCGCTCAATTCGATATAGCCGTTCAGCGCGACAATGTCCCACAGGTCCAGCGCCGCTCCCTGCGCATGAAGGCCTTCGACAATCCCCTTCAACTCCTGCTGGTACTCGGCATCGAGGTGCGGCCACAGCACGTTCTTCTGCCGCGTCGCGAAAGAAGCTCCACTCGCGCTTTGCGCGATGCGGCGCCTCCACCTGGTAGACCTGAACGTTGTCTTCAATCTCGTGCGCCAGCAGATATCCATGCTGAAAGCCGATCTGCTCCGGCGTGCCTTGCAAATGCACATACGTCCATCCGCCCTCGTTGAACTTGTAGCTGCCCTGGAGGCGCGGATCAGGCGTCGTTGCCGGTGAAGCGGCAAGGGCGGCCGCGGACGCTGAGGCGAGAACAAGCAGAGCTGCGAGACGCATTCCGTTTGCTCCTGAAAGATTGAGTTTTTGCGGATCAACGGGGTGTAAGCGGAAGTTCGCATCTTCCTTCCGGATTACAAGAGAGTACACTCGTAGCTCGGCTTACTGCCGCACCACCTCGCCGTTCTTCATCACAAAGCTCACGTGCTCCACCACCGAGATGTCGTCGAGCGGGTTGCCGGGAACGGCGATGATGTCGGCGTAGTATCCCGGCTTCAACTCGCCGATCTGGCCCTCCCAGCCCAGCAGCTTTGCGCCGTTGATCATATCGGCCTGCAGCACGGCCAGCGGCTTCATGCCGTACCGCACCATCAGCGTCAGTTCGCGCGCCTGCGTGCCGTGCGGGAACGGGCCCACGTCGGAGCCGACCGCGAACGGAACGCCCGCGGCGATCTGCTTCTTGAACTCGGCGATCTTGTAGTCGAGCATCGCCGACTCAGTCGCCGCCTGGTCCTGCGAATTCGCGATGGTGCGCGAAGTAGTCGAAGATGGTGAAGGTCGGCACGGCGAAAATGCCCTTTTCCTTCATCAGGCGCATGGTTTCGTCGCTGAGCTGCGTGGCGTGATCGATTGACGCCACGCCGGCCTGCGCAGCGTAAAGCGTGCCCGGCTCGCCCATGGCGTGCACGCCCACAAACGCGCCCAGCCGGTTCGCCTCCTCAACCGCCGCGGCCAGTTGCGCCTCAGTGTACTGGTAGGGCGTGTGCAGCACGCCGTCGATCATCCTGTCCGGCCCGGTCTCGTAAATCTTCGCGAAGTCCGAGCCTTCTTTGTGCTGCTCGCGCATCACCGCAACGATCTCGTCGGCGGTGTTGGCGTAGTCGGCGTTCGAGAGCACATGCTGCGCGGGATTGAAGTGGTTGGCGTCCTCGTGCCCGCCCAGAATGTCGATGGCGTTGCCGCTGATGCGCAGCCGCGGACCCGGAATGAGCCCCTGGTTGATGGCGTTGCGAACGGCGGTGTCGGCCGAGCCCGCGCCCTCGGTGCCCATGTCGCGCTCGGCGGTGAATCCGGCCATCAGGTCGGCCTTTGCGGCCTGCTCGGCGAGAATCGTGCGCCACGGCACCGACTCCTCGACCGTCTGCAGGTCTTCGGCGCCGGGATGCAGAAACAGATGCACGTGCGCGTCGATGAGGCCGGGCAGCAGCGTGGTGTCGCCGAGATCGATCACCTTCGCGCCTTGCGGATGCTCGACCGATACGCCCACTGCCTTGATGCGCTCGCCCTCGACGAGAATCTCGCCGGGCTGGAGCATGGTTCCGGTATCGACCTGAAGCAGCCGCGCGGCGTGCAGGACGATGGGCGCGGTTGCCGGCTGTTGCGCGGCGGCGAAGGCGCGGCAAGGAAGGCGTCAGTGCACGACAGTCGAGGGAGAAGCGAAACAGCGCAAGAAATTTCCGCATGGATACGACTATGCGGCTATCAGCCCCGGCTTGTCGATGAAGAAATTCAGTATGCCCGGCTCGCGCACCCGCGCCTCAGTACGCCCCGATCCCCGTCAAGGCTCTGCCCCAGGACCAGCGTGTGAATGTCGTGCGTGCCCTCGTAGGTCTTCACTGACTCCAGATTCATCATGTGGCGCATGATCGGGTAGTCCTCCGTGACGCCGTTGGCGCCCAGGATGTCGCGGGCCAGCCGCGCGCATTCGAGAGCCATCCACACGTTGTTCCGCTTCGCCATCGAGATGTGCTGATGCCCTGCAGTCGCCCGCGTCCTTCAGCCGTCCCACCTGCAGCGAGAGCAACTGCGCCTTCGAGATTTCGCTCGCCATCCAAACGAGTTTTTCCTGGACGAGCTGATGGCCGGCGATGGGCTGATTGCGAAATTGCTTTCTCGTCTTCGCGTAATTGAGTGCGGTCGAGTAGCAGTCCATGGCTGCGCCAATCGCGCCCCAACTGATGCCGTACCGGGCCTGGTTGAGGCACATCAGCGCGCTCTTGAGGCCCGTCGCGCCGGGCAGCAGATTGGCCGCGGGCACGCGAACGTCTTCAAGCGTCAGGCTGCTCGTCACTGACGCGCGCAGCGACCATTTGCCGTGAATATCGCTGTGCCGAGAAGCCCGGCCGGTCGGTTTCGACGAGAAATCCGCGCACACTTCCGACGCCGTCCTCGTTTTCACCATCCGCGCCTTCCAGCTTGGCCCAGACCACGGCCACATCGGCGATCGTGCCCGACGTGATCCACATCTTTTCGCCGTTCAGGATGTACTCATCGCCCGATTTCCGCGCGCGAGTAGTCATGCCGGCCGGATTCGATCCGAAGCCCGGCTCAGTAAGCCCGAAACAGCCCAAGCTTTTCGCCCGTGGCCATCGCCGGAAGCCAGGCATTCTTCTGTTCTTCGGAGCCGAAGGTGAAGATGGGATACATCACCAGCGCCGACTGCACGCTGACAAAGCTGCGCAGGCCGGAGTCGCCGCGCTCCAGTTCCTGCAGCACCAGCCCGTACTCCACATTCGACATGCCGGCGCAGCCGTAGCCCTCGAGATTGGCGCCGTAAAAGCCCAGCTCGCCCATCACCGCGCACGAGCTCGCGGGGAAATCGCCCTTCGCGAAAGCAGTCTTCGATAATCGGAATGACGCTTGCGTCGACAAAATCGCGGGCCGTGCGGCGGACAAGCAATTCCTCTTCCGTCAAGCTCGCATCAAGATGAAGAAAGTCGAAACCCTGAAATTTGAAGGCCATGGTCGTGCCTGCTTTCTTCCCGGTTTACCAGGACAGATGAGGGTACCAGCCCATGGCCTTCTTTTCAATCGGCTGACGCCCGGCACTCAGCCGTTCCGCGGCATCGGCTTCTCGTGAATGACCATCCAGTTCACGCCGTACTTGTCGCGGAACTGGCCGAAGCGATGCGCAAAAAAGGTCTCGCCCATCTTCATGAAGACTTCGCCGCCCTCGGTGAGCGCCTTGTAGATGCGCTCCGCTTCTTCGTTGCTGTCCACCGCAAGCGTAAGATAGGCGCTGCGCATCGGCTCGACGCTTCGGGCCGTCGCTGGCCATCACAATCGTGTCGCCTAGCGTGAAGCGTGCGTGAATAATGCCGTCCGGTTTGAGGCCCGGAGGCAGATTCTGTGGCGCGCCCTGCGAGCTCATGTCAGCGAATGTCGATTTCATCAGGATTTTTGCGCCAAGATGCTTCCCGTAGAAGCTCATAGCTTCCTGACAGTTGCCGGGGAAGTTCAGATACGTGTTGACCTTCATGGTTTCGATTTTCCTTTCGGGGAATTGGATTTGACCTAATCTTGGCCGTACTTGCAAAAGGTGGAATCAGTGGCGTGGGATCGCGCTGCTCCCAGCGCCGATAGGCTTCCGCCACCACCGCGGCGCGGTTCTGCTCCATCTCCGCAATCGCCGCGCAGGGCGCATCCGTCTTCTTCATGATGCGCGCCCCAGATTAAGATTTCGAGAAGAACGGGCGCCAGCGCGATGCCCTTGGCTGTAAGCCGGTAATGGGTGCTTCGGCCGTCCTCCGCTGCGGCCTCGCGGATTATCACGCCGCCCGCCTCGAGCTTTTGCAGCCGGTCGGCCAGGATGTTGGTGGCAATGCCCTCGCCGGAGCGCTGGAACTCGCGAAAGGTGCGGTAGCCGCGCACCATCATGTCGCGAACGAGCAGCAACGACCAGCGATCGCCCAGCAGGTCGAGACGTGGTGCTCACCGGGCAGCCGGAGCGGGGTTTCGCCTTGGTTTTCGCTGGCCACGACGAGCATCCTACGCATCTCACTTGCATTTTGCAACCTACATATGATAACAATATTCTATGCCGGCCGCTCCTCCCATTCGCTCACGGCCGGAACTCCAACTGATCAGGAGATCTCTATGAGCGCTCTCGGAAAACTCTCCGCGCATCACGCCGTTTCTCTGGTTCGATACAAACGCCGAAGAGGCCGCCGACTTCTACTGCAGCATCTTCCCCAACTCGCGCAAGCTGGGCGAATTCAGAAGCTCGATTGAAACGCCGAGCGGCCCGAAAGGCATGGTGCTCACCGTTTCGTTCGAGCTTGACGGCCTGAAATTCACCGCCCTCAACGGCGGCCCGATCTACAAGTTTACTGAGGCCGTCTCGTTCGTCGTGCGCTGCGATACCCAGGAAGAAATCGACTTCTATTGGTCGAAGCTCACCGCCGGCGGCAGCGAGATCCAGTGCGGCTGGCTCAAAGATAAGTTTGGCCTTTCCTGGCAGGTGGTCCCTGCACGGCTTCCCGAGCTCCTCAGGCATCCGAAAGCCATGCAGGCCATGATGAAGATGAAGAAGCTCGACATTGCGGAACTCGAGCGCGCCGGGCAAAGCTGATGATGCAAATCCTTTTAGGAGGCCAGGAATCTGAACGAAGACCGACGCGCAATCGCAGTCAGCGCCGTAAGGAGTTGTTTCGCATGGAGAGTCTGTTTGAGGCAGCGTGCGTGCGAGAAGTACAGGAGCGGCTGTCCGCGTTGAGCCCGATCTAGCCAGCGGCAGTGGGGCAAAATGAATCCGGCGCAGATGCTGGCGCATTGCTCTTTGGGTCTGGAGATGGCGGCGGGAGAAATCCGTCCGCCGCGTGCGCTGATTGGGCGCATTCTCGGGCCAGTCGTCAAGCCGATGGCCTTCCGCGAGGAAGAACCGATGCGCCGGAATTCCCCGACGGCAAAGGAGCTTGTTGTCATCGGCGATGACAGAGACTTTGAAGCCGAGCGTAAGCGCCTGAGCGGGCTGATCGATCGGTTCGCCGTGGCGGGGGCAGAGGGTTGCACCTCGCATCCGCACACATTTTTCGGCTCTCTTACCCCGGACGAATGGGCGGTCCTGATGTACAAGCATCTGGACCATCATCTGCGGCAGTTCGGCGCGTAATTCAGCGCGGGAGCAGCACAGTTCGTCAGCCCTCGGACCCAGGGCCAAACCGGCAGTTTCCTCAAACTGCTTCACCGTGATCCAATGGCTGGGTTACGGAAGGGGCCTGCTATGGGCAACCGCAGAGATTTCGTCAAAGGGTCGGCACTTGCCGCAACCGCATGTTTTTGCCTGCCGCGAAGAGCCTGCATCGCCGAGGGCGGAAGTTCCGGGACGGATCGGTCGCTGGCCATCGAGGAGCGGCTGGTACAACCGGCCCATGCGCTGGGCTCAGCTCGCACTTGTCGAGGACGATCCCGGCAACTACGATCCGCAGTTCTGGCTCGACTACTTTCGCAGTATCCATGCCGACGCGGTCTGCCTGAGCGCGGGCGGGGTGGTGGCGTTTTACCCGACGGAGATTCCGCTGCAGCAGCGCAGCGCGTGGCTCGGCGATAGCGACGCCTTTGGCGACCTCCTTTCCGGCTGCCGCGCATTGGGCATGAACGTCGTCGCCCGGACCGATGCGCACGCGTGCTGGCAGAGGGTTTATGACGCACACCCTGACTGGATCAGGGTGGACGCGAGCGGCAACCCGGTTCGGCATCCCTCCGATCCCCGCTACTGGGAAACATGCGCCCTCGGTCCCTACAACTTCGAGTTCATGACCGCTGTGCATGAAGAGATCATGCGCAAATACACGCCGGACGGCATCTTCACCAATCGTTGGGCGGGCAGCGGCATGTGCTACTGCGAGCACTGCCGTCAGAATTTTCGCGCGGCCTCCGGCCTGGACCTGCCGCGCTCCAACGACCCACAGGATCCGGCAAAAAAGCAATACATCGTCTGGCGGCAGCAGAGGCTCTTCGATCTGTGGCGCTTGTGGAACGAGAAAATCAGGGCGATTAACCCCGGCGCAAGCTACATCGCCAACGCCGGTGGCGGCGCGCTAAGCGAGCTGGATATGAAGACCATCGGCGAGCTTGCGCCCACGCTGTTTGCCGACCGCCAGAGCCGGCGCGGGCTCATGGCTCCCTGGGCCAATGGCAAAAACGCCAAGGAGTATCGCGCGACCATGGGTGACAAGGCCATCGCAGGAATGTTCAGCGTGGGCATCGACGACGAACATCGCTGGAAGGACTCAGTACAGAACGGCGACGAGATTCGAATGTGGGTTGTCGGCGGCGTGGCACAGGGGTTTCGCCCGTGGTTCGTCAAGTTCAACGCAAAACCCATCGACCGACGCTGGCTTCCGGTGGTGAAGGAGATCTACCAGTGGCACTACGCCAACGAAAAATACTTGAGGAATCTCCGGCCACTGGCGCGGGTGGGTCTCGTGTACTCGCAGCAGAGCGCCTGGTTTTATGGCGGAGAGGAGGCCCGCACCAAGATCGAAGAGCCGGCGCTGGGGTTCTACCAGGCGCTGGTCGAGGCGCGAATTCCCTTCGAGATGGTTCACGATCGCTGCCTCGACACGGAGCATCTTTCGCCGTTCCGCACGCTGATTCTGCCCAATATTGCTGCGCTGTCTGACGAGCAGTGTGCCAGCCTGCGCGGTTTCGTTGAGCGCGGCGGCGGGCTGGTTGCCACCTACAAGACATCGCTCTTCGACGAGTGGGGCGTGCAGCGCAAAGATTTCGGCCTGGCCTCGCTTTTTGGCGCGTCTTACGCGGGCACGGTCGAAGAGAACATGCTCAACTCCTACCTGAGCCTCGAAAAGGATCCTTCGGCCAACGCGCATCATCCTCTCCTTCACGGATTCGAAGACGCCGTGCGCATCATCAATGCGGTGAACCAGGTGGATGTAACCCCGGCGGATGGAAGTCAATTCACGCCGCTGCGCATCGTGCCGCCGTACCCGGATTTGCCGATGGAGTCGGTGTTTGCGCGGCCCGGCGGAACGCATGGCCCCGGCGTCTACCTTAAGCGCATCGGCAACGGCCGCGCGGTCTATTTCCCTGGCGATATCGATCGCACGTTCTGGCAGGTGCTGAACGTGGATCACGGCAAGCTTTTGCGAAATGGGGTCGAATGGGCAACCAACGAAGCACCGCCAGTGACGGTCGAGGGGAAAGGCGTTCTCGATGTGGCATTGTGGGAGCAGAAGGACTCGATAACCCTCCATCTTGTCAATCTCACCAATCCCATGATGCTGAAGGGGCCGGTACGGGAGATCGTTTCCATTCCAGGGCAGAAGATCTCGTTGCGGATTCTCGCGGGAAGACACGTCAGCCGTGTTCGTCTGCTCGTGGCGGCACGAGACGCTTCGTACAGAACCGACCGCGACACGATCTTCCTTGAGACGCCGCCGATCGGGCTGCATGAAGTGGTTGCGGTGGATCTCTCTTGATAGCCGTCAATCAGGCCATCTGCGCCTGCGGTATCTTTCAATACATCCCGGAATCGGGGCACGCACTGCTCATGCAATCTGTCTCTCTGATATCCTGATTCGTCTACCTCAGCGGGAGGGGCCATGCCGGAACACAGAGGAAGAAAACATCATCAGGACCGGGTGGCGCAGACGTTGCGCGATGAGATTGGCGTCATGATCGAGGGCGAGCTCTCCGATCCGCGCATCGATCTTTGCTATGTGACCGAGGTGGTGCTGAACCCTGGCGCCAAGTCAGCGCGCGTCTATGTGGCCGTGGACAGCGCAGTGAAAGACATTGCCAAGTCAGAAGAGCAGACCATCGCCGGCCTTGAGGCGGCGAAAGGCTATATTCGCCGCGAACTGAAGGAGAGGATGGGCGTGCGCCACGTGCCCGAGCTGAGTTTCCTCGCTGACCGGTCGGGCCGTTTTCAGGCGCGCATCGACGAGTTGATGAAGCGGTCGCGCAAATCCGGTGGAACGGGTATGTCCTCCGCGAATCGTTCCATGGAACCGCAACAGGGCCCCGCGGACGCGAAACCGTCTCCGGAACCAGAAGCGCCGCCAAATTAACCGCATGATTCACGACTCGCGAATGTTCAGGGTCGGCGAAGCGGCACATGTTTCGGTGGCCGGATCTGCCCGCATCCCCGCCTCCGCAGAAGCCGGCCCCATCGCCATCGCCAGGGAGGTGCATTTTTCGGAGCCCGCCACAAAGCTTCCGCCGCTGGGTACTGCGCCTGAGCGCCCTTGAGATTCCGCGCGAATCTGTTAGCCTTGACCCTGTCGCAACCCTGAAGGATCTCCGCGCCGCTTCTTGAGCGCGGTAGGCGAGCAGGCCCGGCCTGGTCCCCCATCCGCCCTGCATGGAATCGAGATGATCGTCCTGCGCGAAGCAGGATGCGCATTTCTTGGAGAACTGCCGGAGATGGAGAACCCTGTCGAATCATCGGGTCCGGATAGGCCCGCGCTCCGGCGGTGGAGTATGCCTCGCTGGTCCACCCTCTGCGAGGCATCGGTCTTTCTTGCATTCACCATCTTTTTTCTTGTTTATGGGGTCACGCCGCTCCTGGGCGGCGACGGCCTTGGGCTGGTAGGAGCCGACGAGCCGCGCTATGCTCAAATCGCACATGAGATGTTGGTGCGGTTTGACGCAGCCGACACGTTGAAGGGGCGTCTGAGCGCCTGCGTGACACCGTATCTCTACGGACGCCCATGGTTGGAGAAGCCCGCGCTCTATTACTGGCGCGCGATGTTTATCTTCCAGGACTTCGGTGTGCACGATTGGGCCGCGCGACTGCCATCGGCCACCTTCGCATTCATTATGGTGGCGCTTATCTACCTCCACATGCGGCGGTTCCGTCCCGGGGGACATCTTGACGCGGCGCTCATCACCGTGGCTTGTATCGGAATCATGTCCTTCGCGCGCGGCGCCTCCACCGACATGCAGATGGCCGCGCCGCTTGCCATCGGATTGCTCGGCTGGTATGCGTGGTACGAAACCGACTCCAAATTCTGGCTCTACGACATCTACTTTTTTACGGGACTGGCGACGCTGGCCAAAGGCCCGGTGGCGCCCTTTCTCGCGGTCCTTATCATCGCCGCCTTCGCTTTTCTGCGCCGTGAGTGGTCCATCCTGCGCCGTTCGCTGTGGTGGCCGGGGGTGATCCTCTATCTTGCCATGGTGCTGCCGTGGTTTATTGCCGTGCAGCATCAGAATCCCACCTTCTTCCGCGAATTCTTCCTCGAACACAACCTGGAGCGCTTTGCCACCGACCGATACTTGCATGATCGGCCTTTCTGGTACTACCTGGTGGTCGTGGTGCTGGCCCTCATGCCGTGGACCGTGATCGCAATCCGCGCGCTGATCGACGGCATCCTCACGTCGGTGGCCGAGTGGCGGCTGCGCCACTCCCGCGCGGGAAAGCCGTTGCCCACGCGCCCCGGCGACGCATTCCCCGAGTTTCTTGTGCTGTGGTCGCTTATTCCTGTCGTCTTCTTTTCGCTCTCGCGGTCCAAGCTGCCCGGATACATTCTTCCCGCCCTCCCGCCGATCACCATCCTCACCGGAGACTACTTGTTCCGCCGCAGTCAGCCGGGTCTGAACCGGTGGCTTCTTCTCGGTCATGCTGTGGTGTGCGGCACCACGACAATGATCGTTCTGCTTCTGCCCTGGTTCGTTTCCCACGGCGCGGCAATGCCGCCCGCTCAAGCGCTTACCGCCGCCACGCTGGCCGCAACGGGGGCAGGACTGCTGATTCTGGTTGTGACCAAGGGTTTTGGAGTGGCCCGGCTGCGGGCGACCACGTGCTGGATCCTGGTAGTGCTCGTGCTGTTCCTCTACGGCGTGGGTCCGTTCTTCGGCATCCCCGAAGCTAGGTCCTCCAAGCGCGTCATTCACTTGCTCGACCGCACCTATTCCGCGCGGCCATTGGCCCAACGGCTGGCGGGACTGATTCCTGCGGACGAGTCAGTCGCCGTGTTCCGCGTTCGCCGCGACGTTGAGTATGGGCTCGGATTCTATCGCAACCGCGAAGTGGTGAATTACGACGAGGGCGGCGTGCCCGATGGTCAGCACATCCTCGTTGCGCGCATCCAGGGTAGCCATGGCGCGGATCTCGACACGCAACTCGCGTTGGATGAGCTTCTGGAGGGCCGCCACTATGAGCAGCTCTTCGGTTGGCCTGAGCAGGGGCTGGAAGTTTACCTCGTGGGCAGCCGCTAGCCAAGCCTCAACTTGCGGTGGAACGTGCACTCGTGGCAAAGTGGCCGGAAGGGTCTTTCCGGTGGCGGAGTCTGCTGAGAGCACTTTCGCACGACCTCCTCTTGATTGGAGCCGAAGATAGAGGACCAAGACGCGTTGGCTGTTTCGGACCAGGGCAGGAGAGCCGGGGGCCGCGATGCAGCGGCTCAATGAAGTACAGATCACCATTCACCGCAACTGGGGTCCAAACAGAGGAAGAATGCAAACAACGGGCGCTTCCGTCGAAATTCTCGACCTTCGGCACTTCGCAGCCCCGGCATTCCGCCCCGTGCTGGAGGCGGAGGGCGAGTTGTGGGAGCAGCGCCTGCATTGGGACTACCACTCCTCAGCCCGCCTGCTCATGCAGTATCTCGACAACCACATGCTGCCCGGCTACGCTGCGCTTACATCCGGTCACGTGACGGGCTACGTGTTCTGCGTTTACGAGGAGACCAAGGCCGTCATCGGCGATGTGTTTGCCCTAGCTGTCACACCGGAGGGCGCAGGCGACGGGTCCGGCACGGCTCACTCCACCGGAGAAACGCTGCTCCGGCATCTCTTCGAGTTGCTACTCAATTCGCCGCACGTCGAGCGCATCGAGTCGCAACTGCTTCTGCATCCATCCGGCACCTATGCCGGGATCTTCCGCGACGCCGGATTCCGGATCTTCCGCAGGCTTTTCCTGGTGCAGGCATTGCAGGGGCGATGGAGCCCGCCCCAGGCGGATCTGCCTGGCAACCTGGAATTGCGCCTGTGGCGCGAGGCGGACCTGGCGCCGGCCGCGCGGCTCATCTGCGAATCCTACCGCGACCATCCCGACAGCCTGATCAACGACCAATACCGTTCCGTTCACGGCTCGATGCGTTTTCTCAACAACATCGTGCATTATGCCGGCTGCGGCAGTTTTTCGCCGCAGGCGTCGTACGTAGTGGTGGAGCGCGCAAGCCGCGACCTGGCGGCCCTCGTGCTTGGTTCGCGCGTGAGCGGGCAGAGCGGACACCTGACCCAGGTCTGCGTTCACCCCGCCTTCCGGCGTCGAGGGCTGGCTCGCCTCCTGCTCGCGCAAGCTGCATTCAGCTTCATGCGCCTGGGCGCCGCCGAAATCTCTCTCACCGTGACCGAGGCCAACTCCGAGGCCATCGATCTTTATAAGGACGAAGGCTACCAATGTGTGCACAGTTCGATGCGGCCGTGTGGCAACGGGAAGCGACGGCTTGAGGGAACTCGTTTTGCTGTGGTCCAGGTTTGCGGGCGGCTTTCACGACGGCTGCTTGCGCGGCAGCGAGGCCCGGGCCAGCGGCACAATCAGGAAAATCCATGCCAACCCCGCAAGATCGTCAATGCCGTAGTGCACGTCCAGCGCGATGGTGGAGAGAGTGATGCCAGCGGCGGCGGTGATGGCTGCGCCCATCAACCAGCCCGGCAGCTTGCCTCGGCTCAGCCACACCATCAGCCACGGATTGGCCGTGTGCAAGCTGGGAAAGCAATCGTATGCGTAGCGGAAGTTATTCGCAAGAAATGCGTAGGCGAGTGTGGATTCGAGGAAGCTCGGCGTTGACGAACGCGCCAGACTCAGTGGCCCCGCGACGGGAATCAGAAGGTAGAGAATGTAGCCACAATAGAACGAGATGACAAGGGCGCGCCGGACGAGGCGGAATTGCGTCACTTCGCGCCTGAACCAGAACCACGCGAGGAGGATAGGCGGGGTAAGAGGGTACAGGGCATAAAAGCCGGACATGATCCGGAGAAACTGAACGTTATCCAGTCCCCAGCTTGCAAACCAGAGATACGGAGTCTTGCCGAACAGGGCGACGTCGGCGGCCATCATCCAGTGGTCAAAGGATGGAATACCGAGCCAGGAGGTGATGGCCGAGGCGTGCAGGAGCCTGAGACTCGCATAGCCCAACACCGCCACGACGATAATTCCCCACTGCAGCACGAAATGAAGCGCGGCACGGGCGAGAGGGCTGAACCGCGACGCAACCCAGAGCGCAGCGACCAGGATAGCGGCTGACGAGAGCATCCAGCGCGCCAGCATCAGCCCACCTCGTGTGGCAAACACCGGAGGGTGGACGACCGTGAGGACGGCGACCAGAAGCAGGAATAGTCCGGTCACGAGTTCGTCGAGGCGGCGACGAAGAAAAGTGAGCATCATAGCCTACACGAGGGAGAAGACCAGTGTAAGCGGCGATTGTGCCGAAGGGCAAGACAAGTAAGCACGAAGCTTCGTGTTGGTGTCGATTGAGCGCTACGCCTTGGCGCTCGTCAGCGCCCCCAGGTCGGCGGCCAGTTTTTCGGTCGAGAAGGCTTCCAGGATATCGCCTTGCTTTACGTCGCCGAAGTTGGCGATGCTGATGCCGCACTCCATGCCATTCGTCACTTCGCGGGCGTCGTCCTTGAAGCGCTTCAGCGAGCCGATCTTGCTCTTGAAAACCTGTACGCCATCGCGCACCACCCTCACCTCGGAATCGCGGCGGATGACGCCGTCCTGCACGCGGCAGCCGGCGATGGTGCCCACCTTGGGAATCCTGAAGATGTTCAGGACCTCCGCGCGGCCCAGGTAGTTCTCCTTGAAGGCAGGTTCGAGCAGGCCCAGCATGGCCAGTCGAATCTCGTCCTGCAGCTCGTAGATGATCGTGTGCAGGCGAATCTCCACGTTCTCCTGTTGCGCCAGCTCGGCGGCCTTGCGCTCGGGGCGCACGTTGAAGCCGATGATGATAGCGTTGGATGCCGTGGCCAGCAGCACGTCGCTCTCGGTGATGGAGCCGACGCCGGAGTGCAGGACCTTGACGCGCACCTTCTCTGTTGACATGCGCGAGAGAGAATCGGCGAGCACCTCCACCGACCCCGTCACGTCGCCCTTGATGATCAAGGGCAGATCCTTGATGCCGGATTGGCGCACTTGTTCCGCCAACCCTTCCAGAGACACGCGGGAGCTCTTCGCCAGTTGTGCGTCGCGCTCCTTCATCCTGCGATACGTGGCGATGGACTTGGCCTTGTCGCGGTCGGTGACCACGAGGAAGGTGTCACCGGCGTCGGGCATGGATTCCAGGCCGAGGACTTCGACCGGAGTCGAAGGACCGGCTTCGTCGAGGGGCCGGCCGCGGTCGTCGAACATGGCGCGGACCTTGCCGAAGGTGTTGCCGACAATGTAGCTCTCGTTCAGATGGAGGGTTCCGTCCTGGACGAGTACGGTGGCCACGGCGCCGCGGCCTCGATCGAGCTTGGCTTCGAGAACGCTGCCCACGGCCTTGCGGCCCGGCGTGGCTTTCGGCGCCTTGATGTCGCTTACCAGGCAGATCATCTCGAGAAGCAGGTCGAGGTTGATGCGTTTCTTGGCGGAGACTTCAACGAAAACAGTCCCCTCCTGGCCCGCACCGGCCCATTCCTCGGGAATCAGGCCGCGATCGGCCAACTGTTTCTTCACGCGGTCGGGGTTGGCCTCTGGCTTATCGATTTTGTTCACGGCGACGATCATGGGAACCTCGGCGGCTTTGGCATGATCGATGGCCTCGAGGGTTTGCGGCATCACACCGTCGTCGGCGGCGACAACGATCACGACGATGTCAGTCACCTTGGCGCCGCGGGCGCGCATACGGGTGAAGGCTTCGTGGCCCGGGGTGTCAAGGAAGACGATCTCGCGGCCATGAGCCGGCGAACCCTCCTTGGCGAACTTCACTTTGTAAGCGCCGATGTGCTGCGTGATTCCGCCCGCTTCGCCCGCGGCAACATGGGTCTCGCGGATGGCGTCGAGAAGCGAAGTTTTGCCGTGATCGACGTGACCCATCACAGTGACCACGGGCGGGCGCGGCACTTCGAGCTCGTCGCTGTTTTCGGCCTCGAGCACTTCCTCGATAGCCTGGTTGGAAAGCTCCTCTTCGTAGCTGATGACGGTGGCGGCGGCGCCGAATTTTGCCGCGACATCCTTCACCATCTCAGCGTCCAGAGACTGATTGACCGTGACGAAAACCCCGCCCATCAGGAGCGTCGCGATCAGGTCCTTGGCGCGTATGTCGAGCTTTTCGGCCAAGTCCTTCACGCTGATGCCCTCTGTGACGGTGATTTCGCGGGTGATGGGCACGGGCTCGTTGCTGTATTGCACGCCGCCATATCGAGGCGGCGGCACAAAGCCCTTCATCGGGCCTTCTTTGGTCTTGGGGTACTGTTGCTGGCCTCGGCCGCGGCCGCGGGAGGAGGCGCGCTTTGGGCGCGGGGCTTCACCGGTCGGCGGTGCGCCGGAGCCGGGCCGCGCCCCAAAGCCGGGACGGGCTGCTCCAAAACCTGGACGCGCCCCAAATCCGGGCCGCGCGCCGGGCGCCGTAGGGCCGCCGGACGCCGGGAATCCGCCCGCAGGAATGCGCGTTGGATGCTTGGGTCGTGGTCCGCCGGGGAATTGACCGGGAGCGGTTGCGCCGCCGGGCATGCGCTGCCCGACACCTGCCTGACCGGCCGCGGGCCTGCGATCGAAGATCGGCTTGCCGCGCTGCAGTCCGGTGCCGGGCGGTGGAGCGGTGGGAGGAATAAAGGTCGATTTGTACACCGGACGCGGCCCGGTTTGCGGCATCACCATGCGGCGCGGAACAGGCGCGGCTGGTGCGCGGACGTGGCCGCGCTGAACGGGAGCGGTTGTCGACTCGGCGGCGATGGCGGGGACCGCGCCTGGCGCTTCGCCCGTGGGAGCGGAAACTTCGACTGCATGCGGCGCGGCTGCGGCAGGCTCGAGAACGGCGGCGGCTGCGGCAGGCGTATCAGCAGGCGGGGGCGCCACAGCGGCAGGCGCCTTTGCGGCGGCTTTTTCTTCGCGCGCGGCCGGAGCCGCAGGCGGCTTCACCACCACTGCAGCCGGAGGCGGCGCCACCACGACAACTGGCCGTGTGGCGGCCACAGCGCCCGCGGGAGCTTTGGCGACAACAGCGTCCAGCGGGAGGCCGGCTCGCAATGGCCGGAGGGGCTGGCGGAGGGGCAATGATCGGCGGCGCAGAGCGCGGCTGGGGAACGATCTTGCGCGGTTCTGGGCGGACCGGAGCGGCGGCTGCGGGCTTCGCGGCAACAGGAGTTGTAACGGCCCGCGGCGCGGTGGGCGCTGCAGGCTTGGCCGGCGGAGGCGCCGTCGGCTTCACCGGCATACGGGCGTGGCGCGCCTCTTCTTCCTCTTCCTTCTTCTTGGCCAGAACGGCTTTCAGCACGTCTCCGGGCTTGGAGATGTGTGAGAGGTCGATTTTGGGGACGATGGTTTCCGGCACGTGGCGCATGGATGCTGCGCTCGGATGCGTTGCAGGCCGCGTTCCTGCGCAAAGCGCGCACGAACCTTCTCCGCTTCCTCCTCCTCCAGCGAGCTGGAGTGCGTCTTGCCGCCAGCGACGCCGAGTCCCGGAAGAATGTCGAGAATCGCGCGAGACTTGACTTCCAGCTCTTTCGCGAGATCGTTGATACGAACCTTGCTCATCCGCCTCTTTTCAATTCCTGCCGCCAAAAAGCCCTTAGTCGCTCATAGCTACCTCATGGCACTGGCCGCTCTCCAAACTTGCGTTATCGTGCTTTAGGCCTCGGAAGACGCGGCGCATCCTACGCGCCGCCCTCTTTGGCCGGCTTCTCTTCTTCTATTGCGCTTTCGGTTTCATTGGCGTCAGGCTCTGGGACCTCTTCGGAGCCGATAGTATCGATTTCATCTTCGATCGGCTTCCTCGGATCTCATCTTCCGCTTTCACGTCCACTACGCTTTCAGCTTCTTCAATCACTTCGGCTGAGTTTTCCGCCTCGGATTCTTCCGTAGAATCTTCTTCGGTAGGATTACCGGCCTCCGGGGATTCAGCGGCATCCAACGATCCTTCCGCCAGCACCGCACCAGCCAGAGCCGTTTCGTCCGCCTCCGGCTCCGCCCCTGCTACGGCTTCCCCTTCGCCGGCCTCAGCCGCCTGTTCTGCCTCCGCCGCCTCCGCAGCTTCAGCCTCAGCCTCAAAGCGGCTGAAATAGTTTCGGACGGCAACGCTGATCTTCTCCAGCGTCTTTTCGCCGATGCCGGGAATCTCTTCGAGCTGCTCGGGAGTCATGTCGGCAAGCCCCTCTACGGTCGTGATTCCCGCCGTAATCAGCTTCTGAATGATGCCGTCGCCCAGCTCGCTCACCTGTTCGATGGGCGTGGTAGGAGCGCCGGCGAGGGCCTGCATCTGCTGCTCGACTTCCTGGCGCTTCTCTTCCTCGCTCTTGATGTCGATCTTCCAGCCCAGGAGCTTTGCCGCCAGACGCACGTTCTGGCCCTTCTTGCCGATGGCCAGCGAAAGCTGCGTATCGTCGACGATGACTTCGAGCTGCTTTTCGGTCAGGTCGGTGATGGAAACGCGGCTGACCTTGGCCGGCTGCAGGGCTTTTTCGGCGAAGGTGGTGATTTCGTCGCTGTACTCGATGATGTCGATCTTTTCGCCGCGCAGCTCACGGATGATCGACTGCACGCGCATGCCCTTCATTCCCACGCAGGCGCCCACGGGGTCCACATCCTTGTCGCGGCTCTGTACGGCGATTTTGGTGCGCTCGCCGGCCTCGCGCGCAATGGCGCGAATCACCACTGTGTTGTCGTAGATCTCGGGAACCTCTGACTGGAACAGGTTCGACACCAGCTCTGGCGCGGCGCGGCTCACAATCACCTGCGGTCCCTTGGCCGCGCGATCCACTTTCAGCAGCTCCACGCGCACGCGCTCGCCCACGCTGAACTGCTCCAGCCGCGACTGCTCGCGCTTGGGGCAGCGGGCCTCGGCCTTGCCCAGGTCGAAGATGATGTCCTGTCCCTCGAGGCGCTTCACGGTCGCATTCAGGACTTCCTTTTCGCGGTGCGCGTACTCCTGGAAGACCGTGTCACGCTCAGCCTCGCGCACCTTCTGGAAGATGATCTGCTTAGCCAATTGCGCCGCGATGCGCCCCAGCGGACTGGTGTCGCGATAGATGCGAATCTCGCTGCCGACTTCCACGCCCGGAGCCATCTCGTTGGCCTCCGCTAGCGTGATCTGGTTGACCGGATCCTCGATCTGGTCCTCGTCGGCGACCACCGTCTTATAGATGTAGGCCGTGATCTCGCCGGTATCCTTGTTCAATTCCCCGCGCATGTTTTCCTGGGTCTTGTAGAACTTGCGTGTGGCTAGGGCGATGGCTTCCTCGACCGCACCGACAACGATACTGGCGTCGATGCCCTTCTCCTGGCTCAGGAGCTCGATACTCTGATACAAAGCGTTAGTGGCCATACTCTCTTAGCTCCTAGCTCCCAGCCTCTAGCTCCTAGCCTGTTCTTGCGGTCGCCGCGATCCTTGCCTCAACCGCTTAAGAGCTAGAAGCTGTCTTTCAAATTTCCGGCACCAGATTCGCCACCTCAATGTTGGCCAGCGCGATCTCTACCGCGTTCACACCTGCCTTGCGGCTCCTGCTGTTCTGCTTCACGGCCGCCAGGTCAAGCGTGATCATTCCCGTTTCCTGCGAAGCCTGCGGCCCCGCCATGAGTCTTCCTTGCCAGTACCGGTTGTTGCGGATCGGCTCAAAGGTCCGCACCTTCACCAGGCAGCCCACAAACCTCTTGAAGTCCTCCGGGCGGCTCAACTTGCGATCCAGGCCGGGCGAGCTGGACTCCAGCGTGTACGCCGCACCGGGAACCAGGTCCTCCACGTCGAGCAGCACTCCAAAATCGCGGCTGAACTCCGCGCAATCCTCGTGCGTCACGCCGGAAAGCTGCTCCACCGTTAGCGAGCCTCCCAAAAGCCTCTCCGGCAAACCCTCTACGCCTGCCTCGGCCGCTGCTTTCAGTTGCGCCCGGCCCTCGGCGTTCTTTTCCAAGGTCACGCGCAGCGTGCGGTCTTTCGTCGAACCGGCGAGCTCAATGTCGACCACTTCGAGCCCGTGCGAAGCAGCCACCCGCTCCGCCGCCGACCGGATTTCGTCCAAACTGACCGCCATCGTTCCTTCGCCCCATCGGCGAGAATCGCTTGCTAACGACCCGAATCCCTCACCCCATCAAGCAACAATCGCTGCCTGGGAACCCTGGTCCAGAACCACCTGCATGCAGTTGATTCTTAACGGGTTGCTCAATAACAACCCCTTATGCGCACTCGGGCAATTTGTCCCAAATAAAAAGTGGGCCGTAAGCCCACTCATCTCTCCGCCAGCCGGTGCGCACACGGGTTGAGCCTGGCGGACAAATTCGTCTGCATCGCCAGAATACCGGAATTCCACGCGAAATTCAACCACCTGCGGTGGATCGCTTGCCAATCCAATCCCTTCAGCAACGAAATTCGACCGCGGCGGAGGGGGCTCCCGCTCCGGTGGTAGACTCGGCTGTACTTAAGACAGCCACCATGTCGAACCCAACTCCAACACCCGCTTCTTCGCCACGTCCTGAACTCGCCCAGCGAATCGCCGTCCTCCAACAAGCCGCTCAGTCCGCCATTGCGTACCTCGAAGGCCTCGATTGCCGGCCAGTTGCGCCGAGTGCCGAGGCTGTGTCGGCCATGCGCGCGCTTCGTACGCCGCTGCCGGAATCGGATACTGATCCGACCGAGGTCATTCGTTTACTCAGCGAACTCGGGGGGGCCGCCACGATGGCAATCTCCGGTGGGCGTTTCTTTGGATTCGTAATTGGCGGTTCCCTGCCCGCGTCAATGGCAGCGAGTTGGCTGGTCGACACCTGGGATCAGAACGCCGGGCTCTGGATCGCGACGCCGGTGGCAGCAGAATTGGAAGAGACGGCGGTCGAATGGGTGTGCGAGTTGCTCGGCTTGCCTGAGGGGACCGCGGGCGGCGTGGTGACCGGCGCAACCGTGGCCAACTTTACCGCGCTGGCCGCGGCGCGCCATTTTCTGCTGGAGCGCGCCGGCTGGGATGTCGAGGCTGACGGACTCTTCGGGGCGCCTGAGTTGCGCGTCGTGGTTGGGGAAGAGGCGCATCCCTCGCTCCTCAAGTCGCTCTCGATGCTTGGTCTGGGAAAGAAGCGCGTGGTGCAGGTTCCCGTCGACAAGCAAGGCCGCATGCGGGCCGACGCGCTGCCGCATCTCGACGACAATACGATTCTTTGCCTGCAAGCCGGAAACGTGAACACGGGCTCCTTCGATCCCGCAAGCGCCATTTGCCCCGAGGCGCGCGCTGCGGGGGCCTGGATCCACGTGGACGGCGCGTTCGGCATCTGGGCCGCTGCGTCGCCCCAATACCGGCATCTTGTGAAAGGCTTCGAGTTGGCTGATTCCTGGGCAACCGACGCGCACAAATGGCCAAATCTCGGCTACGATTGCGGATTGGCCCTGGTGCGGAACGAACAAGCCCTGCGTGCGGCTATGGGCATGCGCGCTGCCTATCTGGGGCGCGGTGGACGGCGCGAACCCTCTGACTTCACCCCCGAACTCTCGCGTCGCGCCCGCGGCATCGAACTGTGGGCTGGATTGCGGCAATTAGGCAAAGCGGGAATGGCTGCGATCGTGGAGCGAACCTGCGCTCACGCGCAGCGCTTTGCGGTGGGATTGAAGGCCGCGGGCTTCGAAGTGCTGAATGAAGTCGTCCTGAACCAGGTGCTGGTTTCGTTTGGCGATGCCGAGAAAACGGCGAGTGTCATCGCGCGTCTGCAGGCCGACGGAACCTGCTGGGCCGGTCCGACGGTCTGGCAGGGAAAAGCCGCCATGCGCATTAGCGTGTCGAGTTGGGTGACGACGGAAGGGGACGTGGAGTTGAGCCTGAAAGCCATGATTGAGGCCGCACGCAGTTAACCAGACCAGCCAACCGTTACTCCCGTTTGCCTGAACCACGTTACGAGCGTTCGCCTGTTCGCGGCCAAAGTTGCAGCCAACTCGCTGGATTTGCTTTGCGCGGCGGCGAGCCAGGCGCGACAATAGCGGAATGAAGCGGCTTTACGTTTCCGCCCTTGCCTTGCTTGTTCTCTCCTCCGGACTGCCCGCACTCCACGCACTCGAAAAGCAGTCCGCCGGCGTATACCACGCACGGCGCGTGGCATTGGCGGCCAAAATGCCTGGCGGCGCGGCCGTGCTCTTCGCCGCGGAAGAGTCGCAACTGGACTTCATGCCCTACCGGCAGGACTCGGATTTCTTCTACTTGACCGGTTGGAACGAACCGGGTGCTGCGTTGCTGATCGTCGGCGACGCACCGAAGGCCGCCGCACCGCGCTCCTACAAGGAGATCCTGTTTCTGCCCGCGCGCAACCTGCGCATGGAAAAGTACACCGGCATGAAGATGGATGCAGCCGCGCCGGGAGTGGAAGAGGCTGCGGGCGTGGACAATGTGGAACCAATGACCGAACTGCCGGCGGAATTGAGCCGGCTGCTGGTCGCCGACCGCGCGCTCGAAAAGAATCTTTGGACACAGCCGGATTCATCCGCGGCCACTGCGCTGCTGAGCTTTACCGCCGTCACGCTGGGAACGGCGGCCATCCCGCAGCCGCACGATGTGACCAGCCTGATCATGCCGCTGCGCCAAATCAAGGATGATGGGGAGATTGCGCTCATCAAGAAGGCGTCGGCGGCGTCGGTCCTGGCCCAGCGCGTGATGATGCAGTGGTGGGTGAAGCCGGGCATAACGGAGCGCGCCGTCGCCGGAGCAATGACCGCGGTGTGGATGGAGAACGGCTGCGAGCGGCCAAGCTACTCGCCCATCGTGGGCTCGGGCATCAACTCCACTATCCTGCACTACTCGGCCAACGACCGCACCACGGAGGACGGCGATATTCTGCTCGTCGATGCCGCCTGCGAGTACTCCATGTACGCCGCGGACATCACGCGCACCTTGCCGGTAAATGGCCATTTCACTCCCCGGCAGCGTGAGATTTACTTGATCGTCCTTGGCGCGCAGAAGGCGGCCATCGACGCCTTCGTTGCCGGCAAATCGACCATCAACGACCGCGACCGCCAGGACCCGAATTCACTCGACACGGTGGCCTACAACTACATCAACACGCACGGCAAGGACATGCACGGCCAGCCACTGGGCCAGTATTGGCTGCACGGGCTGGGCCACCTGATGGGCATCGACGTGCACGATCCCGCCACTTACCCGATGGTGCTCAAGCCGGGTATGGTCTTTACCATCGAGCCGGGCATTTACATCCCCGAAGAAAAGCTGGGCGTGCGCATCGAATGCGACTTTCTGGTGGGTTCCGATGGAAAGCTGATCGATCTCGATGCCACGCTGCCCCATACCCCGGATGAGATTGAAGCGGCGATGCATGTGAAGTAAGAGGCAGTATGGATCCGCGCGACGCCACAGATCCGAGTCATCTGGATGCGCTAAGCCGCGCCTTCAGCGAACAACTATTGGCTTGCCTTGACCAGTGCGCGCGCGGGCGCCGCGGACTGTTCTCAGAGTACGTCAGCGAGGAAGGCGAGAAAGGCGGCTGGCCAGAAGCAGCGCGCCTGCGCGAACTTGCGATTGCGCTGCAAGGCGTTTTTGCCCGGTCCGACGAGCGCAACGCCCTCTGCGACGAATTCCTTGACCTGTGCACGATCCATGGCGAGAGCCATCCCGGAGAGCGGAAGCTGGCGCGCGCGTTTTTGGAGCGCATTGAGCGCGGTGAAGTGGGAACGCCGACGGAAGAGCAAAGGAAGCCCTGGTGATTCTCCGCGCAGATCCCGACCACGCGCCTTCTACCACTGCACGCTTGGATACAGACTTGGCAAGCGATACACGTGGAACTGGTCGGCGCCCGGCGTCGTCGCCTGCCACACAACCTGCGATGCCTGCGGGTTCAACTCCTGCACGATGGCCCCTTTGACCGCCGCGCAGAAGTTCACCTCGATATCGTTGTTGGCCAGCAACTCGGCGTTCCCTCCGAAAAAGCTGAAGTTGTTCGCCGGCGGAACGTAGTGTGTGATCATGGTTGCCGTCATGTGGGTCTCATCGATCTCCAACAGCGGCATGGTCGAATAGCATTGTCCTTTCGGGGTCGCGGACGGGTAGCAATATACTTGGCCGGTGGGAAACATCCGGTCGTTCCCGTTGTCCATCATTCCGATGCGAAAAACGCCGGTGGTATTGAGCGTAAAGTAGCCCATCCCGTGCTGCGCGTAGAACCAGTCCGTCGGATCCGTCGCATTCACAAGCTTGAAGTCGCCGCCCTCGCCCAGACGCCACATGATGTTTCCCGAGCCCGCGCCGTCGAGAAAGTTAATCTTGATCGCCCAATTCTGGTGACGCATCGAAAGCAGCAGATTGTGATCGTCGCTCGAATAGAGCATTCCGTTGGAGTGCGTCCAGTCGGGAAAGTTCATGGGACGCCGGTTGATATCCAGATGATCGAAGGTATCCCACACCCAATCGGGATTGAATTTCTGGTCCACATCGACCAGCGCGTCGCCGATCACGGCAGTCGGGCCCTTGGTTCCGGAGAGGCTGCTGAATTGCCGTACATAGGTCGCCAACAGGACCAGATGCCCGTTCGCCAGCGGCAACACGGCGTGGTGGAAACTCCCAAGTTGATAGAGATTGCCTTCCGCATCGCGGAAGTTTCCCGCCGCCAGCTTCTGGTTCAGGGTGGTCATATTCAGACTGTTCACCGCGTTGCCCGCAAGATCGATCTCCCGCACCTCGTTAATCACGCTGGGACTCACGCCCGTCGTAATAGACGAGAGGTACGAAATCACCATCAACAGATTGCCGTTGGGCAACAACTGGATGCCTTGGATGAAGTCGTTTGAACTGTGCGAATAGCTGTAGGTCCATATCACGTTGCCGTTCAGGTCGGTGGCGAAGGCCTGGCTGTCGCTCGCGGGCTGAATGGTGTTCCACATTTCGATGCCGGGCTGTGGACTGGCGCCGCCCGTGGTGGAGACGTTGACAGGCGAGGTCGCAGGAGGCGCGCCCGTCATGCAGTTGTGGTCCGCGTCTTCGTAGGTGGCGCCGTTGTTCAGCATCACCTGGGCGCGCATGTGATAGAGCGTTTGGCCCAGCATTCCAGCAACATATATCTGCACGTCGCCGCCATTCGCTGAGGTCGTAGGCGCCTGCCACGTGTTCAGCCCGTAATTGGTCGTCGTCCCAAACTGCACGTCCATCTTTCCCGGAGCGGGAAGATAGAGCGAGTATTGCGCCACCTGCGGATTTCCAAGCTCAAAGGGACAGGTCACCTGGGCGGGCGCGATGATCGAGACAACCGCCGTAGCGTAATTCTGCTGCGGGGACGCGGCCAGCGCTACAGTCACGGTGACGTTCACGCTCTGCGTAACGCTCGCCGGAGCAACGTAGTTCCCGTCCGCACTCACCGCGCCGATGCTGGCATTCCCATCCACGACGCCGTTCACCATCCACTCCACGGAGGCTCCGCCGGCGCCCATGACATTGAATTGCAGCGATTGCCCCGGGGCAAGCGCGGCGTATTGCGGCGAGATTGTGAGCGCCCCGCTCTGGCTCGCAGTTGGCGGCGGGCCGGAGGGAGGTTTCGGAACCGGCGTTTCTGGCTGCGATTGGGTGACGCGGAACGTGGCATTGCACCCAGCCAAAAGCGTCACTGACGCGAGGCAAAGAAACGCCGCTTGGGGAAGTTTTGGGTAATGGTCCATGCCCGTTACAGGTGACGAGCCCCGATTCGTCCGCGCTGGGCCCGCAAAAGAGTGGGAGAGTCAAATTGCACTGCGCCTTGCGCTACCAGCGCACGCCAAAGTCCACGGGAATGATCCTCGTCCCGGCGGCTACAGTCGTGGTTCCCAAGCCGTTGGGCTGAGTAGTAACCGCAGGCGAATCCACGTAGATGTAGCGCGCTTCGACAAAGAGCTTCATCTTGCTGTCGCCATACATTCCGCCCAAGCGGTGCTGGTAGCCGCCTCCGATATTGAAGCCACCCTGGTTCGAGGAGAAGTGGCCCACTACTTGGTTCTGTGTCACGTAGCCGCAGCCGTAAAAGTAATCGCAGTACAACGACGCCATAGGATCAGTGAAACTGGACACCTTGCGATAGAAGCCGCCGCCGCCGGTGACATAGACATCGTTGGAGGACTTGGGGAACAGGCTGACGACCGGATCCAGCGTGAGCGACCAGATGTGCGCATGACCGCCGCTTGCGCCGGTCTCAGCGATCAGATAGCCGGGAAGTTTCGCGTCGAGGAACTGGTACTCAATGAGCGCGGCGAAACGTTTCGAGAAGTTCAAGCCGCCGCCCACGGTAAACTGCGCACCATAGGTGACCGAATTGCTTTCCGGAGCATTGAATCCGCCTCCAGCTTCGAAGGCCAGGTTGTGCAACAGCCCGTGTTTTTCGCCGCCTCCGTATTGGCCACCGTTTCCGTACTGGCCCGCGCCGCCTCCGCTCGATGCGGGTGTGCCGGGGTCCGGGTTATCGGGCAGCGAAAAATCTGTAAGCTGCAATCCCGATGCGCTCAGCCCCGCCTGGCTGGAAGAGTACCCGGTAGCACTGGACTGATCCTGGGAGACACCGGCCTGAGCGATTGCAACAGAGGACACAAGCAGAACTGCAACCCAAAGCAAACCGGCACGTCGAATCGACGGCATCCAAAGCATGAACGACATCACATTAACCTCAAGCATTGAATTTTGTTTAGTTTCCGGGAGGAACACCCCTAGATGACTTAGACACGGATTGCTGCGAGAGGTTGCTTGAGCACGGGGACCTCCAGTGGGACATGGCTCATTCAGTCCCACTTTCCTTGAATGTGACACTATAGTAAACTAGTGTCACTAAGGGTAGGAGGGACACATGGAACTGCAGGCGCGAACGCAGGTCGGTGAGAAGGGCAGGATCGTGATTCCTGCCGAGATTCGTGAAGCGATGGGGATTGGAGTGGGAGATTCGATTGAATTGCGTCTCAAGGACGATGAGCTTCACATCTCAACGCGAGAGGCGCGGTTGAAACGCGCGCAGGAACGCGCACGGCGGCTGATCCCGCCAGGAGTATCGTTGGCGGACGAGTTGCTGGCTGAACGGCGCGAGGAAGCCAAACGTGACTAAGGCCGTATTCGATGCCTCCGCGATCCTGGCCCTGATTCAGTTGGAGCGGGGCGCAGATAAGCTGACGCGCGAAATTCGTGCAACAGCAGTCGCGAGTTCAGTGAACATGGCAGAGGTGCAGGGAAAGCTGGTCCAGAATGGCTGGGATCCGGAGACGGCGTGGGAGGGCGCACTGTCGTGCGTTGCCGATGTGGAAGCGCAAACGGCCAGCCAAGCAAAACAAGCGGGAACGCTGATCCGGAATACAGCGCAATTTGGCCTGTCGCTCGGCGACCGCTCCTGCCTGGCTTTGGCCATCGCGCTCAAAGCGGAGGTTTATACCACCGAGAGGCTTTGGAAGAACCTGAAGTTGGGAATTCCGATCCACGTGATCCGGTGACGATAGATATTGAACTGACTGAAAATCACCTCGGACAGATCTGACCAAAAGGCAGGAAACCAAAGGCCGAAGCGCTGGCTCCGGCCTTTGGTCTGTTTCGGTTTTGTACTGATTCGCCGGCGCTGCCGCTCACCCCTGAATATCGAACTGCTCCGGGTGCAGAGTCGGATCGCTCTTCACCAGCACGTTCTTGCCGACCAGTTCCTCGAAGTCGTTCAGCCAGCGATTCCCATTCGCCTTGAGAACCTTGACCGTCTCGGGATTCACGCGCAGCATCACATCGGCATTTTCAAAGTATTTCTTCATCTTGCGCATCTCGATGTAGATCTCGTTGCACACCGTGGCCGGGCTCTTCACCATGCCGGTAGCCTGGCAAACGGGGCAGGGCACGCTGAGGGTCCGCTCCAGCGACTGCTTCACGCGCTTGCGCGTGATGGCCACCAATCCAAAGTCGTTAAACTGCAGCACTTTGGTTGGAGCGCGGTCGTTTTTGAGCGCCTCTTCGAGCGCGGCCATCACCTTGAAGCGGTTCTTGCGCTCATCCATGTCGATGAAGTCGATCACGATGATCCCGCCCAGGTCGCGCAACCGAATCTGGCGCACAATCTCCGGCACGGCGTCGAGGTTGGTCTTGAGGATGGTGTCCTCAAGCCGCGCCGACTTGCCGACATATTTTCCGGTGTTGATGTCGATCGCGACCAGCGCCTCCGTCTGGTTGATTACGATCGACCCGCCACTCTTGAGCCAGACCTTGGATCGCAGTGCCTTCGAGATCTCGTCCTGGATGCCGAAGTGCTCGAAGAGCGGAGTCTCCTTGGTGTAAAGCTTGACGCGGCGCACAAGAGAAGGCGAGAAGCGGTTGAGGAAACGGACGATCCGTTCGTAATCGGCCTCCGTATCGACCCAGATGTTGGAGAAGTTCGCGCTCACTTGGTCGCGAAGAATGCGCTCGATGAGCGACAGGTCGTGGTAGATGAGAGCCGGCGACTTGGAGGATTCCGAGCGCTGCTTGATCTCATTCCAAAGATTTATCAGGAAGCGCAGATCGGCGCGAAGCTCCTCTTCCGACGCGCCTTCGGCCGCGGTCCTCACGATAAACCCACCCGGAGCGTCGCCGCGCTCGTGCGTCAGAATCCGCTTGAGGCGATGGCGCTCTTCGTCGGAGGCGATCTTGCGGCTCACGCCGACATGGGTCACTGTGGGCATGAAGACCAGGAACCGGCCAGGCAGAGCGATGTGGCTGGTGATTCGCGCCCCCTTCTTGGCGATGGGCTCCTTGGCAATCTGCACCAGAATCTCCTGGCCTGACTTCAGGAGATCGGAGATGATGGGCAGGTCCGATGTCTGAGCCGATCGGCGCGACGGTCCACGGCGATGGCTCGGTACACCACGGCCGCGCTGTTCGCGACCGCTTCGATCTCGGCGCTCGCGGCCAGGCGCAGGCCGCGCACCAGTCGAGGGCTCCTCTTCCTCCGCCGCGGTCTCGAACTCTTCCTCTTCGCCATTCTTTTCGTCCAGGTTCATCTGGATGCGGTGATCGAGATGAGCCTCTTGAAACATCTCGCCCAGTTCGCCTGAGCGGACGTGGCTGGGAAGTGTCTCCTCTTCGTAGTCGTCCTGGTCGTGCACATCCGGCTTGTGGCGGCGCTGGTGAGGCGCGGCATCGAACTCTTCGCCTTCGATCAACTCTTCTTCGACGAGGCCGTCGCCGGGAGCATAGGTCGAAACCGGGGCAGCGGGAGCGGCTTTTGTGGTGCTGGCGGCCGCCTCGCCAGCCTCCTTCTTCTTGCCGCCGAAGCCAAAGAGCCGGAAGCCCGTAGGCGCGGACGGATCGATGCGATGGGATGCGGACGATTCCGCTTCCTTATCCGGCGCCGAAGCGAGCTCCCCGGAGGTTGCGGACGGCGGATCGGCAATTTCGGAACCATCCGGAGCAGAGAGAGTGGACTCCTCGGAATCCGGTTCGGTCCCGATGGCGTCTTCGGCTGCCTCCAGCGCAGGCGGCTCTTCCCACGAAAGTGGTTCCATCGAGCCCGCGGTTAGGTCTTCCTCTTCGAATTCGAAAGCCGGCTCCTGCGGCTCCGCCCTCTCCATCCCCTGGAGCGAAGGCGGAACAGATTCCTCGCTCTCCTCGAAGGCTTCTTCGTGCGTGAAGTCAGTGGTGGGCGCAGCGGAGAAATCGCTTGGCGGCTCCTGAGCGGCTTCGCGTTGAGGTTCCGGGCTGGCTTCGGCTGGCAGCTCAGGCTGACGGCGCCGCAATGAGAGCGATTCCCCGGGCAACAGGCCGCTGCCGTCCCAGGCGAGGGGAGCCTCGATGAGCGTGGAAGGCCTGAATGCGCTCGCCGGGCGCGACGGCCCGACCGGCACCGGCGCGGTGCTCGGGCTGTCGGCGGCGGACGCACCACCGTACTTCGAAAGCGACTCGCCCGGTAGGACAAAGGCCGCTGGAGCCTTGTGCCCGCGCGGCGCATGAGGCGCAACGGGAGCCTCGGACGCCTGAATCGCGGGGGCAAACTCGGATTTGGCGGGCAGTTCCGCCCTGGTTTCCGCAACCGCAGCGGATTCTGTTGGAGTCTCAACTGGAACGCCCGGGCCTCGACTGCCGCGGCGGCGGCGGCGGCCGCGCCAGCGGCGTGAGCCAGCCTCGTCAATTCCCTGAGCTCCTTCTGCCTGCCCCGGAACAACCGGGGATTCTGCAGCGGATGAAGCGGCAGTTTCCTCGGTCACTTCTTCCACTGGCCGGAATTCCCGACGCACTTCGCGTCTGGGTTCTGGTTTCTGGCCGTGACGCGGGCCGCGTTCTTCCTGGCGGTCTCGTTTCCACCCCGTTGACGAAGTGGGCGCCGGAGTACCCTTCAGGGTCGGGGCATCGTCGGGGGCCCCGCCTCCGTTGCCATCGACTCCATGGGGATGCCGGACCTCGCGAGGAGCCTGGCCGGCTCCACTAGCCGCCGCCTTTTCCAGCTCGTCGGTCTCTTCCTGATCTTCGAGCTCGATGAAGTCGGTTACGTAGAGGAATGCATCGCGCTCCAGACCGAGGTCGACAAAGGCCGACTGCATGCCGGGTAATACGCGCGTGACGCGGCCGTTGTAAATGGAACCCGCGAGAGTGTACTCGTTTTCGCGTTCGTAGTAGATTTCCGCGAGTTGATCGTCTTCTAGAATTGCAAGCCGCGTCTCACGCGGAGTGCTGGAAATGCAAATTTCTTTTGCCATCGTACCTTTCCGTCCGGCAGCTTAAGGCTACCGGTACACGCGGCAAGGTCGGATGGGAGCGCGCACAGTCGGCAAAGGAATGGATGGGCGGATAACCTGGAGGGCGCTCGAGTTTGGACCCCTGTGTGGAGGCCTTCCCCGAGGGCGGCGAACCAATGCGGACGTCGAAGAAAACGAGCCGAACGGGCTGCGGTTTGCGGTGATCCGATGGCAGAGAGTTTGTGGCCGCCAATCCCGGCGAAATGGAAATAGCCGGCGGGGCCGTTCGACCTGCGGTAATTGCAGGGAGGTTTCGCGCCGGGGAACAGGGGACTCTGTCTCCCGAACTGGCCACGCGCTCCTTGCAATGTGCGAGCCGCAAATGGTGTTCCCGTCTCTGCGTACTCATGAACCCAATCCTGCCGGGCGCGATCCATCAGGACCATGCCGGCGAAATGTTTTAATACACTTCTCTTGCGGTTCCTCGCGATCCTCCGATCACTCCAGAGCCGCACAAGAGCCAAACCCTTTGAACGACACCTCAACCGGATAGATCGAGATGCGTCAGTTGACGAACCGGCGCATGCGGACATTCATCGCCACGCCCAGCGCCAGGAACGTAAACAGCACCGAGGATCCACCATAACTCATTAAAGGTAAAGGGATTCCGGTGACGGGCATCAACCCGATGACCATGCCTACGTTGACCGCGATCTGAAAGGTCAACACAGCCACTATTCCCATAATAATCAGAGAACCGGGCAGGTCAGCGGCTGTTTGAGCGTTTTGAATCAAACGCATCAATATAAGAAAGTATAGCAGCAGGACAGAAAAAGCGCCCACGAAGCCGTGCTCCTCGCTGAAAGCGGCGAAGATAAAGTCCGTATAGGGGATGGGCAGGAAATAGCCCTGGGTTTGAGTCCCTTTTTCCAGGCCTTTGCCCCAAATGCCGCCCGATCCGACTGCGATCTCCGATTGCAGCACTTGATAGCCTGAGCCCTTGGGGTCGTTTTGGGGATTGACGAAGGCGGTGAGCCGAGCCTTTTGATACGGCTTCAGGAATTTGCCGCTCGACCAGACTCCGCCGGCAAGAACCGCGCCCACGGCGAACAGAATCAGCGCTCTGGCGGAGATTGATCCCGCCCAGAAACAAGCCGGCGATCAGGATGGGTGCGTAAGTGAGGGTCGTGCCCATGTCGGGCTGAACGAGCACCAGGATCATAGGAACGCCGACCAGAACGAAAGCCTTGAATATCTCCCTCCAAGTCAAGTTGCGGCCTCCCAAATTGGCGAAGTAGCGCGCCACCACGAGCACCAGCACCAGCTTTACCCATTCAGACGGTTGGAACTGCACTGGGCCGATGCCGATCCAGCGCCGCGCGCCCAGGACCTTATGTCCCACGAGCTTTACCGCCGCCAGAGCGACCAGGAAGACTCCATAGGCCCAGGGAGCCCAGTCGAGCAGGCGGTGATAGTCGATTTTGGCGAAGATGAACATGCCGATAACACCAGCGCCGATAAAGAGCATTTGTCTGCTACCGAAGCTCGCGAATCGGGTGTGCACCGTTGTGGAATGGACCTCAAGGACCGACAAAACGCAAAGCAAGAGCACCAGGCCCATCAGGGCCCAATCGAAATCGCGAAAACTGAGAAAGCGGCGCAAGGGCATGGCGGCTATTGTTCCTTCCGCCGCATGGGCGATGTTGCGGCCACCTGCGAAGGAGTTTGTGCCGGAGCAGCCTGCGAAGCAGCGCGGCTCATGTCTCGTTTCGGCGCCGGCTTCGCGCCCGGTGCGATCGCAGCCACAATGCCGTTGCCGTCAACAAAGAAATGCCCGCCCCGAATTCGCGCCGCGGCGGGCGCGCCAGTGGATTTGTTGGCGCCGGTGTGGGAGTCCGGCACAGACCACACTGCGCCGACCTCAACCGGCGCCACTGCCTTCTCGGGCGGAAGATTATGCGCCAGGCGTCTCTTCTTGTTCACGTAGGCTGCCACCACCTGCGCCCCAATGCGCGCGGGATAGTAGCTGAACTCGCCATTCTGCCAAAGCACCGCCACCACCAGTTCGGGATTGCGCCGCGGCACCAAGCCGACAAACCACACATTGGGATAGGTGGCCCGGCCCTTGTTGGTCTTTTCCAGCGCCTCGTGGCTCATCTGTTGCGCCGTGCCAGTTTTTCCCGCAATGTCGATGCCCTCCAGGTGCGCCGAGCCCGCGGTGTGAAATTCGCCCGGCTCCGTCACCTCGGCCATGCCGTCGGTAATGATCTGCCAGTTTGCCGGATCGATTGGAACCTGAGACGTCGCCCGATCCGGGAAAGCTATCGGACAGCGAATTGCGGAAATCGGCGGAAAGCTGATCCGGGAACACGACGTGTGGCCGCACCATGTGGCCTCCTGAGGCAATGCCGCCGATAATCCGCGCCAACTGAATCGGCGTCGCCTCGACCGCGCCCTGTCCAATGGCCACGTCGAGCGTTTCGTCGGGATACCAGCGGTGATGGTAGTTTTTGATCAGCCAATCGGGCGACGGCATCAGCCCCGCCTGTTCGCCGGGCAGGTCGATTCCCGTCTTCTGGCCGTAGCCGAATTCTGTCGCGTACTTCACGATACGATCGATGCCCAGTTTGTCCCCGAGCATGTAAAAGAACGTGTCGCACGAGTACGGAATCGCGGTGTGGATGTCGACCGGTCCGTGCCTGCGGTCGCAATGGTGGAAGTATCCGTACGGACCCCATCCGCCCGTGCACACAATGTGCATGTTCTGCGCTACGCCTTCCTCGAGGCCCGCCACCGACATGAGGACCTTGAAGGTCGAGCCGGGAGCAAGCTGCGCCTGAAGCGCCTTGTTCATCAGCGGGTGGTCCGGGTCGGTCACCAGCTTGTTCCAGTCGGCGCGGTCGATCTTGACGGCGAACTCG
The DNA here is from genome assembly GCA_963701835.1 of uncultured Acidobacteriaceae bacterium. Taxonomy (GTDB): domain Bacteria; phylum Acidobacteriota; class Terriglobia; order Terriglobales; family Acidobacteriaceae; genus Telmatobacter. The sequence continues at coordinate 515,214 of CAVPBL010000014.1, read as the reverse complement.
TTGGGGTCGAAGCTGGGTCGCGAGACCATCGCGAGAATATCGCCATTCCGCGGGTCCATGGCGACGATGGCGCCGTTGCGGTCGCCCATGGCGAGTTCGGCGGCGTGTTGCAGATCGTTGTCGATCGTCAGGCGCAGGTCCTGCCCTGGCTTCGCGTGTTCAATGCCGAAGTAGCCCACTTCGCGTCCATGGCTGTCAACCACCACCTCGCGCGAGCCGTCCTGGCCGCGCAGCAGCGCATCGTAGGTCTCCTCCACGCCTGCTTTGCCTACCATGTCACCCGGCTCGTAGTAGGCGAAGCGAGGGTTGTTCAGGTCTTCCTCGCTCAGCTCACCCACATAGCCGATCAGATGAGCAGCAAATCCGTCGCGCGGGTACAGCCTGCGCTCCTCGTCGATGGTTTCGAGCTCCGGCAACTCGTTGCGATGCGCCGAAATGAAGGCTTGCTCGTCAGCAGTGACGTCCTGCTTGATCGGAATCGGCTGATAGCCGGGCTCGGTGCGGTAACGGTGCAACGTGGCGCGCAGTTGATCCAGGTCAAGGTCCAGGCCGCGCGCGATCAACGGCAGATCCGCGTCTACGTTGTGGCTCTGCTCGCGCACCAAAAAACAGGAAACCGACGGGTAGTTGTCGACCACAAGGCGGTTTTCCCGGTCGAAGAGCTTGCCGCGAGGCGCCAGGATCGGCTCTTTGCGAATGCGGTTCTGCTCGGCCAGCGCGCGGTAGTTGGCCACGTTCAGCACTTGCAGGCGCCACAACCCAGCGGCCAGGGCCAGCATCATCAAAAGGATGCCGTATTGCACCACCGCCAGCTTGACTGTGGAGACCTTTTCGCCGCGATTCATGCTGCTTGAAACCATCGGCCTGCGCTTGCTCTTAGGATACAGCCACTTTCCTTTTCTTACCCGATCCTCGTGTCATGTGTTCGTGCCAATCGCCTGATCTTCGTAAGCTTGCTTATAGGCCCTCAGCGCCTCAATCTCATACCGCTACACCCCTCAATCCCTGATTTGCAGACGGTCGAGCAACGGAAACAGCACGAGAGCAATCAGCGAGTTACCCACGGCGCGAAAAAGCTCAGTCAGCCAGCTCCAATCGACCGCCAGACCCAACAGGAAACGGGTCACGAAAAGATAAATGGCGCTGGAAAGCAAGGAGAGCGCGAAGTTGAGCAGCATGCGGATGGTGTGATTGTCGACGTCGATGCGAATGCCCACAGACCCCGCCAGATATCCGACGGCCGTCTTGGCGATCCCGTTGATGCCGATGGCGTGATGCGAGAGCGCATCTTCGAACAGGCCCATGGCTGCTCCCATCATGGCGCCCTGCACGGGGTTGCGCCGGCCGAGCGCAAAATACACAGTGACCACTAAAGGTAGATCGAACCAGGCGTAGGGGCCAACCACGCGCGGCAGCCATGCCTGCAGCACGAGCGAAGCGAGCGGAACCAGCGTGTAGACCAGCAGTGGATAGCGGCGGATCTCCATATCGCGCCGGTAGTCGGCGCCGAGCACGGACATGGCTATGGATTCCTCCGCGGCGTTGTTTGCGGCTTGGAATGCGATGCTTGCGAAGCCGTGCCGCGATCCGAAGCGGTAGGCGGGACTGAGGAATTCTCTGGCTTGGACTTCGGCGTGGAATCCGCGCCGGGTTCAGTGCCTGTTGAATCGGCAGCGCCTGGCGAGAACTCGTCAGGGTGCAGCGGCTGTGGAGGCCGCGCAGCGGGATTCGGGTTGCTGCTGTCGTTGAGGGGTTGCTGATCAGGAGGAAGCTTGGGGTCGATCAATCCGGGGAGCTTCTCTGCCATGATCTCCGAAGCTTTCATCTGATCCGAAATGGCAGTGGGCACAGCGCTCTCTTCTGTTGCGCTGGCAGCAATGTCCTGCTGGTCCTGGGGCGAGAAGCGCGGCTCGGTAGAAGTGATCACCAGCACCTCGTCCAGGCGGTCGAGATGCGCGGCAGGCTTCAGGATGACGTCGATGAAGGCGTCGCGGTCCGGATCGCGCACCACTTTGTCAACCACTCCCACTGCCAGCCCGCGCGGAAAGATCAGGTCGCCTCCCGCGGTAAGGACGTGCTCGCCCGGCTGAATGCGCTGATCGGCCAGGATCCCCACCACTTCCAGACGGCCCGAAACGTCGCCGCGAAGAATGCCTCGAATGCGCGTCTTCTCCAGAATCACGCCCGCGCCGCTGCTGGGATCGTTGACAGCCAGAACCTGCGCGGTGTGAGGAAAGACATCTCGCACCTTGCCCACGACGCCGTCCGATGTAATCACCGCCATATCCGGCTTCAGGCCGTCGCGTGCGCCTTTATCGATATAGAAGACATGCGAACGGTCACTTCCGCTGGAGCCGTAGACCTGGGCGGCCAGCGTGGCATAGATGTACCTCTGCTGGAAGCCGAGCAACGCCTGTAGCCGCTGGCCCTGGCGTGCATCCTCCAGCAGCGCGGCCTCCTCCAGCCTTAACCGGCCCACGGTCTTTTCCAGGTCCTGGTTCTGCCGGCGGACGTGGACCAGGTCGATGTAATTACCCCAAAGGCCCACAATGCCGATTTTGCTGGCGTGAATCAGGCGCTCCGGCGGCGAAATCACCGCGTTGGCCCACAGGCGGATCAGGCGCACGCCGCTCGGATCTGTGGGATCGAGAGTGCTCACGCCGCTGCTCGTCCGGTGCACTTGAACCGCCAAACCGGCGAGCTGCGCCATCAGCAGGGCCAGCAGCACCACGAGGTTCCGGTAGCGAGCGATGAACGATTCCATAAAAACTAGGGTTCAGGTGTCAGGTGTCAGTTTCAGGGGTCAGAGAGCGGAGCAATGGCGCAAGGCTGGCGGATTTTTTCTGATCCCTGATCCCTGAAACCTGATCCCTGCCTTTAATCGATCTTGATCTTGCGCAGGAGCCGGAAGTCCGAAAGCATTTTGCCCGTGCCCAGAACCACGCTTGCCAGCGGATCGTCGGCTACGGAAACAGGCAGCCCGGTCTCCTCGCGGATGCGCTTGTCAAGATTCTTGATAAGTGCGCCGCCGCCGGTCAGCACAATGCCGCGATCGCTGATATCGGCGGAAAGCTCGGGCGGCGTGCGCTCCAGCGCTACGCGAATGGCGTTCATGATCACAGCGATGCACTCGCCCAACGCCTCGCGAATCTCGCTGTCGTCGATGGTAATGGTCTTGGGCACTCCCTCGATCAGGTTGCGCCCCTTGATCTCCATGGTCAGCGGCTTGTCCAGCGGGAATGCCGAACCAATGTCGATCTTGATCTGCTCGGCAGTGCGCTCGCCAATCAGCAGGTTGTATTTCCGCTTCAGGTAATTGGTGATGGCCTCGTCCATCTGGTTGCCGGCCATGCGTACTGAACGCGAGTAAACAATCCCCGTCAGCGAAATCACCGCGATGTCGGTGGTCCCGCCGCCAATATCCACCACCATGTTGCCCGAGGGTTCGGTAATGGGCAGCCCCGCGCCGATGGCCGCCACCATGGCCTGCTCCACCAGATACACTTCGCTTGCCTTGGCGCGGTAGGCGGAGTCCTCGACTGCGCGCTTTTCCACCTGCGTAATCTCTGAAGGCACGCCGATCACGATCCTGCGGATGCACCAGCATCTTGCGGTTGTGCGCCTTCTGGATGAAATAATTGAGCATCTTCTCGGTGACTTTGAAGTCGGCGATTACGCCGTCCTTCATGGGCTTGATGGCTACGATGTTGCCGGGCGTCCGCCCCAGCATTTCCTTGGCCTTGTTGCCCACTGCCTCCACTTCACCGGTGTTTTTGTTGATGGCTACAATCGACGGCTCATTGACAACGATGCCCTTGCCGGCCGCGTATACCAAGGTATTTGCGGTGCCCAGATCGATGGCCAGATCGCTCGAAAACATGCTGAAGAGCGAACGAAACCCGCGGGACCGCGACGAACGAGAATGGTAACCGTTCAATGACATGGAAGAATTGAATCTACCTCAAAGCCTATTGTACGGCCAGTTGCCTTTGGCCGTAGCAACAGGCCGAAAGCAGCGGAGAAGGGCGCGCCTTGAGGCGTGCCGTCTGAGTAAACGGGGATCCGCAACGGTCCGCCGGAACTCACCCGGCTGGCCGGAACAGCCCCTTTGGGGGTACGCTGTTTGGCGGATTCAGTTACCGTCGAGATAAGGTCCGGCGTCGTTAGGACCCATCACGATCCACGATTCAGGAACCACGACTCACGCTCCACGAGGTCTTCATGTCCTATCCCACATACCACAACCTGATTGGCGGCCAGTGGCTCCCGGCCGCAAGCGGCAAAACCATCCTCAACCTGAACCCGGCTGACCACTCCGACGTCGTCGGCGCGTTTCCGTCCTCGCACACTGAGGATGTAGCTTTGGCCGTAGCGGCGGCGAAAGAAGCCTTTGCCACCTGGCGGCTGGTTCCGGCGCCCAAGCGTGCCGAGATACTACTTCGTGCCGGCACAATTCTCGTCCAAAACAAGGAAAAATACGCCCGGGAGATGACCCGCGAGATGGGCAAGGTGCTGGCCGAAACCCGCGGCGACGTGCAGGAGGCCATTGACGAGGCGTTCTACGTGGCCGGCGAGGGGCGGCGGCTCTTCGGCGTCACCACCCCCTCCGAGCTTCAGAACAAGTTCGCCATGTCTTTCCGCATGCCCGTCGGTGTCGTCGGCCTCATTACGCCGTGGAACTTCCCCATGGCGATCCCTAGCTGGAAGCTCTTCCCCGCGCTGGTCGCGGGCAATACGTGTGTCATCAAGCCGGCGACCGACACCCCGCTCTCGACCTATAACCTCGTCCAGGCGCTGGTCGATGCCGGCCTCCCGCCGGGCGTCGTCAACATCGTCTGCGGAACCGGTTCGACTGCGGGAGCGGCTCTGGTCGAGCATCCCGATGTCCGCGCCATCAGCTTCACCGGGTCCAGCGCCGTGGGCTCGCTGGTCGCACAGCGCGCCGCTGCCACCTTCAAGCAGGTCTCGCTTGAGATGGGCGGCAAGAACGCGCAGATCGTCCTCGACGATGCCAACCTCGACCTCGCGCTCGACGGCGCGCTCTGGGGCGCATTCGGCACCACCGGTCAGCGCTGCACGGCCACCAGCCGCATCCTGCTGCAAAAGGGAATCGCCGCCCAATTCACTGAGAAGTTCGTCGCACGCGCGAAGAAGCTGAAAGTTGGCAACGGCCTCGATGAGTCCGTTGAAGTCGGCCCGCAAGTGAACGCCGCGCAAATCGAAACTTCTCGGATAGTATGTCGAAATTGCGAAGCGCGAAGGCGCGGAGCTCCTCTGCGGCGGCCATGCGCTCACCGGCGGTTCTTACGCGCAAGGGACCTTCTTCGAGCCTACTGTGTTTGCGGCAGTCACGCCCGCCATGCGCATCGCGCGCGAAGAAGTGTTTGGCCCGGTGGTCGTGCTCATCGAGTTCGCCACGTTCGAGGAGGCTGTTGAGATTGCCAACTCCATCGACTACGGTCTCTCCACCGCTCTTTACACCCGCGACGTGAACCGCGCCTTCGCCGCCATCCGCGACCTGGAGGCCGGCATCACCTACATCAACGCGCCCACCATCGGCGCCGAGGTGCACCTCCCCTTCGGCGGCGTCAAGCACACCGGCAACGGCCACCGCGAAGGCCTCGGCGCGCTCGACTTCTTCACCACCTGGAAGGCCGTGTACATCGATTACTCCGACAAGCTGCAGCGTGCGCAGATTGATAATGCGGAGTGACGCAACAAGAGGTATTTGATCGCGCCAGACCTCAGCGGTCGCTGTCCCTGCCGGTCTCCAGCACATCCCTCAGCGCGAAGCTGGTCTCCAGCCGGATCACGCCTGGCAGCCGCGAGAGTTCGTTCTGGTGCAGGCGGTTATAGTCGTCGATTCCGGCTACGCGAGCCACGAGAATGTAGTCGTATTGGCCAGCCAGCAGGTGGCAGCTCACGATGTCGTGGCAGTGGCGCACGGCCGCCTCAAAGGCGCCGAGCACAGCGGCCGACTGGCGCTCCAGGGTGACACGAATGTAAACCGTCATGTGCTTGCCCAGCAGCCGGTCGTCGATGATTGCGCGATAGCCGCGGATCGCTCCCGACGATTCCAGTGCCAGAATGCGTCGCGAAGCCGCCGAGGCCGACAGTCCCACGGTTTCGCCCACCTCGTAGTTCGTGGCACGGCCGTGACGCGACAGGTAGCGCAGGATGGCGACATCCAGTTCGTCCAGTCCGGCCGCCGCTCCCAGCGGGATTCCAGGTTCTGTCGGCGTCTCAGGTGATTGTTGCTCCAGAACGGCATCTGAGTCACGTTTCGTTCCCATCACGCCGGTATATCACAAAGTTTGCACACATTGGAAGCCATTTGCGCCGTAGAATGCCATTCAGTCGGAAGTCTGGCGACCACACGCCGCGATCAAGCCCTCCCCAAGCGGCGCGTCGGCTTCCGAACAGCAACCCTCCCCCAGGGAGCGTCAAGTCAGAGTGGAGGCCGGTCCGCTTAAGGAGAAGCAGCTATGATCGTCGGCGTTCCCAAAGAAATCAAGGACAACGAAGCACGCGTCGGTGTCACGCCGGCTGGCGTGAAAGCGCTGGCTGAGGCCGGCCACACCGTGCTCGTGGAGACCCAAGCCGGCGCTCAGTCCGGTTTTCCCGATGAGGAGTATCAGAATGCCGGCGCCGAGATCGCCGGCGACGCCGGCTTTGTTTGGGGCAAGGCGGAAATGGTCGTCAAGGTCAAGGAACCCATCGAGACGGAATATCGCTTCTTCCGCGAGGGACTGGTTCTGTTCACCTATCTGCACCTGGCGCCGCTGCCTGCACTCACCGACAAGCTGCTCGAATCGAAAGTCATTGGCATCGCCTATGAGACGGTGCGCGACCGAAAGGGGACATTGCCTTTGCTGACGCCCATGAGCGAAGTTGCCGGCCGCATGAGCGTGCAGGTGGGCGCGAGCTATCTGGAGAAAGAGCGTGGCGGGCGCGGCATTCTGCTGGGCGGCGTCCCAGGCGTGCCGCCGGCGCATGTCACGATTCTTGGCGGCGGGGTTGTGGGTACCAATGCGGCCCGGATCGCGCTCGGCTTCGGCGCCAAAGTCACCCTCATCGACGTCAACCTGAACCGGCTGCGCGAGCTCGACGACATCTTCGGCGGGCGACTCTACACGCTGGCCTCGAACAGCTACAACGTAGCCCAGGCCACCCGTGAAGCGGATCTGGTGATCGGCGGGGTGCTAATTCCAGGAGCTACGGCTCCCAAACTCGTCACGCGCTCCATGGTGTCCCAGATGAAGAAGGGCGCCGTGATCGTAGATGTGGCCATCGACCAGGGCGGCTGCGTGGAAACGGCGCGGCCCACCTCGCATTCCGATCCCAGCTACCTTGTGGATGGCGTGGTGCACTACTGCGTCACCAATATGCCGGGCGCGGTGCCGCACACTTCCACGTTGGCGCTCACGAATTCAACCTTCCCTTACTTGCTGCGGCTGGCCGACCTGGGCGCTTGCGAGGCGCTCCAGCAGGATGCAGGCCTGGCTGATGGGCTGAATACGTGGCTGGGCACACTCACGCATCGTGGTGTAGCCGAAAGCCAACACCGGCCCTGGACTGCCGCGGCGAGCGTCATTGCCTGATCCCTTTGGCGCTGGTTCCCGAGGCCGCGGCGCCGTTGACGCGTAACAGAATCCCCTTGACACGCTCATTGTGCATTTGTTAGCTTCCTTCCGCGGAAAAAGACTAAGAGAATCCACCGCCGAATACTGCTTCTCCGGAACCAATCAAGCGAAATTGAGCGCCGGCAGGAGAAGCTTGTGTTGGGGTGGATTTCCTGTCTTTAGCGGAATTTTCACGGCACGTTTTTCGGACTTTAACGGACGTAGCCAAGGATGGCATTGAATCGTTATACAGTCTATGACTCAGGGTGCTTTCTCGAGCCCCGTGTCCATCGGAAAGTGTCTCCGCTACTACGGACCGGCGCACACTGCATCTCGCAAACGAGCGCGTATCTCCAGGGCCTGTCGTTGCCATCCGTGTCAGCTGAACGATTGTGGTTTCCGATGACGTTGATTCTGAAAACGCAATAGCCCTGACAAACAGGGAAGACACTCAACGGCTGTTGAAACAAGAACATTGGGAGGCAATATGATTTCGACAAATCGATCTGCGAGTCAACGAGCCGGAACCAGCCGCGGGACGAAATGCGGGATTCGAGGTTCCAGATGGATTCTTCTGGCAATCGCGCTTCTGTTGATGCTACCTTCCCGCGCGGCCTTTGCCCAGTACGACAATGGGAGCCTGGTCGGGACCATTCACGATTCCAGCGGCGCCGCCGTTCCCAACGTGACCGTGACCATCGCGAACCAAGCCACCGGAGTCGCCTCGGTGGTCAAAACCAACGACTCCGGCGACTATGAGATCCCCGCGCTGCGCGTCGGTGTTTACACCATCTCGGCAAACGCCACGGGCTATGCCATCGCCCAAGCAAAGTCGATTACCGTCTCCGTCGGCGCGCGCGAGCGCATCGACCTCACGTTGAAAGTCGGCTCGGCGGAGGCCACGACGGTTGAAGTGAGCGATGTGGCATTGCAACTCGAAACCGAATCGAGCCAGCGCGACCAGACCATCACGGGCTATCAGAGCGCGGCGCTTCCGCTGGTGAGCCGGAACTACACCGACCTGCTCGCTCTCGTGACCGGCGTGCGCCAGGCGCCAACGCAGGCCACTACCACCACCAACATCAACAGCCCCGTCCGCGCAGGCGCGTACAACGTCAACGGCCAGCGCTCGATGTTCAACAATTTCCTGCTGGATGGCATGGACAACAACGCTTATGGCGAGTCCAACCAGGGCTTCGACAATCAAATCATCTCCATTCCACCGGACTCCGTTGCGCAATTCAGTGTGGTCACCAACAATGAGAGCGCGGAGTACGGTCGTGGCTCGGCTGCAACCATCAACGTGGCATCGCAATCCGGCGGCAATCGATTCCATGCCTTGGTTTATGAGTTTCTCCGCAACACCGATCTGAACGCCGCCGGCTTCTTTAAGCCCACCACGATCGGCACCAATGGCCCTGTTCCGTTCCGAAAGCCAACGTCCAACCGCAATCAGTTTGGCGGCAACTTTGGCGGTCCTATTGTGCACGATAAGATGTTCTTCTTTCTCGACTATGAGGGTCTGCGGGCCATCACCAAGCCTCTTTTTGTGTTGACTCTGCCCACTCAGAACGAGCTGAACGGCACCCTTGTCGTGCCGGTCACCAATCCGATTACCGGCGTCACTTACCCGGCCAACACGGCCATCCCATCCAACGCCTTCGATCCGTTGTCTGCTCAAATTGTGGCCGCGTTCAAGGCGATCATTCCCCGGCCTGCCCGCCTCGGGCTCCGCTGACCACCGGCCAGAATGCTGCCGACTACTCGGTGCTGATACCCTTCCGCGACTACTCAGACAAGGGCGATCTGCGCCTGGATTATACGGCAGAGTCCTTCTGCGCGCTACTTTCTGCGCGTCAGCGACCATAAGGAGACGGGCATCAACTTCCCCACCATTCCTCTGCCGCTGGAGGGTCAGGTCGGCGGGTATCAGCGCATTCTCGATCAGCAGATCGCCGCTCGGCTACACCGGCAGTTTCGGCGCCAACCGCTTGCTCGATCTGCGCCTCGGGATCTCACGGACCAAGGCGGGCAAGACGCCGATAAGTGAAGGAACAGCCCCTGTCCTGGTGAATGGCGCGCCCATTCCTGGCCTCGGAAGCTTACCGAAAAGCTTCCAGGGCGGACTCCCCGCTGTCTCCATCACCGGCGGCTTTTCGGTGTTTGGCCGTCAGACCACGAACCCTCAGTTCCAGAATCCGGCGATGATCGATCCCTCGGTAAGCTACACCTGGATCAAGGGCAAACAATCGCTGAAGTTCGGCTACGAGTACGAACATATCTGGATGGGCGTGTTCGACAACAACCCGCCCTACGGTTCGTTTAGCTATGGCGGCGGCTTCAGCGCATGTCCCAACGGCACAGCGATTCCGGGCGGAGGTACCTGCTCTTCGGCATCCGGAACACCTTCCAATCAATCTTCGGGCAAAGTAGCCGATACTTACTTCGCGGATTTCCTCTTCGGCACTACCAGCGCGTACACTCTCGCAGACGCCTTCGAGGCCCATCTTCGCCAGACACTCGACAGCGCTTACGTGCAGGACGATTGGAAGGTGTTTCCCAACCTGACTTTCAACCTCGGTCTACGCTGGGAGTACGGCTCGCCGTATTCCGAGCTGAATAACTATATTTCCAACTGGGATCCGGCCTCGCAAACCGTCCTCACGATTAATCCCAATGCAACCTCAGGCAACGGCATTACACCCACAACCGGCGGCGGCATATACGGCAAAACGCTTGTCAATCCGGACCTGAGCGACTTTGCACCGCGCGTCGGCTTCGCCTGGGCGCCCACGTCCAAGTTGTCCATCCGTGGCGGATTCGGCACTGGCTATGTGCACTACACGCGCGCCGGCTCCGGCGACATTACCGCCATCAACGCGCCGCAGGCGCAATTCGCCGCCGTTACCCAGATCGCGCCCAACACGACCAACCACTGCTCCACGCCGCTCCCCGCCCAGATCATCGCCACGGAACACGACAACTCCCACCTGCTACGCCACCGCGGCCCAGGGCTTCCCGTCGGGACTGGTTACCAGCTTCAATCCCGCCACCGATAACATTACCTGGGTGCCCAAGAATACGCGGGATAGCTATGTGGAGAATTATCTATCTTGCGGTGCAACGCCAGATAACGAAAAACAGCCTGGTCGACGTCGCCTATGTCGGCAACCACGGCCTCAAGCTGCAGGCATTTCTCAACGGCAATCAACGCAACATCAACGTGGCACAAAGCACGGCCACAACCACCGTTTACTCGCGCCCCTTTGCCAACTGGCCTTCGGATATTACTGAAGCGCTCAACGAGTCCTATTCCAATTACAACGCGTTGGAGGCTCGGTATGAGCAGCGAATGGTCGCCGGACTGACCTTGCTTAACAGCTTTACCTGGGAGCACTCGCTCGATAATGCCAGTGCTTCGCTCGAAGGCAACACGCCTTCGCCGCAGGACGCAAATAACCTCAAGGCCGAATATGCGCAATCGGACTACAACCTGCCGATTGCCAATATCACCAGTCTCGTCTACGATCTGCCGTTCGGGCGCGGCCGCGCCTTCGGTCAGCACCTCAATCCGATCCTGGATGGGGTCCTGGGCGGATGGCAGGTGAGCGCAGATAACACGGCGCAGGCCGGCACGCCCTTCAATCTGACGTACGGGCCGAATTCAAACCAGCTTGCCTCGACGCAGATCGTGGCCAACTACCGCGGCGTCAACCTCTATCGTCCCAACCGCGTCTCCGGCGTGCCGCTTACTCAGGGACGCAGCGTGGTGCCTTCGGCCACCACGGGCTATATCCAGTACATCAACTACAATGCCGTCGCGCTGCCGGCGACCAAGAATGCTGCTGGCGCTTATCAGCCGCCATTCGGCAATATGTCGCGCAATCCGGGCCGCAATCCGCCGCTGTATCAAACCGATCTCGACTTCAACAAGCGCTTCAACACGCCCATAGAAGGCATGAAGATCGAGTTCCGTTCCGAGTTCTACAACATCTTCAATCACACCAATCTCTACCTGCCGTCCACCATCGGCGGCACGCAGGGTGCGAACGCGTCGACCGGCGGCCTCATCAGCAGTACCTTTACGCCGCGCGTGATTCAGTTTGCGTTGAAAGTGATGTACTAACCCGCATCAGACCAGGTGTGCCGGCCACGGAAAACGCGGCCGGCGCATCCTGCAGGTTTTTCGATTCTCCGCAGCGCAGCTCTCAAGTTGTCACGCGGAGAGCCGGATTCCAGCAGTGATAAGCTGAGAACAGCAGCACGGCTGCCGCATCGGTGCGGCGCTGTTGCATACGAGACCGCGGCGATTCGGCTCGCGGGATCACGCCCACTGAGAGACCAGAGTCTGGGCGGAAGAACAGCAATCCACCTTGATTGAAGGCGACGCATCGGCTCGCCAGAACGTTCAACGCAGCGGTTCCGTGTGCGTCGAATTGCGTTTTGCCTCGGATCGTGCTGTTCTCCGTCATCCAGTCATCAGGAAAGGAAGCTTGAGGCGTGACCACGAGACATGAAATCCTCAGCGAGTTGGGCAGCGCGGCGCAGCCATGGGACGTGTTGGTGATTGGCGGCGGAGCCACCGGCCTGGGCGCGGCGGTTGAAGCCGCGGCCCGAGGCTATCGCACGCTGCTTGTCGAGCGCTCCGATTTCGCCAAGGAAACCTCCAGCCGCAGCACCAAGCTGGTGCACGGCGGGGTTCGCTATCTCGAGCAGATGAACCTGACGCTGGTTCTCGATGCCCTGCGCGAGCGCGGACACATGCTGCGCAACGCGCCGCATCTGGTCCACGATCTCTGTTTCGTCGTCCCTGCTTACAGCTATCTTTCCCTTCCGTACTATGGCGTGGGCCTCAAGATCTATGAGAGGCTCTCGGGTCGATTATCCTTCGGCCGGTCGGAGTTGCTCTCCCGCAAGAGCACGCTCGAAAAACTGCCCGGAGTCAGCAGCGAGGGCCTTCGCGGCGGCATTCTCTATCACGATGGCCAATTCGACGACGCGCGCTATGCCATCGCGCTGCTGCGCACGCTCGAGGACCTGGGCGGCACCGCCATCAACTATGTTGAAGCCACGGGCCTGATCGAGCGCGGCGGCAAGATCGTCGGCATCCAGGCGCATGACCGCGAAGGCGGCGCCGTCTTCGATGTGCAGGCCAAGGCGGTGATCAATGCCTGCGGAGTTCACGCCGAAGAAACCCTCGCGCTCGACGGCCGCCCGCGCGGCTCGTTGCTTGCCATCAGCCAGGGATCGCATTTTGTCCTGCCGCGTTCCTTCCTGCCGGGAGATACCGCGCTCATGATTCCCAAAACAGCCGATGGCCGCGTCCTCTTTGCCATCCCTTGGCATCGGCGCGCTTATCGTCGGAACCACCGACGTACCCGTTGACACGAACGTCGCCCGAGCCGCGCGCTCTCCCTGAAGAAAAGCAGTTTCTGCGCGACCATATCGCCCGCTACCTTGGCCGCGCCCCGCGCCCCGAAGAGATTCTCAGCGTTTGGTCGGGTCTGCGCCCGCTGGTTCGCAAAGGCGGCGTAAAAACCTCGAAGCTTTCCCGCGATCACACCATCCTGGTGTCGCTCTTCCGGCCTGATTACCGTCACAGGCGGAAAGTGGACCACCTACCGCCGCATGGGCCAGGACACCATCGATCGCGCGGCGCAGGTTGCCGCGCTTCCCAAACGATCCTCGCCGACCCTGGAACTGAAACTGCATGGCTGGACCCCTGAAGCCACCACCGCGAAGTCGGCGTGGGAGTGCGTTTACGGATCCGATCTGCCCGCGCTTCATGCTCTGTCTGCCGAGGATGCCAGCTCTGGACTGCTTGCTGCACCCGCGTCTGCCCTTCCGGCTCCGCGAGGTGGTTTGGGCGGCGCGGTACGAAATGGCGCGCACGGTTGAGGATGTGCTTGCCCGCCGCACGCGCGCCCTTTTCCTCGATGCGCGCGCCGCCATTGAAGCCGCGCCCACGGTCGCCAATCTGCTGGCGCGGGAGCTGCACCGCTGCGAAGCCTGGAAGGCAAAAGATCTTGCGGAGTTTTCAGGAAACGGCGAAAGGCTATCTCTACCAGGAGTAGAGATGACGGCATTTTGCCCGGCAACGCGTCGCTGGCGCGCGACATCTTGCGGGCTTTACGGTTGTGCGTCCGGTGGGATCAGCAGCGTGAGCGAGTGGGGCACGACTTCGAGCCGCACCGGCAGTGAGCCCAGAACCTCTCCATCCGCTTCGACAAAGAGATGCATCGCGCGAGCCGTTGCGTGCGCGGCACTCGATCGACGGCGTCTCCAGCAGTTCCACTGCACGTTCGAAGGTGTGCCGCCCGGCGAGCGCTGCAAGCAGAAACGAAAGATAGCGCAAGCGGCTCTGCGTCTTGAACGCCAGCAGGCTCAGGCTCCCGTTGCGCAAACTGGCGCCGGGAGCAAGCGTGCGCAAGACCCCGCCAAACGAGCGCACGCGCACTGCCAGCAACTGCGAAACCTCCACGACGCGCCCACCGCCATTTCCGTTCGCCGGCAGAACCGCTTCGAAAAGCGGAAAGGAAGAGGTGGCCCAGATCCGCAACGCCTCGATCAAATAGAGAACGTATCCCAGCCGCCGCTTGAGCCGCGCATCCAGCCGCGACATCAACAGGGCATCGGCCCCGATTCCCGCCGCGACGATGAAGTAGCGCGAGCTGGGTTTGCCCGTGTTGTCGTGGTAGTGGATGCGGCCGACGGATATCCGCACCGGCGCAGCATCCAGCAGTTTGCGCGCCACCTTGCCCGGCGACGCGATCAACCGCAAATCCGACGCCAGGGCGTTCGCTGTGCCCAACGGAACTACGCCCAGGGCAACCTCGGTTCCCACCAGGCTCTGCAAAACCTCGTGGACTGTGCCGTCGCCGCCGCAAGCCAGAATCGTATCAAAACCATCGCGCACTGCTTGAGTCGCAAGGGCCATCGCGCTGCCCGGCGCACCGGTTTCGAACGCTTCCGCCACAACACCGGCTTCGCGGAGCACGGCCATGATCTTGCCGACGGCCGCATCCCTCCGCGCGGAGTATTGGCCGGAAGCCGGGTTGTAGATCAGCGCCACACGGCGCATTGCGGGTTTCACTTGGACGGTCGTTCCTATCTGCTCAAAGTGCCCTCAGGCACATCTTGCCATCATCGCAGATTTCGAGACAAAAGTGCGGAATGCATGAAGTGGATGACACAAAATGTGTATCAATTCTGATCTGCCTGGGTCTGTTCTGCCTGAACTGAAGGCGTTCTGTCAGTGGAGACAGCTTGTTTGCGCTCGGTTGGCTTGCGCATTTGCCGTGAGCACCCGCGCTCTCGCTCGAGCTTTGGGGGGCAGGTGTGACGACGCGGGCAACTTAGAACCAGAGGCGCCACAGATGCCAGACGGCATAGATGCCCACCGCCGCTGCTCCTTCAATCGCCAGCGCCCACCTTACACCCCGCGCCAAGTCGCTGAGGTTCACGATCGCCTCGGCGGGCCACTCGGCGCCTCGCACTTATGGCGCCCGGCCTCATAACCTGGCTCCGCGTCAACGGGGCGACATAACTGCTCATTTGCACACCAGGCGAGAGCAGGGAAGTCGAGGCTGCTGCCAGCGGCATATTGACGAATCGTTGGATTGGCACGTCGGCGCCCTCCTTCGACTCCCATCGGCGATACGCCGCGCAAAATGAGTCGAAATCGACAACAAAGATGGCCACCAAAGGCCGAGCCTTCGCGATCGATGCCTCATTATGTTGTCTGCTCTTGGCAGCGAAGGGTGATTTAAATCAATCCTAGGTCGATCGGTCCCAAGTTGATAAGTAACTCGCTGATTATGCCCACTTTGGGACCTTCGGTGTGGCTGACGTGCCAGAAGGTCAAATCAAGCCTCAGGACAGCTCGCCGATTCTACGAGCTTCGCAGAACCTACAGCCGGGCTGATTGGCCGGTGACGGCCGGCCGCAGGCAGCAGTTTGGCCTCCTGGTGAGGTAGCCTGCTGCGGCCTTCCTTACCCACGATTCATGCAAGCCCGCTATCATGCCTGTGAGAGGCAGATCGTCCCATGAATCCCAGTGGCAATACGATTCTCATTACCGGCGGAGGCTCCGGCATCGGCCGCGGCCTCGGTCAATCCCTTCATGCTCTCGGCAACCAGGTCATCATCGCCGGCCGCCGGCGCCAGGCTCTCGACGAAACTACTGCCGCCAATCCCGGCATGAAGTCGCTCACTGTCGATATGCAGGATCCTGCGTCGCTCCGCGCCCTTGCCGCGCAGGCCCTTGCCGAGTTTCCATCGCTCAATGTCCTCATCAATAACGCCGGCATCATGCGCCCCGAGAAGCTGCACGCGCAGCAGCCCGACCTTGCCGACGCCGAAGCCATCGTGGCCACCAATCTGCTCGGGCCCATCCGCCTCACCGCAGCTTTGCTGCCGCATCTCGAGAAGCAGCCGCAAGCCACCATCATCAATGTCTCCTCGGGGTTGGCGTTCCTGCCCCTCGCGCTCACGCCCACTTACTGTGCCACAAAAGCCGCTATCCACTCCTATACGCTCTCGCTCCGCCACCAACTCCGGAACACGAACATCGAGGTCCTGGAGCTGATTCCTCCCTACGTCGCCACGGACCTGATGGACGGCAGGGACGATCCGCGAGCCATGCCGCTGGCCAAGTTCATCACCGAGGTGATGGAGATCCTGAAGATGCAACCCACGCCGCCGGAGATCTGCGTCGACAACGTGAAGCCACTTCGCTTCGCCGCCGAGAGCGGTAACTTCGAAACCATCTTCGCGCGGCTCAACGCGTCGTAAGTCGGAGGCCACCAGATCCTCCCGCCGGTCTCGAATACGCCTTTTCCGAGATTTCCGATTTCCGGACTCAATCTTCACACCCCCGGCATCATCGGCTGAGGCCTACACTCTTCCCTATGGCCACCGTCCCCGACCTCACCCTCGAAGCCGGCCTACCCGCAAATGTGGACGCGGAAAAGACCATCCTGGGCGCAATCCTGCTCGATAATGCCGCCCACGCCGAGGCCGCGGAAGCCCTCAAGGCCGATGACTTCTCGCTCGACTCGCATCGCCGCATCTTCTTGCGCATGAGTGAGTTAGTTGACTCCGGGCGCGCCGTGGACATCGTGACGCTCGCCAACGAGCTGGCGCGCTACAAAGAGGTCGAGGCCGTTGGCGGGGTGGCCTACCTGGCCTCGCTCACTGAGGGTCTTCCCCGCCGTCCCGTCATCGAGGATTACGTCCGCATCGTTAAAGACAAGAGCATGTTGCGCCGGCTCATGGGCATCTGCTCGGCCGCCATCGCCAAGGCTGCCGACCAGAGCCAGGATGCCATTGGCGTCCTCGACGAAACCGAGTCGCAACTGCTCGACGTGAGCGAAGCAGGCCTCGCCCAGGGTCTGCAGCCGCTCGATATCATCGTCCGCGACTCCTTCGGCTCGATCGACAATCTCTACAAACAGAGCCTTACGAATTACCGGTCTTGACACCGGCTTCACCAAATTCGACGAGCATGACCAGCGGCCTGCAGAAAGGCGAGCTGATCATCATTGCGGCTCGGCCCTCCATGGGCAAAACCGCGCTGGCCATCAACATCGCGCAAAACGCGGCGGTGAATCGTCAGGAGATCGTGGCCGTTTTCAGCCTGGAAATGAGCCGGGAGTCGCTTCTGCGCCGCATGCTGGCATCGCAAGCGTGGGTAGACCAGCGAATGATGCAGGCCGGCCATATCGGCCGGGAAGGGACCAGGAAAAGCTTCAGCGCGCATTGGAACAACTGGTCGAATCGCGCATCTTCATCGACGACTCGGCAAGTACCACGGTGCGCCGAGATGCGCGCCAAGGCACGCCGCCTCAAGCAGAACGCCGGCGGCCTCGATCTGGTGGTGGTGGACTATCTGCAACTGATGTCGGCCACGATGTCCGGCGCGGGCCGTAAAGGCTACGAGAACCGCGTACAGGAGGTCTCCGCCATCTCGCGCGGCCTCAAGGCCATGGCCAAGGAGCTCCAGGTGCCCGTCGTGGCACTCTCACAACTCTCGCGCAGCAACGAAAAGCGCGACGATAAGCGCCCCTTGCTCAGCGATCTGCGCGAGTCGGGCTCCATCGAGCAGGACGCCGATGTCGTCGCTTTCATTCACCGCGACAGTTACTACACCCGCAACGAGGACATGACGCAGGAAGAAAAGGCCAAATCGGAGCTTCTCATCGCTAAACAACGCAATGGTCCTACCGGCATCGTACACTTGAATTTCGCGTCCCGGTTTACTCGATTCGACAATCCCGATACGACGCCCGAATCGTACGGCAGTGAGATCGCCTCGATGGCTTGCGCCCGCTTCCCCCGCGTGACTATCTTTGTCCAAGCATCTTGAGCATTTCCGGGGAAGACGTTCATGGACGTTCTCAAACGACTCTTCGAGCAGCATTTTCATGTGCCGGCCGAGCGCGCGCTGCCGCTTCAGGGCCAACTCGGCGGCTCAGGGCGCGTCATTGTCCGCCTCGCCGGCTCGGGCAAGAGCGCGATCGGAATTCTCTACTCCGTGCGCGAGGAGAATGTCGCTTTTCTCGAATTCTCCCGCCATTTTCGCCGTCACGGCTTGCCGGTTGCCGGAGATTTATGTCGAGGATTTGAGCCAGGGCGCCTACCTCGAAGAAGACCTGGGCGACACCACGCTCTTCGAGTTTCTTAGCGCGAATCGCTCCGGCGACATCATCGCTCCGCAAGTCGTTGAAGCCTATCGCAAAGTGGTGGCCGTTTTGCCGCGCTTTCAGGTCGAGGCGGGCCGCGATCTGAACTACAAAGTCTGCTATCCGCGCGCAAGCTTCGATCGCCAGTCCATCGCCTGGGACCTGAACTATTTCAAGTACTACTTTCTGCGCCTCGCCGGCATCCCCTTCAACGAGCAGGCGCTCGAGGTCGATTTCACCCGCTTGACCAAGTTCCTGCTCAGCTGCCAATCACGATTACTTTCTCTATCGCGATTTTCAAAGCCGCAACGTGATGCTGCGCGATGGGCAGCCGTATTTCCTCGACTACCAGGGCGGCCGCAAAGGCGCGCTGCAGTACGACATTGCGTCCCTTCTCTACGACGGCAAGGCCGATCTGCCGCCAGATCTGCGCCAGCAACTGCTCGATCACTATCTCAACTGCCTCGCCGGCTTCATCGATCTCAAGCGCGACGCGTTCATGGAGCACTATTACGCGTTACGTCTACGTGCGCATCCTGCAGGCGTCTAGGCGCCTATGGCTTTCGCGGCTTCTATGAGCGCAAGGCGCATTTTCTGCAGAGCGTTCCTTACGCGCTCAAGAATCTGCGCTGGCTCGCGGACAACGTCAAGCTGCCCATCGCTTTGCCGGCGCTGCTCGATGCGCTGGAGAGAATGTCGTCATCCGAGAAATTGAAGGACCACGCCGCGCCCGCACCGGGCTTGACCGTTCGCATCTTCAGCTTTTCCTTCCACCATCCCATGCCCGCCGATGAGGCCGGCAACGGCGGCGGATTCGTCTTCGATGCCCGCAGCCTGCCCAATCCCGGCCGCCAGGAACAATTCCGGTCTCTCACCGGCAGGACGCAGCGGTCATCGACTATCTCGACCGGCAGGAAAGCGTGCACCAGTTTCTTGCCCAAGCTGTCTCGCTTGTCGATTCCAGCGTCGCCCACTATCGGCAGCGCGGCTTCTCGAACCTGATGGTTTCCTTCGGCTGCACCGGCGGCCAGCACCGCTCGGTCTATCTGGCGGATCGGTTGGCTAAGCATCTGCGCGGCGTCAATGGCGTCGAAGTCGTTGTCCGGCACACAGAGCTTGAGAAATCAGGCAAATCCGGAGAGGCCGAGTAAATGAAGGCGATGATCCTCGCCGCCGGCCTTGGCACGCGCCTGCGCCCACTCACCAACGATCGTCCCAAGGCGCTGGTCACAGTCGCCGGCCGCACACTGTTGGAAATCGCGCTCAGCCGCTTGCGCTGCCTTCGGTGTGCGCGAAGTGATTCGTCAATGTCCATCACTTCGCGGAAACGATCGTCGATTACCTCGAAGCCAACCACAGCTTCGGGATGCGCATTGAAGTCTCGCGCGAAGACGTCCTGCTCGACACCGGCGGAGGGCTGAAAAGAGCCGCCTGGTTCTTTCTTGCCGGGGGCGAGGGCGCACAAGAGCCGTTCCTTGTGCACAACGTCGATGTCTTGAGCACCGTCGATCTCGCGCGCATGGTGCGTTTCCACGCGGAACACAACGCCCTCGCCACCCTCGCCGTCGAACAGCGCGAGACGTCGCGCTATCTGCTTTTCGACGAACACGGCCAGCTCTGCGGCCGCCGCGCCGGCCGGGATGCGGAGCCGGAACTCGTCCGCCCCGCTCAGCCGGTCCAGGCACTCGCATTCTCCGGTATCCACGTCCTGTCGCCACGCATCTTCGCCAAGCTGCCCGAGGAAGGCGCCTTTTCGATCATCCCCGCCTATCTGCGTCTCGCTGCTCAGGGCGAAAAGATCCTGGCCTTTCGCGCCGATGAGTTCTACTGGCGCGATCTCGGCCGTCCGGAGAACCTTATCGAAGCCGCGCGGGATATGGAGGACGGAACTTACCCCACGAGTTGACGTCGCACCGTCTCCAGAACGGCCCGAGCGCAACATCGCTCAGCCCGGAAACGCCTCCCGAAATCCTACGGCAGCAATCGAACCGGCACGCCGGAGGCTCCACCAAGGTCAACGGCAAAGCAATCATAACTCATTCACAATCAGCGCGATCCGCCCGACAAGCAGATCGTTGGGCGATTCTCCCAGATCCACCTCGATCAGCGCCACGGGAAAGGCGATGTTCTGCGGGCGCAAGGACGAGACGGCTGGCAAGAAAGTCCACATAGCGGAGCGTCAGGTGCGAGTCCTGACGAACGGCGTAAAGATTGGGCCGGCTGGGCCGGTAGGGCAGTAGCGAATTGTAGTGCCGGTCAATGAGCACAATCGCTTCGGGCAGCACCAGCGGGTCCATCGGCAGGGCATCGCTCGGAGGACACGCGGACAGCGACAAACCGCTCCCATGCGTGGCGGGCGCTCGATGCGCGCGCGCGGGCCGACTGAAGTGCCGCCTTGGGCAGGTGCAGCATCGACTGAACTGCGGAGGGCCGGATCACCGGCTCGAAAAGCGCCACAGCGTGCGAGACGACCGGCACAGCGCTGCCATCCTCTCCTTCAAGGCCAAGCCCTGCCTGTTGCACGGAAGGCAGCAGATCGGCAACTGTCAAATGTTGCGCAGCCAGGATGCGATCCATCGCCTCGAGCGAAAGTTGGCGCCGGCTGTGCAGGAAATTGGAGAGATGCGCTTGTCCAAATCCGGTCTGCCGGGCCAATAACGAAACGCTGAGCGTCCCCCGCTGTATCCTTCGCAGCAGCTCCAGGCGGAGGCGCTCGTGCATCTGTGTGAAGTTCATCTGTGGAAAATTCGCCGCCAGCAATGGGTGTGAATGCTATCCCATTCCCCTTGGAAAAGTTATCAAGGCTGGTTGGCCTTCATTTTGAGCGTCTTGCTCGGAATTGAAAAGGCAACGAATGGAAAATGCTGGCGGCGTGTTGACGGAGAGGAAGCAGACTCCTAGATTGGGTTTACTGAATCACAGCATTGGCTTGTGGGAATCTTTTGGGAAACGTTCAATCGTCGCCAGCCTGAGCGGAGGCGGAGGAGTGCCTCTTGCGGCGGCAATTGAACATTTGCCGGCGGAGACTTGCTCGAACCGGGTTTGCCATTCCCGCGCCAAAGCGCCTCTTGAAGGGCGCCGAGGACAAGCCAGTCGAGAATATTCCAGGATCTGCGCGCCTATGGTCATGACAGAAAACAAGAGAGCACAGGCGGCAATCCCCCATCAGGACAATAGAAACCTGAGTTGCCTGGCCTGGTTCTCTTCACCCCGCGGAACAACCAGCAACACAAAATTCCGTCGGGAGATGAAACCTATATGGAGAATCAGTCATGGAAGTGCGCGTTCAATTGAAGGTTTGCGAGGGGTGCGGTTGTCTTTGGTACCGGGCCCAGACCCAAGGGAGTGTGTATTGCAAGGAATGCGAGTCAAAACTGAGAGACTTTCCATCGCCGGAGAGCCGAAAGCGGCGCGGACGCCCGGTTCGCAAGCAGTTCGCCAGGGTTTGGGCGGTGGCTGAGGCAGCGGGAGGTGCGCGATGAGCGCAGCGCTCCAGTTGCCGATGCAATGGGAAGCCACTCCTTCGCGGGCAGTATGGCGAATCGAACGGAGGAAGTGGGAACGAGAATCAGCGGCGCAGCGTGAAAGCAAAGCCGGCGAAAGCGTCAGGCCAAGCCCCCGGCCAGCCTGGCCTTCTACAGGAGGCATACGGAAAGCCTGTTGCGGCGCTACCTGTATGCTTCCATGCAGGTGGGCAGGGCGCCTTCAATCCTGGGCGATCCGGTTGCGCGGGGGTGGGCGTCCAGCCGCCCGATCCGCACCTTCGAGGACGCGGTCATCTTTGTCCTCGATATCGAAAACTGCCTGAGCAAGCTCGGCTCGCTGGATCGCGAGTTGTTGAGCCGGGTCGTGCTTCAGGAATACACGCAGGCCGAGGCTGCCACGATGCTCGGCATGAGCGAGCGGACCGTTTCTTACCAGTTTCCGCTGGCCCTTGACCGGCTGACGGAGAAGCTGCTGGGGGCCAGTCTGCTTATCCTACCGCACTAATAGGGGTCAACCGAAAGAACCGGCACAGGAGAGCGCGCATTGCGTCCTTCTGTGCCGGCCCCGTAAGGGCGCAAAGGTCCTTTGAAATCTGCGCGGCCTCTGCGCGCAATTCCGCGCGCGATTTATCTGTTTGTCAGGATTCGGGCGTTTCGGCGGCATCCGTCCGCACGGTGGACGATCCCTGCTCCATCATGGAAGAATGCGTGACTGTCGAGTAAATCCGATAGGGAGGAAGCATTTTCATGCATTCCGCACTCCGTCCCACCTTAGTCTTCCTACTGCTGGCCCCGGCTCTGCTGGCCGCTCAGCAACCCGCTCCGACCACCGCATCTCAGGCGCCCAACAGCGATACAAGCTACATTGACGCGCAGGGAACAGCCCACGTGACGCGTGTGGTGCCGGTGCCGGCCACCATCAGCCCTGAAGCGCAGCAATGGCTGAGTCAAGCCACACCGGATCAGGCTCCGCCGGAAACTCTTGCCGAGCGCCGCGCTCGCACAGATGCGTACACGGCACAGGCGCGCGTGGCCTGGACCAAACTCTGTCCCAATCAGATCGTCGAGGACAAAATTGCCGGAGTCCCCGTGCGCATCGTCACTCCGCCCGAGATACCAGCGGCCAATCGGGACAAAGTCTTTATCAACCTGCACGGCGGTGGCTTTAACTCCGATTCCGGCTCCTATGCCGAATCCATTCCCATCGCCAGTTACGCCAAAGTCAAAGTTGTGGCCGTGCTCTACCGCCTTGCGCCGGAACATCCCTTTCCCGCCGGCATCGATGATGCGATCGCTGTCTACAAAGAGCTCTTGAAGACATACAAGCCCGCGCACATCGTCATCTATGGAACTTCGGCTGGAGCCATCATGACCGGGGAAGTGGCCGTCAAGCTGAAGCAGTTGGACTTGCCCATGCCGGCGGCGCTGGGCATCTTCAGCGGCATCGGCGACTTTGCGCGAGCTGGAGATTCTGCTTCCATCTACTCTCTGCGCGGCTTCTCCGGGCATCTCGATCCGCCGGGGCCCGGCCCGCACGATCCCTACTACATCGGCAACGCCGATCCGAAAGACCCGGTGCTCTCGCCGATCTATGCTGACCTCGACGGCCTGCCGCCTACGCTCTTCGTCACCGGCGAGCGCGACGCCCTGCTCAGCGGCACGGTGAATCTGCATCGCGCTTTTCTGCGCGCAGGAGTTGACGCCCGGCTCGTGGTCTTTGACGCGCTTCCTCACGCGTTTTGGTACAACGCACAATTGCCCGAGTCAGTCGAGGCCAGCCACATGATGGCAGACTTTCTTCTTACGCACGTGAGCCAGTAAGCGCAGCAGGAGTGGATCGGCTCTACACCACGGCGTTGCGTCGAATCGCTTCGCGGTACCACTCCGCGCTCAGCTTGGCTGTGCGCTTTTCTGTCTTGAAATCCACGTAATGAATTCCAAAGCGCTTGCTGTAGCCGTCGGTCCACTCGAAGTTATCGAGCAGGCTCCACAGGAAGTAGCCCTTGACGGGGAAGCCCTCGGCTGCGGCGCGATGCAGGTGCGTCAGATGGTTGCGCAGATACATCACGCGATCGGTGTCCTCAATGCGTCCGGCAGCCGTCACCACGTCGTCGGCGGAGCACCCGTTTTCCGTGATGTAGATGGCTTTCGGATGCCAAAGATCGCAAACGTTGCGCACCGCCCAGTACAAGCATTCCGGGGCCAACGGCGATCCACGGCGAAGCCATGTGCGGATACGATGCCTGCCGCGGCACAATCGCGTAGCCATTCGGCGAATCGTCGGCGCGAACATAATAGGGCGCGTACACGTTCAGGCCGAGAAAGTCGATCGGGCTGCCGATCGCCTTCATATCGCCCTGCTCGATCTTGCGGCGCATTCTTTCCTTCGCGCTCCAGGTAACCATCGGTGTACTTGCCTTCCAGAATCGCAGTCAAGAATGCGGCATTTTCCTCGCGCGTTGCCCGCCGCGCCGCCTCGATGTTCTTTTCGTCCTCAATCACGGGCACAAAAGACGTCGGCATTCTCGGCCAAACCCACCTGTGCAGCCGGCGCGCTGGCGCGAATCGCCTGCACGCCCAGCCCGTGCGCGAGGATCGCGTGATGGCGCACCTGATTCACCTCGGCCGCGGGCAGCATCAGCCCCGGCGCAAACTTGCCAGTCTTGTACCCAAGGTTGGTAAAAGAATCAAACTCGTTGATGGTCATGAAATGGTGCACGCGGTCAGAGAGCTGGCCCGCCACGTAACCCGCGTAGTCGGCGAAAGCCTTCGCGGTGTCGCGCGACTGCCAACCTCCCTTAAGAGCTGCGGGAAGGTCCCAGTGGAAGAGCGTGATGTAAGGAGTAATTCCGCTTGCGAGCAGCTCATCCACTACGCGCTGGTAATGGTCCATGCCCACGGGATTCGGCTGGCCAGTGCCGTCGGGAAAGATACGCGGCCAGGAGATCGACATCCGGTACCCGCCGACGCCGAGGTTTTTGAGCAGCCGGATGTCTTCCTTGTACAGGTGATAGGAGTCGTCGGCCACGTCGCCCGTGTCGCCGTTGTGGGTCTTGCCCGGCGTGTGCGCGAACACATCCCAAATCGATGGCTTCCGCCCGCCCTCGTTCACAGCGCCTTCAATCTGGTACGCCGCCGTCGCGCATCCCCACACAAAGTCCTGCGGGAATTGCCGGTTCTCCGCCGTGCGGCTGGCCAAACGACGACTCGGGAAGCGTAACGCCGGCAAGCGCAGCGGACGCTGCTACAGTCTTTGCCGAACTGACGGCGTGAGATATCTTTCATCGACGGGATCGCCCTCTCGGCCGCAGTGAGAATCACCTCAAACGATTGGACGGAACTATGCCGATCGGGTGTCCCACTGCAGCGGAATCAAAGGGCGATTATAGCTGACCGAAACTGACGCCGGAATGCACACAGCGCCGCAAACTTCCACGCTCATTTCAGGGGGTACGCAAAAAGGCCGCAGCCCCTTCCAAAGCTGCGGCCCTTTGTTCGTGTTTTGGCTCTCGGCAGGGAGTGCGCGAAGCGCGGCTGCCCCACCGCAGGCCGGGGTCCCCAGGAAATGATCCTGGTTTCCTGGGGTGGAGGGGGTTACATCTCTTTCACGCCTTCGACAAACGCCTTCAGCTTGCGGCTGCGCGAAGGATGGCGCAGCTTGCGCAGCGCCTTGGCTTCGATCTGCCGGATGCGCTCGCGCGTCACCTGGAAGCTCTGGCCGACCTCTTCCAGCGTGTGCTCCGAGCCGTCTTCCAGGCCGAAGCGCATCTTGATCACCCGCTCCTCGCGCGGCGTGAGCGTGCGCAGCACCTGCGACGTGTACTCCTTCAGGTTGACGCCGATCACCGCCTCCGATGGCGACACCGCCTGGCGATCTTCGATGAAGTCGCCCAGGTGCGAGTCTTCCTCTTCGCCGATCGGCGTCTCCAGCGAGATGGGCTCCTGCGCGATCTTGAGCACCTTGCGCACCTTGGCCACCGGAATGTCCATGCGCCGCGCAATCTCTTCGCTCGAGGGCTCGCGGCCCAGCTCCTGCACAAGCTGCCGGCTGGTGCGGATGAGCTTGTTGATGGTCTCGATCATGTGCACCGGGATGCGGATGGTCCGCGCCTGGTCCGCGATCGCGCGCGTAATCGCCTGCCGGATCCACCACGTCGCATACGTCGAGAACTTGTAGCCGCGCCGGTATTCGAACTTGTCCACCGCCTTCATCAGGCCGATGTTGCCCTCCTGAATCAGGTCGAGGAACTGCAGGCCGCGGTTGGTGTACTTCTTGGCGATCGAAACAACCAGCCGCAGGTTAGCCTCGATCAGCTCGCGCTTGGCCTGCTCGGCGTCCATGTCGCCCTGGATCATCTCGCGCTGCGTGCGCTTCAGCTCGGCGATCGACACGCCCGCGTCGCCCTCGATTTTTTCGAGGTCCGTCCGGCAGTTCTTCTGCTGCCGGCGGTACTCCTTCTTCAGCTCCTCGCTCTTCGAGGCCTCGTACTTCTGCTCCAGCGAGCGGATCTGCCGCTCCAGCGTGCGCATGGTGTCCACGGTCTTGTTGACCTTGTCCAGCAGGCGCTTGCGCTCCAGGGCGGTGTACTTCAGCTCGCGCACGATGCGCGAGATGTATACCTTCTCGCGGCGCGATCGCCCAGCGCAGCCGCCGCGCTTCCTTCACCTTGGTCTTGCTGCCCGAAGAAATCGCAGCCTGCTTCTCTTCAAGCTGCGCAATCTTCTTCTGGTGCTTCACCAGCGCGTCGGTGCGCGCCACGGTGGCCTTCACGCGGGCCTGCACCACTTCCTCGGTGAGCTCTTCCTCGTCGAAGATCACCACTTCTTTCACGTTGCGCACGCCGCGCTTCAGGTCTTCGCCCAGCGCCGCAATCTCGCGGATCACGATGGGCGAGCGCGAAATCGCCTTGAGCACGCGCATCTGGCCGCGCTCGATGCGCTTGGCGATCTCCACTTCGCCTTCGCGCGTAAGCAGCGGCACGGTGCCCATCTCGCGCAGATACATGCGCACCGGGTCATTGGTCTTCTCCAGCGTTCCCGGCGTCAGATCCAGCTCAACGTCCTCCCCCTCCTCCAGCTCGAATTCCTTGTCGCCGGGGAACTTGGGAGTGTCGAGCAGGTCGATGCCCTGCGTGCCGATGGTCGTGATCAAATCGTCCAGATCGTCGGGCGAGCCAATCTCATCCGGCAGCGCGTCGTTCACTTCGCCGTAGGTCAGATAGCCCTTTTCCTTGCCGGTCTCGATCAGGCCGTGCACATCCTCTTCGAACTTGTCGTCAATCGCCAAAATATTCCTGCTCTCTTCAGCAAAATGCGCTCTGATGACGCATCCTGCCCCGCTAGATTCCTGGTCTCCGCGTCCTTCGAACCGGCCGACTCAAGCCGCCCGCCCGCGCAGACCGAACCGCGCCCATCGCAAGCCCCCGCCGCGTCTGTTCCCAGACGCACAAAAAGAAGACCTCCGTGAGGAAATCCTCGCTTGCGGACACACCCATACTCCCGCTAAAGCGGTTGTCGCTTTTCTCGGAACAGGATGGCAGCGCTTCAGGTTTCTCCTGGGTCGCCCGCGAGCCGCAGCTCATGTGTGGGGCAAAGGGGCGCGCATCCTCACTGAGATCAATAGATTACCACACCTGCACTTGGCTCGCACCAGAAAAACTTGGCGTGGAATCCAGCCCCGTCCTGCGGCTGCGGACCGGCTCGGGCCTGTTTTTGAGCCGCCCGCTCCCGGTCCCTATCCACTCTATTAGACGCCGCGAAAGGTGCTTTTCGACGCAGGATTTGCCCTTATCAGAAGCCTTCGGATAATGCCCGAAATCCCCTACCGCTCCGGCGCCTTCTGGGTGTGCAACTGCCGCAGCGCCCGATCCAGATCCAGCTTTTGTTGGGTCAGTAGCGCCAGCCCCGCATCGTCGCCATTGCGCTCGGCCTCGGCAATCTGCGCTCGCAGGTCCCGCAGCCGGCCCTTCGGTCGCACGTTCCTGAACCTCCTGCACTGCGCTCTCCACCTCGTTCGCGTCCGGTGGCCGGCTCTCGCCCAGCAGCGCCTCGGCCAGCAGTGCCCGCTGGCCCGGTCCTCCACCACTTCCATCGGATCCCTGGCCGCGCGGGCGGCCAGCGCCTGCATGGCCCCGAATGCGCCCAGATGCTCAAACCACGCCGGTTGTTCGTCAGCGCTTCCGCCGCCACCAGCCGCGCCTCCGCGCCATCGGGATCAGTCACTGCCAGCGCCCGCAGCAGCACCCGCTCCACTTCGTTCAGCTTCGCCGCCCGCTCCTCCACCCGGTCCCGCCGCCTCAGCGCCGCCTGCCGCAGCTCCTCGCGCAGCACCGCCGAGCCGATCCCCAGCTTCTGCGCCGCGTCCGCCGCAAACTGGTCCCGCGCCAGCTTCTCCGGCATCCGCCGGATGTGCGGCAGCAGAAAATTCATCGCCTTCACCTTCTGTTCCGCGCTTGCGCCCGGAAACAGCAGCCGCGCGCGCTCAATCAGATAATCGGATTGCCGCCGCGCCCCGCGCAGCGCCTCTTTGTACGCCTCCACGCCCCGCTCGCGGACGAACCGGTCGGGATCCAGCCCGCCTTCGAGCGTGACAATCTTGATCGCAAAGCCCTCTTCGGTCAGCAGCGCAATCGACTTCTCCGCTGCATTCGCCCCCGCCGCGTCGGGATCGAAGTTCACGATCACATTCGAGGTGTGCCGCTTCAGAATCGCCACCTGCTGCTCGGTGAACGCCGTCCCGCTGGTTGCAATCACATTCTGGATTCCGGCCAGAAACACGCTGATGCAGTCCATCTGCCCCTCGACCAGCAGCGCAAACTCAAGCGCGCGGATCGCCGGCTTCGCCTTGTCCAGGTTGAACAGCACCTGCCCCTTTGTGTAGAGCGGCGTCTCCGGCGAGTTGATGTACTTCGCTCCCGCCTTCTCGCCCGTTTCGAGCGTCCGCGCCGTGAACGCAATCACCCTCCCGCCTTCGTTGCAGATGGGAAACATCACCCGCTTGCGGAACCGGTCGTAGATCGGCCCCTGGCCGCCGTCGCCCTGCTCTTTCGAGCTGAACAGCCCGCTCGCCCGCAGCGTTTCCTCGTCCGCCATGCCGCTCAGCCGGTCGCGCAGGGCGTTGAAAGCTGTCGGGCGCGTAGCCGATTCGGAACTTCTTGATTCCCTCGTCCGAAAGCCCGCGGCCTGCAAGGTACTCGCGCGCCAGCGCTCCGCCGGGCGAGCGCAACTGCTCCTCAAACCACGCCGCAGCCGTCTCGTGCAACTCCAGCAGCTTGGTCCGCAGCCGCGCTCCGGCGGCCTCTTCCGGCGAGGAAAACTCCCGCTTGGGCAGCGGAATGCCGCACTTCTGCGCCACAATTCGCACCGCCTCGGGAAAGCCGACGTTCTCGATCTTGCCCACGAACGAGAACACGTCGCCCGATCGCCTGGCAGCCGAAGCAGTAAAAGAACTGCTGTCCCGCATGCACGCTGAACGACGGCGTCTTCTCCTTGTGGAACGGGCACAGCCCGGTGAACCTCTGCGCTCCCGCCTTGCGCAGGCGGATGTACCCCTCGATCACCTTGACGATGTCGGCCTGCTGCTTGACGGTTTGGGCAAAGTCGCTCACGGGAAGTTCTGTACATGAGCATAAGGCCGCCGCCCGCCGGCTTCATGTGGAAGAGGTGGATCGCAAAGCAACTCTCCGGGGTCGCACTCATTCATCGTATAGATTCAGTGAGATGACGATTTTCCTTCCGCCCCAATCGCGCCGGCTGATGCCAGCGCCGATTGAGCGGGCGCTTGGCGTGCCAGCCCCGGAGCGTGTAGATTCTCGCCTCGCACGTTCCTAATCCCCCCGGAGGTTGCAAATCATGCGTTCCGCACCGTGGCAGTTTGCTTGTTCTTTCCTGGCTGTTGTGTTTGTCGCGGCTTTCGCCGTTCCCGAACCCGTCCTGGCGCAAGCCTCCACACATCTGGTCAGCCCGGCCGACTTGCAGAAAGCCGCGGTCGATGCCTCGCAAACCAGGCAGCAAAATATCGACACGCTGAACAAATTCCTCTCCACCGACCAGGCGCAGCAGGCCATGCAATCGGCCCACGTAAACCCGCAGCAGATCAAAAAAGCTGTCTCCGGGCTCAGCGATGAAGAACTCGCGCAACTTGCCTCCCGCGCCAGCAAGGCGCAATCCGACTTCGCCGCCGGCAGCATCGGGAACAGAGACCTGCTCATCATCATTCTCTGTATCGTTGCCCTCCTGCTGATCATCGTCGCCGTTCGCTAGGAGCCAACCATGCTGCGCGGACTTATCAGTGCCGCCATCTCGTTCGTGACGGTGTCGATGTGCGTCCCCGCATTGGCAACCGAGCTGACCAACCTGTGGCTTGACGTCCCATTCGTGCCGCAACAGAAGGATGGCTGCGGCGCCGCCAGCATTGCCATGGTCATGCAGTATTGGGAACGGCATCAGAGCCAGCCCCTGCGCCCCGCGGCCGAGCCCTCCCAAATCCTCCGCGCCCTTTACTCCAACCAAGCACACGGCATCTACGCCTCCGCCATGGTGCGGCTACTTTCAGCAAAACGGCTATCGCGCCTTCGCCTTCGCCGGCGAAATGACGGACCTCGAGCGCCAACTGGCGCAGGGCCGCCCCCTGATCGCCGCGCTCCAGCCCGGCTCCGGCCAGTCGTTGCACTACGTTGTGGTCGCAGGCCTCGACGAAACGCATCAGCTCGTGCTCGTCAACGACCCCGCGCAGCGCAAGCTCCTTAAAGAGGACCGGTCCCAATTCGAGCGGGAATGGAAAGCCGCTGGCCACTGGCTCTTGCTCGCCGTTCCCGAAACCAATGGACATTGACGCAGCCAGCGCATCCGCGGCCGGCTGTGCGCCAAGCCGTCAAGGCCGTCAGTGCCGAGCGCGCATGTTCCTCCTCCGCAAGGCACGTGAAGGCGCCGTCGCTCTACTCTTCCTCTTCCGTTGCTTCGCCATGTTCGCTCAAGCGGTTTCGCCGCAAGCGCTTCCCGATCCGGACCTCCAAAACCTTGCCGGCGCTCAGCGCTGGCAAGACATCGTCTTTCGGCTTGAGCCGGTGGAACCGCGAACCGCCATCATGGATTTCTATTTCGGTGAGGCGTTGGCGCAGCTTGGCCGCTATTCCGAGGCGCAAACCGCGCTCGAAGCCGGCCGCCGCCTTGCGCCCAACGATCCAAGGTTCCCCGTCGAGCTCGCCGGCATCGCCTTCAAGCAGAAAGACTATCCTGTCACCATTCGCCGCTTGCGGCAGGCCCTCCGCCTTGCTCCCAACGACCCCTACGCCAACGACTTCCTGGGCACAACCTACTTCCTTGAAGGCAATCTCGAAGCCTCGCTGAAGTATTGGAACCGTGCCGGCAAGCCCCAGATCGAAGACGTCCGCGAAGATCCCTCGTTACGCATTTCGCCCGCCCTGCTCGACCACGCCTTCGCGTTTTCGCCCGCTGCCACTCTTTCGCTGCCGCAACTCCTCTCAACAAACGAGCGCATTCGCGGCCTGAGCGTCTTTCCTCAATACCACTTCGACCTCAACGCGCGCAGCGACGGCAACTTCGACGTCGTCTTTCGCAGCCATGAGCTGGACGGCTTCGGCGACAGCAAACTGGAAGCGCTGTTCCTCTTCTTTCAAGGTCTTCCGTTTCAGGAAGTCAACCCGCAGTTCTACAACCTGCGCGGCGAAGCGATCAACTTCATCTCCATGTTTCGCTGGGACGCGCAGAAACGCCGCATCTTCGCCGAGGTCTCCGGCCCCTTCGAGCGCAGCGCGAAATACCGCTGGGATTTGAACGCGGACCTCCGCGGCGAAAACTGGGCGGTGCGCAACGGCTTCACCGGCCCGGCCCCGGTGCTCGCCAGCTTCAACATGCGCCGCGAGAAGTTGGCTTTTGACCTTGCCTCGCACGCCAGTGAGCGCCTCGCTTGGTCCGCGGGCGCTGAAGTCTCGCATCGCAACTTCCGCAGCGTCGCGCCTGGGAATCTGGCCCGTCCTCACGCCACAGATGCTCGCCTCGGGCTACCAGCTCAAGCAGCAGGCGCAACTCGCCGGCACGCTCTGGCGCGTCCCCGAGCATCGCTTTACGGTGAACGCAGCCGCCGCATCGGAGGCCGCACGCCTTTGGTCGCAAAGCCCGCAGCCGTTCGAGAAGCTCACCGGCTCGCTCGGCTGGCATTGGTTCCCCCAGGCGCAGGGAGACGACTACGAAACCTCGCAACAATTGCGCGCTGGCAGAACCTTCGGCCAGGTTCCCTTCGACGAGCTCTTCATCCTCGGCCTCGAGCGCGACAACGATCTGTCCCTCCGCGCTCACATCGGCACGCGCGACGGCCGCAAGGGCAGCGCCCCGCTGGGCCGCGACTACCTGCTCGAAAACTGGGAGATCGACAAGAACATTTACGGCAACGGCCTGATCAAAGTGCAGCTCGGCCCGTTCTTCGACATCGGCAAGATCACCGATCCAGGCACGTCGCTCGGCTCGCGTCGGTGGCTTTTCGACACCGGCGCGCAAGCCAAGCTGCGCGTCTTCTCTGCCGGTCTGGTCTTTTCCTACGGCAAAGACCTTCGCACCGGCAACAACGCCTTCTATGTCGCGCTGATCGAATAGGCCGCGCCTCGCGCCCGATGTACCCTCCAATCCCCTTCACGACGTCGGCCTGCTGCTTCACGGTTGGGCAAAGTCGCTCACGATAGACCGTTTTGAAGATAAAGCCGTCGCTCGAAGGATGCTGAGGCATTGGCGTGGAACACTTCCTCGCCGTCAGGCAGCGTTTCGGGAATTGTAGGAGGCGCGCCGTACAATCTGAAGGCGGGTCGAGGTGCTGGCATGGGGTATTGCCACTATTGGGAGATTGAGCAGGAGATCGGTCTAGACTCCTTCTCCCGCATCGTCGCCGATGTACAGAATATCGTGCTGACTCTCGATGATATGGGGGTCCGGCTCGCTGGTCCCCTTGGAGAGGGTCTACCGGAGATCGAAGCAGACCATGTTGCTTTCAACGGCCTCTGGCACTGTGGTCACGTGCGGAATGAAGAGATCGTCATCCCGTTTCCCGCGCCAGACGCGGCAGGAGTCGGTAGCTCGATCAGCGCAGTCGAGGGTTCGTACTACGGGATGGGCACACTACTCAAGCATCGTGCGTGCGACGGCAATTGCAGCTATGAAACATTCAGGATTGTTCGGGCGTGCGATGAGATCGACAAGATTCGCAATGGCAGATACTCCGACTCCTGCAAAACAGGTTTCCGGCCCTATGACCTCGCGGTTCAATGCGTGCTGTTGATCGCCAAGCACCATCTGAAAGATCGCATTGGGGTTTGGTCAGGCGGGAGCGACTACCACTGGAGCGATGCCCGGCTACTGTGCTATGCCCATCTGAGCTACCCCCTCAATCAATATAGGATCGACCGGGACGCAGGTTTGATCCTGACTTGACAGGTACGTTGAACCGGATTCCAGCATTCGTGTAGACCTGTCCGCCAAAATACTTGTTGCAACGAATATCTCCCTCCTGCATCCAACGAAATGAGAGGAGCACCACCCCATGACACCCGACACCACAACTTCCACCTGGAACATCGACCCCGCCCACTCCGCGGCCGAGTTCAAGGTCAAGCACATGATGATCTCCAACGTCAGAGGCAAGTTCAGCGGAATCAGCGGTGTCCTGCACCGCTTCGAAGCCGACCATACGAAGTCCACCCTCGAAGTCTCCATCGACGCCAGCACCGTCAACACCCTGGATGCGCAGCGCGACGGGCATCTCAAGAGCGCGGACTTCCTCCATGTGGAAAAATTCCCCGCCATGACCTTCAAATCAACCCACATCGAGAAAAAGGGCGACGGCTTTGCCGTTACAGGCGATCTGACCATCCATGGCGTGACCAAGCCGGCAATCTTGGTCGTCGAGGAGGTGAGCGAGCCCGCCAAGGATCCCTGGGGCAATACGCGCATCGGCCTTACCGCCAGCACCAAAATCAATCGCAAGGACTTCGGGCTCACCTGGAACACGGCCCTCGAAACCGGCGGCGTGTTGGTCGGCGAAGATGTAGCAATCACCCTCGACGTCGAGCTCATCAAGGCCGCAAACTGACAACTGATAAATGACAACTGTCTTATGGCCCCCGAGAGGTCCACTATGTCACTCCGAGCCGTGAAAGAGATCTACCAAACCAAGCCCACCATCGAGGGAGCCGGCGTCAAGCTACAGCGCGCCTTCGGTTTCGGAAAAACCGCCGAATTCGATCCGTTTCTCTTGCTCGACGACTTCCGCAACGAGAATCCCGCCGACTATCTGGCCGGCTTTCCCTGGCACCCGCACCGCGGCATCGAAACCATCACCTACGTGCTTGCCGGCGAGGTGCAGCACGGCGACTCGCTCGGCAACAAGGGCCGCATGACCGCCGGCGACGTGCAGTGGATGACTGCCGGCAGCGGCATTCTTCACCAGGAGATGCCCAAAGGCGACGAGCGCGGACGCATGCACGGTTTTCAGCTCTGGGCCAACCTGCCCGCATCGCTCAAAATGACCGACCCGCGCTATCAGGACATCCCGTCCAACGCCATCCCCGAGGTCACCGAGGACGACGGTACCAAAGCGCGCATCATCTGCGGCGAGTTCTGGGGCAAAACCGGTCCGGTCGAGGGCGTCGCTGCGGGGCAATACTCGGTCGACGCGCGCTACGTCGACATCTCCGTCCCGCCCTTCAAGCGCAAGCGCATCCAGGTCGAGACCACGCGCAACGCCTTCGCCTACGTCTTCGCCGGCTCGGGAACCTTCCGCGACGCGTCCGAGCCCGCAGGCAGTTCTAACGGAGTCGGCTGTCGATCCCAATGCGCAGCCGGTTTACGACGCGAACAACCATTCGCTCGTCCTCTTCGACCGCGGCGACGAGATCGTGGTCCAGGCCGGCCCCGAGGGCATTCGCTTCCTGCTCGTCTCGGGCAAGCCGCTCGAGGAGCCGGTGGCGTGGTACGGGCCCATCGTCATGAACACGCAGGAGGAGTTGCGGCAGGCGATGGCCGAGTTGCACAACGGTTCGTTTATCCGCCACGGATAAGCTGCGCCAGCCGCGCGCGTGCCCCCATCCTTGCATCTACCATAGGCACAAAGGTGCGGGGCGGCGGGGCGGTTTGCGCCTTTTCCCGCCGCTGCGATCCTGCTAGACTAACCTGTGTCGCGATCTAGGCGCGTAGCTCAGTTGGTTAGAGCGCTTCCTTGACACGGAAGAGGTCGCTGGTTCGAATCCAGTCGTGCCTACCATTTCCCATTAAGAATCAATTGATTAGAGGCCGGACCTCTTCTTTCTGAGGTCGGAATGCGGCATCCAACGCGGATCTACTCAATGCCCAATACTCCCGCGCCGTTGCGCAAGTGATTATGAGAGCGCTGCTCTTAGGGCGTCGGCGTTTCGTTGCGCCAAGTGATTCTGCAGTCGCGGAAGAGGCGCTGGCGAACTTTGATAAATGGCTGCTGGCCATCGTGAAAAAGATCGAAGATCGGGCAAGAATGTCCGCCGTTGGTCCACGCTATAAGCATCAAGTCTTGAGCGCCTGCTTCCGCGACCTAAGGCTGGATATGCGAGCCACGGCGACGCAATTTTACGGTCAAGCGCCGCTTCAATAGGTGTAGCTCACCCGGCAGCCCATTCCGCTAAGCCGCGCATGCGTGAAAATCCTTGCAGGATTTTACCCAGCGCGCTCGGATTCTAGTTACGGAGACGGGTTCTATAAGCTATCGGTTTCAAATATGGTCGGGACGGGCAGATTTGAACTGCCGACCCCTCGCACCCCAAGCGAGTGCTCTACCAGGCTGAGCCACGTCCCGACACTAGGCAAGCGGGTCCGCCGCGGCGGACCGACTTTGGGGTCACTGCTAGTTTACACTGCTGCGCGTCCCTGCCGCTCTCTGTTCACCGCTCACTGTTCGCTGTTTTACGGATCTGCCTTCAACTCCGCGCACGAGGTCGCGTCGCCGTCATCGCAGGCCTTGTGATAGAAACTCAGGGCCACCATTTCGTCCAACGCGACGCCCAGGCCGCTCCGGTAAAGCCAGCCGACAGCCCGGCAGCCAGTCGGCTCGCCGCCGTCGCAGGCTTTGCGGTAGAAATCACCGGCTTGCACCACGTCTCTCGGCGCGCCAATGCCATTTTGGTAGAAGAAGCCAACGTAGACGCAGCCTGCCATCGCGCCGCCGTTGCACGCTTTCCGCTCGTAGCTAAGCGCCTGCGCCAGGTCCTGCTTCACGCCGTCGCCGGCGTATAGAATTCCGCCGTACCCCACGCAGGAGATCATCACGCCGCCGTTGCAGGCTTTTTGCGCCAGGTCATTGGCAGCGCCAAGGTCCCTTGTCGTGCCCAGGCCATTACGAATCATGAAAGCCAGGGCCGCGCATCCCTTCATGTCGCCGCCGTCGCAGGCCTTGCGATAGTTGGACAACTGATCACTCAAATTCTTTGTCGAGTCGAATCCCTCGCGATCCATGTAGTCGATCACAGCGGCGCCCGCACAGCCTCTCGGTTCGCCGCCATCGCAGGCTTGCCGATCCAGCGCCTTTGCCTTGGGTTCATCCTTCCCAATTCCCACCGCTAAGTAGTACGTGGCAGCCAGATTGGAGCAGGCCAGC
Source organism: uncultured Acidobacteriaceae bacterium (assembly GCA_963701835.1). GTDB lineage: Bacteria > Acidobacteriota > Terriglobia > Terriglobales > Acidobacteriaceae > Telmatobacter. The sequence goes on along the minus strand of CAVPBL010000014.1, from coordinate 478,796 downwards.
ATCACCCCGCCGTCGCAGGACTTCTGCGTCAGTTGAAACACCTTCGTCTGGTCCTTGGCCACGCCGATCCCGTTGTAATACAAGTAGCCGAGTTGGGTGCAGCTCCTAAGATCGCCCGCGTCGCAGTTCTTTTGGAACAGACGCGCCGCCTCCGCTTCATCCTTGGCCACGCCCTGTCCCTCTTCATAGGCCAGTGCGTAGTTCACGCAGCCGTTCACGTCGCCGCCTTCGCATCCCTTCTTGTAAAGCGCAAAACCCGCCGCCTCGTCCTTGGCCACACCGCGGCCGCTCACTGTAAGGTTGCCCAGATCGGTGCAGCCCGCAAAGTTTCCTGCGTCGCAGGCCTTGCCGTAAAACTTCGCCGCTTGTGCCTCGTCCTTGGCCACGCCCTGCCCGCCCTCAAACATAGCGCCAAGACCCAGGCAGCCCCTCAGCTCGCCGCCGTCACATGACTTACGGAAAAACCCGATCGCTTGCGGTTCGTTCTTGGTGGTGCCTTCCCCACCCTCCAGCATGAGGCCGAGTTGGGTGCACCCGGGCAGGCTGCCCCCGTTGCACGCGGTGCGATATAGGTGCACCGCTTCTCCTTCGTCCTTCACCGTGCCGCGCCCATACAGGTACATGTTGGCAGCATTGTTGCAGCCCACCATCTGGCCGGCATCGCACGCTCTGCGGTACAGGCGCAATGCCTCTTTCGGATCCTTTCCCACGCCCTGGCCGTTGTCATACATCAACCCCAGGTTGTTGCAGCCCCACGTGCCTGCGTCGCTTGCGTCGCACGCCTTGCGAAAGAAGACCGCCGCTTGCGCAGGATCCTTATCCAGACCCACGCCTTGCAGGTAATTGTTGCCTAGCTCGTTGCACCCCACGGCCGAGCCGCCGTCGCATGCCTTGTGGAAGAGCGTGAGCGCCTGGGGCTCGTCTTTCTCCACTCCTTGGCCGCCCTGATACGCCCATCCCAACTCGGCGCAGCTTTCCATCTCGCCGCCCGTGCAGCCCTTGCTGTAATAGCTCACTGCGTGTGCGGAGTCCTTCGCAACGCCCGTCCCGAACGCGTACATCTGGCCGATGTTTTCGCAGGCCTTCCCGATGCCGCCGTCGCACGCCTTCTGCCATAGGCTAAGCGCCTGAGCGTAGTCCTTGGTCACGCCGGAGCCGTGATCGTAGAGCACGCCAAGGCCATTGCAGCCCATCATCTCGCCGCCGTCGCACACCTTGGTGAAGAGCGTCTTCGCCTGTGCGTAATCCATGGCCACGCCATGGCCATTCACATACAGCCGGCCCAGCCCGAAGCAGCCGCGCAGGTTCCCTTTGTTGCATGAATCCTGGAAGAGTCTCACCGCGCTTTCGAGATCGGGTTCGATGCTCTCCCCCGTCTGGTAGAGCGATGCCAGCAGCACGCACGCGTCGGTATCTTTGCCGTCGCAAGCGTGCTGCGCCAGGCTCGCCGCTTGCGCGTAGTCCGTGCCTCCTCCAAGCCCGCTGCGGAAGCTCCGAGCAGCCTGCTCGCATCCCCAGTATTCGTCGCTATCCTTGCCGCCGTCGCACAGCTTCAGGGCCACGCTTCGCGCCGCCGGAAAATTCTTCAGCGGATCGTCTTCCTGCCAATAGCGGTTCCCGGCCTTCTTCAGCCTGTCCAGCTCCAGGGCCTCGTACTTCGTCATCGTAGTGGCCGGGTTCGCGCCCTCCGCCGTGGCCGGTTGCGCTCCCGCGCCCATGTGGATTACAAGCTCGCCCCCCTGGTCATCGTCGAACGCTCCGAACAGTGGAGTCTGCTTCGATCCCGCCGCAACCGCTACCTCGTGCTGCGCATAGGCGCCCAGTTGGCTCGATGTGACAAATCCCTCCCCGTAGCTGTCCGCTTTCCCTGACGTCAGTCCCTGAATCATCAGCCCGGTAAACAACGAGTGATTCGGCAGCGGGCCGCTGTCGGCGGCAAGCTGGTCTCCCTGCGCGCTGGCGATCACCTTCCGGCTCACCTTCACCAGCATGTCGCGCTGGAACCGCGTATCGTCGCGGCTGGTCGTGAACTTGCTCCCCAGCGCCATGCCGCTGTGGCAACTGTCCAGAATCACCAGGATGTGCGCGGCGGGCAGCGAGTCGATGGTGTGCAACAGCTCCTCAACGTTCAGGTAGTCGCTCCAGTGCTCGTTCGTGCCCGGCGCGCGCGCATCCGCCGGTACAATAAATCCCACCGATCGCGTCTGATCGCCGATCTTGTCGTTGCGCGTGGTCCCGTGCCCGGCGAAGAAGATCACCAGGGAATCTTCCGGCTTCAGCCGGCTGCGCAGGTCGTCGTCGAGCAGCGAAAAGATCGCCTCGCGCGTGGCGTTCTTCTCCGTCAGCGGCTCCACGGCATATTCAAAACCCATCTTCCTCAGCAGCTTCGCAAATTCCGTTGCGTCGCTCACGGCCGTGCTCAGGATGGGCCAGTTCTCGTAGTGATCGATGCCGATTGCCACCACGAACTGATGGCCGTTGTTCACCGCCGGCTCCTCGGTGGTATCCGGCTGCATGCCGCGTTGCGTCCCGCCCGCGCCCTGCTGCGCAAACACCGCCACGCCTGTCGACAACAACAACACAACGCACGCCGTTCTCCAGGGAATCGACATAGGCAAATCCTTCGATCGAGTTTGGCCGGGGGGAGTGGATGAATTGGTTATACCAGTAGCTCACCACTATTTTAGGCCCGTTGTCGCCCGACTCCCGAAGACTTGCGACGAACCTTCGCATCGGCCGGAGCCGATCTTCCCTCTGCTCCACCACCGGCTGCCGGTTCCGGACCATGGAATCGCGCTTCGCCTTCAAGTTGCGCCCAGTAGAGAAGCGATTTATGGTTGATTGTTGGTCCTGGATCTTTCGCACGGCGCAACGGGTCTGCGGCATCGGAGGCAGAAGTTTTCCGGGGAGCGCGGCCAGGCACGGAATCAAGCCCATTGCCGCAGTCGCATCGTGCATTTGCACAATGCAGCGCGGCGTTGAGAGGTGAGTCTATGGCGCAAGGGAACGCCCTTCACGATGCGATTGTGAACGGCGACGACAAGAAAGCGCGACGCGGCCACCGCGGAGGCGCTTGCTGCTGGCGTCGCGCCCATGGACCTGATTCAGGAATCGATGGTCCCGGCCATGGATGAAGTGGGCCGCCTCTTCGAAGCCGAAGAATACTTTGTCCCCGAACTTCTGCTCGCCGGCCGCGCCATGAAGAGCTCCATGGAACTGCTCAAGCCGCTGCTCTCCGCCGCCGGCCAAAAGATGGCAGTCCGCGTGGTCATCGGCACAGTGAAGGGCGACCTGCACGACATCGGCAAAAACATCGTCGCTTCCATGCTCGAAGGCGGCGGCTTCGAGGTCATCGACCTCGGCACCGATGTCGCGCCGCAGAGCTTCGTCGCCGCGGTCGAAGAGCGCAAGCCGCATGTGGTGTGCATGTCGGCGCTGCTCACCGTCACCATGCCGGCCATGAAGCTCACCATTGACGCGCTCAAGACCGCCGGCCTTCGCACCCAGGTCAAGGTGCTTATCGGCGGCGCTCCGGTCACCATGCAATACGCCAAAGAAATCGGCGCCGACGGATACAGCGAGAACGCCAAGTGGCGCCGTAAGCCTGGTCAGGAATCTCCTCGCGGGAGAAGCCGCCTGACGCCTCGCAACTTCTATCTTGACCTCGCGGCGCGTGGGCTGCGCATGCCCATCGGCGCCGATCTCGTCCTGCACGAAGAGCCCGATCCCGAAAAGGCTCGCAACGACGGCGCGGCGCTTGCTCGTGTCATCGAAAAGACAGCGCGCCGCTGGACCACGCCCCTCGCCATTCCGCTCATGGATCTGCGCCTGGAGAAGATCGATCTGCTGGCATGCGCCGGCGTCCCGGCTTCAGACGCGGAAAAGTTTCACTTCACTTCGCCGCTCGACGAGCCGACGCTGGCTGCCCTCTGCGAACGCGCAGGCAGCGACTCCTCTGCCCCGGCAGCGCCGCTCGCGATCAGGCCCTCGCGTATATCGCCTCGCTCCCCGATCTCGTCCCGGTCGGCATGGCCATCGGCCCCTTCTCGCTGGCCACGCGTCTCCTGGCCGACCCCATCACCGCCGCGGCGTTGGCCGGTTCCGGCACGCAACCTGAAGACTCCGGCGATGTCCGCCTTCTCTGGCAGTGCCTCCAGCTAGCCGAGGCCGCGGTCCAGCGCTCGGTACGCAGCCAGATCGCCCACGGCGCGCGCGCCATCATGATCTGCGAGCCCGCCGCCTGCACGGCATTCCTTTCTCCCCGCCAGCTCCGCGCCGGCTCCAACCTCTTTGAGCGCCTCGTCATGGAACCGAATCTCCGCCTCAAAGCCGTCCTCGACGCAGCCGGATGCGATCTCATTTTTCACGACTGCGGCGAGCTCATCGACCTCATGGTCGAAGCCTTCGCTCATCGCATTCATCCCGTCATCCTCTCGCTCGGCAGCTCGCGCAAACTCTGGGAAGACGCGCGCCTCGTCCCGCGCGACGTCGTTCTCTACGGAAACCTTCCCACCAGGTCGTTCTACTCGGATGGCGCTATGCCCGTCGAAGAAGTGGTCCGCCGCACTGGCGAGCTGCTTGCCAACATGAAGGCCTGCGGCCATCCTCACATCCTCGGCTCGGAGTGCGACGTTCTCTTCGTTCCCGAAGCACGCGACGCGATTTGGAAGAAGATCGATGCCATGATGGCCTGCGCGCCCGCGGCTTGATAATAGCTTCTAGCTCCGAGCTTTCAGCTTCCAGCTCATCTGCGGGTGAATCAATGCGTCCGGTTTCCGCGTGAAGGATCTGAAAGCGAATAGCGAATAGCTAAAGGCTGTTCTTATGCGCCTGAAAGCGATCTTTTGCCAGGTCCTCGCTCGCGAGATGGAAGACGTTGTCTCCCGCTCCGCGCGCACGGCCGGCCTCGAATCGCTCACCATTGGCCTGCACGATCTCGGCGACAGCATCGTGGAAGCCGTATGAGCCCCGATCGCACAACTCCATCCGTCACCCCCGATCGAGTGCGCATCCGTCTCGAGCCGCTCGCCGTCGAGCTCGACGTCCCCCGCGGCGGCTCGCTCGTGTCTGGTCTCGCCGCGCATGGCTTCGAGTTTCCCTGCGGCGGCACCGGCGAGTGCGGCGGCTGCGGTGTGCGCATGCTCTCGGGCTCGCTCCCCGTCACCGGCGCTGACCGCGCCGCCTTCACTGCGGACCAACTCGCCGCTGGATGGCGTCTCGCCTGCCAGGCGCATGCAGAGTCGCCGCTCGTGCTCGAGTGCGGCCAGTGGCGCATGGAGATTCTCTCTGATTCGAGTCTCGGTCCGGCTGAAATTCAGTCCAAAACCAAGAAGAAACCCGGCCTCGGCATCGCGATCGACCTCGGCACCACCACCATCGCCGCTCAACTCGTCGATCTTGCTTCCGGCAACGTCCTCGGCGTCGAAACCCTACTCAATCCCCAGGCCGCCTTTGGCTCTGACGTCATGAGCCGCATCCGCGCCACGCTCGACGGCAACGATCTGACCCAATGCGTGCGCGCCGCGCTGGGCCAACTCGTCGCGCGCCTTGCAGCCGGCCGGCAGGCGCAGGTCGCCGAAGTCATCCTCGTCGGCAACACCGTGATGCACCACCTGTTCTCCGGCCTCGACGTCGAGCCGCTCGCGCACGTACCCTTCCAATCGCCGCATCTTGGCGAGCAGCAATTCACGCCGCGCGATCTCGCCTGGGATCTGCCCGCCGATTGCACCATCCGTTTCGCTCGCTGCATTGGCGGCTTTGTCGGCTCCGACATCCTTGCCGGAATCGTTGCCACCGGCATCGCCAATGGCGCCGGCCTCTCCGCGCTCATCGACCTCGGCACCAACGGCGAGATCGCCATCGGGAATCGCCACGGCATCGTCTGCGCCTCCACCGCCGCCGGCCCCGCCTTCGAGGCCGGCGCCATCCGCATGGGCATGCGCGCCGTCACGGGCGCCATCGCGTACGTCTCGCTCGACCGCGGCACGCTCCGCGCTACGGTCATCGGCGATGCTTCGCCGCGCGGCATCTGCGGCAGCGGCGTTGTCGATGCTGTCGCCGCCGGCCTGCGCTGCGGCGCGATTCTTTCCAACGGCCGCGTCGCCAGACGGCACAAAGCTCTTTCCCGTTGCGCCCCCGGTCGTCCTCTACCAGGCCGACATTCGCGAGCTGCAATTCGCCAAGGCCGCCATCGCCGCTGGCTTTCGTCTGCTGCTCAAACGCCTCGCCGCGCGCGTGAGCGATCTCCAAAGCATCCACCTTGCCGGCGCCTTCGGCAACTACGTTCAAATCGAAAGCGCCATCGAAATCGGCCTCCTCGAAGCGCCACGCCCGCTCATCCACGCCGCCGGCAACACCGCCCTCCGCGGCGCAAAATTGCTTCTCCTCGCCGCGAGAACCGCTGCTCCCACCCATCGAGCACGTGAGCCTCGCCGCCGACCCCGCCTTTCAGGACGAGTTCGCCAACTGCATGGCCTTCCCCGCGCCCGCAAAGTCCTGATCCGCACGCGCCAAACCACTCCGTGCGCAATCCCCGCGCCGCCTGTTATCGTTTACCTTTGTTTCTCAAGGAGATCGCAAGCTCATCCATGCCTCATCCCGTCATCAAATTCGGCACCGACGGCTGGCGCGGCGTCATCGCCGACGACTTCACCTTCGCCAACGTGCGCACCGCCGCCGAAGCCATCGCCGCCTACATCCACGCCGCAAAGGATCGGCGCAGGAGGATCCCGCCAAAGGCCTCTGCATCGGCTACGACACGCGCTTCGGATCGAAAGCCTTTGCCCGCGCCTGCGCTGAAGTCGTCGCCGCCACCGGCATTCCCGTCCTGCTCGCCAACGCCATCACGCCCACGCCGGCGCTGAGTTTTGGCGTGCGCGAGCGCGGCGCAGCCGGCGGCATCATGATCACCTCCTCGCACAATCCCGCGCAGTGGAACGGCGTCAAGTACAAGGGCTGGTACGGCGGCTCGGGCAAGCCCTCCATGATCGCCGCCATCGAGTCGTATCTCGGCAAGCCCGTCGCCGCGCGCCCGCGCAGCCCGCGCCCATTACCGAAGTCGATTTCCTGCCCACCTATCTCAAAGCCATCGAGAGCTTCGCCGACCTCGACCTCATCGCCAAATCCGGCATGAAGTTCTGCATCGACTCCATGTACGGCGCAGGCGGCACCATTCTCGCCGACATCTTCACCCGCATCGGCGTGGCCCACGTGCAGATTCGCTCCAATCCCGATCCGCTCTTTCCCGGCATCAATCCCGAGCCCATCGAGCCGCACATCCGCGCCCTCGGCGAAGCCATCGTAGCCAACGGCTGCCAGGCCGGCCTCTGCACCGACGGCGACGCCGACCGCATCGGCGCGACCGACGAGCACGGCAACTTCGTCGATCCGCACAAAATCTACTCCGTGCTCCTCAGTTGGGTCCTCAAGTACAAAGGCTGGCCCGGCGCCGTCACCCGCGCCTTCAACACCACCAAGATGCTCGACCGCATCGCCATGAAATACGGCCGCGAGCTCATCGAGCACGGCATCGGCTTCAAGTATGTCTGTCGACCTCATGCTCGAGCGCGAAATCGTGATGGGCGGCGAGGAGTCGGGCGGCATCGGCTTCCAGCGCCACCTGCCCGAGCGCGACGGCCTGCTCAACTGCCTGCTGCTCGCCAACGTCATGGCCCAGGAAGGCAAGACCCTGGGCCAGCTTGTCGCCGATCTGCAGGCCGAGTACGGCGAGCACCAGTACGGCCGCATCGATCTCCACATCCCCGAAGACGCAGAAGAACGCTGCCATCGCCCGCGCCCACGCGCTCAAGCCCGGCGACCCCGTCTTCGCCGGCATGCCCATCTTCTGCCAGGAGAATCTCGACGGCGTCAAGTTCTACCTCGACAACCCCGAAGCCACCACCAAGCCCAAGGCCGCCGAAACCTGGCTCCTGCTCCGCGCCAGCGGCACCGAGCCGCTCCTGCGCATCTACACCGAATCGTGCTCGAAGGAATCCGTGGCCAAGCTCCTCGACTCCGCGCGCGCGTTTGCGCTCAGCGCGTAGTATCGGCGCTCAACAACATCTCGGGTGGGCGAAGCTCACGTAGGGAGCGTAAGAAGTTAGCCCAGGGTGGAGTCCGCCGCAGCGAACGAAACCCTGGGACAGCAGCAGAAAAAGATTGAACCCCGTACAAGGGGCGATAGAGCCTTACCGAAACATCCGCGCATCAAACCGAAACGCCTGCGGCTCCTCAACCTTGATCTCCGCAATCGCCGGGTGCAGCGGATTCACCAGCACATTCCACTCCGTGCGCAGTGCCGCCGAAGGAACCAATAGCGCCAGCGAACTCTTCTCGCGAATCCATCTGTCCCCGATCGCGCGCAGCGGCTCGAAATCGTCCGTCCACCAGCCCGCCAGCAACTTGTCCGGCTCCAGCCGCTGCGCAGGCTCTCCTTCGGGCAGCGTGGCCGCAATCGAAACCAGATCGTCCGGCTGCAGGTTCGGTTCCAAATGAACGAACAGTTTCAATCGCCGCCAGCGCCAGCGAAGATGACGCATAGACCATCGGCACGCCGCGCGAGTTCCATCGCCCGCCGAAGCGCCGCGCTCCTTCGCCGGAGAACGCCTCGCCGGCAAACCGCGCCCGGCAAATCCGCCAGATTTGCATTAGCTGTAAACGCCGTACGCGATCCGGCCCAGCACGTCCTCGACTTCGCGCACGCCGGGATCGGTGTCGAGCTGATCCAGCGGCCGGCCCCCGCGCAGCGCGCGATTCGGCGTCTTGAGCCACGCCGCCGCCTTCTGCCCGTCGCCCAGCGTTTCTGCTGCTGTTGAATAGACCTGCGCCAGCCGCACCGCCCGGTCGCTCTCGGCAGCCGTCAGCCGCGAGTGCTGCTGCAGCCGCCGCGTCAGCGTGCGCTTGGGAATGCCAATCTTCTCGGAGATTTCCGCCTGGCGCATGTCCAGCCGCTCGGCCAGCAGAAGAAGCGCCTTCACCGGCAGCCCCTCGCGCACCAGCTCCGCCAGGGCCCCGCCTTTGCTCACCGGCCTGCCCAGAACATGTTCGCCGCCAAGCACTTCGGGTACGGAATGGGTCGCCATAACACGCCTCCATCCCCAGTATACGCCATTTGGCTATTTTGCGAGCGCCAAATTTACGAGATTACGGCGATTTTCGCCCGCTTGCCCAGTCGCACCACCAGCCGCGCCGGCAGCGCTCCCACCGAAATCAGCTGCGCTCGCCCGCCGCCTCGCCATCCACCTTCACGGCCTTCTCCGCGATCTTGCGGTTCGCCTCCGCGCCGCTTGCCGCTAGCCCCATCGCCACTAGCAGCTTCGGCAGCCGGATCTGGTTCGTCTCCGGTCCCGCCACATCCGCATATGCGACCGCAACCTCTTCCAGGTCCTCGCTCTCGCCCTTCTGCTGAAACATCCGCGCCCAGTTCTCGTCCGCGCTCTCGGCCGCCGCCTCGCCGTGAAATCCCGCCAGTAATCGTCCGCGCCAGTCTCTTCTTGGTTTCCATCGGGTGCAGCTTTCCCGCCGCCACGTCCGCCCTCATCGCGTCAATCTCCGACTGCCTCAGGTCCGTCAGCAGCACCCAGTACTTCCACATCAGCTCGTCCGAGATGCTCATCAGCTTGCCGTACATCTCGCCCGCCGGCTCGTTGATCCCGATCGCATTGCCCAGCGACTTCGACATCTTCTGCACGCCGTCCAGGCCCTCCAGGATCGGCGTCATCAGCACGATCTGCGGCTTCTGCCCGTAGTCGCGCTGCAGCTCGCGCCCGCACAGGAGATTGAATTTCTGATCCGTCCCGCCCAGCTCCACGTCGCACTCCAGGCAAACCGAGTCGTACCCCTGCATCACCGGATACAGCAGCTCGTGCAGGCTGATCGGCTGCTCGGCCTGGAATCGCTTGATGAAATTCGTCGCGCTCCAGCATCTGGCTCACCGTAAAGTGCGCCGTCAGCCGGATCGTCTCCTCGTACCCCAGCTTGCCCAGCCACTCGCGAGTTGTAGCGCACCTCGGTCGCCTTCTCATCGAGAATCCGAACACCTGCTCCTTGTAGGTCTTCGGCGTTCGCGTCAATCTCCGCGCGCGTCAGCGGCTTGCGCGTCACGTTGCGCCCCGTCGGGTCGCCGATCAGCGACGTGAAATCGCCCACCAGGAAAATCACCGTGTGCCCCAGCTGCTGAAAGTGCCGCAGCTTGCGCATCAGCACGGTGTGCCCCAGGTGCAGGTCGGGCGCAGTGGGGTCGAACCCCGCCTTCACGCGCAGCGGCCGCCCGGTCTTGCGGCTTTCTTCCAGGCGCTCCCTCAGGTCGGCCACGCGGATAATCTCCGCCGCGCCCTTCTGCAGCAGGTCCATCTGTTCATCTACGGGTAGGAATGCTTGCATCTCCCCACAAGTATAAATTTCCGGGCTCGGGCGCATCGGGGGTCGGCGCCGCCCGCTTGCCCACGCCGAAACCACCGTCAACGCCGCCAGTTGAATTGTGCAGCCAGTTGCGGGTAGCCTGCAGCCAGTAGCCGCTAGCTCACGGCCGTGCTTGCGGCGGCTCTGCGGCCGCCTAAACTCCCGCCTCACCTCATCCCAAAAAATCAATTGTCAGTTGTCAGTTGTCAGATCACTGTCAGGGCCTTTGCCCGCTCCCTTGCTCCTGCTCACTCATTCACTTCTTCACTCGATCACTTTTTCACTCGTTCACTCTTTGCCTTCTCGACCTCTAACCCCGCTAACGCCGCTAACACCGCTGCCTTTACACTGGAGTCATCATGGAAGAGTTTTCCCGCATTCAGCGCCTCCCCGCCTACGTCTTCAACATCACCGGCGAGATGAAGACCGCCGCCCGCCGCCGTGGCGAAGACATCATCGACTTCGGCATGGGCAACCCCGACGGCGCCACGCCCAAGCACATCGTCGACAAGCTCATTGAGGCGGTCGCAAGCCGCCCACGCATCGCTACTCCGTCTCGCGCGGCCTGCCCCGCCTGCGCAAGGCCATCTGCAACTGGTACAAGACCCGCTACGACGTCGATCTCGACCCCGACTCCGAGGCCATCGTCACCATCGGCTCCAAGGAGGGCATCGCCCACCTCTGTCTCGCCATTCTCGACTCGCGCGACACCGTGCTCGTGCCCAACCCCAGCTACCCCATCCACATCTACGGCCCGGTCATCGCCGGCGCGCACATCGTCAGCGTCCCCGTCCACGACCAGGAACAGTTTTCTTGCGCAGCTTGAAGAACTCATCCCGCGCATGACGCCGCGCCCCAAGGCCCTCATCGTCAACTTCCCCTCGAACCCCACCACGGAGTGCGTCGATCTGCCCTTCCTCGCGCGCCTCGTCGCAGCTCGCCCGCGAGCACGGCTTCTATCTCATTCAGGACCTCGCCTACGCCGACATCGCCTTCGACGGCTACAAGCCGCCCAGCGTCATGCAGGTTCCCGGCGCCAAAGACGTCGCCGTCGAGTTCTTCACGCTCTCGAAGAGCTACAACATGCCCGGCTGGCGCGTCGGCTTCATGGTCGGCAACCAGCGCCTGGTCGCCGCTCTCGCCCGCCTCAAGAGCTACTTCGACTACGGCACCTTCACGCCCATCCAGGTCGCCGCCATCGCCGCGCTGGAAGGCCCGCAGGAGTGCGTCGCGCAGATCTGCGACAACTACCGCCGCCGCCGCGACGTCCTCGTCGACGGCCTCAACAAGGCCGGCTGGCCCGTCGCCAAGCCCAAGGCGACGATGTTCGTCTGGGCGCAGATCCCCGAGCCCTACCGCGACCTCAAGTCGCTCGAGTTCTCGAAGCTGCTGCTGACCGAAGCCAAAACGGCGTCGTCACCCGGCATCGGCTTCGGCGACTACGGCGACAACCACGTCCGCTTCGCCCTGATCGAGAACGAAGAGCGCACCCGCCAGGCGCTGCGCGGCATCAAGGCAGATGCTGGCGAAAGGCGTCGTGCCGGCGTAGCCAGCGTCCGCCACTCGCTTCATCATTTTTCAAACAAGTCGCGCAGAATGAGAGAGATGCGGAATGATTTCTGGAACGCCGATTTGCGCGATAGAAAGACTCATTCTAAAGGGGTTATTGGGCATTTATTCGACGCAATTCGATGTCATTTTCCGGAGATTTTGAAATCGATTTGTTGATTTTAAACGAGTTAAGTGGAGAATATTTAGCGAAAAGTGGCCAATTTTTTATTTAATTATTTTTCCGCTTAGGCGGAGACGAGTTTTACAAGCCTTGCGACTTGCATCCACCTAAGACAAGTATAGAGATTTGGCAGAAATAATCGGCAAACTTGAAGAGAAAAAGTGAGGGAGTGAAGCGGTGAATAAGTGAAAGAAAGTCAACGAGTTATCGGGCGGGGTGGATCGGGACGGGCCGAGGCGGGGACTTGACACGGAGAAAAGGGCACTCATTTTGACTTTTTTACCAAGGGTTCAACAGCTCCCAACAGGCCGCCATGTTGATTCGGGGCTTTAGCCTCTGTTGGATGTTCAATGGCGGGTGCCTCACCGGCCCCGCAAATCTGGGACGCAATTCTCCATGCTGCGGTATAACGATACTGTCAGCCCGCCATGCGGTGACTCCCCAGCCGCATGCGGAAGCTGGGGGTCATGATTGCATTCGATGCTGAGCATGGAGCGGTCCACTTTCCCGCGGATCGCCGCCACCGCCTCTGGATTCGTCCTTCGATTCTGATCGGAGCCGCCGCAGTAATCGCGTCGCTCGTTGCCGCGGCCTGGATTGAGGTTGCGGCAGCTGGCCTGCCGCACATTCCGCCCGTCCCGCTCGTCTATCCCAGCGACTTCTCCGGGCCGCACGGCTTCCCGCTCTGGGTTCGCTACTGCCACTTCTTCAACTTCCTCTTCGTCACCATGCTCATCCGCAGCGGCCTTTCCATCCTGGCCGATCATCCGCGGCTCTATTTCAACGACGACTGCACGCCGAACAGCGAGTGGATCCGCCTCACGCCCCTCAAAGTCCCGCGCGACCGCCTGTGGACGGCGAAGGACGACGCCCGCTATCTCACGCCGCTCATCGGCACGCCCGGCTACCGGCATACCATCGGGGTTGCGCGCGTCTGGCACTTCATCAACGTCCACGGCTTCATCCTCTGCGGCGTGTACTTCGCCACCATGCTTTTCACCACCGACCAATGGAAGCGCCTGGTGCCCGCTTCGCCCACGGTCGTTTTGCAGGCGTGGAATACCTGGGTCCACTACGCCACCTTCCATCTGCCCGCCGAGCCCAACGGCTTTTACGGCTACAACGCGCTGCAGCAGATCGCCTACTTCACCGTCGTCTTCGTCTTCGGACCGCTGGCCATTCTTACCGGCATCGCCATGTCGCCCGCCGTGGTGAATCACTTCACCTGGTACGCGAAGCTATTCGGCGGGCGGCAATCGGCGCGCTCCATCCACTTCCTCACCATGCTCAGCTTCCTCGCGTTTCTGGTCGTGCACATCACGCTCGTGGTCATGACCGGATTCGCGCGCAACATGAACCACATCGTGCTCGGCACCAACGACGCAGGCCGGCTGGGCGTCTGGCTGGGATTCGTGGGCATTGGCGTCGTGGTTCTTTGCTGGATCGCCGCCCACTATCTCTCCTGGTTTCAGCCGCGCGCGCTGCAACATGCGCTCAAAGTCGTCACCTATCCCATGCAACTGCTCACGCTGAACCGGCTGATGCCGCAGCAGACGTATACGGAGAAGGACATCTCGCCCTACATGTGGCCCAATGGCAAGCTGCCCGTGCGCGACGACTGGAAGCACCTGGCCGAGGGCCACTTCCGCGATTTCAAGCTGAAAGTCGGCGGCCTGGTCGAGAATCCGGTCGAGCTTTCGCTGGCCGACCTGCGCAATCTGGGCGAGTTGGAGCACATCGCCATGCATCATTGCATCCAGGGCTGGAGCGGCATTGCCAAGTGGGGCGGCATCCCCATGAAGACGCTGATCGAGCTCGTTCGCCCCAGGCCCGAGGCCCACACCGTGGCCTTCTTCTCCTTTGGCGAAGCGCTCTACGGAGGGCTCTACTACGATACGCAGAGCCTTGAGAACGTGCTCAAGCCGCAATGCCTGCTCGCCAGCGAGATGAACGGCCAGCCGCTGCCCGAGGTCTACGGCGCACCGCTGCGCCTGCGCGTCGAAAATCAGCTCGGCTACAAAATGGTCAAGTGGATCGAGCGCATCGAGTTTGTCGAATCGGAAAAGAAGCTCGGCGCGGGCGAAGGCGGAAAGAACGAAGACGATGAGTACTTCGATCTTCTGCCCAACATCTGAGGAATCGAGGGACGCATTTTGCGAGTTGACGGCGCGAGCACAAGCGATAGAGGGCCTGAGCATGTTCGAGTTCTGCTCGGGCGCTTGCGGCTGGCTTGGCTGCTGGACCATTTTCCGCCCCGCGTGGTCTGGGCGGTCTATGTCGCCGTGAACGGCTTTCTCACCATTGCCCTGCTGGCGCTGTTGGCGGTCGTGACCGGCAGCCCGTTCGTCTTTCCGTCGCTCGGCCCCACGGCTTATCTGCTTTTCATCGCGCCGCTCCAGCAGAATTCCAGCCCGCGGAACACCATCCTGGGCCACGCCATCGGCCTCATCTGCGGCTACGGCGCGTACGTCGTCACCGGCGCTGCCAACCTGCCCTTCGGAGTCCATCCCGGCGTCTACTGGCCAAGGATTCTTGCCGCCGCGCTGTCGCTCTCCGCGACGGGCGCCCTAATGGTCCTCTTGCGCGCCGATCACCCTCCCGCCGGCGCCACAACGCTCATCGTTTCGCTGGGCATCATCTCCAAGCCCAAAGCGTTGGTCATTATTGAAGTGGCGGTCTTTTTGCTGGTGGCGCAGGCCCTCGTCATCAATCGCCTGGCCGGGCTGCCGTATCCACTTTGGACGTATCGGGGAAAGTCAGAGTCCCCATGAGATGGGATGAGTGGGCTCTGTCATCAAGAACGGCGTGAGCGCTTCATGACTGACGGAAGGCTCTCCGGTTAGTCAAGCTCGCGACGAACGGATCAAAGGGCACTTTCGACCGCGCATTACACGACACGCTATTCCACATTTCGAGCCTCTGACCCAATTCTGATCGTGTAAGTTATTGAATTCTGGCGTCCCCGACGGGATTTGAACCCGTGTTATCGCCGTGAAAGGGCGGTGTCCTAGGCCGGGCTAGACGACGGGGACCGTGAGGAGAGCTGAAAGCGGCTGGAGTGCGGCCGGATGGTTCTTTCAAGATACGCCCATCAAGAGGCTATCAACTTGGGAAAATCGTGTCAAAAGACCAGCGGGCGCGGCGTCAGGCGGCTCCCAAACCTTTTTCTTCGAGCGGGAGCGGCCGCGCAAACGGTCCGTTGCAAGCCCGATGGGCGGGAACCTGAATTGCCAAGAGAACGTAGAAGTCTTCTGCGCTATCCTCGATAAAGGTCTTGGCGCGGCCAAGCCCTCTGCGGCGAACGGCGCTGCGGTGTACTCTTGTGTCAATTGCCCAGAGCTGCCGGTAACTTCATTCAGGCAATCATCGCAACGAAATTCGCGGAAGGGCGCCCTGGTTGCCCGCCGCACGGAAATCACGCAGAACAGCGGCGGGGGCAGGCAGAGCGGCTGGTTGGCCCCGCCATCACACCGTTTCCGGCTCAAACCCTGGCTTCGAACCATAGCATGTGCGAATGTGCTGTGGCCGACAACAAAAAGCTGAACTCTGCGGGTGAATCGGCGGAGGCATTAGCATCAAATCAGGGGCGACAGGGTGCAAGAATTGGTGGCCCTTCGCGGCAAACCGGACCGGTAATCAGTTGGCGAGCCCCCAAGACGGTTGAACGCGTGGCCAGAGGAAGAATCGAGTGACGCAAAACAGATTGCAACGCATTCATACGGTAGGTTGTCTGATCCTGGCGGCCTTGGCGGCAACCGGCTGCCAGAAGAAGGCTGCAGCGCCGGCCGGGCCGCAAATGCAAGCCCTGCCGGTGCAAACAATCAGCGTGACCATGGCGCCTGTGGCCCAGAGCAGCGAGTATGTGGCCACCATCAAGTCGCGCCGCTCGGCCACCATGCAGCCGCAGGTCAGCGGATCGTTGACCGTGATTCACGTCCGCTCCGGCGATCACGTGCGGTCCGGCCAGGCGTTGATCGAGATCGATCCGCGGCAACAACAGGCTGCGGTCGCTTCGCAGCGCGCCACCGAGCGCCAGAAGAAGGCTCTCTCCGATTACGACACCGTCGAGGTCGACCGCCAGCACAAGCTGTTTGAAGCCGGCGTCACCAGCCGCGATGCCTACGATCAGGCGCAGCAGGCCTACCAGAACGCCAAGGCGGACTATGAGTCGGCGATGGAGTCGCGCAGGACGCAGGAACAACTGCTGGCTTACTACACCGTCCGTGCGCCGTTCGACGGCGTGGTCGGCGACATTCCCGTTCACGTGGGCGACTACGTAACGACTTCGACCATGTTGACCACCGTGGATGAGAACAAGGATCTCGAGGCGTACATGTACATCCCCACCGAGCGCGCTCCCGAGGTGCGCATGGGTCTCGGCGTAGATCTGACTGACAACAGCGGCAAATTGCTGGAGAAGACGAAGGTCGACTTCATCTCCGCCGAAGTGGACAGCACACTGCAGGGGATTCTGGTGAAGGCCCCAGTGCAGGCGACACCCGAAGTGCTGCGCAACGCGCAAATGATCAAGGCCAGAGTGATCTGGAGCACGAGGCCCATGGCCGTGGTTCCGGTGCTGGCAGTGGCGCGGCAGGGCGAGCAGAGCTTCGTCTTTGTGGTGCAAAAGATGAATGGGATGGCCGTAGCGCACCGGACAGCAGTAACGCTGGGCGACACCGTAGGGAACAGTTACTCCATCACTTCAGGTTTGAACGCGGGCGACAGCGTGATCGTCTCTGGAACCCAATTCCTTGTGGACGGCATGCCGGTGATGCCGATGGGCGGGCCGCCGCAGAGCGCACCGGCACAAGGCAAACGCGGCGGAGCGCAAAGCAGCAACAGCGGAACCAAGGGGAACGCCGGTCGAGCGCACGCTGTCCGAGCGAACCATCCTGTAATCAGAAAGCACCGGCACGCACGTGCACGGACCAGCAGGCACACGCAGACCGCGACGGTCTCCGATAGCGTTTTAGGAAATGCTCCAGGGCGAAGCCGCAACGCCAAGCCGGCGCGACCAACAGGGAGCGGCGACCTTGCACTCCCGCAAAAACTCCACACTATTTCCTAAAACGCCGTAAAGCGAGGGTCTCACCTTGTTTGTCGATTTCTTTATTCACCGCCCGGTCTTCGCTACCGTTTGTGCCCTGCTCATCATTCTGGCGGGCGCCATCTGCATTCCCAATCTTCCAGTAGCCATGTATCCCTCGTTGGCCCCGCCGGTGGTGGAGGTGGACGCGAATTACGTGGGCGCCGATGCGGAAACCGTGGAGAAAGCGGTCACCATTCCGCTTGAAGAAGCGATCAACGGTGTGGAGGGGATGCGCTACATCAGCTCATCGAGCACAAACAGCGGTCAGAGCTCGATCGATATCACTTTCCAAACCGGGTATAACCTCGACGTCGCAGCAGTTGACGTGCAGAACCGCGTCGCCAGCGTGGAGGGCCGGCTTCCCGGCGAGGTCGTCTCCACCGGCATCAACGTCCTGAAATCCAACTACAACTTCGTCTTCGGCGCGGGCTTCTTCACGCGGGACGGGCGCTACTCGAGCGAATACATCTCCAACTACCTCGACATCTACGTAAAAGATGCGCTCAAGCGCGTGCCCGGCGTCGGCGATGTGCTTATCTTCGGCGAGCGCAAATATGCCATGCGCGTGTGGCTCGATCCGGTACGCATGGCCGCCCGCGGCCTCACCGCGACCGACGTGGTAAACGCGCTGCAGGAGCAGAATGTCGAGGTACCCGCAGGCCAGCTCGGCCAGCCGCCATCCGACGCGAAGCAGGCATACCAGATTCCCGTGCGCGTCGTGGGCCGGCTCACTGACGCGGCTCAATTCGACAATCTCATCGTGAAGTACTCGCCCAACGGCCTGGTTCAACTCAAGGATGTGGGTCACGCGGAGGTGGGCGCAGAAAGCTACAGCACTGCACTCGAGTTCGCGGGGCATTCAGCCATGGGTATTGGCGTCGAGCAGCTCTCAAACGCCAATGCAATCGACGTGGATCACAGGGCCCTGGCCGTGCTCCAGCAGCTCTCAAAGAACTTCCCGCCCGGTCTCGAGTACGCGGTCGCGTTCGACGAAACCACAGCAGTGGAACAGTCCATACGCGAAGTACTCATCACCCTGGTCGAAGCCATTCTCATCGTCATTGCGGTCATTTTCCTCTTTCTGCTCGATTGGCGCGCGACGATCATCCCTGCGGTCACCATTCCGGTTTCGCTCATCGGCACCTTCGCATTCATCCGGGTCTTCAATTTCTCAATCAATTCGCTCACGCTCTTCGGCATCACCCTGGCCACGGGCCTGGTGGTCGACGACGCCATTGTTGTCATCGAGAATGTACAGCGCCACATTCACATGGAGCACTCCAAGGCGCGCGAAGCCACTTCGCGCGCGATGGGAGAAGTGACCAGCGCGGTCATCGCCACGTCGCTTGTGCTCATTGCCGTCTTCGTTCCGGTATCTTTTTTCCCCGGCACCACCGGCATTCTCTATCGCCAGTTCGCGTTGACCATCGCGTTTTCCATCGCCATCTCGGCGTTCAATGCGCTCACGCTCTCGCCTGCCCTCTCGGCGCTGGTTCTGCGCGGCGAAGAGGCCCGGCCGCGCCAGTTGGATTTTCTGCACATTCGCCTTGTTTCGCGCGCTTTTGCGGCTTTTATCCACGGCGCCGACGCATTCATTACCTGGTTAGCCAGCACCTACGCGCGCGTGATTCACGTTGCGCTGCAGTTGCGGTACTTGCTCCTGTTGGTTTTCTTCGCCGGCCTCGGCGCAACCGTGTGGATGTATCGCACCGTTCCTACCGGCTTCATTCCGCAGGAGGATTCGGGCTTCTTCATGGTCATTGTGCAAGCCCCGCCTGGATCTTCGCTGACCTACACCACGGCCCTGGCGGAAAAGGGATCCGCCATCATTGCGCAAAATCCCGACGTAGCCGGATTGTTCTCCGTGATGGGTTTCAGCATTGCCGGCAGCGCCTCCAACGCCGGCATGATGTTCGTGAATTGCTCGAACCAGCATCCCGGCAAAGGGCACACCACCGCTGACGTCATCAACGACGTCATGCCCAAGCTGCAAATGCTCATGTTTGCTCCCGACGGCGGATTGGTGCAGCCGTTCCAGCCGCCGGCCGTAGAGGGCGTGGGCAGCCTGGGCGGTTTCCAGTTCATGCTGCAGGATCAGGGCGGGAACACGCTCAGCGATCTTGACCGCGTGGCTCACCAGATCGTGGGAGCCGCCGGCGCCGATAAGGAACTGACCGGTCTCTTCACTTCTTTCTCCGCCAATGACCCACAGGAGTTGGTGACCATCGACCGCGAGAAGGCCAAGGCGATGGGCGTTTCGATTTCGCAGATCGCCACCACACTCAACGTCTTCATGGGCTCGGAGTACATCAACGACTTCGACTACAACAACCGCACCTATCGGGTCTTTGTGCAGGCCGACCGGCCCTTCCGGATGAAGTCAACCGACCTGCACAGCTACTATGTGCGCTCCGACGCCGGGCAGATGGTGCCGCTCGACAATCTCGTGACAGTAGGCGCGAGCGCGGGTCCTCCCGTGATCACGCACTACAACCTCTTTCGCGCAGTCGAGATTGACGGTTCGGCTGCTCCCGGCTTCAGCTCCGGCCAGGCGCTTGCCGGCATGGAGAAGCTCGCCAAGAGCAACATGATGCAAGGCATGGGCTTCGAGTGGACCGGGTTGACCCTCGACGAACTCGAGTCCAGCGGCAAGGCGCTCATCATCTTCGCCCTCGGCATTCTGGTTGTGTATCTCACCCTTTCGGCCCAATATGAGAGCTTCGCGCTGCCGTTCATTATTCTGCTCGCTGTACCAATGGCTGTCTTGGGCGCGCTCGGTCTGGTTATGCTGCGCGGGTACGCCAACGACGTCTATTGCCAGATCGGCCTGGTGATGCTCATTGGCCTCTCGGCGAAGAATTCCATTCTGATTGTCGAGTTCGCTGAGCAGTTGCGGCGCAAGGGCCGTTCCATCGCCGAAGCCGCCATCGAAGCCGCGGAATTGCGCTTGCGCCCCATTCTTATGACCTCGTTTGCCTTCATTCTCGGCGTTCTGCCGCTGGTTTTTGCTCGAGGAGCCGGCGCCCTCGGCCGCCGCTCCGTGGGAACGACGGTTGTCGGCGGCATGTTGCTCTCCACCGTCCTGAATCTCGTTTTTATCCCTGTGCTGTACGTGATCCTCAGCCGAGTGCTCAGGCGCGGCGATCCGACTCCAGTGCCGGCGCAGGCGGAAGGGTAGCGCACGGCGCGCAAGCCTAAAGGCCGTTTTGAACTCCCCACATGAAAGTTCAAAAGCAGGCTCTACGGAAAAGCGAATTCCGGCCGTGTGTGATGCAAGAAAGGGCCAGCGCGCAACACATTTTGCGAGAGCGGCTCGCCAAAGCGAATCTTCCGGCCTGTCATTAAGATCTGAAGTTACGTTCCCGCCGGAAGCACGGGCATCGTGCCCTGTTCTTTCGCTTCGGCCACCACGGCGTCCAGATGATTCAGCACCTCGGCCACGGTCATGGTGTAGACCTCACGCCGCGAGTCGTAGCCTTCCTCAACGAGCTGCTTCAAATACCGCCCGGCGATCTGCGCCGCCAGTTGGTCGGTGATAACCTTCCCGGTGCGTTTCTTCTGCTCCACCCACGCGGTCGAGGGCAGCGCAATCCACATCGGCCGCCCGTTCACGTCGAAACGCACGTCCACCGCGTCGGCGTGGCGCGTAGCGATGGCCACGATTGTTCCCTTCCATCGGCAGTGCAGATCTTCGCTGCTCCACCGGTCCGTGACGTGGAAGTCCTCGTACATGCTGTTAGCGTATCGTTCCGGCGGCGCCGCGGCAAGCTAGGCAGCCGGGACAGGTGTTCGTTTGGTTTGGTTTGGTTTGGTTTGGTTTGGTTTGACCTCGCAGCTGGCGACAAGTAGCTGGCGAACCATAAGCGATTGTTTCCATCGATCGACTCAAAGAAATTCAAACGGCACTGTTCCCGCTCTTCGGCCGGTTGTGGACGCTGCTTCAACTGCGCTGTTAAACTAATCGGGTTGCAGTGGCGCCACTTTTTCCGTTCGGACCCGCCAGCAAGTCAACCGGCAAAGGACTAGAAAGACTCTGTGGATACTCGAACTCGTCACGCCCTGAAAAAGGACAAATTTGCCCAGGCTGCCGCCAGCAGCGCCAGTTGGGTCACTGAGCACCAGACCAGTGTGGTGCGTTGGAGCATCGGCATCGGAGTGGTTCTCGTTCTGGTCATTGGCGGACTGATTTTCTGGAGCATCCGCTCATCGGCCGCAAGCCTCGCGTTGGGCGCGGCCATGGATGTGTACGACACGCCCCTGGCCATTCCAGGCGCTCCGCCGGAACCCGGCGTGTACACCGCCTCCGCCGCGCGCGCCAAAGAAGCCAACCGCGAGTTTGCCGCCATCGCCCACGATTACGGTTGGATGCCCGAGGGAACCGAGGCCCGCTACTTTGCAGGTGTTACCTATGTGGAGCTGGGACAGAACGGCAACGCCGAGACGGAGTTGAAGGCTGCCGCAGGCTCCTGGAACCGGAATCTCGCGAATCTGGCGAAGCTGGCCCTTGCTGGTCTGTATCACCAGACAAACCGCGACAGCGATGCCATCGATCTTTATAACCAGTTGGCCGCGAAGCCTTCGGCCACCGTGTCTGCGGGCGTGGCGCAGCTCGACCTTGCCGATCTCTACGCTGCCGAAGGCAAGCAGGATCATGGCGCGCGCGCTCTGGGCCAAGGTGAAGGATGCGGACAAGGATGGCGCGGCCGGGACGATCGCTGCACAAAAGCTCGGCGCCAAGTAAGATCGCGGGCAGGCCGGCCTCGATCTTGCGCGGGGTCAGCCGGGTTCCTGCGCCCCTTCGGGGCTCCACACGCCCCAGGACCGAGGCCGGCGAGCCTGAGCATTTTCTTCTCTGCCTGCGTCTGGTGAGTGATGAGCACCAGCCAGGCCATTTACGCGGGGTGGATGGAGATTCCCACAAGCGCGGTGAATGACGAAGCCCGCCTGCGCGCGGAAGACGATGCGCTTGCGGCGCTGGTTGACCAGTATGCAGGCGCCCTCTACCGCGTAGCCTATTCCGTTCTGCGCAATCCCGCCGACGCCGAAGATGCCGTGCAGGAGGCGTTTCTGCGCGTCCTGCGCCATCGCCACACGCTGGGAGAGGTGCGCGATCACCGCGTCTGGCTCATTCGCATCGTTTGGAACATCGTGCTCGACCGGAAGCGCAGGGCCAAAACACGCCCTGAAACCGACGACGTGGGAGAACTGGCGCGCGTGTTGCCCTCCACGGGCCTCTCTGCCGAAGAGATTGCCGCCGCGGCGCAGCATCACGCCCATGTGCTTGCCTGCGTTGACCGGCTTCCGGCCAAAGAGCGGCAGGTGCTCATGCTTTCGGCCTTTGAAGAGCTGACCAGCGTCGAGATCGCGGCAGTTCTTGGCATTACCGAGTCCAGCGTCCGTTCGCGGCTGTTTCGCGCCCGTAATCTGATGGCTGGCCTGCTCGACCACGAGAGGAGTTTGCGATGAATTCAAACCCTCACGACCCGGTGACTTCCGATTCCGTTCCCCGAGCCCTTTCGAGCCCTGAAGAAGAGATCCTGCGGTTGATCGCCAGCCTGCCCGCGCCCGAGGGTCTTGAAGATCGTGTGCACGCGACTCTCCGCGCTGCACCGCGCCGCGGCCGTGTTCTGGCTTGGCCCATGGCCCTACGCCCTGAGAGTAGCTGGATGCGCACCGCGGCCGCGGCGGCCATTGTCTTTGTCGTAGCTGGGGGTGGATGGGGCGTCTACACCCGTGTTCAGCACAGCCAGCCTGCCAAGGTCATCGTGATGCCGCCGCGCATGCCGTCACCAGGCGGCTTTTCAGGCGCCGGCGCCGTGCGCGCCCCGGAGACGCTGCCCGGCCCAACGGTGACTCAATCCCCCAAGGCGAGCCCCGCGCAGCGCAAAGTGCCGAAAAAGCCAGCCGGCCAGATGAAGTCCGCCGGCGCCGCGAGCGGCCAGCCTACGGAGCCCGTGCAAATCCGGGGCCCAGCCAACGGCGGCGAAATAGAGCATCGGGCGCCTTTTGCTACGACTTCTTCGTCACGGCCCGGATCACCATGCCAAGCAGCGCCAGCACCACCGCGCCCCAGAAAGCGGGGCCGAATCCGACGACATTGAATCCGCGCACAATATGCGAAGCCAGCAGGATCATCAGGCCGTTAATGACCAGCAGAAAGATCCCCAGCGTGACGATGCTCAACGGAAACGTGACGATCTTCAGGAACAGGCCGATCGTGGCGTTCAGCAGGCCAATGACCAGCGATGCAATCAACGCAGGCCACAGGCCCGACACGTGAAAGCCGGGTACAATTCCGGACACGATCAACAGCGCGAGCGCGCTCAGCAGCCAGTACAGCAGAATCCTCATTTCTCTCCGTTCCTCCTCCAAGATCGTTCGATGCCGATTTCAGGGCTGTCCCGTCAAAGACCGTATATCATGCCGCCAGGGATTTCTTGCCCCGGAAATCCCGCGGCGTGTCACGCCTTCGGCCCGGTCCTGCTCGCGCGATTCCTCCCGTCCTGCGGCCGGGAACCCGCCGGCCTGGGCTTTGCGTAACTCCAGGCGCGACCTCAACCTTCATGAGTGACCTTCGCAAACTCGCTTCCTTCCTCCTTCTGGCGCCCTGGCCGCTCGCGATCCTCGCCGAGCAGCCGGCCTCGCCGCCACTTCCCGATATTCGCCAGCTCATGCGCGAGGTCCGGGATCACCAGAAACAGGTCCAGCAGGTCCGCGAAAACGATACCTACACTTCCCTCATCACCACCGAGGACATCGACGCGAACGGCAATGTCACCAAGACGGAATCGCAGGAAGAGGAGAATTTCTTCGTCAATGGCCATCTCATCGCGCGCATAGTGAAGAAGAACGGCCAGCCGCTCGACCAACGCGACGAGCAAAAGGAAACCGAACGGGTAAGCAAGCTTGTCGAAAAGGCGCAGACCATGCCTTCCGATCAGCCGCTCGGGGGCCAGATCATCAGCATCAGCCGCCTGCTCGAGCTGATGGATGTCCGTAACCCGCGCCGCGAGAACTACCACGGCCGTCCGACGATCGTTTTCGATTTCATCGGCCGAAAAGACGCCACAACTCACGGCATGATCGAGGACGCCTCAAAAAAAGTTCAGGGCACCCTCTGGATCGATGACGCCGACCGCCAGGTCGCGCATCTCGAAGCCAATTTCAACGACAACTTCCACGTCGCCGGAGGCTTCGTGGCCACCATCCAGAAAGGTACGAACTATCGCTTCGATCAGGCTCCTGTCGGCGGCGGTGTCTGGCTGCCCACCGGCGGCGAGGGCTCGATGCAGGCCCGCGTCCTGGTGCTCAAGACCGTCCGCCAACGCTACATCGAGCGCGATTACGATTTCAAGCACTTCAGCGTCGAGGCCCAACCATCGAAAGACGCCAAACCCGTCCAGACGGCAAAGCCGTAGTTCCCCGGTCGCGCCCTTTCGCTTTAGAGTGAACCCATGTTTGCGCGCCGCCTGTCCATTTTGCGTGTTGACGCTGCCGGCGAGCGCCATGCCTGCCCCATCCGCCAGATCGACAACTTTGCCATGCGAAATTTCACCAACGACGCCGTTTTCGACGATACTTTTCCTGCTTCCGACGGCGTTCTCGAGGCGGGAAACCGTGTTCCGCTCGATCGGCTCGAAGCGGCGATGGAAGATTGGTTTCGCCGCAAGGGCTATCTGAAGGCGGACGAGCGGCTTGAAGTCCTCGAGATGCCGCAGCCGTTGAAGAAACGATGAGATCGCGCGATGAGGACGCTTGGCAGCAACTGAGAACGAAAACGGCAAGAACGGACTTTGAAACTGTGAGACTGTGAAACTGTGTCCGCAAGTGATTGATTCGGCGTGGTCCACAGTTTCACAGTTTCACAGTCCGGCCTCTTCATAGGGGGGTGTGGGTACCTAGCTCGCCGATTGTCCCGCAGCCTCGCCCTGGGTCCAGAGTTGGAACTCGGCATGGCGGCGCGCCTTCAACCCCGCAACCACCACCCCGCCGGCATGGTCCCACACGAGCAACTGCTGGGCGGCGGCATCGTATTGACCGGCATTCAGTTCCTTGAGGAGGGTTGACCCCGCCAGCCGCCCCCTCGCCCACGTTGAAGCAGAAATCCACCAACGCATCGAACTGCCCCTGCGTCAGCACCGCTGTGACCAGCCGGGTCACAGCGTGCTCGGCCTCCTGTACGTCGTTGGTCAGAATCGCGGTCGCCTGCACCTCGCCCACACCGTTCGGAAACGACTCTCCCGGCAGCACCCGGTGCCCATAACCAATGGTCGGTATACCGACCACATCTTGATACACCTGGCTGCGAAACCCCTCCGACGTCTTGATCAGTTCCAATCCCTCTGCGCTCAATTCCATAGAAATCCCCCTGTTTCGAAAGAAACGTTAAAGGGCCCACCTTGATCTCTTCTTGAAGAAGAGATCGCAGCAGATCCTAAAAGCCAATCTCCGGGCCGAAAGGCCGGAGCGTTTTCTTACGCCGATTCAGTTGCCTGAAGCCCCTGCTCCCTCCGTCACCTGGCCGCGTCGCAAAAGGCTCGGCGTGAAGGCCACCTAAGACCAACCTAGCAAATTCCGCGAATTAATCTGCAAACTTGGGAAAAGAATTTTGCGGCCGAAATTATCCAGTAAGTCTATTTATATCAATCGCATGTGTGGCCGATGCACCTCGGAGACACCCGGTTGCATATTTGTACCCAATTTCGCACTGATTTCTTTTGCCCAAATCGGGAAGAAATGCACTGCAATTGGTGCAGATCGTAACTCAAACGGGCTGAATGCCTTACCGTCCACGTCGCCAACTGGCGGCATTTTTCAACAGAAATCCCATTATCCATCTTGACAACTATGGAGAGCCCCCAGTGGCGGTTTAGTAAAATGGTCAGATGGTTATAAAAAGGAAAACACGCAACTTAAGACGAAAGGCCCCGCTATGGATTTGTCTCGTCGCGGGCTTCTCCGCCGTTGCGCTGGTCGCGCTGGTGGTACTTTTTTCAGCGCGGACAGTGCAAGCTGATGCGGGTCTTCCCAGACCAGCACCCACCCCGCCTGTGGCTTCCCCTGCAGCGAGTGCAACGCCGGCTTCCCTCGCTGACCAGGAACCACCGGTTCCAACCGCGCCCCAAGCCCCGAAGCCCGGCTGTGGGGCGACAAGGTCCATGGCATCGCCTCCTGGTATGGCGGCGTCTTTAACGGACGCCAGACCGCCAGCGGCGAAATCTTCGACATGTACGCCATGACGGCCTGCCACCCTACGCTTCCCTTCGGTTCCATCGTGCGGGTGGTCAACCGGTCCAACCATCGCTCGGTAGTGGTCCGCATCACCGACCGTGGCGACCTGATCGAGGAGGGGCGCATCATCGACCTCTCTTATGGCGCTGCCCAGAAGCTCGGAATGACCTGGGCAGGCCTGGCGAAGGTGGACCTGCAGGTCCTATCCCTCGGCAAGCCGGGCGCCAACAACTAAGCCCTCCCCTTCCAACAAAATGGCCAGCCCGCGGGCTGGCCATTGTTTTTTACGCGCGAAGCCGCTTGCCCGCATTTCTCGCAGCCGCCTCGACGGTGGGGAAAATGGCGGATTTGCGGTCGTTATTTGCCTTGCGGGGGTCAGGGGACCCCCGCTACAGATGGGATGAGACGGCTGGTCTCGCGGTACAGCTAAGCTGACCGCAGCGCACTCGAGGGTGCTGAAAAGGAGACCAGCCGATGAAGAAGGTTAGCAGGCGTGCCACGAAATTGGAAATGGTGTTGAGGGACAAGCCCGAGATCACCGTAGGCTTGGACCTGGGCGACCGGTTTAGCCGGTATTGTTTTTTGAGCGCGGAGGGGGAAGTGATCGAAGAGGGCCGCATGGCGAGCAACGAAGCGGGGTTGCGGAGACATTTCGAGGCAGAGCCGCGCCTGCGCATTGCCCTGGAGTGCGGCACACACTCGCCCTGGGTCAGCCGTTTGCTGACGGCGCTGGGTCACCAAGTGATCGTGGCCAACGCGCGCAAGATCCCGGCCATTACCGCCAGCGAATCGAAGAACGACCGCAACGACGCTGAACAACTGGCGCGGTTGGCAGCTTACGATCCCAGGCTGCTGGTGCCGCTGGAACATCGCAGCCAGGAGCAGCAGCAGGATCTGAACCTGATCCAGGTTCGCTCCACGCTGGTGCGGGCGCGGACCATGCTCGTCAACGCGCTGCGCGGGCTGACCAAGAGCGCCGGCGGGCGGCTACCGTGCTGCTCGACCGAGTCGCTGCCCACCCGCGTCCGGGCGCACATTCCCTCTGCGCTGACTGCGGCTGCCGGTCCGCTGCTGGAACAGATCGCTCAGCTCAACCGCCAGATCGCCGCGCTGGACCGGCAGATCGACAAGCTGCGGGAGAAGTATCCGGAAGTCGGTATTTTGCGCACGGCGCCTGGCGTGGGGCCAGTGGTGGCCGCGGCCTATGTGCTCACGCTGGGCCGCCCGGATAGCGGAGCCAACCGCTCAGCGGGCGCATTTCTGGGGCTGCGCCCCAGACAGAGCCAGTCGGGAGACTGCGATCCGCAAATGCGCATTACCCGGGCCGGCGACATCTACCTGCGTAGTCTGCTGGTGCAGTCGGCGCAGTACATCCTTGGCCGTTTCGGTCCCGACTCGGCGCTACGCCGATGGGGGCTGAAGCTGGCCGCCAGCGGAGGCAAGCGCGGCAAAAAACGCGCCCTGGTCGCAGTGGCCCGCAAACTGGCCGTGCCGCTGCACAGCATGTGGCGCAGCGGTGAGTGCTTCCAACCGTTTCCACAACCACCGGCCGCGGTCCCGGCCAGGGCCTAAAACACGCTTCTGAAGTTCGACGCAACCGCCAGGATGGCAGAACCGTTCCATGGAAAAACAATCTCGAACCCGGGTGACTGCGGCGACCGGCTTGGCCTTTAAAGGCCGCGCGACAGATAGCAGCACCCATTCATCACCATCGGGTCCCAAAAGGCACCGAGCCCATGCGGCTCACATCGAGTGCGGATAGAAGCCCGAGATGAATTTCAAAGACAAAAGCAACAGCAAAAGCAAAAACTTTCCAATGAATGAAAAAACAAAAACACCTTGACTCAACCAGCCGTCTCATAGAAGCCGGTCTGGAGACCGGCGGTACGGGTTTTTGCGCAGCGTGAGAAATGCAGGCTAGTGCACGCAACTGCCTTCCGGCTGGGCGAAGGGCTTTTGCAGGTATTGTCGTGCTTCGTTCACCGCTCCCTGGGTATTGTCGTTGGTCTGGACGGCTAGCCGGTACTCGTTGACGGCACGGTCGCGCTGGCCGGTCAGGTCGAAGATCTTGCCGATGGCGATGTGGCTCCAGACCTCGGTCCAGGGCGGCTCGTCGTCGCCGCGGAGCGCATCGCGGAAGGCGTTGACGCTGGCCTGGTAGTTGCACTGGGTAAACAGCACCTCGCCAATGCGATAGCTGGCCAGAGAGCTCAGCGGATTGGCCTCCAGCGCCTTCTTGTACTCGGCCAGGGCGCCGAGCAGGTCGTTCTGCGCTACCAGTTGCTGGCCTTTCAGGATGGAGATGCGCACCTGCAGGTCGGGCGAGGTCTTCAGCACCCAGTCGCTGGGATCGATGCTGATGCGGCGCGGCCGGCCGAAGGTATCCACGACGTATTGGGTATCGGTCCCGACCACGTCGACCTTCTGATTCACGGTTTTGCCGTCGGTTTCAATGCGCAGATCGACCGGCATGCGGAAGAGGTCAAGGTCCTGGTTGATCTCGCCGATGGTGCGAAAGCCCTTGTTGTTGCCCAGGCGGTAAACGGCGTACTTGTCGGTGAACTTGGGCGCGCCGGTGCCGTCGATCCATTGCGAGAAGAAGGGCACGAGCTGCTGCTGGCTCTGCGCCTCGGCCACCTTCTCGAAGTCTGCGGTGCGGATGGAGCCGTCGGTGTATTGGCTGAGCGCGCCCTTGAGGATGGCCTGAAACGCCTTGTCGCCGACCTCCCAGCGCAGCATGTGGAAGATCATGGCGCCCTTTTCGAGGGTCATGGACTGGAACTGGGGCGAAAAGGGATCCAGCCGGCCGGCGCTTGAGAGCGGGATGGTGTCATAGGCCAGCGCGCCGGCAGCCACATCTTCCATCGCCGCCTTGCAGGGCGCTTTTGCCGCTTTGGTCCTCCACATACATCAGCTCGCCGTAGCGGGACATGCCGTTGGTGATCCAGGCGTCGTTGAGCGTCTTCGGGCTGATTTCGCAGTCCCCACCACTGGTGGGCGATGGTATTGGCCAGCAGGCGGATGCCGGATTTGTCGCCGATGCGGGATCCCATGATTGCCGCCAGCTCCGGCGCGTAGACGGCGGGCAGAGTATCGTCGGGCAGCTCGACGATGTTGATGCGCGGGCGTCGGCGGCAGGCCGAATGTGTCGGTAAAGTAGTCGTATTCCTTGGTCGCCGTCTGCGCCAACTGGTTGGCCGACGCCTGGTGGGTGATGGTGACGTAGACCTTGACGTTGCCGGCGCCGACTGAAACGGCCCCACATACCGGCCGGCGATCACCGTCCCGGGAAATCCGGGCTTCGTCCAGTTGAAGTCGTACTCGTCGCCGGGCTTGCCGTCGGAGAGCTCGACGGGCTTGGCCGCCCCGGCGCTGCCGCTGGAAAGACCCGCATCCCCTGGGCACGCGGATGTGCATCTCCGCCGTGAAGCGGTCGGTCATGATAGCCGGTCATGGGAAACCAGCGCGCCGGATAGAGCAGATAGCTGATGGGCTCCTGGATGGCCGCCAGCTTGAACCCTTCGACCGGACCGTCCTCGTTGCCGGTGATGATGCCGTCGTAGACGAATGTCCAGTGAGCGGTCTGGCCGGCACGAAAGGCGTGTTGGCGGTCACGCGGATGGAGCCGTCGGCCGTGCGCTCGGCTTCGAGCAGTTTGCCGGAGTCGTCGGTGATTTTGGTGACCTTGAGCGCGGGATGGAAGCCGAAGTTGACCACGTCGAGGTTGGCCGGCGCGGTAAAGCTGACCTGGCCGTGGCCGTGAGATGGTGCGTCGGCGGTGTCCAGCTCGGCGTCGATGACGTAGCCGGTGATGTTGAGCGCCGGGCGCTGCGATCTGCGCGGCCGCGGGGAGCGCGGCGGCTGCGGCGAGGGCCGCGGCGAGGAGGGCGAGAGCGGCAGCGGCGTGTGCCAGGTGCCGGCCGCGCGAATTGCAAATCTTTCAGGTTCTGTTCATTCGTTCGCTCATTGTGCTTGCCGCCGTTCGCGGGCGGGTTGATTCGTGGTGGACGCTGCCGATTGGCTTCATGGTTGGCCGCTGGCCGATTCGGCAGTTGCCGCAGGCGCCGGAGAAAGCGATTCGACCTCTTGCAATACGATTGCGGCTACCCGTTCGATGGCGGATCTGGCGGCCTCGTTGCGTGGGCCGATTGGCCGGATGCGCACGGAGCGCCTCCCGAATCGCTCCCAGCTCCATTCTCATGGACTCCCGAGCGGGGCCGTCGGGTAGCAGCGGGCTGAGCTGTTGGACGATATTTGCGGCGGTGAAGTCGTGCTGGATGAGCTCTGGAACCACGCGTTTGCCGGCGATGAGGTTGGCCATGGCCACGTGAGGCACCTTCACCATGCGCCTGGCGATGGCATACGTGAGCGGCGAGACGCGGTAGACCACGACAAAGGGATTGCCGATGAGGGCGGCTTCAACGGTGGCGGTGCCGCTGGCGACGACTGAGGCGCGGGCGTGGAAGAGGGCGGCGCGGGCATCGTGGACGAACGTGATGCGACGGCGGCTTCGTCCGGCAGCATGAGTCGCGCGAGTTGCGTACTGAATGTGGCGCGATCTGGTCTGCGGTGAGGGTGGGCGCGAGGGGAATGATGTATTCGTATTCGTTGCCGAGGAGGGCTGCGGCGTCGATCATTCCCGGCAGGTTTGCGTGGATCTCCCGTAGCGGCTGCCGGGAGCAGCATCCAGGCAGGTGATCGTCGATTTCCCATCCGGCTGCCGGGAGCAGGCCGATCCAGGTACGGTTGGGGTCGAGATGGTTTTCGGCGGCAAACTGCTCGCGGGTGATGGAGGGCTGCGGCAGATCGGCGAGCGGATGGCCGACGAACTCGGCGTCGACGCCGCGGTCGCGGTAGTACGGCTCCTCAAAGGGAAAGATGACCAGCATGCGGCGGACGTATTCGCGGACCAGCTTGATGCGGTGCTGCTTCCAGGCCCAGAGCTGCGGGCTGACGAAGTAAATCACGGGAACGCCGAGGCGGTGGAACTCTTTGGCGAGGCGGAAATGGATTTCGGGGAAGTCGATGAGCACGGCCACAGTCGGGCCGTCGGCGCGGATGGCCCGCTTGAGCTTGCGGAACTCGCGATAGATGCGGGGCAGATGCAGGACGACTTCAGTGAAGCCCATGACGGCCATGTCTTCGGCGCGGACGATGCAGTTGACGCCGGCGGCTGCCATGCGCGGGCCGCCCATGCCGACAGCTCCGCGGATTGCACCGTTGGAGCCAGTTGGCGGCGCAGCTCGGTGGCCAGCAGCGCCCCGTAGTGCTCGCCGCTGGCTTCGCCTGCCGAGATGAAGATGGACGGGGCATCATGATCTGCAGTGATCCGCACTTAGTCCCAATGATAGCGGCGAAATGCGCGCGCGGATCTTCGACTTCGGGTGATCGACTGCACGAACGCACTGCGCGGCAAGCTTCGTACCACGCAACAGGTTGCGGCTCGGCGCACCTGATCGTCTGCGGGAGCGGTGGTACCCTTCCCGATGGAGTAGGAATGGGGGCGTCCGTGCGAGTCTCTTTGAGGCGGTTTGTCGTTTGGGTTCTGGTCGTTGGGATGCGGTCGGTGCGACGGTTGGTGCGGGCGCAGGCGGCGCACGGGCCGAGCGGCGCGGCGATGGTGGCGAAGCGCGGTGAGCGTTCCGCGCCGGCGGCGGACAATCCTGTCGCCGACCCAAAGGCGGTGGTGACGGTGGGCCACGCGCGGTTCACGGTGCTGACGCCGCAGTTGATTCGCATGGAGTGGTCGGCGGATGGGAAGTTTGAGGATCATGCGTCGTTTGTGTTCATCAATCGAAAGCTGCCGGTGCCGAAGTTCGAGACGAGATCTCATCGACGGCCGCGAACCTGACGATCAAGACTGATTCCTTGCGCTGACTCACCGCGATGCCTGACGCTCGAACACTTTCGCATCTGGCTGGTGATGGCACTTCACAGCCGAGAATCTCTCCATCAATCTCACCGTCGACGGCAAGCCCGTCGTCTGGCATCCGGGCTCACCGACTCCGAAAATCTGCATGGGCACCACGCGGACGCTGGATACGGCGCGGGGATCGAAAACCGAGGAGCCGATCGGGCCAGGGACTGGTGTCGCGCGCCGGATGGGCGCTGGTGGATGACTCGACGCGGCCGCTGTTCGATTCGGCGGACTTCCGGTTTCTTGAGGGCGAAAAGAGCGCGTGGCCGTGGGTGATGGAGCGGCCGGCGAACGAGAAGCCCGGCGCCTACACCGACTGGTACTTCTTCGGCTACGGGCACGACTATCGCACAGGCGCTCGGCGATTTTGTCCGCGTGGCGGGGCGCATT
Source organism: uncultured Acidobacteriaceae bacterium (assembly GCA_963701835.1). Taxonomy (GTDB): domain Bacteria; phylum Acidobacteriota; class Terriglobia; order Terriglobales; family Acidobacteriaceae; genus Telmatobacter. The sequence continues at coordinate 446,039 of CAVPBL010000014.1, read as the reverse complement.
CCGCTGCCGCCGCGATTCGCGTTCGGCGTGTGGTGGTCGCGCTACTGGGCGTATAGCGACCAGGAGCTCGACGAGCTGGTGCGCGATTTCAGGGAGAACGACACGCCGCTCGATGTGCTGGTGATCGACATGGACTGGCACATGAGCGATGAGCAACTCAGAGCCATGGGCGCGGTGGATCAGTCGGGCCAGATGCTGGGTTGGACGGGATACTCGTGGAACAAGGTGCTGTTTCCCGATCCCGATGCGTTTCTGAAAAAGCTGCACGAGGACGGGCTGAAGACGACGATGAATCTGCATCCGGCGTCGGGGATTCAGCCGTGGGAGCAGGCGTATCCGGCGATGGCGCGCGCGATGGGAATCGATCCGGCGACGAAGAAATACATTCCGTTCGACCCGACCGACAAGAAGTGGGCGACGAATTACCTGAACCTGGTGCTGCATCCGATGGAAAAGCAGGGCGTCGACTTCTGGTGGCTCGACTGGCAGCAGCAATCGACGACCGGACTTGCCCGGCGTGAACCCGACGTGGTGGCTGAACTACGTCCACTTCACCGATCAGCAGCGCGAGGGCAAGCGGCCGCTCCTGTTTCATCGCTGGGGCGGGCTGGGCAATCACCGCTACGAGATCGGATTCTCCGGCGACACCATCTCAGTGTGGGATTCGCTCGCCTTTCAGCCGTGGTTCACGGCGACGGCGGCCAACGTGGGCTACGCCTACTGGAGCCACGACATTGGCGGGCACATGCCGGGCGCGGTCGATCCGGAGTTGTACACGCGCTGGATTCAGTTCGGCATCTTCAGCCCTATTCTGCGCACGCACACGACGAAGAATCCGGATTCGGAGCGGCGCATCTGGGCATATCCCGAGCCTTACTCGGCGGTCATGCGCTCGACGTACCAACTACGCGAGGCGATGCAGCCGTATCTCTACACGGAGGCGCGGCGCACGTACGATACGGGCGTTGCATTTTTCAGGCCGCTCTATTACGACTGGCCGGAAGAGGATGCCGCCTACACGAGCAAGAACGAGTACCTGTTTGGCGATCAGATGATCGTGAGCCCGGTGACCGCGCCGGCGGACAAGATTTCCGGGCTCGCGACGGAGCAGGTATGGCTGCCCGAAGGGGGCGACTGGATCGAGTGGCCGACCGGAAAGCATTTTGCGGGGCCGACGACGGTGGAGCGCAGCTTCACCATCGATCAGATTCCCGTGTACATGCGAGCGGGCGCGATCGTTCCCATGCAACCGGCCATGCTGCACACGGGCGAGAAGCCGGTCGATCCGCTGATTGTGAATGTGTGGCCGCTTGCGCCGGGCGCAAAGCTCGAGCTATTCGGTGTATGAGGACTCAGGCGTGTCGGTGGAGTACCAGAAGGGCGTTTTTGCGCGCACGCCGATCAAGGCCACGGAGAACGGCGATACGCTGCGCGTGGAGATTGGGCCGGTGGAGGGTTCGTTATCCGGGATGCTGAAGACGCGCGGCTACGAAGTGCGGCTGCCCGCGGACTGGCCGCCGGTGACCGTGACGGTGAACGGGAAGGCAGTGGCGTTCGTCAAGCCGGGCGAGCCGGGAGGGTGGACGTTCGAGGGGAACACGCTGACGACGGTGATTCCCGTGCCGAGCGGGAGCGTGAGCGCGAAAGTTGTTGTGGAGGTGCAGCGCGCGAATGGCCGCATTGCGCAGCGCGGTGAACTCGATGGATTTGCGGGCGCGATGACGCGCCTGCGCGGGGCTGAAGATGCGCTGCAGCAGACCGGGCCGGTGGCCGGGCCTTCGATTGCGCTGGGGATGCGATGCAGACCGGCGACCTGTCAGTTACTACCCCGAGCGCATCGATCGAGAGCGCGCGCATTTCCACGAGCGCTTGGCGAGGCGCAGGCCGACGTCGCCGAGCTCGACAAGGAGTTCGAGCAGCGCCTCAGCGACACATCGCGGCGGATCGGCGGATCGACATGGGCCCCGGCCGACATCGAAAGCGAAAAGCAAAAACGCCGCGACGCGCTGCATCGGGCCGAGGCGCTGCTGGATGAGGCGGCGAAATAGCTACGCGGCCTTTGCTTTGGCCTTGAAGTACTTCTTCATTGGCTCGAAGTAGCATTCCCGCCATCCCGATCGGTAATCGGATTGGCCGCCGGGGATGTTGGTGTGGTGGAGCGTGAGTTTCGTGCCGCCGGGCGCAGGCGCGAATGTCACATCGATCTGCGAGTCTGGATCGGCTGCGGCAAACTCGGTCGTGCGCCACGACTGGACGATTTGCTTGCCGGGCTTGAGTTTCAAGTTCTTGCCCGAGATGTAGCCGTCCCATGCGGTGAATACGCCGCCGACCCGCGCAGACACTTTGGCCCCAGCTTCGGTCATCTCGGCGTGGCCCTTGCTCGATAGCCACGCGTCATAGACCTGCTTCGGCGCGGCTGGAATTGTTGCCGACACGGTGAATTGGATTGCCATGGCACCTCACTTTCGCAACGTTCTTTCGAATCGCCCAGAACTTGCCGATCAGTGACCATGCAGAGCTTTGAAGCTCAAACCTATGCCGGGTTTCTTGCTATCGCGCCGTTCTATTGCTGTTCAACCCTTTGCATGCGAGAGACCCTCTGACTCGAGAATCTTTTGCGTTGCATCGAGCAGGGATTCGGCAAGCAGATCGGGAGCGCTCGCGGAGGAGATTGCGCGCGGGCCAAGCAAGACGGTCTTGCATCCGGCGTTCTTGCCCGCGGCAACATCGGCGTCCGAATCGCCGATCATCCACGAGGCACCGAGATCGATCTGATGATCTTTTGCCGCTTGGAAGAGCATGCCGGGAGCGGGCTTGCGGCAATCGCACGCAGGCTCCGTTTCGTGCGGGCAGAAGTACACCGCGTCGATGACGGCTCCAAGTTCGGCTAACTCCTCGGAAATCTTTTTGTGCAGCGCTTACACCTCGGCTGACGTGACAAGCCCTTTTGCGACGCAGCGCTGATTACTGATGACGATCACGCGAAAGCCGGATTTGTTCAGCCTGGAAATCGCGCCGGCGACGCCGGGCAGAAAGCGTACCTCCTCCCATCGGGTGACGTACTGGCCTTCGGGCGCCTTGACGTTGATTACGCCATCACGATCGAGAAACACTGCTTTGTTCATGAAAGATTGCCTGCTCCACAAGCTGTGAGATCACGTGGCCAATCAGGATGTGGCACTCCTGAATGCGGGGAGTTTCCTTCGAAGGCGCACAAATACAATGATCCGCGGCGCCCTTCATTTTCCCGCCGCCATCGCCGCCGAAAGCAACCGTGTGCAAACCCATTTTGCGGGCGGTGATCAATCCCTGAAGGACGTTCGGAGAGTTGCCGCTGGTGGAGATGCCGATGGCCACATCTCCGCTAGCCCCGAGAGCCTCGATCTGCCGCGAAAAGACCTGATCGAATCCGTAGTCGTTGCCGATGGCAGTGAGGGCCGAAGTGTTGACGGATAAGGCCAATGCCGGCAAGGCGGGCCGGTCGAAGGCAAATCGCCCGACGAATTCGGCGGCGATATGCTGCGAATCGGCGGCGCTGCCCCCGTTGCCAAACAAGAGCAACTTGTGGCCGGCGCGGAGAGATTCAATCAGGACTTCGCTTACGCGCGCGATCGTGGCTATCGTTTCCGCGCTGTTCAGCAAACGCTCCTTGGCGCTGATTGATTCCTTGATGGACTCAATGACACGCTGTGAGAAATCCGTCTTTTCGGTCATGGAACATTCACACCTTTGCGGGCATTGCATTCGAACAGGTTAGGATAAGGCCGCGTTATACAAGCGATCGCAAATATGTTGCGCTCTTGCGTAATCTTCCGGAGTACCGATGTCGATGAACATTCCGCGGTGCTCCAGCGCGTAAACGCCTTTGCCGAGGAGACGCGGAAAGACATCCTTCTCCAGACTCGCCGGCCGTGCGGAATGTACTCGAAAACACGCGGGTCGAAAACGTAAACGCCCGCGTTGACCAATCCGGGGCCGTTGCTACCGGCCTTCTCAACGAACCCTATCACTTTTTGGTTGCCGTCCACCTGGACCGTTCCGTACCGGCTTGAGTCTTCGACCCGGACGACTGCCATGCTCACCAGCGCATTGCGATCGCGATGAAATTGAATGAAATGACGCAGTCAATTTCGAGGAATGAATCGCCATTCATGACCAGAAACTCGGAAACATTTCCCAAGTGGGACTGGGCAAGTTTGACGGCGCCCGCCGTGCCAAGCGGCTCGAGTTCTTTTGAGTAACTGATTTCAAGGTCAAGTGCGCGACCATCTCCAAATTCATTTTCGACCTGATCCGCAAGATAGCCGGTGCACAGGATTAAACGGCGAATGCCCTGATGCTTGAGTTGGCGAATCAACAGCTCAAGAAAAGACTTTTTGCCGACTGAAGCAAGAGGTTTGGGCACGGATGGGACGGCGGAACGCAACCGCGTTCCCAACCCGCCGACGAGCAGGAGAGCGGGCGTGGCCGGCGGCATGCTCATGCCTCGAGTCATCGGATCAACGGCCCGCGTGGCTTGATTTTCTGAAGAGGCAGTCATCCGCGCGCTAACTATGAGCCAAGAATAGCACTTCGCTTGGAAGTATTTCGTTCGACGGAAGAACCGGAAGATCCGCGCAATTCTCGGATTGACAGCCTCAGTCGTGGCAGCACGATCCGCTTGCTTTCGGCTTGACCACTTCCGGCTGCACGTACGGCTGGCCGGGATCGACGAAGTAGCCTTCGCCGTATTTGTCGTGGTGGCGAACCCAGGCCATGGTGTGCTTGAGCCCCGCTTCGTCGCGGCCCTTCGGCACGAAATCGAGAAAGTTGTAAGCGCCGACTAAGATGTCGAGGCCGCGCGCATAGGTCGAGTAGGTGTGGAAGATGTTGCCGCTTGCGTCCTTTGCGAAGACGCTCAGTCCCGGCCGTTCCTCGCTGGGAAACTCCATCATCTCGTAGTTGTAGTAGACCTGCTTTTTGCCAGCCTCCTCGGGCTTCAGCGAGACCTGATAGTCGAAGTTGAAATCGCTCGAGTTCGAGGAGACCCAGCGAAACTTCCAGCCCATCCGCTTCTTGAACGTCTCGATCTCGGCAATGGGCGCACGCGAAACCACGGCGAGCGTCACGTCGCGGTTGGCCAGGTGGATGGTCATCCCGTCGAAATGGTCGGAGATGTAGGAGCAGCTGGGGCAGCCCTCTTTCCATCCCGGCCCGAGCATGAAGTGATAGACGACAAGCTGGCTGCGGCCGCCGAAGAGATCGGAGAGCGTGACCTTGCCGCCCGGGCCCTGGAATTCATATTCTTTCTCGACCTTCTCCCAGGGTAGTGCGCGGCGCAACCGGCTGATCTCATCGCGCTGCCGCGTGAATTCCTTCTCTTTCTTGAGAAACTCCTTGCGGGCCGCGACCCACTCGTCGTGCGAAACCACGTGAGGGCGTTTGATTTCTGTCGCAATGGTTGCCATAGCGACCTCCTTTGCTTCGATTTGTGAGGGGGGATCGACCCAAATCACTTACGCGGACTAAGTCGGGAACTTACAGCCTCACTTGCCGCGGCGAAACCATTTTACGATGATTGCCGCGATTCCGCCGCTGCCGGCGGTGCTTCCCGCCACCAGCGCCGCCGTTGTTGCTGGAGCATGTTTAGCTCTGTTGACATCCTCGACGTTCGCCGTTAGCGAGCAGGCAGTCTGAGGCGGCGGATGTTGAAAGCGAGACCGGACAGGAGCGCTTTGCGCACTGTGTGTGGATGGTTCTGCCCGATGCGCGGCAGGAGAGTTTGCGTTTGACCGCCGAGAAGACACTTTCGATCAGGGAGTGTTTTTTCTACACTGTTCTGCTGGGATGTTCACCCGCGCATCGAGTCCATCGTGACCAATTTGACGTTGCCGAGCCGCGGCGCAGTGCGGCTCTACAACAAGCGGGGCACGGCCGAGCAGTGGATCAAGGAGGGCAAGCACGCGGTAACGATGACGCGGCTGAGTTGTCACTAGTTCCGGTCGAACGAGGTGCGGCTGTGGCTGAGGATGACCGAATACAACTTGGGCAATCCATGGTGGCCGCTGATGTTGTTGAATGGAGTCGGAACGTAGTCGCTCAAGAGCTTGCAACAGCCTTTGATGAAAATTGGTAGGCGGTTGGTGAAACATGCCCGCTACTATCGGCTGCTGTTGACAGATAACCACACGACCAGGCGGCTGTTCGCCAGCATTATGCGGCAAATTGAGGCACTGCGGATGCAGATGGATAGAGGGCCGAGGATTTGGCAAAGGAGATCAAGGGAATAGTAAGGAGGCACAAAGAGGTGTCAACGAAAACACCCGAGAGCCGCACCTTTTTGACCGGTCGGCTCGATGAAGAAGCGTCGAACCGGTCTTCTGCGACCTTTGGGAGCGGCGTTGCTCCGTCGCGGGCGGCTGGGTGTATATTGGTCTGATCGGGGCACCAAAATGGAGATGCCTGTTGAATGCTTTCGACCAAACTATTCTTCAGTTCTTGAATCAGTTTTCTCAAGAGTCTGCGAGGTTCAATAAATTCGTGTTCATGTGGTGGGGCAACGAACTCTTGGAGGGCGGGTTCATTGGGGCTTTGTTGTGGTGGGCTTGGTTCCGCCGAAGTGATACGAAAGAGCATGACAGAAGCTTTCTGATTTCCGGCAGCGTTCTGACCATCGCAGCACTCATATTTGCGCGGTTCATTGCGATGCTTTTGCCCTTCCGGATTCGCCCACGGTATGTGCCGATGCTGCATTTCCCGGCTCCCACTGGGTTCAGACAAAATCGAAATGCTGAATTGGAGCTCATTTCCGAGCGACCATGCTGTGCTTTTCTTCTGCTTTGCGACGAGTCTCTTTTTTGTTTCGCGCAAGGTTGGCGCGATTGCTTTTCTACATGCATTCTTTGTGGTGTGCATGATAAGGATCTACCTCGGAGTTCATTATCCCACTGATATTCTGGCAGGCATGGCGATCGGCATCGGCATAGCCTGTTTCAACCTGCACAAAGGGCTAAGACTAGCGATTGCTCGCCCCGCGCTGCGATGCGTGGAGACTTCACCGCAATTCTTCTATCCCGGTTTCTTTCTTTTCACGCTGATTGTGGCTTTGAACTTCAATCCGATGAATGCGGTCCTATTGGATGTGTGGCGCGCCGCCAAAGGGTTGACGCATTTCTGATTGCGTTAGCGTGTCCGTGCCGGGTACCCAATCGCAGCAACCCTTGTCTCTGCAGGTGGGATCGTAGTCTGCATTGGATGCTCACCTCCAGCTTGTGAATCCACGTTGAGAGGTGCATCCCCAATGAGAAGCACCAACAATGGAAGGATTACAGGGAAGGGGAAGCTGACAGAATCGTTCTCGAAGCTTCCGAAACTATTGTCGGTGCTTTCGCTCCCAACACGCTTGTATTGGTCATCGGATTCATTTTGCTCGTCACAATGTCCTAAGCGATGATAATGTTCACCGTCGTTACCTTGGCAGGAATCGGGCTCTTTAATAAGACTAAGACCTCCTTGGGTGAGCAAAGACAAGTTGGGCTGAGCCTTCGCGCCCGCGGCGCGAAAGCCCAGCCGAATGAGCTACGCCACCTGCGCGGCTTGTTGTATGAACGCCGGCGCTTCGTCGGCGCTGGGCCCCCAGCTTGCCGGAACCGCAACGTTGAGCATGCGCAGATACACGCTGAACTGCCCGCGATGCTGGTACCAGTGGCTGAGCATCACGTCGCGAAGGAATTCGCCGCGCGGTTGAGCCATCAGTTCGCGATCGCCGGCCACCATGCGCCAGGTCTCCTTCATGGCAGCGTCGTCGAATTTGGGCAGCAGGCTGCGCACCGTCGCGATGCTCTCGTCCAGCGTCTTCAGGATTTCCGCGCGGCTCGCGGGCTGCGGAAACTCGAAGGACGTTGGCGCCTGCGCCGGATTGTTTTGAACAAAACGAACGATCCCGCCGGGCACTGAAGCGAGGTGAAAGGCGAGCTGCCCCGCCGTCAGCGATTTCTGGTGCGGTTTCCAGGTGAGCTTGTCTTCGGGCAGCCGCTCCAGAAACTTGCGTGTGATCGGCGCCTGCGTTTCGAACTCGGCGAGCATGGATTGGGCGATGGATTGAGTGGCAGATTGCTTCTGCTACGGGCATGGGGTTTCCTCCTTGGGGAAGTTTGCGGCGCGACGTAAATTACGCGCAGGGTTAGTTAAACGGTCTTACGAAGCGGGTGCAGGAAGCGACCGCAGATCCTTCGACTTCGCCTGGTGCGCGCAAGGCGCCCCAGACTTCGCCTCGGGATGACAACTTAGGCTGCTTGACCGGGGCCACTGGCCGAAAGGTACTGAATCTAGCGCGCGGACTTTGCTCCTTCGGCGCGCTTGCGGACATTTTCGTGGATGTGATTCCAGCCGCCGACGACGCCCTTGCGGTGATCTTCCTGAATCAGGCCAAAGCCGGAGTGGCAGAACTTGATGACGGTCTCATCGCCCTCCTGGCTGAGCCGGTAGATCACGTTGTTGGCGACGGGCTGCGACATGAAGAGCGGCCCGCAGAACTCGAGCAGCGTGGGGCGCTTGATGGACTGCACGGTGGCCCAGTAGTGGCCGTTGCCGTCGCCCAGGTCGCGGTACCAGCGGCCGCCGGGGACCGGCTCGATCTTCATGTTCATCGGCGTTCCATCGGGTCTGTTGCCGGATGGGCCAAGTTCTTCGAGGAGCGCGGCGAAGGTGACGTCGATGGGAGCCTTGACGCGGATCTCCTGCTCGACTTTGAGGGTGAGGGCATCGATTTCGGGAATCGCTAACGTGGTCATACATGCTCCTTAGGGAAGTTTTGAGTTTGTTTGGTCAGCTACGGGCCCGGTCCTGCGGGGATTGATTGCGTTGCGCCTGGGCCTGGCCTCGGCGCGTTCTTTCACGCGGCTGAGTTGGTGTTGCCAGTATCGCTCGAAGGTCTCCGTCCATTGGTGCAGCGGCCGGATAGCCGCGGCATTCGTGCGGTAGAGCCGGTGGCGTCCGTTGCGCCGCACGCGCACCAGGTTTACCTTTCGCAGCACGCCAAGATGTTTTGAGACCGACGGCTGGTCGAGGCCGATCGCCGCGACAATCTCGCCTACCTGCCGCTCTTCGCGGGCCAGATAGATGAGAATCTGACGCCGCCGCGGCTCGGCGATGGCATTAAAAGGATCGGAAGTGGTTGCGGCCCTGGCCATGGAAAGAACAATACATGCCTATATGGGAATATGTCAAGTGAAATTTTTGCGCCGCTCTTGCCGCCGCGGACCGCACCGCATTTGCCGCCGCAGGCCGCGCGATTTACCATCCCTCGCATGAAGTCAGCGCCGCTTCTCCTGGCCGTTCTCTTGCTCAGCCTTGCGTCTGTGCAATTTGCCCAGGCTCCCGCCGACCCCAGTGTGAAGGCGGATTTGATCAAGATCGATGTTGCGGAGATGCGGGTGGCTTTCTTACCCGTGCAACCTCCTCGGGCCTCCTCTCATTGAAAGGACCAACGCATGACTCTCAATCGCCGAGCCTTTTTGAACGCCTGCACCAGTGCGGGGATTGCTTCGCCGCTGCTGCCGGGAATTCTGTACACGCTGGCCGCGCAGGCGCAGGAGGCCGCTCCCGCTGCGAGTCCCACTGCGGGCACGGTCGCGGGCAGCGCGAGCAAGCCGCCCGAGCTGCCAAAAATCACGCCGGAGATGCTTGACCAGGCCGGCGCGCTGGCCGGGGTCGGCCCCTTCACCGCCGAGCAGAAAAAGATGATGCTCGACGGGCTCAACGATCAGCGCAACGCCTACAGCGCGATCCGCGCGCTGAAGATCGCCAACGATGTTCCTCCGGCATACGTGTTTCATCCGGGACGCGCAGCGCGGCCTGGCGAGAGCCACATCGCGTTTGTGGGCACCACGCCACAGCTGATGTTTAACGATTCGGAATCGAGCGCGCCGAAAGCGCCGTCGAATCTCGAAGACCTGGCATTTGCGACGGTGCTCGAGCTGGCAAACCTTATCTACCATCGGCGCATCACATCGATCGAACTCACGCAGATGTACATCAACCGCCTGAAGCGTTATGACGCGAAGCTGCATTTCGTCATCACGCTTTTGGAAGAAAGCGCCATGGCTACAGGCCAAGCAGGCCGACGAGGATCTCGAAAACGGCTTGTATCGCGGGCCGCTGCACGGGATTCCGTGGGGCGCAAAGGATCTGCTGGCCGTAAAAGGCTACCCGACGACGTGGGGCGCGGGAGGGTTCGAGCACCAGACGTTCGATGAAGACGCGACCGTGGTGCATCGGCTCGATGAGGCAGGGGCAGTGCTGGTGGCGAAGTTCTCGCTCGGCGCTCTGGCCATGGGCGACAAGTGGTTTGGCGGGCGAACGCGGAATCCGTGGAATCCCGAGCAGGGGTCGAGCGGATCGTCGGCGGGCTCGGCGAGCGCTGTGGCAGCAGGCTGCGTGGGCTTCGCGATTGGTTCGGAGACGCTGGGGTCGATTTCGTCGCCCTCCACGCGCTGCGGGACGACGGGGCTAAGGCCGAGCTTCGGGCTCGTTCCGCGCACGGGCGCGATGGCGCTGAGCTGGACGATGGACAAGCTGGGACCGATTTGCCGCTCAGTGGAGGATTGCGCGCTTGTGCTCGACGTAATTCACGGGCCCGACGGCAAGGATGTGTCCGCGGCTGGGAGCATCGACTTCAACTGGAATCCGGATTTTGAGTGGCGGGGACTGCGGATCGGATACTTCAAGGGCGAATTCGCTCCGTTACCGCCGCTGCAATTGAAGGATGCCGTGCCGGGCGAGACGCCGGAAGAAACGAAGAAGCGCGAGGACGCAAACGCGACCGCGCAGGACGAATACACGCGGCGCACCTACGACAAGAAATACGAGCAGGCCGCGCTCGACAAGTTGACGAAGATGGGCGTGAATCCTGATTCCCGTCGAGCTGCCGAAATTGCCGTGGGAAGCGATGGTTCCGCTGCTGACGGCGGAGGCCGCCGCGGCCTTCGACGATCTGACGATCGAGTGGGCGCGACAAGCTGCTGACCGAGCAGGGGCCGGAAGATTGGCCGAATGACTTCCGCGTGGCGCGGTTTTATCCGGCGGTCGAGTACATCCAGGCCAACCGCGCGCGGATGCTGGCGGTGCGCCAATTCGCCACTCTGTTTGAAAAGGTGGACGTGATCGTGACGCCGTCAACCGATAATCAGCTCATGGCGACAAATCTCACTGGAAATCCAGCGGTGATTGTGCCCAACGGGCTGCGCGGCCCCGATGCGCCCCCTCCGCCGGCTATCGACGACGGCGACCACGACGACATTGGCGGGCCGGGCACGCCTGTCTCGCTCACATTCCTGGGCGGGCTCTACCAGGACGCGAAGCTGGCCGCCTTCGCCCGCGCCTACGAGCAGGCGACGGACTTTCACAAGCTGCACCCGAAGCTGGAGTAAGCAGCGCGGCCGAGGCGCTCTGCGCTCGCCCGCGACAAGCGTGCATGCAGCAATTGATTGCGGCCACGCCGGAGTTGCCTGCCGGCGCGGCCTGAACGATCCGGAGAACCAAACGCTACTTTGGCTGCGTTTGCGGCTGAGCCGGCGTTGCCGGTGGTGCGGACGTTGCTGGTTGAGCGGCCGGTGCGGGCTGAGCAGGCTCGGTCGTGGCTGGTTTTGCTGCAGGCGCCACAGAGCTCGCAGGCGCAGCGGAAGTGGCCGGAGCGGCAGACCCGGTTGGCGCGGAGTTGGGCTGCGTGCTCGCGCCTGGATGCGGCGGGACCCCTGGCGCCGGGTGATTGGGCGGCATCGGAGGCTGGGGCATGGCCGTCACATCCACCAGCTCCACGTCGAAGATCAGGTCCGACTTCGCGGGAATGCCGGGCGCGAGTGCCGGGGCGGTCGGGACGGTCGGGCATGGCACGCGTACTGTAGGCCATCTGCCAGGGAATGAAGATGCGGCGCTTGCCGCCTATTTTCATGCCTTCGAGACCATAGTCGAAGCCTGGGATCACGCGGCCCATTCCTTGCGGAATCGCGATCGGGTCGGGATTGCCCCACTTGGGTTTTCCGTCGCTGTCGAGCTCGGGCTTGCCGTCGGGGCCAGTGGCGGGCTGCAGGTGGTCTTCCCACGAGTCGAACTCGACGCCATCGGCGGCGCGCCAGCCGGTGTACTTGAGGTGCCAGATCTTGCCGGCTTCCCCTTCGGTACCGGTACCGACCGTGATCTCCTCATATCGCAGCGCGAAGGGTGTCTTGACGGGACTGTGAGCGACATCGGGTACGCCAGGGGGAAGCTTGATCCACGGCTCCGTAGCACTGGCAGTTGGAGCCGGCGCGGTGGTGGATGTAGTGGCAGCTTTGGCGGGGCTCTTAGCCGTTGGGGCGCTGGTGGCAGGAGTTTTCGAGTTGGTTTGGGCGCTCGCGGCGGCCGCGAATGCCGCGATGGACAAGATCAAGATAAGGCGATTCATGGCTTTAGGAATCTCCGATTAGCTTCTGCATGGAAGTTTATCAGGCCGGGACGCTCAGCTCATCAACATTCCCGCCAGCAGGGCAGTCCGGGGCGCGAGATGCTCGACGAGAACCGACTCGTGCCGCGCGTGCGCGCCCTCGCCCACGGCGCCCATGCCGTCGAGTGTGGGAATGCCTAGCGCTGCAGTGAAGTTACCGTCGGAGGCGCCGCCGGTCGCGGCCTCGCCGAGCGTGAAGCCCAGTTCCGCAGCGAGTGCTTGCGCCTTGCGGAAGAGCCGCACGGTTCCGCGGCTCCGCTCCATCGGCGGCCGATTGATGCCGCCGGCCACGGTGAGCGTGCAGCGCGGGTCCACCGGCTTGGAGCGCGGCAAACTTGCGCTCGATGCGCGGGCCATCAGCGCGGCGCACGATGCGGACGTCCACCTCCGCCCAAGCCTCGGCGGGAATCACGTTGCTCTTCGTGCCGCCGCCCGCCACGCCCACGCTCACGGTCAGCCCGCGCTTCAGATCGGTCCAGCCGCTCACCGTCTCCACTACGCGCGCCAGCTCGCGAATCGCGTTCGCGCCTTTTTCGAAATCCACTCCCGCATGGGCCGCCACCCCTTCGATCTCGATGCGCCAGTTGCCTGTCCCCTTCCGCGCGGTCTTATAAGCCAGGCCCTGCGCCGGCTCCAACACATAAACGGCCGCGCATGACGCGGCTAACTGCTCTGTGATCGGCCGCGAAGCCGGGCTGCCAATCTCCTCGTCGCTGTTCAGCAGGAGCACAATCTCCCGCCGCAGCAGGTCCGCTTCCGCCAGCATCTCGAGAGCGGTGAAGGCCATGGCGACGCCGGCCTTCATATCCAGCGTTCCGGGTCCCCAGAGGCGGCCGCCGCTCAGCCGGCACGGCATGGTCTTGAGCGTGCCCAGCAGGCCAAACCGTGTCAAGGTGGCCCAGCAAAAGGACGGGCTTTGCGCGGTCTTCGCGGGCAACCGGTGTTCGCGGCCCGAAGCGAGCCTCGAGCACATCGCCAAACTGCCGCTGACGGTGCAGCTTCACCCGGCCGCCCAATTGCCTGGCGTGCGCAGCAGCCAACGCCACGCATGCATCCACGGCTGCCTTTTCGTCGGAGGGCGACTCCGCCAGAACCAGACGCCGGGTGAGTTCAATCAGGCGCGCCTGCTTGCGCCGCGCCCCAGCCAGAAGCGCGCGCATGGGAATGTTGGAATCGGCGACCCTCGGCACACGCACCCCTTTCCCGGAGTCTTCCCCAACTGGGCCACTGTCAGACTTCCTGATTCTACGACCCTTAAGACAAGTTCCCACAGACTTGACCCAGAAGGCCCCATTGTCGGGACAGGCGCACAGTGTGGCAAAAATGCCACACGACAGGATTTCGACACCTCGTCTAATCTGAACACCAGGCGGGTTTTCAACCCCGAAGAGGTAAATTGGCTCAACCAGCGCACCAGGAACAGACGATTGCAGCACCCTTGGAATTTGCGGGCGTTGGACTGCACTCGGGCGCTCCGGTGACCATGCGTCTGCTGCCCGCCGCCGGCGGGTTCGGGCATCGTTTTCCGGCGCACTGACCTGGACAACTTTGAGATTCCCGCCAACGGACGCAACGTGGCCAAGGTGAGCTACGCAACCAGCTTGATGCGCCAGGGCGTGCTCATCTCTACGACCGAACACCTGCTCTCCGCCTTCATCGGCATGGGCATCGACAACGTGATCGTCGAGATCGACAACCTGGAGCTGCCCATTCTCGACGGCAGCGCCCTGCCCTATGTGGAAGCCTTCAACCGCGTGGGCATCCGCGAGCAGCGCCGCCGCCGCGAGACTCTCCGCGTGCTGCACCCGGTTGGAAGTTCGCGAGGGCGACAAGTTCATCGGCGTCTATCCTGGTTCTGGTTACCGGATCTCCTACACCATCGACTTTCCCGCGCCGATTGGGCAGCAGAAGACTTGCGTCGATCTGGCAGCGGAGACCTACGGCTCAGAGATTGCACCGGCGCGCACCTTCGGCTACAAAGCCGATGAGCGCAAGCTGCGCGATATGGGCCTGATTCGCGGCGCGAGCGCGGAGAACGCCATCATTCTCGGCGAGACGCGGCCCGGAGAACGGCCCGCTGCGCTTCCCCGACGAGTATGTGCGGCACAAGGTGCTCGATCTGATCGGCGATCTGGCCCTGGCCGGCCGCCGGCTCGAGGGCCACGTGGTGGCCGAGCGAGCAGGTCACGCCATGCACACCGCGTTTGTCTGCGCGGCTGCTGAAGGATCGCTCGGCATGGGAGCTGGCCCACGTGCCGGTTGAGGCCCCCGTCACCGCAGACGCCGAGGCTGACGCAGAAGATCGCATTGCTGAAGCTGCCCTGGCTGGGCGCGTAGCGCGGCCTTCCCTCCGGGCGCCAGCCGTCGCCCACCCCAGCGACAGCCGTTAGCCGATTCGTTCAATCGCCATGGCCGTCGCTTCTCCGCCGCCGATGCAGAGTGAGGCGATGCCGCGGCGCAGATCCGTATTGCGCAAGCGCCGCAAGCAAAGTGACGAGAATGCGCGCGCCGGACGCGCCGATGGGATGGCCGAGAGCACAGGCTCCGCCGTGGACGTTGACTTTCTCGTGGGGAAGGCCGAGATCGCGCATCGCCGCCATGGCGACCACGGCGAACGCCTCGTTGATTTCGAACAGGTCCACATCCGCCGATGGCCCAGCCGGTCCGCTCCACGAGGCGGCGAATCGCGCCGATGGGCGCGGTGGGAAAGAGCGCGGGCGTGTTGGCGTAGGTGGAGTGGCCGGCGATCGCCGCCAGCGGCTTGAGGCCGCGGCGGTCCGCTTCAGAGCGGCGCATGAGCACCAGTGCCGCCGCGCCATCGGAGATGGCGCTGGAGTTTGCCGCGGTCACCGTGCCGCCTTCGCGAAAGGCCGGCTTGAGGTGGGGAATCTTTTCCGGAGTTGCTTTCAGCGGCAGCTCGTCGTGGATGACCAGGCGTTCGGTCTTGCCTGCCTTCACCGTGACCGGAACGATCTCGGAGGCAAAGCTGCCGTCGGCGGTGGCTTTTTGCGCGCGAGCGAGGGATGCCAGCGCAAATTCGTCCTGTGCTTCGCGCGAAAAGGCGTAGCTCTGCGCGCAATCTTCGGCGAAGGTGCCCATGAGGCGGCCTTTGTCGTAGGCGTCTTCAAGGCCGTCGAGAAACATGTGATCGAGAACGCGGCCATGGCCCATGCGATAGCCGGCGCGCGCGCGATCGAGCAGATAGGGAGCGTTGCTCATGCTCTCCATGCCGCCGGCGACGATGATCTTCGCGCTGCCGGCAAGCAGCAGATCGTGCGCCAGCATGACGGCCTTCATGCCGGAGCCGCACATTTTGTTGATGGTGACTGCGCCGGTCGAAGGCGGCAGGCCGGCGCCAAGCGCGGCCTGGCGTGCGGGAGCCTGGCCGAGGCCGGCGGTGAGCACGCAGCCGAAGAGAACTTCGTCGACCGAATCCAATGGGATCCCGGCGCGCTCGATGCTGGCGCGGATGGCGGCGGCGCCGAGTTCGGGCGCGGTGAGATCCTTGAGATCGCCCTGGAATGCGCCGATGGGCGTGCGCGCGGCGCCGACAATCACGATGGGATCGGATGCGGCCATGCCTGCTCCTCAACTCTCTCTCATCAGCGCGGAGCCATGCGCAGCGCGCCGTCGAGCCGGATGGTTTCGCCGTTGAGCATGGTGTTTTCGCAGATGTGCTTGACCAGAGCCGCAAACTCCGCGGGACGGCCCAGGCGGGCGGGAAATGGAACGCTTTTGCCGAGCGCCTCCTGCACCTCGTGCGGAAACCCGGCCACCATTGGCGTTTCAAAAACTCCCGGCGCGATGGTGACCACGCGAATGCCGGACCGCGCCAGCTCGCGCGCAATGGGCAGCGTGAGCGCGACGACTCCGCCCTTTGAAGCTGCATAGGCCGCCTGGCCGATCTGGCCGTCGAATGCCGCGATGGAAGCGGTATTGACGATGACGCCGCGCTCGCCGTCCTCGCCGGGAGCTTCTTTTGCGATGGCCGCGGCGGCGAGGCGGATCATGTTGAAGGTTCCGACCAGATTGATGTTGACGGTCTTCGCGAAGGTGTCCGAGGCGATGCGGCCCTTCGCGGCCAACGACTTTCTCGGAGGGCGCGATGCCCGCGCAATTGACGAGGCCGTGCAGGTGGCCGAAGGCGCTGAGCGCGAGATCGACCGCGGCCTGGCCGTCGTTCTCGCTGGTCACGTCGGTGAGGGCAAAGCGGGCGGCCTCGCCCAGCTCGCCGGCCAGGGCCTCGCCGGCAGCGCGATTCAGGTCGGCGATGACGACGGACGCCGCCTTCGGCGGCGAGAAGCCGCGCCGTCGCCGCGCCCAGCCCCGATGCGCCGCCGGTAACAAGGAAGACGTGATTCGCTGATTTGCATGAGGTGCTTCCTCGATCGTCCAAGTCCCGAGCGCAGCATATCATCGCAAGACAGGTTGTGATAATACTTCAAGATCGGAAGATGACAGGAGGCAAGACGCGTTGAATCCTCTTTCCGCAATCCGGCCCATTACGCAATTCAGCGAAGAAGAAATGCTCTTTCGCGACACCGTGCGGCAGTTTGCCGACGACGAGATTGCGCCGCTGGTTCGCCGCATGGACGAAGAGCAGCATCTGGATGCGGCGCTGCTGCGCAAGCTCTTTGCGCTTGGCCTGATGGGGATTGAGATTCCGGAGGAGTTTGGCGGCAGCGGCGGATCGTTTTTCGACTGCGGTTCTGGCGGTGGAGATGCTGTCGGCTGTCGACCCTGCGGTGGGGCTGCGTGGTGGATGTGCAGAACACGCTGGTGGCAAGCGCGCTGCTGCGCTGGGGCACGCCGGAGCAAAAGCAGAAGTATCTTCCCCGACTGGCATCGGATACCGTCGGCGCTTATGCGCTGAGCGAAGCGGGCTCGGGCTCGGACGCTTTTGCGTTGCAGACGCGCGCGGAGAAGCGCGGCGACGAGTATGTGCTGACCGGGCGCAAGCTTTGGATCAGAACGCCAAAGAAGCCGGGCTGTTCATCGTCTTCGCTACCGTGGATGCGAGCGCGGGCTACAAGGGCATCACGGCGTTCCTGGTGGAGAAAGGCGCGCCCGGATTCGCGTGTCGGCAGGAAAGAGGACAAGCTGGGAATTCGCGCATCGAGCACTTGCGAGTTGATTCTGGAGGAGTGCGCGATTCCCGCGGCGCAAGTGCTGGGCGAGGCGGGCAAGGGCTACAAGATCGCGATGGAGACGTTGAACGGCGGGCGCATCGGCATTGGCGCGCAGATGCTTGGGCTGGCCGAAGGCGCGTGGGGCCACGCCGTGAAGCACGCGAAAGAACGCAAGCAATTTGGCAAAGCGCATCGTGGAGTTTCAGGCCATGCAGTTTCAACTTGCGGAGATGGCGACCGATATTGAAGCCGCCAGGCTGCTGGTCTACAACGCGGCGCGGCTGAAGGACGCGCGACTGGAATTCCGCAAAGAAGCGGCGATGTGCAAATACTTTGCGTCGCAGATGGCCGAGCGCGTGGCGAGCCTCGCTGTCGAGGTGCTGGGAGGGCCGGGATTTGTGAAGGAGTCGCCCGTGGAAAAGCTCTACCGCGACGCGAAGATCGGAACGATTTATGAAGGAACGTCGTTCATGCAACTGGCGGCGATTGCAAAGATCGTGCTTTAGAGCGCTCGAAATATCTGCTGTGCGATTGGCTCGTCACTCGCCCGGCTGTCCGCCCATTCACTCTTAAAATCCTTAGAATCAACCGTTAAATAGTGTTCGCGGATTCCATTCTGAATTTCCCTCCAATCTTGCCGCGTCTGCCTGTCTGACCAGACGGAGAGGGATTCTCGAGCCTGCCTGCTCGGCGTACCACAAAAGCGGCATTACTTTCCGCGCGAAAACACCCCAAAGGTAATGATTAGTAACGTATTTAGGTACCCATCATGCTCGATATACTAGGTCACAACGGTAATCTAAAAATGGTTACATTAGCGTCCAGAATCAATGAACTGCGCCCGCGAGCTGATGCGCTGAACACACGGGCTTGTCGGCAAATGCGCCCTCCGGCGCCACGGCGGATCGGGCTGTTCGTCATGCTTCTCAGCAGCCTTGCTTTGAGCGGTTGCGGAGGATCAATCGCATTAAAGAGTACGGCATCGGATCCGGCTACGGGAACGCTGACCGCGTCATCCGGCACCGTCAATTTTGGCGCAGTGGCTGTGGGTCAAACGGCCAGCACGAGCGTCACCCTTGTGAATCAAGGATCGGCGGCGGTGGAGATTTCCCAGCTGAATATGACGGGACAGTCCTTTTCTTTAGGCGGTTCAAGCAGCTTACCTGTCACCGTCGCCGCCAATGGCAGCCTCGCTCTGACTCTACATTTCAACCCAGCGGCGACAGGCGCAGCGACGGGCCAGCTAACCATCACCAGCAACTCCTCGGCTGGAAATTCGCTTGCGGTTGGTTTGAACGGCACGGGGGTGCCGGTGCTGAGCGGGCTGACCTGTGCGAACGGGTCGATAACGGGAGCAGGAACAGACATTTGCAGCGTGACGCTGAACGCGGCAGCGGACAGCGGCGGACTCGGCGTGAATCTAACCAGCAGCAACAGCGCCGTGGCGGTCCCAGCCTCGGTGACAATTGCGGCAGGCGCGACCGGCACCGAATTCACAGCGAGTGTTTCCCCAGTCACCTCCGTGCAAGCCGCCACGTTATCCGCGACTGTGGGCGGCGTGGCGGAGACCTTCGCCCTGCAGCTAGGCGCGTCGATACCCACGTTGGGGATCAGCGCATCTAGCCTGGCCTTCGGGAGCGTAGCGGTGAACTCGGCGGTGACGCAGCCGCTTACCCTGTCCTCGACGGGCACAGTGCCGGTGACCGTAAGTGCGGCGGCGCTGTCGGGGAACAGCTTTTCACTCTCCGGCGAGGGTCTGCCGGTGACGCTGGCTCCCGGCCAGACGGCGACGATGAACGTGCAGTTCAACCCCACCGCCGCTGGCGCCGCGGCAGGTCAACTGACGTTGACTAGCAATTCCTTGACGGGATCGACGACGGCCATCAGCGTGAGCGGCACGGGCGTGCCGGTGCTGAATGGGCTGAGTTGCAGCAGCGGGTCAATTGCAGGGTCGGGGCCGGATAACTGCACGGTAACGCTGAACACGGCGGCAGCCGGCGGTGGGTTTACCGTAAGCCTGGCCAGCGACAATCCATTGGTAGTCGTGCCAGCCACGGTGACCGTGGCAGCGGGCGCAATCAGCGCCAGCTTCACAGCGACTGTGTCTCCCGTTAGCTCCACAGAATCTGCGACGCTGACCGCCAACGCAGGCGGTGTGTCGGAGAATTTTGCACTGCAACTCACTGTAGGGCCTACGTTGAGCTTGAGCACGACCAGCGTGGATTTCGGGGACGTGGGAGTGAATGCGCCGGCAACGCAGACGGTCACTCTGGCGTCAACAGGGGGCGCGGCGGTGACGATCGACGCGTCATCCCTGTCCGGATCGGGGTTCGCGGCCTCAGGGCCCACCTTCCCGCTCACCTTGCCCCCCAATCAGACGGCAACGCTGAGTGTGCAGTTCGATCCGACTACTGCGGGGACAACGACAGGTCAGCTAACACTGTCCAGCAACTCCGTCGACGGCGCTTCGAAGAGAATCCGGCTGCGGGCTAAAGGGGTGCCGGTGCTGAACGGGCTGAGCTGCACGAGCGGTTCCATGACCGGAGCGGGGACCGACAACTGTACGATGACACTGAACGCGGCGGCGGACAGCGGCGGGTTTACCGTAAGCCTTGCAACCAACAACACGGCAGTCACCGTGCCCCCCTCGTTGACGGTCGCGGCAGGAACAACCAGCGCCAGCTTTGATGCAACAGTCTCCGCGGTAAATGTCGCGCAGGCTGTGACCCTGACCGCCAGCGCAGGCAGCGTGACCAGGACCTTTGGCATGCAGCTGGGCGCGTCGCAGATCACGTTGAGCCTCAGCACCACCAACGTGGCGTTTGGCAACGTGAACGTGAACACCGCTGCGACGCAGCCGCTGACCCTGACCTCAACCGGAACGGCGGCATTGACAGTGAGCGCGGTCACGGTGACGGGGAGTGGTTTCACCGTCTCCGGGGCCAGCTTCCCGCTGACCTTGAATCCCAATCAGACGGCGACGCTGACCGTGCAATTCGATCCCACCGCTGCGGGAGCGGCTACCGGCTCAGCTCACGCTGACCAGCAACTCCTCGAGCGGATCTTCCACCGCGTCAGCCTCAGCGGCACGGGGGTGCCGGTGCTGAACGCGTCTGACCTGCACGAGCGGATCGATGACCGGGGCGGGGACCGACAGCTGCACGGTGACACTGAACGCGGCGGCAGCCAGCGGCGGATTTACCGTCAGCCTGGCCAGCAACAACTCGGCCGTCACCGTGCCCGCCTCGGTAACTGTGGCGGCAGGAGCCACCAGCGCCAGCTTTACGGCCACCGTCTCTGCAGTCAACACCGCTGCACACCGCCACCCTGACCGCCAGCGCCAATAGTGTGGCCCAGACCTTCGCCCTGCAGTTGGGCGCCGGCACGCCCACGTTGAGCATCAATGCGCCCCAGTTGGCCTTCGGCAGCGTGAATGTGAACACGGCCACTACACAGACGCTGACCTTGACCTCGACCGGCACCGTGGCGGTCACCATCAGCGCTGCGACTGTGGCCGGTTCAGGCTTCTCCGTCTCCGGGCTACATTCCCCCTGACCCTGAATCCCAATCAGACGGCCACGCTGACTGTGCAGTTCGATCCCACCACTGCAGGGACAACGACGGGGCAGCTCACGCTGACCAGCAACTCATCGAGCGGCACATCGACCTTGATCAGCCTGAGCGGCACAGGCGTGCCGGTGCTGAGCGGCCTGATTTGCACCACCGGATCGATCACCGGGGCGGGGACCGACAGCTGCACGGTGACACTGAACGCTGCGGCAGCCAGCGGCGGATTTACCGTCAGCCTGGCCAGCAACAACTCCGCGGTCACCGTGCCCGCCTCGGTAACTGTGGCGGCAGGAGCCACCAGCGCCAGCTTCACGGCCACTGTTTCCTCGGTCAGCACGGCGCAGACGGTGACGCTGACGGCCAGCGCCAACAGTGTAGCCAAGACCTTCGCCCTGCAGTTGGGCGCGGGCATTCCCACGTTGAGCTAATGCGCCGCCAGCTCGGCTTTGGCAGCGTGAATGTGAACACGGCCACGACACAGACGCTGACCTTGACCTCGACCGGCACCGTGGCGGTCACCATCAGCGCTGCGACTGTGGCCGGTACAGGCTTCTCCGTCTCCGGAGCTACATTCCCGCTGACCTTGAACCCCAATCAGACGGCCACGCTGACTGTGCAGTTCGATCCCACCACGGCAGGGACAGCGACGGGTCAGCTGACGCTGACCAGCAACTCATCGAGCGGATCTTCGACCGTGATCAGCCTGAGCGGCACGGGCGTGCCGGTATTGAGCGGGCTGAGCTGCACGAGCGGATCCATGACCGGAGCGGGAACCGATAGCTGCACCGTAACGCTGAACGCTGCCGCAGCCAGCGGCGGCTTCACCGTAAGCCTGGCCAGCAACAACTCGGCCGTCACGGTGCCCGCCACCGTAACCGTTGCTGCGGGAGCCACCACGGCCAGCTTCACGGCCACCATTTCCTCAGTCAGCACGGCGCAGACGGTGACCCTGACCGCCAGCGCCAACAGTGTAGCCAAGACCTTTGCCCTGCAGTTGGGCGCGGGCATTCCCACGTTGAGCATCAATGCCACCAGCCTGGCCTTTGGCAACGTGAATGTGAACACGGCCACGACACAGTCGCTGACCTTGACCTCGACCGGCACCGCGGCGGTCACCGTCAGCGCTGCGACCGTGGCCGGTTCAGGCTTCTCCGTCTCCGGAGCTACCTTCCCGCTGACGTTGAATCCCAATCAGACGGCCACGCTGAACGTGCAATTCGATCCCACGCGCTGCGGGAGCGGCGACGGGTCAGCTCACGCTGACCAGCAACTCCTCGAGCGGATCTTCCACCGCCGTCAGCCTCAGCGGCACGGGCGTGCCGGTGCTGAGCGCGCTGAGTTGCACCAGCGGATCGTTGACCGGGGCGGGGACCGACAGCTGCACGGTGACACTGAACGCGGCAGCAGCCAGCGGCGGATTTACCGTCAGCCTGGCCAGCAACAACGCGGCCGTCACCGTGCCCGCAACCGTAACCGTGGCGGCAGGCGCCACCAGCGCCAGCTTCACGGCCACCGTCTCCTCGGTCAGCACGGCGCAGACGGTGACCCTGACCGCCAGCGCCAACAGCGTAGCCAAGACCTTTGCCCTGCAGTTGGGCGCGGGCATTCCCACGTTGAGCATCAATGCCCCCAGCCTGGCCTTTGGCAACGTGAATGTGAACACGGCCACGACACAGACGCTGACCTTGACCTCGACCGGCACCGTGGCGGTCACCATCAGCACTGCGACTGTGGCCGGTTCAGGCTTCTCCGTCTCCGGTGCTACATTCCCGCTGACCTTGAATCCCAATCAGACGGCCACGCTGAGTGTGCAGTTCGATCCCACTACTGCAGGGACAACGACGGGTCAGCTCACGCTGACCAGCAACTCATCGAGCGGATCTTCCACCGTCGTCAGCCTGAGCGGCACGGGCGTGCCGGTGCTGAACGGGCTGAGTTGCACGAGCGGATCGATGACCGGGGCGGGAACCGACAGCTGCACGGTGACACTGAATGCTGCAGCAGCCAGCCGGCGGATTTACCGTCAGCCTGGCCAGCAACAACGCGGCCGTCACCGTGCCCGCTACGGTAACCGTAGCGGCGGGCGCCACCAGCGCCAGCTTCACGGCCACCGTTTCCTCGGTCAGCACGGCGCAGACGGTGACCCTGACCGCCAGCGCCAACAGCGTAGCCAAGACCTTTGCCCTGCAGTTGGGCGCGGGCATTCCCACGTTGAGCGTCAATGCGCAGCCAGCCTCGCCTTTGGCAGCGTGAATGTGAACACGGCCACGACACAGACGCTGACCTTGACCTCGACCGGCACCGTGGCGGTCACCGTCAGCGCTGCGACGGTGGCCGGTTCAGGCTTCTCCGTCTCCGGGGCCACCTTCCCGCTGACCTTGAATCCCAATCAGACGGCCACGCTGACCGTGCAGTTCGATCCCACGGCGGCGGGGTCAGCTCCCGGGCACGCTTGACTCTGACCAGCAACTCATCGAGCGGATCTTCCACCGCCGTCAGCCTCAGCGGCACAGGCGTGCCGGTGTTGAGCGGGCTGAGTTGCACCAGCGGATCGATGACCGGAGCGGGGACCGACAGCTGCACGGTGACACTGAACGCGGCAGCGCCAGCCGGCGGATTTACCGTAAGCCTGGCCAGCAACAACTCGGCAGTCACCGTGCCCGCTTCGGTAACCGTAGCTGCAGGAGCGACCAGCGCCGGCTTCACGGCCACCGTTTCCTCGGTCAGCACGGCGCAAACGGTGACCCTGACCGCCAGCGCCAACAGTGTAGCCAAGACCTTTGCCCTGCAGTTGGGCGCGGGCATTCCCACGATGAGCATCAATGCCGCCAGCCTAGCCTTCGGCAACGTGAACGTGAACACCGCCGCAACCCAGTCGCTGACCTTGTCTTCAACAGGAACGGCGGCAGTGACGGTGAGCGCGGCCACGGTGACCGGAAGCGGCTTCACCGTCTCCGGGGCGAGCTTCCCCCTGACCTTGAATCCCAATCAGACGGCGACGCTGAGCGTGCAGTTCGATCCCAGCGCTGCGGGAGCGGTGACGGGTCAGCTCACGCTGACCAGCAACTCCTCGTCCGGATCTTCCACCGTCGTCAGCCTCAGCGGCACGGGGGTGTCGGTCTCCTATGAGGTCGACTTGAGTTGGGATGCGCCCACGAGTTCTCCAGACCCCGTAGCCGGCTATAACGTCTATCGATCACCGAGCGGCGCCTCTTCGTACCAGCAATTGAATTCGTCGGTCGTCACCCAAACCACCTATGTGGACACTACGGTGCAGGCCGGGCAGAATTACGACTACATCGTGGAGAGCGTCGACGCTTCCGGGGTCACAAGCGTCCCCTCCAACACAGCCAATGTCGCCGTTCCTTAGATTTCGAGTAAGAGCTGTCGAATTCGCGTGCGATCGCAGTTGATCTGCGCTTGGGAAAAACCTCGGGCCACGGAGGCTGCTCAAGTTCTCTTTCCCCGTCCGGTAACCCGTTGACGAGCCCAAGGCGATGCAAAATGCACCGGATATGAGGCAATTGTTGGCTGCCGCTGGTGGGAAATAAACACTCGCTTGAGAAGAAATTACATATCTCGATTCGTTGCAAGCCAGATTCAAAAACCGCATTCTCATGCTGCTATTTCTCTAAGTATTGGAATTTGAGGAGGATAGTAAAGGCGCCAAGGGTCCGACCTCCGACTTCTTTGGTGCGGGGATTGCTTGCAAGTATGTCGAAGCACAGGGCCAAGAACACTCGGAAAATTGCGTCATAGCTTGTAAGTCTATGTCACGCGCGATTTCGTGTTCTTAGGTCTATGTGAAGATTTGCGCAAGATCAGTTGCATTCCCCTGCACTGCGGATAGGCTGTCGTCCGGTTGCAACTTTCCGAAACAGGCTTTGTCTTGATTCGTGGGAAGAACGCATTCTTTGCCTCAATCCAGAAATCCACAGCCTTAACAAGAGGCTTGGGCGTTGAGAATTGTATGAACTCCCTCAGATGAAGTTTGTGGATCATAGGCAAGGACTCATCTCTTGAATGTGTTGTTGGAGCGGCACGCCAATGTCGTGACCTCCGTCACCGGCCGAGTGGGATTGTTGGCGCGAAGTTAGCTGGACGGCCGGAAACAAGTGATTCTTTGGGCCCCGAGATTGTTGAAGACTTCGCGCCTAGAAATAGAGGGTCGTTTGAGGGGCTCGTAGCTTGACGCAGTCATACGACATTTCTTTTTTCCGGTCATTGAACCGCAAATTTGTCGCGGTCAATGTCCCCTTATACAATTTCTCCCGGCGGAATCGGTGGGCAGCAGACCAGTGTCCTCGCTCGCGCCAGCGCGCCCGCTGGCTAGCGTATCTTTCTCTGATCGCCGTGTTGAGTTGCGTCCCTTTCGCGTTGTCCGGTTGTGGCGGGGCCGAATTTGTAGGAACTGCTGCGCAAGCAGGTTCTCTCTCTGCTTCGCCAAGTATCGTCGCAGTTGGTTCTGTACCGGTTGGTCAAACGGCCAGCTCCGCCGTTTCGCTTCAGAATACCGGTTCAGCGGCAGTGCAAGTTACACAGGTAAGTGTCACAGGGCCGCCATTCTCAGTAAGTGGCGTGTACGATCTTCCCGTCACAATAGGCGCCCGTGAAACTTACAACTTGAGCGTACAGTTTTCTCCACAAGCGACGGGAACGGCGACGGGCCAGTTGACGATTACCAGCAACGCCTCAAGCAACGGGACGATTGTGATCGGCCTTAACGGGACGGGAATCACCGCCAGCACGCAGACTGCCTTGACCGGCCTGTCCTGCACGAGCGCGTCGTTGACCGGAGCGGGGACCGACAACTGTACGGTGACACTGAACGCGGCGGCAGCCAGCGGCGGCTTTGCAGTCAGCTTGGCCAGCAACAACAGCGCAGTCGCGGTGCCGGCCACTGTGACCGTGCCCGCGGGCGCTACCAGCGCCAGCTTTGCGGCCACCGTTTCCTCGGTCAGCGCGGCGCAGACGGTGACCCTGACCGCCAGTGCGGGCGGGGTGGCCGAGACTTTCGCTCTGCAGTTGAATGGTTCTGTTCAAAACCGCTCCACCCCTGCCTGTGCTGAGCGGGCTCACTTGTGCAACCGGGTCGATGAGTGCAGCGGGAACAGATAACTGCACGGTGACTCTGAACGCGGCAGCACCGAGCGGCGGGTTCCTGGTAAGTCTGTCGAGCAACAACAGCCTGGTAACGGTGCCGGCTACGGTGACGGTGCCGGGGGCTGCCAACAACGCCACCTTCGCTGCCACAATCTCTCCATTTAGCTCGCCGCAGACAGTGACCCTGTCCGCAAGCGCCGGCGGGGTGGCCGAGACTTTCGCTCTGCAGTTGAATGGTTCTGTTCAGAACCCTCCACCCCTGCCTGTGCTGAGCGGGCTGAGTTGTTCCAGCGGATCGGTGACTGGGGCAGGCACGGTAAGTTGTGTTGTGACATTGAGCGCAGCGGCGGCGAGCGGGGGACTTGTGGTGAGTTTGTCGAGCAGTAGCCCGGCGGTCACCGTGCCATCGACAGTTACGGTGATGAGCGGCGCCACTAGCGCGAGCTTCCCGGCAACGGCCTCAGCGGTTAACGCAGCGCAAACCGTAACCCTGACCGCCAGCGCCGGCGGCATCACCCAGGCCACCAGCCTGCAACTCGGCGCCTCGGTCATTACCCTGAACGTGAGCACCACCGACATTGCATTCGGCAACGTAAATCTGAATACGCCGGTGACTCAGTCGGTGACCTTGACCTCGACCGGCACCGTGGCGCTCACCGTCAACGCAGCCACCGTGACGGGAAGCGGCTTCACCGTCTCCGGTGCTAGATTCCCGCTGACCTTGAATCCCAATCAGACGGCTACGCTGACCGTGCAATTCGATCCCACGGCGGCAGGGTCAGATTCCGGCTTGTTGACTCTGACCAGCGACTCATCGAGCGGGACCTCGACCGTGATCAGCCTCAGCGGAGCAGGCGTACCGGTGTTGAGCGGCCTGACCTGCGCCAGCGGATCCATAACCGGAGCGGGGGCCGATAGCTGCACCGTATCCCTGAACGCCGCGGCAGCCAGCGGTGGCTTCACCGTCAGCCTCGCCAGCAACAACGCGGCCGTCACCGTGCCCGCAACCGTAACCGTCGCTGCAGGAGCCACCACGGCCAGCTTCACAGCTACTGTTTCCGCGGTCAGCACGGCGCAGGCGGTGACGCTGACCGCCAGCGCCAATAGCGTGGCCAAGACCTTTGCCCTGCAACTGGGCGCTGGGGTGCCGGTGTTGAACGCGCTGAGCTGCACCAGCGGATCGTTGACCGGGGCGGGGACCGACGGCTGCACGGTAACACTGAACGCGGCGGCAGCCAGCGGCGGATTTACCGTAAGCCTGGCCAGCAACAACGCGGCAGTCACCGTGCCGGCCTCGGTAACCGTGGCTGCGGGAGCGACCACGGCCAGCTTCACAGCCACTGTTTCCACGGTCAGCACAGCCGAGACCGTGACTCTGACCGCCAGCGCCAATAGCGTGGCCCAGACTTTTGCCCTGCAGCTGGGCGCCGGCATTCCCACGCTTGAGCATCAATGCCCCCAGCCTGGCCTTTGGCAGCGTTAATGTGAACACGGCCGCGACACAGACGCTGACCCTGACCTCGACCGGCACCGCGGCAGTCACTGTGAGCGCGACGACCGTGGCCGGTACAGGCTTCACCGTCTCCGGTGCCACATTCCCGCTGACCTTGAATCCCAATCAGACGGCCACGCTGACCGTGCAGTTCGATCCCAGCGCTGCGGGAGCGGTAACGGGTCAGCTCACGCTGACCAGCAACTCCTCCAGCGGCACATCGACCTTGATCAGCCTGAGCGGCACTGGCGTGCCGGTGCTGAGCGCTTTGAGCTGCACGCAGCGGATCCATAACCGGAGCGGGGACCGATAGCTGCACGGTAACGCTGAACGCGGCGGCAGCCAGCGGCGGGTTCACCGTCAGCCTGGCCAGTAACAACTCGGCCGTCACCGTGCCCGCCACCGTAACCGTCGCGGCAGGAGCCACCACGGCCAGCTTCACGGCTACTGTTTCCTCGGTCAGCACGGCGCAGACGGTGACACTGACGGCCAGCGCGGGCAGTGTAGCCAAGACCTTTGCCCTGCAGTTGGGCACGGGCGTGCCCACGCTGAGCATCAATGCCACCGAGCGTACCCTTCGGCAACGTGAACGTGAACACGGCCGCAACGCAGTCGCTGACCTTGTCCTCGACCGGAACCGCGGCGGTCACCGTCAGCGCGGCGACTGTGGCGGGTGCAGGTTTCTCGCGTTTCCGGCGCTACCTTCCCCTTGACCTTGAACCCCAATCAGACGGCGACACTCAACGTGCAGTTCGACCCCAGCGCTGCGGGAGCGGTAACGGGTCAGCTCACCATCACCAGCAACTCGTCGTCCGGATCCTCAGCTGTCGATCAGCCTGAGCGGCACGGGGGTGGCGGTTTCCTATGAGGTCAACTTGAGTTGGGATGCGCCCACGAGTTCTCCGGACCCCGTAGCCGGCTATAACGTCTATCGATCACCGAGCGGCGCCTCTTCGTACCAGCAATTGAATTCGTCGGTCGTCACCCAGACGACCTATGTGGACCTACCGTATCAAGCGGAACGACCTACGACTACATTGTCGAGAGTGTCGACGGCTCCGGGGTCACAAGCGTCCCCTCCAATACGGCCAATGTTGCGATCCCGTAGAGGCGCGCGCTAGAAGAGGACCAATACGCACAAGGCCGGCGGAGCGGATGGGCGGGAAGATGCCCGCCTACCGTGCCGCCGGCCTTGGAGTGCGCCGACTTTGATGCAGCGATATTTCCAACTGCGCAGTCAGCGTGAAGGTTATGGAGGGTTACACGTTGCCGCTCGTGGCTGTAACGGTGGTGGTGTAAGTTTCAGGAGCCTCCGTGAAGGATTCGGTGTGCCCGCCGCAACCTGTCAGCAGAATGGTTGCACCATCGTGTCCGTCGGCGTGAACGTCACCTTCAGCGTTTGACTACCCGCCCCAAGCACCGTCCCCGACGCCGCATCAAAGCGTATGTCCCAGCTACCGAGTTGCTGTTGAATGTCGCACTGGCATGCAGGTGCGCCAAACTCAGCGCCGGCTAGCTAGGAGATGGTCGCCATGCTAATGGAACTCTTCGTAGGGGTAGTCGTTGTACACGTAGGTCGTGCCGTTGATCACCGTCCAGAGCCGCACCCAGATATCGGCTCCGTTGGTGGGCAGATTCACGGTGGCGCTGGTGCCGGACAGAGGACCGATATTGACCAGATTGAGGGCGCCGCGCGATGTGCCAACCCACAGGAAGTAGCCCGTTACGTTACGCGGAGCCCGCATTCCAGGTGAAGGTGGTCGATGCCGAGGTCAACCCGCTGCCTACGCTGGACTGACCATTGCGGCTGCTGAGAGCGTGGTTGCGGTGTAGTTGTAGTCGTTGTACAGGAAGGTCGTGCCGTTGATCAATGTCCAGAGCCGCACGTAAATCGTTGATCCGTCGGTGGGCAGATTCACGGTGGCGCTGGGACCGACAGCGGACCGATGTTGACCAGATCGAGGCCGCCAGGGGACGTGCCAACCCACAGGAAGTAGCCCGTCGTTCCACTGGGGCCCGCATTCCAGGTGAAGGTGGTCGAAGCCCCGGTCAACGCGCTACCGGTCGTCGGGCTGGTGATTGCGGCGGCGGCACCCGCACTGGCCGCGGTATAGCTGTAGTCGTTGTAGAGGTAAGTCGTACCGTTGAACAATGTCCACAGTCGCACGTAAATCGTTGATCCGTCGGTGGGCAGATTCACGGTGGCGCTGGGGCCGGACAGAGGACCGATGTTCACCAGGTTGAGGGCGCCAGGCGATGTGCCAACCCACAGGTAGTAGCCCGTTACGCTACTGGAGCCTGTATTCCAGGTAAAGGTGGTCGAAGCCGCAGTCAACGCGCTGCCCTGCGCTGGACTAATGATTGCGGCGGCAGGGGCATTGGCCGCGGTATAGGTGTAGTCGTTGTAGAAGTAAGTCGTGCCGTTGAAGACCGTCCAGAGCCGCACGTAAATCGTTGATCCGTTCGTGGGCAGGTTCACGGTGGCGCTGGTGACGCTCAAAGGGCCAATGTTCACCAGATCGAGTGGCGCCGGCCGATGTGCCGACCCACAGGTAGTAGCCCGTCGTTCCGCTGGAGCCCGCATTCCAGGTGAAGGTGGTCGAAGGCGAGGCCAACGTGGTGCCGGTCGCCGGGCTGGTCATGGTTGCGGGGACCAGGTTGACCGTCAACGATTGCGCGTCGCTGGTTGCCGGATTGTAGTTACCGTCGCCGGAGTAGGCAGCTGTGATCGAATACGATCCAGCCGTCAGAGTCGAGCTTGAGAACGATGCCGTACCCCCACTCACTGGACCTGTGCCCAGCGCAGTGCTTCCGTTGTTGAAGAACGTGACCGAACCGGTGGCCGCGCTCGGCAGGGTTGCCGTCAACGTCTCCTGCGTGCCATAGGTAATCGAGGCCGAGGAGAGGGCGAGGCTGACCGTTGGCGTCGTCATGCCCACGCCAAAGGCGTTGCTGGTGGCCGAGATTCCGACCGGCGGCGCGTGCGCGGCGTTCAGAGCCAGGTTAGCGGTCAGCGTGTCGCCCGTACCGACTGTGTTGACCTGAAGTGTGTAGCTGGCCACCCCGCTTGAGGTCGTGCTTGAACCACCAGTGAGCGTCCCGCTGCCTGTCAGGGTCAGCGGAATCGTCACGCCCGGCTGAAACGGACTGTCGCTCTCAGTTAGAGTGACTGCTGCCGCGAAGTTCGTCGCCACCGAAGCGCCCGACGGCTGCGTCGTGAATAACATCTTATAGTTGGTTTGGACCGCGCCCGCATCCACGCAGGTTGAGGGGCTTAGATAACTCGCGTTGATGTTGGACAGGCCGCGCTCGTCCTTAGTGAGGCCTGAAGGAATGTTGGCCGCCAAGCCCGCACAGATCGCCGGGCTGCCCGGCAGCGGAATCAGCGTCGACGTTGGCCCGCCGTAGCCGTCAAGAGGCGCAAGGTCGATGGCGGTTGCATTGACGGTGGCGCCATTCACGACGCCCGCGAGATTACCGCCTTTATCGGTGTACGCGACGCCTTCGAAGTCGTCGGCGCTACTATTCGCGCTGTTGCCGGATACGATGGCGTTGGCCAGAGTGACCGTCCCAGACCCCGTGTTGTCGATGCCACCTCCGCCGGATGCGGTTGCGGCTGTGTTTGCCGACAAAGTGCTGTCAGACACCACCAAAGTTGCGCTGTTGTAGATACCGCCACCAGAGTTCGCAGTGCCATTATCTGAGATCGTGTCGTCGCTCAGCGTCAAGGTTCCGCTATTGCTGATTCCGCCGCCGTTGCCGCCTGCAGTATTTCGAGAAATTGTGCTACCGCTCAGCACCAGCGTGCCACTGTTATTGATGCCGCCGCCCAAGCCGGAGCCAATGGTGTGATTCCGTTTGATGCTATCGGCAGTCAGCGTAAGAGCGCCAGCGTTTTGTATGCCGGCATTATTGCCGTGCTGGATGGTGAGGTTCGCGATCGATGCGCCCGTGACACCGGAGCTTACTGTGAAGACGGCCGAGGCTGCGTTGCCGTCAACCGTAACCAGGTTGGCCAGCGACGCACCGCTGCCTGAAGTTGGCCCGGAGATTGTTGTGTCAGAAGGCAGAGTGAGAGAACCGTTGCTGAGCGTGATCGTAGTCGGGGCGTTGAAGGTGGTTGCGTCGAAGCTGATGTTGCCGCCTCCGGTGGCAGCCGCCTCAAGAAGGGCATCGCGCAGGCTGCAGGAACCGTCCGTGCCCTGGCCGGACGTGGTTTGCGGCGTGCAGTTGGAAGCCGTTCCGGAGTCGTCACTGCTGACCTTGACGATGTAGCTGGCCGGGTTGACGACGATGGTGTTCTGCACCTGGCCGCCAGGCTGGAAGTCCGGGTTACCGGACTGGTTGGCATCGATGACCAGAGTGCCCGCGCTCGTAATCGTGAGCGTGTTGCCGGCGATCGTTCCCGTGCCCGTGCTGCTTGCGTCGATGCTGAAGGTCACCGGCAAGCCCGAAGTCGCACTCGCCGACAGCGTTACCGGCGCTACGCCGTAGGTCACGGGCGAGGCAGGCGGAGTAAAGGTTATGATCTGATCCGCCGGATTCACCAGGATGGTCCGCTGCACCTCGGCGGCAGGCTGATAGTTGGTGTTGCCGGCTTGGTTGGCGTCAATGACCAGGGTGCCGGAGCTCGTAACGGTAAGCACGTTGCCGACTATGTTGCCCGTGGCTGTGCTGCTTCCATCGATGGTGAATGCGACGTTCAAGTCCGAAGTCGCAGTTGCTGACAACGTAATGGGCGAGACACCGTAAGTAACCGGAGAAGCAGGCGCAGTGAAGGTGATAGTCTGCGTCGCCGTACTCGCGCTTACACCGGCCGGGCCTACCGAGCCGGCGGTGTAGTTCGCGTCCGCTTCTGCGCTGGCCGACACCTGGCACGCCGTCGTGCCGCTGGTCATCGTCACCACACCCAGGCTGTTGCTGCAACCCCCGCTCGTGATGTACGCGATCACGCCCGTCGAGTTGCTCGTCGCCGCCACCGTGAACTGGCTGTTGTACGCCGCCGACGCCGGCGGAGCCGTGCTCCAGCTTACCGTCGGCGCCGCCTTCGCCGCTGTCGCCGACGTCTGTACCTGGGTCGCCGCGCTGTAGTTCGTGCTCCCCGCCTGGTTGGCGTCGATCGTGCACGTCCCCGTGCCGCTGTTCATGGTCACCGTTCCACCCGCCAGCGAGCATACTCCCGTGCTGCCCGCATCCACCGTCAGCGCTACCGTCAGCCCTGAACTCGATGTCGCCGCTACCGGGAACGTACCCTTGTACACTTCCGTCGGTGGCGCAAAGTTTGTGATCGTGATCGTCTGCGTTGCCTGATTGACGGTGAACGACTGCTGGCTGCCTGTGGCGGCAAGATAGTCCGTTGTCGCCGTCGCTGCCGCCGTCAGCGTGCACGTGCCGACGCCCACGAAGTTCACCGTTCCGCTCGTCACCGTGCAAACGCTCAATGTGGTGGAGGAGACCGACTCGGTCGGAGTCCCGTTGCCGGAGTAGGTGTAGGCCGGCGTGAAGCTGCCGTTATAGACCGGGCTCGCAGGGAGGTTGTCGATGCTGATGGTGGCCGTTGCCTGATTGACGGTGAACGACTGCTGGCTGCCTGTGGCGGCAAGATAGTCCGTTGTCGCCGTCGCTGCCGCTGTAAGCGTGCACGTGCCGACGCCCACGAAGTTCACCGTCCCGCTCGTCACCGTGCAAACGCTCAATGTGGTGGAGGAGACCGACTCGGTCGGAGTCCCGTTGCCGGAGTAGGTGTAGGCCGGCGTGAAGCTGCCGTTATAGGCCGGGCTCGCAGGGAGGTTGTCGATGCTGATGGTGGCCGTTGCCTGATTGACGGTGAACGACTGCTGGCTGCCTGTGGCGGCAAGATAGTCCGTTGTCGCCGTCGCTGCCGCTGTAAGCGTGCACGTGCCGACGCCCACGAAGTTCACCGTTCCGCTCGTCACCGTGCAAACGCTCAATGTGCTGGAGGAAACGGACTCGGTCGGAGCCCCGTTGCCGGAGTAGGTGTAGGCCGGCGTGAAGCTGCCGTTATAGACCGGACTCGCAGGGAGGTTGTTGATGCTGATGGTGGCTGTTGCCTGGTTGACGGTGAACGACTGCTGGCTGCCTGTGGCGGCGAGATAGTCCGTTGTTGCAGTCGCTGCCGCCGTCAACGTGCACGTGCCCACGCCCACGAAGTTCACCGTTCCGCTCGTCACCGTGCAGACCGTCAGCGTGCTGGAGGAGACGGACTCGGTCGGAGACCCGTTCCCCGAGTAGCTGTACGCCGGCGTGAAGCTGCCGTTATAGACCGGACTCGCAGGGAGGTTGTTGATGCTGATGGTGGCTGTTGCCTGGTTGACGGTGAACGACTGCTGGCTGCCTGTGGCGGCGAGATAGTCCGTTGTTGCAGTCGCTGCCGCCGTCAACGTGCACGTGCCCACGCCCACGAAGTTCACCGTTCCGCTCGTCACCGTGCAGACCGTCAGCGTGCTGGAGGAGACGGACTCGGTCGGAGACCCGTTCCCCGAGTAGCTGTACGCCGGCGTGAAGCTGCCGTTATAGACCGGACTCGCAGGGAGGTTGTTGATGCTGATGGTGGCTGTTGCCTGGTTGACGGTGAACGACTGCTGGCTGCCTGTGGCGGCAAGATAGTCCGTTGTCGCCGTCGCTGCCGCTGTAAGCGTGCACGTGCCGACGCCCACGAAGTTCACCGTTCCGCTCGTAACCGTGCAGACCGTCAGCGTGCTGGAGGAGACGGACTCGGTCGGAGACCCGTTGCCGGAGTAAGTGTAGGCCGGCGCGAAGCTGCCGTTATAGACCGGGCTGGCAGGAAGGTTGTTGATGCTGATGGTGGCTGTTGCCTGGTTGACTGTCAATGTTTGTTGCACCGGTGCCGGGGTGGTGTAGTCGGTCGTATCAGTCGGCGTGTAACTCAGCGTGAGCATGTAGGTGCCTGCGTCGAGAACAGTCGGGCTGGTGACTGCGAAAGGCGTTCCGCCGGGGTTCAGGCTCGCCGTGTAGCTCGCGGTACCGAACGACGGCGGTTCGGTCGTTTCGCCCACAGAGGCTGTCGCTGTAAGCGCTGTTAACAGGTCGGCTCTGTAAGTGATGCTCGATGGAGGCGCCCAGTTCAGCGTTACTGTTCCTTGACTGATGGTGAGAGTCTGCGGACTCGATGTTGCCGTAGTGTAATTGCTGTCGCCGGAGTAGGCGGCGGTAATGGAATACGATCCGGCGGTGAGCGTCGAACTCGAGAAGGTTGCGGTGCCACTGCTGACCGTGCCCGTGCCCAAAGAGGTGGTTCCATTGTTGTAGAAGGTCACCGTGCCCGTGGCTGGATTCGGGACCGTCGCCGTGAAGGTCTCCTGCGTGCCGTAGGTGATCGACGCCGGCGATAGCGACAGCCCCACCGTGGGCGTCGCGATTCCGATGTCGAAGCTGCTGCTTGTGGTGGAGATCGCGACGGCCGGAGTGAGACCAGCGTTCAGTGTGAGGTTCGCCTTCAGCGTGTCGCCCGTGCCGACCGTATTGACCTGGAGCGTGTAGCTCGCGATGCCACTCGATGTCGCCGCCGATCCGCCGGTCAAGGTACCCGTGCCAGTGAGCGCGAGCGGGATGGTCACCGAAGGAACGAAGGGATTGCCGCCCTCAGTGAGCGTTACGCCAGCCGCAAAGTTGGTGTTGGCCTGGGAGTTAGAAGGCTCGGTGGAGAAGCTGATCGCGTAGTTGGTCTGGACCGCACCTGCATCGACGCAGGTTAGGTAGTTTGGATAACTCGTGTTGGTGTTGGGCTGGCCGCGCTCGTCCGTGGTGAGCCCCGAAGGAATGCCGGCAGCAAGACCCGCGCAGATCGCCGGGCTGTCCGGCAGCGGAATCAGCGTTCGACGTTGGCCCGCCGTAGCTGTCGAGGGGCGCAAGGTCGATGGCGGTTGCATTGACCGTGGTGCCGTTTACGACGCCGATGATGTTGCCACCGCTATCGGTGTATGCGGGGCTGCCGTCGAAATCGTCGGCGGCGCCATTGGAGGTGTTGCCGGACACGATGACGTTGGCCAGTGCCGCTGTTCCGGATCCCATGTTGTCGATGCCACCTCCGCCGGAAGGGAGTCCCGCCGTGTTTGCCGACAAGGTGCTGTCGGACACCACTAAGGTTGCGCTGTTGTAGATACCCCCACCCGAGCTTGAGGCGCTATTGCCCGTGACGGTGTCATCGCTCATCGTCAAGGTGCCGGTGTTGGCGATGCCGCCACCGAAATTACCAGCAGTATTGCCGGAGATCGTGCTGGCGCTCAACGTCAGCGTGCCGTTGTTGTCGATGCCGCCACCCTCGGTGCCGGAAGTATTGGTGTTGCTGGTGATGCTGTCGCCGGTCAAGGCGAGAGCGCCGGCGTTCTGGATGCCGGCATTATCGCTGTGCTGGATGGTGAGGTTCGCGATGGATGCGCCGGTGACACCGGAGCTGACTCTGAAAATGCCCGAGGCATTGTTGCCGTCAACCGTAACAAGGTTGGTCAGCGTTGCACCGCTGCCCGTGGTCGCGCCGGCGATAGTTGTCGCCGATGGAATACCGAGCACGCCTTTCGTCAGAAAGATGGTGGTTGGTCCGCCGAAGTTGGTTGAGTCGAAGGTAATGTTGCCGCCTCCGGTAGCAGCCGCCTCAAGAAGGGCATCGCGCAGGCTGCACGAAGCGTTCGTCCCCTGGCCGGACGTAGTTTGCGGCGTGCAGTGAGACGCCGTCCCGGGGTCGTCACTGCTTGCCGTGACGACGTAGTTGGCCGGGTTCACCACGATTGTGTTTTGCACCTGCGCCGCGGCCTGGTAGTCGACATTGCCGGACTGGTTGGCATCGATGACCAGTGTGCCCGCGCTCGTGATGGTGAGCGTGTTGCCGGCGATGTTCCCCGTGGCTGTGCTGCTCGGGTCAATGGTGAACATCACGGTCAGCCCAGACGTCGTGCCGGCCGACAGCGTGACCGGGGCAACTCCATACGTGACCGGAGAGGCAGGCGGAGTAAAGGTTATGATCTGCGCCGCCGGATTTACCAGGATGGTCTGCTGCACCTGTGCAGCAGCCTGATAGTTGGTGTTGCCGTCCTGGTTGGCGTCGATAACAAGAGTGCCTGCGCCAGTGATGGTGAGCGTGTTGCCGCTGATGCTGCCCGCGGCTGTGCTGCTGGGATCGATGTTGAATGTCACCGTCCCACCTGAAATTGAAGTTGCCGACAACGTGATGGGTGAGACTCCAAATATGACAGGCGAAGAAGGCGGGGTGAAGGTGATGGTCTGCGTCGCCTGATTGACGGTGAACGACTGCTCAGTTCCCGTTGCGGCGAGATAGTCCGTTGTTGCAGTCGCTGCCGCCGTCAACGTGCACGTGCCCACGCCCACGAAGTTCACTGTTCCGCCCGTCACCGCGCACACGCTCAATGTGGTGGAGGAGACGGACTCGGTCGGAGTCCCGTTGCCGGAGTAAGTGTAGGCCGGCGTGAAGCTGCCGTTGTATACCGGGCTCGCAGGAAGATTGTCGATGCTGATGGTGGCTGTCGCCTGGTTGACGGTGACCGACTGCTGGCTGCCAGTGGCGGCGAGATAGTCCGTTGTTGCCGTCGCTGCCGCCGTCAGCGTGCACGTGCCGACGCCCACGAAGTTCACCGTTCCGCCCGTCACCGTGCACACCGTCAGCGTGCTGGAGGAGACGGACTCGGTCGGAGTCCCGTTGCCGGAGTAAGTGTAGGCCGGCGTGAAGCTGCCGTTGTATACCGGGCTCGCAGGAAGATTGTCGATGCTGATGGTGGCTGTCGCCTGGTTGACGGTGACCGACTGCTGGGCACCCGTGGCGGCGAGATAGTCCGTTGTTGCGGTCGCTGCCGCCGTCAACGTGCACGTGCCCACGCCCACGAAGTTCACCGTTCCGCTCGTAACCGTGCACACCGTCAGCGTGCTGGAGGAGACGGACTCGGTCGGAGAACCGTTGCCGGAGTAAGTGTAGGCCGGCGCGAAGCCGCCGTTGTATACCGGGCTCGCAGGAAGATTGTCGATGCTGATGGTGGCTGTTGCCTGGTTGACGGTGACCGACTGCTGGCTGCCAGTGGCGGCGAGATAGTCCGTTGTTGCAGTCGCTGCCGCCGTCAGCGTGCACGTGCCCACGCCCACGAAGTTCACCGTTCCGCCCGTCACCGTGCACACCGTCAGCGTGCTGGAGGAGACGGACTCGGTCGGAGTCCCGTTGCCGGAGTAAGTGTAGGCCGGCGCGAAGCTGCCGTTGTATACCGGGCTCGCAGGAAGATTGTCGATGCTGATTGTGGCTGTCGCCTGGTTGACGGTGACCGACTGCTGGCTGCCAGTGGTGGCGAGATA
The DNA here is from genome assembly GCA_963701835.1 of uncultured Acidobacteriaceae bacterium. GTDB lineage: Bacteria > Acidobacteriota > Terriglobia > Terriglobales > Acidobacteriaceae > Telmatobacter. Next base: position 407,953 of record CAVPBL010000014.1, on the reverse strand, counting down.
GTCCGTTGTTGCCGTCGCTGCCGCCGTCAGCGTGCACGTGCCGACGCCGACGAAGTTCACCGTTCCGCCCGTCACCGTGCAAACGCTCAATGTGGTGGAGGAGACGGACTCGGTCGGAGTCCCGTTGCCGGAGTAAGTGTAGGCCGGCGCGAAGCTGCCGTTGAATACCGGGCTCGCAGGGAGATTGCCGATGCTGATGGTGGCTGTCGCCTGGTTAACGATCAATGTTTGTTGCACCGGCGCCGGGGTGGTGTAATCGGTCGTATCGCTCGGCGTATAACTCAGCGTGAGCGTGTAGGTACCTACATCGAGGACGGTCGAGTTGGTGACTGTAACCGGTGTTCCACTGGGGTTCAAACTCGCGGTGTAGGTCGCGCTGCCGAACGATAGCGGTTCGGTGGTTGAACCCACAGACGCCATCGCAGTGAGAACGGTTAACAGGTTGTCACCGTAGGTGATGCTCGACGGCGGTGTCCAGTTGAGTGTGACTGTGCCTTGAGCAATTGTGATCGTGTAGGTCTGGCTGATCTGAACGCTGCTGGACGAATCGGTCGCGGTGACGGTGACGCTGGCAGAGTTTGCCACTGCGGTCGGAGTTCCGGAAAGCACGCCCAAGCTGGGATCGAGAGTCAGACCTGCCGGCAATCCGGTTGCCGAGTAAGTGTAGGTTCCGGAACCGCCGCTGGCCGCGAAGGTCTGGCCAGAATAAACGGTCCCGACAGTACCGGGAGGCAGTGCGGTGTTCGCTGCCGGCGTCATCGTAATGTCGACAGCCGTGCCGCTGAGTGGGATTTCCTGTGTTGCGGCAGTAGCGTTAAGGGAATTGTCCGTCAGAGAGAGATTGTCAGTGAGAGCGCCTGTGGCCGTGGGAGTGAACTCAACAGCTACCGTGCAGCTTGCACCCTCAGCGAGAGTGAAGGCCGTCGAGGAGCTCGGGGTGGTCTGGGTGCAGGTCGCTAAGAGGTCATCCCAAGTGAAATTCGAAGTGGACAGACCGGGGTTATCGCCTGTCGTGGGAAGGTTGAAGGTCAGCGGCGCGTTGCCGTTGTTGGCAACCGTCGCCGAATGCGGGCCATCGACGATGTCTTGGGTGCCCACCTTTGTGACGGCCGGGAAGGCGATCGTGGGTGGCGTGGCCAGGGGAATTTCCTTCACCGCGTGGCCGAGGAGATCCGCGACGAAGACGTTGCCGGCTGCGTCCAGGGCCACGCCGTAGGGTCCGATGAATCCACTGCCCACCGTGTTGACGGTCGAGCTGGCGGAGACCAGGCCGTTGACTGCGACGATCTCCTTCACCGCCTGATTGCCCAGATCCGCAACGAAAACGTCACCGCTCGCATCCACTGCCACGCTGAACGGGTCGCTGAATCCGCTGCCCACCGTGTTCACGGCCGAGCTGGAAGAGACCTGGCCGTTGACCGCAACAATCTCTTTCACAGCGCTACTTCCGATATCCGCGACGAAGACATCGCCGCTCGCGTCAACGGCAACGCCGGCGGGATCGCTGAATCCGCTGCCCACAGTGATGACGCTCGAACTGGAGGAGACTAGGCCGTTCACGGCCACAATCTCTTTCACCGCGTTATTGAAGGAATCCGCGACGAATACATCGCCGTTCGCGTCGACGGCGACGCCGCTGGGATCGCTGAATCCACTGCCCACCGTGTTGACGGTCGAACTGGAAGAGACATGGCCGTTCACGGCCACAATCTCTTTCACAGCGTTATGTTCGGCATCCGCGACGAATACATCGCCGCTACCGTCCACTGCAACGCCAGTGGGGGGGTCGAATCCGCTGCCCACCGCGACGACGGTCGAGCTGGAGGTGACTTTGCCACCCACGGCCACAATCTCCTCCACCGCGGGGCCGAGGATATCCCCGACGAAGACGTCGCCGGCTGCGTCCACGGCCACGCCGTAGGGTCGGTTGAATCCGCTGCCCACGACGGCAGGAGTGGAATTGCCGGGGAAGACAACTTGTGGCCCGACGCCGGTTCCGTAGATCCTCGCCGTCGCGATCGGGTTGCCGGATGAGTCCTCGAGTTGAACTCCGCCGAGGCGCAGACCAGGCACCGTGGCCGCAAACTGAACGGCGACGGTGCAGGTATCCCCGGGGCTATACGAGTGGCTTGTTCCATTTGATGTGCAGGTTCCCGATCCGGCATCGCTGAAGTCCAAGCTCGGCGCGCCCTGCGTGAGCACGACCGGCGCTTGAACTGTGCCGGCAGTGGTAAAGGTGAAGGGTATCGAGAGCGGGCTGGAGGCCAACGTTGTGCCGATCGCTGAAGATCCAAAGTTGATGCCGCCCGTGGAAATCTGCTTGACTGCCATACCGCCGAAATCTGTGACAAAGATGTTCCCGTTGCCGTCCGAACTTACAGCCAACGGAAAAGTGAAACCATTCCCCCGGGTCTCAACTGTCCCGTAATTCGTTGAAGCCAGCATTTCCTCGACCCTACCGCTACTTTCTTCCGTTAGCCAAAGATTGCCGCTCGGGTCGATCGACAGTCCAGTCGGAAAACTGGATGGGGCGCCTGTCGTAACCGACGTACTGTAGCCAGGGGACGCCAGCTTCTTGATGGAGCCTCCGTCAATAACGTACAGATTGTCATTTGTATCCACAGCTATTCCATAAGGGTCGTTAAAGCTAGTGCTGCTCAGCGCAGTCACCACGCCACCTGATATTTTGGACACCGTGCCGGTTCCGGCGGGTCCAAGGTCTGTGACGAAGACGTTGCCCCCGCCATCGGCAGTGATGGCAAACGGGTGTTGCCACGCGCTGCCTACAGGAGATGGCGTCCCATTGATAATTTCGTATACCTGACCCAATGGGGTGCATCCGGGACAACCCTCATCGGCGACCCACACGTTTCCGCTCGCATCCACAGCCACGCCAACGGGATAGTAGAGCGGCGTCCCTGCAACTAACGCGACGGGCGCACTGTACGTGCCTGGCCCAGTTGGAGTTATTTTGAAGACTGTTTGCAGAGAAGCATCCGCCACATAGAGATTGCCGCTGCTGTCCACAGCAATACCAAAAGGATCTGGGAGACCGACGCTGTCGATCGTCGTTGTTACCCCGCTGAAATAAGCGGTCTGCGCCTGCAACGATATTCCCGAATTACACACAATGGCGAACATGATGCTTGTCAATGCTGCCCCGAAAATCCGCTTGACCTTACCGAACCGGAAACCGCGCGAAGGATCAGCGACGTGGTTTTCGCCGATGATCAAATCAAACCTTGTGCTGTCGTACATGATCGTATTTCTCCTGTGGTGGTGGGTGGTGCCTAAATGCCAAAGCAGGGCAGCGGAGCGCAATAACCGGCTAACTGGTCGGTCATGAGTCTATTCGTCCGTTGTGTAAGCTGGTCGTTCATGAGTTAATTCGCCCGTGATGTAAGAAGACAACTGCCTACGGCGCCCGACTGAGTCTGGCGCGGGATGTTCAGGCCGTTCGACACCGTGTTCAGGGAAAGGAAGGTCGGAGTCGCCACGGCATTTTGCAGCATTCGGCTGGCATTCAGTTGCCCCCGATTGGGCACTGAAAAGAGTGACTTTGGTTGAGGCTTGCGTCGTGTCGGGTATGGCCTGCGCTTCCGCCGGAACGGCCGCATTTGTCGATGCCATCAGCTCCTGGCACGCGCAGTACACATGTCCCACGACAACCGAGGCCGCCGCAAGAGCCACCATCGTGGAGCCGGCGAGCAGTACGACCACCGCTGTCGGGCCGCTTTGATTCTTCAGGAACCTTGGCGAGAACGAAATTTCAAACCGTTTAATAGGTCAAATCCCCTCTTCTGTACAGCCGCGACACCGCGATTGTTCGCAATCCGTTGTTCTTGGGCTGAACTTGAGAAATGTGTTCCGCACGTAGGCTGCCAAAACGCAAAAAGAAAGGTAAGTCAAAGGCGATCTATGCATTGTGAACGCGCAGAGGTCTGCGTGTTCATCACAGCGCGATACAAAATCGTACGGCCTTGCGGCCACTCCCGCGCCCTCTTTGGGAATGGGTAATTTGCTGAACGTATATTCAACCACCGATACGGAACTGGCAATTACACTTTTCCGCTATCAAGAGGTAACGTCGGTAATAAATCGAGTCGGATGACTGTGTGTAGGAGGGGCCAGTCTGTCGCCTGCTAGGCCGAATCGTTAACAGCAAAAAAGCGGCACGGCTCGCCCCGGCCCTCTCATGGATGTACCGACATGACGGCAAGGCTCCTGCGAGCTTGCCGAGAGCTCTCACGCTCTTGCGTCTGTGCCTAAATCCACACCTTTTGACACAGCAGGATCGTCGAGATCCTGCCGATTGTTTTGTTGAGGTTAGGGGGTGGGTCTTCGGGCCCCTCTTGCTACAGAGCAATAGGGCGTGGTTCAGGCCGATTTTTGGATATCCCGGACAGGGACCGGGGCCGGGCGCTTCCGCTGTACGCGTTGTACTGTAGCCGCCGAGATGCGATGGCCTTTGGCGATCTGCCGCAGGCTCTCTCCCTGGCAGCGTTTACGCCGGATGGCCGCATGCGGGAGCGAGGTGTGGAAATGATTGCTCCCAACCGCCCCAAACGGATCAAAACCCAAGATGGAATACCCTTGCGTCGCTGCCTGCGCCGCTGGAAGATTGAGCGGTTGTTCGCCAGGCTGAAGAACTTCCGACGCATCGCCAGCCGCTGGGAACGCTCCGCCGACAATCTTCTCGCAATGGTTCAACTTGGCTGCATGTTAATCCTGCTGAGGCTTCTGTGAGACTGCTTCCAGATTACAGGAATTCTTTCCAGGGATTCGCAATATCCGATGATCGCCAATTTCGTCGTCAGCATCGCACGATATTCGAAGCATCAAGGCCACGCGTGGCGTTGCGAGTGTCAACGACGAGCTGAGCCTGGCTTACGATTCTGCCATAGTCGTATTGTGAGTGGTCGGTCACAATCAGAACACAGTCGAATTCAGGCACGCGGTCCAGCGGCGTGCAGGTCATATCCAAGGCGTACTTGCGGCCCTTGCCAACCGTTGGGAAGAACGGATCGTTGTATTCGACATGGGCGCCGCGCACTCGGAGAAGTTCGATAATTGTGAGCGAGGGCGATTCGCGCAGGTCGTCAATGTCGCGCTTGTAAGCCAGGCCGAGCACCAATATCCGCGACCCCTTGAGCGCCTTCCCGCGCTGACTCAGCGCCTCGATGACATTCTCAACTACGAAGTAAGGCATCTGGAGATTGATTTCACCGGCCAGTTCGATGAAGCGAGTGCGAAAATCGAATTCCTTCGCTTTCCAGGAAAGGTAAAAGGGGTCGATGGGAATGCAGTGGCCGCCGAGGCCCGGCCCCGGATAAAAGGCCTGAAAGCCAAAGGGTTTCGTCTTTGCCGCATCGATCACCTCAAACAGATCAATATCCATGCGCATGCAGAGCTGCTTCAGCTCGTTCACCAGGGCAATGTTGACGCAACGGTAGATGTTTTCGAGAAGCTTTGTCATCTCTGCGGTCGCCGGCGTAGAAACAGACACTGTGCGATTGAAAATGGTCTGGTAGACCGCGCTCGCCAGTTCTGACGCTGCAGGTCCGGCCCCGCCCACAACTTTCGGAACGTCCCTCCGCGCTACTGTATCGTTGCCCGGATCCTCGCGTTCGGGAGAAAACGCAACGTAGAAGCCGGGACTGGAAAAGTCGTAGGCGGCGCGCAGGCCGCTGGGATTCCCCTTCTCCAGCAATGGAATCATGACTTCTTCCGTCGTCCCCGGATAGGTTGTGCTCTCAAGGATGATGAGCTGTCCATCGTGCACATGAGGCGCAATGCTGCGGACGGTACCTGTAACGTAGCTCAGATCGGGCTCGTGATACTCGTCCAGCGGCGTCGGCACGCAGATGATGACAACGTCCATCTGCGCAATCTGCGCGTAATCCGCTGTCGCCCTGAGGCCCTTCTGTTGCGCAGCCTGGATTTCCGTGCCCGGAATGCGCGCGATGTATGATCCGCCACGGTTCAGCGTCTCGACTTTGCGTGAATCTACATCAAAACCCGTCACGCAAAAAAGCTCCTCGCTGAACAGGAGAGCGAGCGGTAGGCCAACATAGCCCATGCCTACAACGCCGATACGTGCCTGACGCGCTGCAATTTGGTCCTTGAGTTTGCTCGTGGTGTTGATCAAAGTCGGTGTCACGGTTGTCCCCTTATTGAAATGGTTGGGCGGTTCGTTTCCGCCGTTAGCATTGAGCCTAAATACGGCGAACAGGGCCTAGACGAGATCGATCTTTGTGCACACAATCGCCCATCAAACTTCAATTCAAGTGCGCAAGATTCGTTCGATCTGCTCTTCGGAGTGCTGCGAATTCCCGTCCTCGACTCGCTTGAGCCAAATCTCGCGCCAATACAGAAGGTCGGAGCGGTAGCACCCGCCAAATGCGAAGCACGCGCTATCGCAAAGCACGTCTTCCAGTGTGACCGTATCCCGGAAATTCTTCATTTCCCCTGTTCCTTCGGCGATGATTTTGTCGGTGCGGCCTCTTACCCGATACCTCCCGCCGCAAAAGGGAAGCTGGTCAGCGGAGAAATGCAGTCCGCGATTTCGCCCATGGGCGTTGAGCGTCTCAATGATTTCAGCGCGGGACTTGATCTCGACCAATTCTCCCGCCTTGAGGCCCAGAGAACAGGCTGGAGTCTTGTCCAGCTTTCCGCGGGCAGGTTCACCGATCAAGCGCCTGTAGGTTTTCCACCACATCCATGTGGCGATACGCTTGACCATTCCGCCGGCGCTGATGTTGCCCGCCGCGACGGCGCTAAAGCATTTTCTAATCCGCTTGGCGCCTGAGAGGTGCAGCGTGGCTTTCGGGAATTCGCTCGACTGACAGTAGTACCGGCCAGCCTCAGTCTTTGCCTTCAGAAGTGGCTCAGGCCCCGGCGGGACATTGCAGCAAGATGCTTGCGGCGCCATGTCGTGCTGGTCGGACTCATCGGGCCTGCGAAGCCATGCTTCCTTCCAGAAGATTGAGCAGCCTCGTTGACAACCGTCGTGCTGAGCGCCGGAGCACCGTATCCCCCGGAGCGTCACGACATCGTTGTTCTTGAACTCTCTTACGTATGACTCAGCCTGGCTGCCCAGGAACGCAGCGTCGATGGTTGATTGCACGACGCGGTTGAACACCCGAAAATGCTTGCCGCAATGCTCAAGCATCTCTGGCATGAATGGCAGGCCATCCAAAGATCCATCGGAGTCCAGCGTCTTGAGAATCTCATTTGGCGTTCGCACAGTAACGAGATCGCCAGCTCTCAAATTGGACTTACCGACAGACGCCTTCATTTCGCTCCAAACCTCCGATTAACCAATACGCTTCGAGTCATGCGGCCCGGGTCGTGATCTCGGTCGCCTAGCCGGCCTTCCCGATGAGCTCACGTTCGCTGGTTTTACCGAACGCGCCTGCTTGCGCAGGTACCCCAATATGCTGCTTTAACTGCTCGGCCAGGGTGCGGACGTATGGTTCCAGTAGCATGGAATGTGGGTTTTCAGTTACTTCGATGATTTCCAGTTCACCCTTCACCAAATCTCCCCAGCCAAGTTCAGGATCGGGATAGAACTTGTAATTGAATCGCGGCTTGAACAGTGTGATGCGGTCATTGTAGGGTGCGGGATTGTAGTGCTCGGCTGCGTAATCGTTGACGGCCTGCACTTTGCCTTCCACACCGCCGATGGCGCGGCCGCCGTCGCCCCGAGATGAGCCCGGCATGGAGGTTTTCAGATTAGCCACCTCTCCGCCGATGCCTAGGCGAATCTTCTCGCCCAGGTATTCAAACATGTATTTCGGGTTTAGATGCGCCAGGTTCGCGAGGTGGAATTTGGCTTTCTGTAACAGGAACGAGGAAAAGCTGACTTTGAGGGCGAGGCTGAAATTGTAAGTATCGAGCATCGCGACCAGAGGCACCTTCTCGCCTTCACGCCTGAGAATCTGCGCCATCTCGTAACTGATCGTTCCACCCAGGCAGTAACCGCCGAGGTAGTAGGGCCCGCGAGGCTGGACGGTACGAAGTTCGCGAACATAGCAGGCAGCCATTTCCTCGATGGTTTGTAACGGTTGACTAACGCCGTCCAGGCCCACGGACTGGAGACCATACAGCGGGTAGTCCGGCGCGAAATGTTCGCCAAGACTCCGATAGAGCAGTACATTCCCGCCCGCTCCGTGAACGAGGAACAGCGGCGGCTTGGAACCCTTGGTCTGGATAGGGACCAATGGCGACCATGCCACATTTGCGCCGCCGTCCTGGAGTGCCCCTGCCAGCTCGCGCACCGTTGGCGAGGCGAAGAGGGTAACAAGCGGCAACCTCTTCCCGAACTCGCTTTCGATTTTTACGAACAGAGTCACAGCGGCCCGTGAGCTTCCGCCCAGATCAAAGAAATTGTCAGTGGCACTCACCCGGTCCACGGATAATGTGTCGCACCAGAGCCGGGCGAGACGCTTCTCAATTTCGCCTTTCGGCTCTGCAAACTTCGCAGACTCGGACTTCGAAGCTCGGGAAAGTGCGGCCTGTTGCGGAGCAACAGAAATCGGTGCTTCAAGCGTTCTCGCGTCGTCCAGGAGCGCCAGCCTGCTGATCTTCTCCCTGGGGTGCGCGACGACTCCATCCAGCAATGCCTGAAATCCTTCAACCCAGCAGCGGACGCGACTGCGCTCGAAGAGATTGGTATTGTAGTCGCACTCGACCAGCAGCGTATCGCCTTCGTCAACGAGGTTGAAGCCGAGATCGTAGAGGAAGCAGAACCTGGGGCCCGATGTGATCGTCGCCGCGCACCTGGAGAACTGTACGCCGGTCAGCGCCGGATCGAGATTGAAGAGCACCGGAACCAACGGCATGCGGTTGGAATCGCATTTCACGTCCAGTTCCTGAATAAGCGTTCCGAGATCGGTGTTCCACTGATCCTGCGCATTGAGGATCATTTCCTGCGTTTGTGACAACCGGATGTCGAAAGAGTCTTGGCCATTCATCCGGAAGCGCAGGGGCCACATGTGAACGCACTGGCCAACGATCGTGTCAAACCCCACCCCGCTTTGTCCAGAGAACGGAACGCCGATGACAAAGTCGTCGATTCCACTGAGGCGTTGCAGCCAGAATGCGTAGGCAGTGAGAAGCAGGGCAAATGGCGTGCTGCGCAGTTCGCGCGCGGTGCGCTTCAGGGATTTGTAGAGGTCGGCCGAGAGGCGCAGGTTTTCGCGCGCCCCGTCGTAGGTCCGCGCCTTGGGGCGGAGGTAGGAGGCCGGAAGATCGAAGATCGGTGGCAGCGTCTTGAATTGCGCCAACCAGAAAGCATCGCATTCTTTGGTGGCATCGGAGCCCTTCTCTTTCGCCTTCCAAAACGTGTAATCGCGCATTTGCATTGGCGTCTCGAGAGAAACTTCGCGCTTATCGACGTACGCGGAGTATAGATTGCCGATCTCTTCGAGGACGACCTTGAATCCCCAGCCGTCGCAGATGATCATCTGGGTCGTGAACACGAGCAGGTGCCTGTTCGGGGCCAGCCTGATCAACATGAATGATGCAAGCGGCCCCTCCGCGAGATCAAAGACCTGCCGGCCATCTTGTTCAAGGATCGCGGTGAGCTGCACAGCAGCCTCAGTGGTGGAAAGATCGCTCAGATCGCGGGTTTTGAGATCCAGTTCCAAAGAGGGCCGCGCCATGAAGCTGGTGCCGTCCTTGCTCACGACGGACCGAAGAGACTCATGCCGGTTCACCACTTCGTTGATGGCGCGCTGCAAAGCCACGGGGTTGAGTTCGCCCACCAGCTCGACCACGTTGGTGCCGTTGTTGGCCACAGAAGCTTCAGGACGGATTTGCGCGGCCAGCCACATCTCCTTTTGCAATTCGCTCAAAGGGTATTCGACCGAGGCCGCAGGAACGGGAACCGGCTGCGGCCGCTCCGGCGGACAGGTCGCGGGCGCGGTTGACGAAGATTCCGGGAGGATCGTGGCGCGGCCACCGGGGAGCCTGGAGGCGTTCCCGAAGATTCCCGCGTTGACCATCTCTTCGACACTCTCAGTGAATGCACGAACGAGAAGTTGAATATCCTCCTCGGTGTGACCATCGGTTATATAGCTTGGAAAGTTCTCGAGAATGTGAACGCCGCGATAGCGGAGATGGAACGCGAGCAGATTGGCTAACTCGGCCTTCTCCTTGATCCGGAGATACATCTGCGAGGTGAAGTGCGGATACTCGATGTCGAGCTCATAGCGTTTAAAGAGATCGTTCACCCGTTGGGTAAACCTGTCAGCTCTGAGAGCGACACGCTGCTGCAGCGCCGGCCCCTCCTTGATGAGGTACTTGAGCGAGGCATGGGCCGCTGCAATCGACATGGGATGCCGCACGAATGTGCCGGCGAAGAAAGTGACACCCGCCTCCGGGAAAGAATCATCTCCATATTGCCAGGACCCGCCGTCGAAGATGTCCATGAACCGGCTGCGCCCAGCAACCACACCGATCGGCATGCCGCCACCGATAACTTTTCCATAGGTCGCAAGGTCGGCTTCGACTCCGAAGTAGGCCTGCGCTCCGCCCGGGGCACAACGGAAGCCGGTAACTACCTCGTCAAAGACAAGCACGATCTCCTTTTCCGCGGTCAACCGGCGCAACGCATGGAGAAATTCCCTCGGTTGAAATTCGGGCCGGCGGCTCTGCACCGGCTCAACGATCACAGCCGCGATCTGATCTGCGTGCTTCCCGATGTACTCGAGCGCCTCATCGGAGCCGTATTCCAGCACATAGGTGTCGTTGACACTTTGAGAAGGGATGCCGGGAGCCGACGGCATGGTACGCAACTTGCCAGCGCGATTGGCTGCATGAACAAGCACCTGATCGAAATTTCCGTGATAATCGCGGGAGAAAACGACCACCTTGTCTCGGCCGGTATAGGTTCGTGCCAGGCGCATGACGGCCTGCACAGCTTCAGAGCCGGTGCAGGTAAAGCTGGCGCGATCCATCCCCGTCAACTGGCAAACCATCTCTGCGGCTTCACCTGCGAGCGGAGTTTGCGGGCCAATCTCGAATCCGCGCTTCAACTGTTCTTCGAGCGCCTCCGTGACGTAAGAGGGCGAGTGGCCGAGGAAGTGCGGGCCGAAGCCGTTGAGGAGATCGATGTACTCATTGCCGTTGACGTCCCAGAGTTTGGAGCCGAGCGAACGCTGCACCCAAATCGGGTAGACAATTTCCTTCCAGCGGCGCGTGTAGCCCGCGGCGGTGCGGGGATCCGCGTGGACATGCCGATAGCGCTGCGTACGCTCCTTTGAGTCGGCAGTTTTGCGCGTGTAATTCGCGATGAACTCATCGAGGTGGCGCTGCTGTCGTTCAGGCATAGCTTCCAATTTGAAGGCATCCGCCTGGCTTGGACCGAAACCAGCGGGCGCTTTGACCGCTTCCTGGGGACGCTGTACTTCCGCGGCCTGGGCAGGCGCAGGAGCGCTGGGGCGCGCTTCAGCAGCCGGAGAAACGGGCGCGGCCACCTGCGCAACCGGAGCGGGTACCGCCTTGACCGGGTGGGCGGCAACGGGAGCTGCGACCTGCGCTGCGATGGGCACGGCGGCCTGCACGGGAAGATGCTGCAGAAGGCTCAACTGAGACTGCATGAGCGCAAGCTGGCGGAGAATGAGGTCTTCGGCTCCCGCGACCGGAGCCACGGCCGGGTCGAACGTGAAGACGGGAAACGCTATTGGCGCCATGGGGGCGACCGGCGCCGGCGGCAGGGGAGCCACAGAAACGGGTATCGGCGCAACAAGCTCGGCTGGAGCTGAAACCACGACAGGCGAGGGCGTTTCGGCGGGCATGGGACGATTCTCCTCTTGTGCGGATTCGCTGGATGCTACCTGCACTTCGGCGGGAAGCTTTTCATCTAAATGGGTTCCAAGCGCTGCAATGGACGTCAGGTCACCAAACAACTGACGAAAGGTGATTCGCAATCCGAACGCTTTCTGGAGCGCAGTGCTGAACTGCGTCAGAAATAGTGAATCGAAGCCAAGTTCGAGGAAATTCGAATCCTCTGGAAGGCTTTCCTCCGACATGCCCGACAGGTCCTCGGCAATGTTGCGGATTTCTCGAATCAAGCGTTCACGTCGATTATTTGCCATTGTTCGATCTCCCGGCGGCAGCGCGCTGGCGAAGCGTCTCCAGTTGCTGTGCCATGATTTGAATCTGCGTTTCCATCACTCTGCGGACATCCATTGGAGCGACTGCTGAACCAGATGGCAACGAGTCGGTTGCGGCGCTCGCCTGGATGAAGTCAAGGGTGGTCGCTGGTTGGTTGGAAGCGGACTCCGCTAGCGCTGGCGCAGGCTTGGCAGCTGCAACAGCTTCTGACTTACCGCGCGCGGGAGGAGCGATCCAGTAGCTCTTCCTCTCAAATGGATACGTTGGCAATGCGACTCGCCGCCGCGTTTCGTTCGAATAGAACTCGTTCCAATCAGGCAAACTACCGAGGATCCACATACGGCCCAGAGAAGAAAGCATGGTGTCGAGTTCGGAGCGGTTGCCGTTTGCGACGTTGAGAGAGGGCAGGACCGCCAAGCCCTTCGGCTTTGCTACCTGCTGCTGAACCAGTTGAGTCAAGAGCCTGGCCGGGTCCCACCTCAAGAAATGTGGTTGCGCCATGCTTGATGGCTGCCTCGACAGCCTCTCCGAAACGAACCGCGCGGCGCAACTGGTTGGCCCAATAGGAAGAATCGGGAGCTTCGGAATCGCTCATCCAGGTACCGGTATAAGTTGAAATCCAGGGCAACGCCGGTTTTTGATGCGGCACCGTCTTGGCAACCTCGTTGAATGGGGCCACAACGGGGTCCATCATGGAAGAGTGGAAGGCGTGAGAGGTGGCCAGGAGGCGACAGACGATGCCGTCGGCCTTGAGTTTTTCCTGGAATGCTTTCACTGCAGGTGTCGGCCCGGTGAGCGTAGTCAGAGCAGGGCTGTTAACGGCCGCGATTTCGACACCCTCCGGTAACATCGGCTCGATTTCCTGAACGTTCTTGCGCACGGCCAGCATGGATCCCGGCTCGATCGTCTGCATCAGTTTTGCGCGTTCCGCCAGGAGGCCGAGCCCATCTTCGAGGCTGAACACATCGGCGATGACAGCGGCAACATACTCCCCGACACTATGCCCAATGAGCAGCGACGGCTTGATTCCCCAACTGATCCATAGCGACGCCAAAGCGTATTCGATAGTGAAAATGATCGGCTGAGTGGCCCGCGTTTCGTTGATTTCTTTTTCGGCCGCCTTTCTGCGTCCCGCTTCGGGATAGATCACCGAGCGAATGTCAAAGTTGAGATGTCCCTCGAGACATTCTGCGCAACGATCCACGGCCTGCCGGAAGACGAGTTCAGTTTGGTAGAGGCTGCGGCCCATATCGACGGACTGGGAACCTTGACCAGGGAAGAGAAAAACGATCGATGCAGGTTCGGCGGGCGCAACCCCGGTGAACCGGCTGGCCCCGTTGGAGCTTCTCAATCGCTCAATAGCCTGCTGAGCGCTGTCGGCGGTCAGAGCCAATCGATGCCGGAAGCGCTGCCGTCCCCGCTGCAACGTGAAGGCAACGTCAGCCGGCGAATCGTCCGGATGACTTTCGAGATGATCTGCCAGGCGGGCTGACATGGCCTGCAGCGCGGTGGCCGTTCTTGCCGAAAGCAGCAGCAACTGCGTGTCGCGTGACGGGCCCGAGGACGCGAGCGGAGCTTCCTCGACAACAACATGAGCATTCGTCCCACCGATTCCAAAGGCGCTTACACCGGCACGGCGCGGGGTTTCGCCCCGCTTCCACTCGACGGCCTGCGCAACAGGAAAGAAGGGGCTGTTGGCAAAGTCGATTTTCGGATTCGGTTTCTTGAAGTGGAGCAGCGGCGGAATCAATTCGTGCTTCAATTGAAGGATTGTCTTGATTAGACCCGTCGCACCGGCGGCAACATCGAGATGGCCAATGTGGGTCTTGCACGTGCCCAGCGCGCAGTAATTGTTTCGGGTTGCTCCGCCTCGGCGGAATGCCGAAGTTCGCCCGGCAACTTCGATGGGATCGCCCAGCGGGGTCGCCGTGCCGTGTGCCTCGACATACGAAATAGAGTCGGGATGGACGCCCGCCGCGGCCTGCGCCATGGCGATCACATCCGCTTGCGCATTGACGCTGGGCGCTGCATAACCGATCTTGTCGAATCCGTCGTTGTTCACCGCAAAGCCCTTGATGACAGCGAGAATTGGATCGCGATCTACGATTGCATCCTCGAGGCGCTTGAGCAATACCACGGCAGTGCCATGGCCAAAAACCGTTCCGCAAGCATCGGCGTCAAAGGTCCGGCACGTCCCGTCGGCTGCAACGATCGCCTCTTCCTGGTATCGGTAATCCCGCTTCTGAGGGAATGTGATCGAAACACCGCCGGCGAGCGCCATGTCGCATTGATAAGTGAGGAGGCTCGTGCAGGCCTGGCAAATCGCCACCAGCGAAGTTGAGCAAGCGCATTGGACCGTCATGCTGGGACCGCGAAGATTGAGCTTGTATGAAACTCGCGTCGGCAGGAAATCCTTATCGTTGCCCAGCATGGTTTGATAATTGCCCACCTGATATTCGCCCGAGAAGGCGGCCACAAACTCACGGCTGGTGCACAGATTGTGGAGGAAATATGTGTTCATACTGATGCCCGCATAAAGACCGATCAGCCCCTCGTAGCTTTGCGGGCTGTATCCGGCGGCTTCCACCGCTTCCCAGGCGCACTCAAGAAAGAGCCTGTGCTGCGGGTCGGTGATCTGCGCTTCCTTGGGATACATGTTGAAGAATTCAGCATCGAACAGGTCCGCCCCCTCAATAACGCCGCGCGCGCCAATGAACTTCTGTCCCTCGGCGATGGCCTCTGGAGTCGAAACCGAGTACTCCAGTTCCGCATCGCTGAAATGCGACACCGACTCCACGCCGGCGACCAGGTTCTCCCAGAACTGTTCCACGTTCGCCGCGCCGGGAAAGCGGCCCGACATCCCAATGACGGCGATGCCCTCGGTAGCTGATATGTGGCTTTGTTCTTCCATTATGTTCTGCGACTCCTTCCTGCACTCAGCGCTTCGCGTTGCCGTTTAGCCCGAGCCAGGACGTCGCTCGCGGCATCGTTGTGGCGGCCGTCGCCGTGGAGCCACTTTGCCAACTCCCGCACCGTAGTGTGTACGAAGAGTTCCGCTGCCGAAAAGCGGCGGCCAATCAGTCGTTCCAGGCGGGAATGTGCTTCAGCAAGGCGCAACGAATCGCCGCCAAGATCGAAGAAGTTGTCGTCGATTCCGATGGACTCGAGGTTGAGCACGTCCTGGTAAACCTTGGCGATGTTGCGCTCCATCTCGCTTTGTGGCGGGTGGAATGGCGTCTCCATCTGGGGTCGCTGAGCGCGGGCAGCCGGCAAAGCGGCCCGATCGATTTTGCCATTCCCCGTGAGCGGGAGTTTGATTAGAAACACAAATTTCGCAGGAACCATGTAGATCGGAAGAGCCGACCGCAGTTGATGGCGCAGTTTGTCGCTGGCCAGTGTCTCGCCTTCAGCAGGGACGACGTAGGCAACGAGGTCCTTCTCGCCATCGCACGATTCAATCGCCATGACAAAGGCTTCGCGGACGCTCGGCAAGCGCGCGAGCGCAGATTGAACCTCGCCTAGCTCGATGCGAAAGCCGCGAATCTTTACCTGCTGATCGGCGCGCCCCAGGTACTCGATATCGTCGCCCGGCAAGCGTCTCGCCAGATCGCCGCTGCGATAGAGAGGCTCGCCTGTCTCTTTCGAAAAAGGATTCGCAATAAAGCGTTCCGCGGTCAGTGCTTCGCGCTTCAGGTAACCTCGCGCCACACCTGCACCGCCAACGAACATCTCCCCGGGCACGCCAACGGGTACGGGTTGAAATCCTGAATCGAGCACATAAAGGGTTAAATCGGGAATTGCTCGCCCGATCACGCTGCCGGGAGCCTCAGTCAAATCTGATTGCTTCAACGGCCGGTAAGTAACGTGGACGGTAGTTTCCGTGATCCCGTACATGTTCACAAGTTGCGGCTTTGTGTCACCGTATTTCTTGAACCACGGCGCCAGACTCTGCAGATTGAGAGCTTCACCCCCAAAAATCACGACACGCAGCTTGTCAAGCATCCCCTCAGGCTTGCCCTCATCTACCCCGACTAACTGGCGAAATGCAGATGGAGTTTGATTGAGGACTGTGACACCTTCATCAGCCAGCAACCCATAAAAACTCTCTGGTGACCGGCTATCTGCATATGGCACGATTACGATCCTGCCGCCGTAAATCAGTGCTCCCCAGATCTCCCAGACTGAAAAATCAAACGCGATCGAGTGAAAAAACGTCCAGGCATCTGACTCGCCGAAATGGAACCACTCGTCTGTAGCGTCGAACAAGCGCGAGACATTCCGATGAGTGATGAGGACGCCTTTTGGCTTGCCCGTCGAGCCGGATGTAAAGATGGAATAGAGTAGGCTCTGCGGGCCTGCGCCACAATCAAGGTTCTCAGAGCTCAGCCCCTCCCATGCGTCCTTGTCTGCGTCGATGCGGACAACCTTAGCGCTGGTCTCTGGCAAAAGCAGCGCGGTTTTCGAATCCGCGATAACCATCGGAGCCTCTGCATCGGAGATCATGAATGCAATGCGATCGGGCGGATAACTTAGGTCTATCGGCAAATAGGCGCCGCCGGCTTTCACAATCGCGAGCATGGCTATGATCAGGTCTGGCGTACGGTCGAGATACAGGCCCACAAGAGTTTCCGGGCCCACACCTTTGTCCTTTAGGTAATGTGCAAGCTGGTTGGCGGCTGCATTCAGGCTTCCGTATGTGACCTCCTGTCGCGCAGGACCAGGCATTACTACGGCCACTGCATCCGGAGTCCTCTTAGCCTGCTCTTCAAAGCGGCTATGCATGCACTGAGTTGTCTGGAACTCCTTCCTGTCGCCGGCGATTTCAAGAACACTTGACCGCGCGTCATCGGGCGAACACAGGGCAATCCTGTCGATCTGCGTCTCCAATATGCCGGGCAACGACTCCATCAACCACGCGATCTGTTTGAGGATGCTGTCGATTGTTTCGGGTTTGTAGCGGGCTGCCTTGTATTCAGCTCGCAGCGCGGGCATGTTCGGTTGCGGCGTTAGGGAAAAGAGCACGTCGCACTGCGCACGCGCCTCCATTGGAATCGCTGCTTCCTCACGGTCGGAGACAGAAAGCGCGATCCGGAAGAGCGGTCTGTCGGAAGACAGGCCAGCCTGAATGGCGCATGTCCTGAGAGCTTCCCAGCTGCAAGCACTGGCTGCAGCTTCTTCCACTGCCCTGGCTGCAGCCGAAAGACAATCGCGCATGACCAGTGACGATACGATCTCCGTGCGCACGGGTACCAGTGGACCATCGTGCATGCCCACTTCAATCGCCTCAGACAAGGTATACCGGTGAAGAAGGACGATTAGAAGACCGAGGATTCCGTGGCGATGGTTGATGCCTTCGCGTTTGCACACGTCGAGGAAGGACGACCAGATGCGGGGAGAGATTGCCCTTTCAACCCACGCGCATGAAGCGGAACCACCGGAGGGACCGCGATCCGGCGGGAATGCGGAGTCACAGAGTGGTAATCCGAATCGCGCAAGCCAGTATGCATTCGCCGTCCGGGCTTGATCGGAATCCAGTCCAGAATCGAGTGTTTCGCGAAAATCGCATGGAACGATCATTGGATGCACCTTCTTCGATAGCGATTTGTCGAATTCTTGAGAAAAATGCTGATGGCGGCTTCGCAGCAAGAGGTCCTGTTTACGGCTGGTGCGTTTCCTGCCGACCTCTGCGCCTCAAGACGCCACTTGGGCAGATGGCTCCTCTACCTGCTGCTCGGGCCTTGTGCCGCGCTGAGTCCGGTAAACGATCCCATCGCCTTCGAGGCAGGCATAAGCTATCCGCGCGCGTTCATGGCCGTCGCCTTCGATGTGCCACTCGCCTGCCCTCTCGACCAAGTGCATCCGCGCACGAGAGCGCCACCAATTGTCGATTTCTCCGGGAAGGGCCAGCCAGACATCTTGGAGGTCTCTTAGCTCTGACAGATACTTCAGCAGATCTTCGTAGGTGCTCCGCGCTCGCGGTTCGATCAAATAGTCCGGGTGGACAATAAAGCTGGCCAAACCGTGCCCCTGAGTTATCTCTTCAATTTGCCTCTTCCACAAAGCCAGCGAATAGTCTGAGAGGATATTGAACAGCGTATAGTCCTGCACCGTGGTGACTGGGATCTCCAGGATGTCACCGATAAAGAATGGCATCACCGTGCAGCATCCTCCGCGTTGAGGATCGAGGTGAGCGACATTCGGAATTGACATGTCGTACGAGAACTCTAGATCATTTAGCCATTCCACTCTGCGATAAAGCACCGCGGCTCGGAAACCCCGCGCACCAAACTCCCTGCCGTAACGGTTGATCTCTCTGGCTCTCCTGAGAAACTCTTTACGGGAGATGAAGAGATTTCCATCGTGATTCAAATCGTGAACATTTATTTCATGTCCACGACTGCGGATACTGTCGAGAAATGAGGGTGAGACGGCGTAGCGCTCTTCAGGAACAACCTGGAAACAGCCTTTGATTCCATATCTTTTGTTGATGTCCATTAATTGGCGACAAAAGTCCCGGCCCGCTTGCTCTCAACGTCGTGGGTAACGGTGACACAGCTTGTATGCCCCTCCGGCCAAAACCAGACAAAGGGAAGCTCGGTTTGCCCCGCCGCCTTCATCGCGGAGGCGAGCAACCATTCGTGAAGGCGATCCGAGGTCCTATCCACGGGCCAACGTGGAAATGGAATCCTTTCCCATCCACGTAGCGCAAGCCGCTGCAAGTATTTCCGAACGGCAACAGGCATTAGCGGCCGCAAATGGTAATAGACCCTCCGAGCGAGTTTCTTGTTCGGGAAATGGCTCCCCTTGAGAGCCGCGGTATACTGTTCCAGGCGAAGGTTGTTCACTACTTCGACGGGATCAAACGGAATCGCAACGCTGCTCCCGGTCACCTTGACGTGAACAGCCGCTTCCGGCAGCTTGTCCTCCTCTTCCTTAATGGCCTGCGATTCTGAAAGGCGCCCATAGCCGACAAGTTTGTCGCTGATTCGAAAGTATCCCGGATTGACCGACAGATCTCCCGGCCACGAAAACGAGACCATTAGTTCCGGACAGCGATAATACTCCTCCAGCAGTTCGCGAACCGGTCTTGAGAACTCAGGCGTCTTACCTCTCGAAGGCGAAGTGTCGCCGGCTGGCGGCGGCTGGGTACCTACAAGTGACTTGACAATGCTCAAGTATTCATGCTGTTTCACGTCCCAGTTATTCTGTTGGATGTGCCGGTTTGCGTGTTCCACCAGCGATTGCCGCCGGTCAGGATGCTCATAGAGCTCCAGAATCGCCTCCGCAAGCGCTTCCACATTCTCCGATTCGAAGAATCTGACATTCGAGTCGTTGAAATACAAACTATCTATCTTTGTCCGGGAGACAATCACCGGGACACCAACGGCCATGAACTCCTGGATCTTTGTGCTCGCCGCCTCGGTTCCAAAGCTGGAGCTCGCGCGCTTTGGCACTACTGCCAGATCCGCATTCGACATCAGTGCCGCGATCTCACTCGTGGGCCGATAGTCGTGCACATGCATCTTCCCCTTGAGGCCCAGCTCTTCAATCAATCTCTCCAATTCCGGCCGAGCGGGCCCTTCGCCGTAGACTACGAATTCCGCTCCCTCCATCTTCCCGGCGACCTTAGCGAAGGCTCGCACTGCAATGTCTATCCCCTGATGCCAGTTAAGGCTGCCCGGGTACATGATTTGGAACCGGCCATTCGTGTTCTCCTTCGGTCGTAGATAAAAGAGCTGGGGATCGGGGTAGTTACAGATTACCGAGCACTTCTGTTCGCTCACGGAGCGCTTGATCAGCCGTTGGTACCAGAGGTGGTTTGCGATAATGACGTGACTTGCGATTGCTGCTGAAAGCTTCTCGATCAGCACCAGCGCCCGGAAGATTAGAGACTTCTGACCCACGCCGAACTTACTGGCGTAGAACTCGGGCAGAATGTCGTGAATGTCAAGGATGACAGGCACCCCGGCTACACGCAGAGGCAATGCAGCGGCGACCAGGAAGTCGGGAACTGAATGAACGTGAACCAGTTGGTAGCGGCTCCGAAGATGCTTCCACGTAAGCACTGCCATAGCTACCAGCAGAAAGCGGATGATGCGAAAGAGGTACGAAAGGGCGCCCCGCTCGTTGATCTCCCGGCTTTGAACGCGATAGACATGCACGCCGTCGATGATTTCCTCGCGGGGCGCTTCGTTGTGCGAGAGAGCAATAACGTCTACAGAATCCCCGCGGGCGGTTAGCGAATGAGCGTATTGCATAATCCGGCTGTCGGATTCATAGAACGAATATGCGATCATGCAGACTCTCATAGCCAATACCTGTCCGGACCGCGAGCTTCTCGAACGTCGCTTACAATCAAAACGGTTTTCAATTTGTATCTCATATCGTCTTGTCGAAAGTTGAATCGTCTAGAGAAATCTTTCGGCAGGTGCGTCACCGAATGCATTACCCACAAGTCAGCAAATTCTT
This sequence comes from uncultured Acidobacteriaceae bacterium, assembly GCA_963701835.1. GTDB lineage: Bacteria > Acidobacteriota > Terriglobia > Terriglobales > Acidobacteriaceae > Telmatobacter. Next base: position 387,364 of record CAVPBL010000014.1, on the reverse strand, counting down.
CCCGGCAACCGTCTCGAAGTGGCTCGGAAATGCGCACAACCATCGGCGCGGGAGCTTGCTGCTTGAGTACCCGTTAAGATCTGCATCGCTTATGTAACCCTGCGGCGCTGGAACGTCGCGCTCGACATCCCAATCTCGACGAAACTCCCGGGAATCGAGCCGCCCTTGCAGAAGCAGCTGCCCTGCGCCTAGTGGATATCACTTTTGTGCTCTTCTATCCGCTTTAGAATCATTACGTAATCCGTGTCAGCGGTTACCTGGTAAGATCCTGGGATCCGTTGGGCATTTGTTCGGTTCAACCGTTGGTCACCGGGAATCACGATTGCGCTCGGCGATGCTGTCATCATTCCACCCTTGTTGATCAATGGTGGAATGGTCAATGAACTTCGAATGATGCTCGTATTGAGTATGGTGGAGGGTATCTCTTCTTCTGTTCGCAAGTAGTATGTGATGTAGGCAAGGCATGAGTGCACAGGGAGTACCCGCGAACTGTTCCCCTCCGCAGCAACGTGCGTACCCTCAAAGTCGTTGTTGACGAGATCCCTAAAGTCCGGCCCCAATTGAGCCTTTGAGAGGGTCTCATGGATCTCCTGAATTTTCCCTGACGCACGGCCAACGATTACAAAATAGAGGCATAATACACTGATCGCCCCTATTGCCGTGCTGATCGTGAGCGCCCATCGCAGTCTCTCAGATTTCCTCCCGAACCCGGAGCCCGCCACGCTCGCGAGCATGAGAAGAAACATGGGCAATATGAAGCGGTAATTAATATCCGAGATCCCAGTGATCCGCGCGAACGGCACGAAGAGAAAGGCAGCCAGGAGGCTTATAGCCGTTGCGTCACACACCCGCCATCGCTTATCTAAACTCGCGGGTTCCGAACGATCCCGAAGGCGCCTAGCCCATTCGATTACGACAAATAGGGCTGCCACGAGCGCACCCCCGTTCAAGAGGACTGCAATCCAGTGAATTGCATTTGGATCGGTCCTGAAGAAGGGGCTAAAGAAATGCACTGGCGAAAGAACACTCGCAGCGGTGAGCTTCGAGCTAGCCACCAGTCGAATTGATAACGCCGGACCTTCTTCTGCTGCGTGAGGGTGGTGTCTAACGACCCAATAAATCCCCATCAGGAGCACTGAGGGGCTAGCGGCCACCAAGATTGGTATGGGCCGAAACCGCGGCCGGCCAAAAACGGCAAGAACGGCGAGGAAAATCATCCAGGAAATAAATGAGGCGCCGTGTGAGAAGAAGATCAGCACGGACAATACCGAGACCAGCCAGAGCCGAGGTCGCGAAGTAGAGAATATGTATGCCATTGACAAGAGTAGGATTGCGAGACCCAAGCTAAATGCGAGCTCCCCCACCAAAATGCTGCGATGAAAGACATACAAAAGCGGGACCAGAAGTAGTGGAGAATCGCGGCGATCGCTCACCGACACGATCAACCGATAGGCTCCCAGCATGTAGAGCAATACGCATAGTGTCAGGAAAATCTTCCCCGACGTTTCCGGATTAAGAAAGAGATCGAGACCACCAAGCACTACGACTTGAATCGCGTTTGGCACGGGCCAGAGGATGATACTGAAACATTGCGGTGCTTGGTGGCGAATCAACAGACTAAACATCTTGCCAAGATAGATCCAGACCGGATAATCCTGTAATGGTATGAAACGGTAAATCCAAATGAGACAAACCCAGCCCGCGGCTACGACGAAATAAATCGCCAATATGAAGCGAGGGATCAGCCTCGATTGTGCACGTTCACTCACAGCGTCAAGCCTCCGTAAACTTCCGGTACTGCGACCTCTGACCCATTTGCATGAGCCCAATTCTTACATCTAAGCATCGAAGAATTTCTTGGATAACGGACACGCACGGCAAGTCAAAACGCGGAAAGAAGGTGCGCCTGGAGGCGAATGGGTGGCGAATATCGCACAGCTTGAGCACGGGGCCGATTTCATCGGGAGCCTGCCGCGCTGACAAGAACACTCAATTAATATGACTGCAGATGGCACGATCATCTGCGCCATCATTCAAGTGAACGGGAGCCGTTTGCAAGGGCAATGGAATCAGATGGTTTCTGCCATCCGTCGCGCTAAAATTCTTGGAAGATGCCTCCGGGGTCAGAATAGCGCGGACAGTGTGCGCGCTTACCTGAGTACCCTTGTGAGCCAATATTCTGCCTGCTAGTGTTAATAAGGCCCCCTCCGATCTGATCGGAGAGAGGACGTAAGTGGCAAAAATTGCACATGTTCATTCTTGAGATGAAGGCCGCTCCCGAAAGCTCAAAAGGTCGGCAGCAAATCGTCGGATGCCGCTTTTTGAAATGTTGCGGTGAATCGATATGAAACAAAAGAGACTCCATAATGGATCGCCGCCGTCTCCTCTTGTCTTCCATTTGCAATTTGGGTTGTGATTACCTTGGCTGTGTGGACGATAGTATGAGGACGAAAGCATTAAGAAGAAAAGGAGAACAATAATGCGCAAGGAGTCGCTTTTCTTGACGGGTCTGTTGTTTTGCCTCTCTTGGGCTCTTCCTGCACAGGCCACCGTTTATACCGTGAATGCCGCAGGCGGAGGAAATTACACAACCATCTCAGCCTGCGCCGCGGTCGCCGTGGCAGGGGATACCTGCCAGATTTACGCGGGCACTTATTCCGGCTGGTCGCAATCTCACAACGGCAGCGCCGGGAAACCGATCACTTTCACGGCGAATACTGGCGATACGGTCAAAGTATCCAGTGGCATCGCCATTTCTGGCAGCAGTTATATCACCATCAGCTATTTGACTTTGCAGGGAACTATCACCGCCAGTTCATCTACCAATCACTGCATCATCGACCATAACACCAGCACGGCTTCAGAGTTCTTTTACATTCCCTACGTCACTACGCCGTCCGCCGGGGCAGCGTACACGTCCTCGGACAACGTGCTTTCAAACAACACGACCACGGGGCCGAACACGAACTCTATCCGCGTGACCATTTACGGAGACCGAAACCGGGTCGAGAACAACGACTTTGGCGGCTCAGGAGATGACTGTATCAATGTGGGCGGCAACAATGTAGTGATTCGAGGCAACTACTGCCATGACATTGACGGCTCGCAGTCTGGGGGCTCGAATCACATTGACTTTGTGCAGAACATCGGCGGGGCCTGCCCAACCCTAACGCAGTCGCTCATCGAGAACAACATCGAGAAGAACTGCACGAACGATGGCGGAAACTGCCACATGGTCATCCTGCGCACAAATGGGGGTAACGGAAGCTGCGGTTACAGCGACAACGTAATCATCCGTTACAACTACGCCTACAACATGAACGGCATGGGATTCGACATCGGCGGCGTTGGTGATCAGGTCACAAATCCCCACATTTACAACAACACGCTCGCCATCTCGACAGGAGCTCCGGGCAGCGGTCCCGGCGGCGCTGCGATTTTCTATTCTGATTCCAACAACCCCAGTGGCGTGCTCGGCGTGATGCTGAACAACGTCATTTACCAGACAACGACGGCGGGCTACTCGCCAATTGCGGGGGAGAAGTCCACTGACACCAAGTTCGAAAACGGTAACCTTACGTATACGAGCGGGGCTAGTTCCTTTGGGTCTCCCTATTCTACAGAGGCGACGTATTCTTCGCTGCAAAGCAAGAATCCGCTCTTTGCCAACTACCCAACCGATGGGACGCTCCAATCCGGTTCGCCCGCAAAAGGCGCGGCGGTTGCGCTGACCACGGTGGCGTCGAGCGATACCGGATCAGGCACGTCTCTCATCCTGAACGACGCCCGATTCTTCCAACCGGGATGGGCGGGAACGCAGGGTGACACGATCCGCATCGGCGCCGGCACCACGGCGCAAATTACGCAAGTGAACTATTCGACGAACACGGTCACCTTGGCAAGCTCAATCACCCGCACATCAGGTCAGCCCGTTTACCTGTTCAAGGACTCCAATGGCAGGGCTCTAATCAACGAAGGCAGCAACCTGGATATTGGAGCGTACCCATATCAAATCATTCAGCCGGCGTCTGCGACGAAGCTCGTAGCTGTTCCTGCTGCTCAATGATCTGTCGATCACGCCCGCCAGCGCCGCGGTGAGTATGAGGCTACGGCATCCCTGGCTCTCGCGGCGATATGGCGCCGTTGCATTGGGCCAGTCCCGGAGTTGCACTCGTCCGGTCCCAGGAGAGGTCAACTTTTATCGGCAACTTGTGCGGGCGCAATCGCCACAGATTGTGTAGAGATTGACCGGCTCTTTGGGGCCATCTCTCGTATTAGCCGCCAAACCTGATAGAGCGGCGCGAAGCTTCGATGCAAGAGGGCCACGGCGCCGACGTACAGAACACCGAACAAGAAGGAGAAACTCGCAATCCGCGCCATCGCCCCAAGCCCGCCGGGCGCCGCGACAAGAGCTCCGAATTGGCCCATAACCACGTAGGTCGCGCAACCCGCCACGAGGCTTGCGAGGATGTACCTCCAGGTGACAGCGAGTACTGGGCCGATGCCGAAGTGGATAGGCCTTCCCGCATACCAAAACCCGGGAATCAGCAAGATCCAAAATGAGACGGTCCAAGCCATGGCGACTCCGCTTGGTCCCAACCTGAGCCCTAGCACGAATAGGGAGGCCGTCACCACAAATTCAAATACTGTCCAGCGCAGCCATCGGTCAGCCCTGCCGATCGAGAGGTGGATCCAGCTATGAATGCCGTAGATGAACATCACCCCGATGCCTGGCCCGAAGTAAGTGAAGATCTGGCCCGCCGGCTCCCATTTTGGCCCCAGTAGCAGTCGTATCACGTCCTTACCTACAAGAGTCAGAGCAGTCCCCAGTCCCATGCCTAAGAAGGCCGCAAGAGAAATCGTGCTCAGCAGATACCGCTTGAACTGCTCGGATTCTCGATCCAATCGGCTCAAGGCAGACACCGCAACACTGGTGACTGATTGCACAAAGAGTGGGGCCGAGATTGCGAATAGATCGTACGCCCTCTTATAAAACCCGAGCGCCTGCGCGTTAAAGCGCCACCCTACCAAGACGTTATCCAAATTTCTGGCGGAGTAATTGACGCTAAAACGCCCGTAGACATTCATCGCAAATCGCGCCATGTCGGCCGTTCCGGCCACGCGTCGCGGGAAGCGGGGGGTCCATGGGCAAAGAAAGAACGCTCCCAACGATGTACTAAGCGCCAGGGTAATGGCTCCGGCGACCAATGCCCAATATCCCCAGTGTCGCCAGGCCAGCAAGATAGATACAACCACGGAAAGGGCGCGTGCCACGATGTCATTGACCGAGATTACCGGGAAGCGCATGGCCCTTTTTAGAAGGGCCAGGTGCATGACAGAGATACTGGTGATGAAAATCGTTGCCGATATGCCAGCGACGATGGGCGGCAAGCCAGGATTGTGATAAAACCGCGCCATGAGCGACCCTGTCGATGCGAAACCTGCGGTGAGAAGAATGCCGACTGTTAAGTTGATCCAGAACAGATTGCTTACCAGAGCTTGATCGACCTCCTTCCGCTGCAGGATAGCTTCGGTGAATCCGTTCAGCCCGAAGTTCAGGAATAGCTGGCTGAACGTGGTAACCATTGCTACCAGCCCAAAATCTGTGGGAGACACCAGCCGAGCCAGCGCCACGGTGGCGATAATTTGGATCGCTAGCCCAACTCCCCCGGAAATCACTGTTGCTCCGGCGCCTTGAACGGCGAGATGGCGCAACATGCCCCCGTCGTTCACAACGGGTCGAAACGTACCACTTGCATCGAATGGCCTCAAACCGTTCCCCTGTACTCACGGGCCCAGCGCTGACGTAGATCGGCCGTTTCGCTGGAAAACGGAACGCGGCGGGCTGATAGCTGTGGAACCGCAGTCGATGCCAGGAGGAAAGAAATCCACACAGGGCTTGTCATCCTGAATCCCGCCTCCGTGAGACAGTAGATAATCGATGCAACAAAGAATGCCAGTTTGAGCCCGCCGACGTTCCTATCGATCCGAAATGCGGATATGACGTTTCGATAGCCTGCGACGATGAGCAGAGCTAACAAACTTATTCCGCACCAGCCGAGATTCAGGTAGACCTCGAGATAGCCGTTGTGCGCCTCGTTCAGCCTGGCGCCCGGATTGTCCATCCACATCCTCTGCAGTCGGTTTCCCAGCCAGAAGCTCTCGTATCCAGCTCCGAAGAGTGGGTTTCCGGCCAGATTGATGACCTGTCCCCAGATTGCAGTTCGGCCAGTAAGTGTCGCGTTTCTCCCCATCGCCTGGATAAGGCCGCTACCCGGATCGAGAAATATGGCAAAAAGTGAAAGGGAAACGAGTCCCGCCGCCATGAGGTGCGTGATCCAGCGCTTTCTGCCGATCATCGGCAGCCGGGTAGACAAGAGCAAAAATGCCGCCACGGAAAAGCAGGACGAGGATGTTACTGAGTTGGCCATCGCGAGCAGCCAGATTGCCGTGCCGAGACCGATCCCGAGTGCAAGTAAGCGCTGCCTGCGATGTGGTTTGTTTTTAGCTCGATACTCCTCGAGCAAGCACCACAAGAAGCCAAGACCGAATACCATGCAGATCACTCCGAGCGAGTTTTTGTGCTCGGTGACGCCGGTGTACATCAGTCCCCAGTCATTTCCGTACATTCGCCCCAGATTCGGATAGTACTTGATCAGGAGAAGGGAAAGGGGAAGAAGCAGGAATCCCGCAATTACCAGGAGGCGTTTGAGCGCCGCCGCCGGCTGACGGTCGCTCACGACGATGAGCACAGCCATGAAGTCGCCCAAACTCCTAATGGCCTTCCGAAAAGCAGGGCCGGGGTAGTCCGACCACCCCGTGCTGAGGATGCAATAAGAGAAAAAGAGAAGAATGGGCCAGTTTGCTCGTAGCAAGCCTGCGACCGTTCGGTTCCTTCTGATGAGCACGATCAGTCCGCCTGTCAACAGGACGACGATGACCAAGGTGTTGGCGGGGTTAGCTTCCATATTGTAATTCTGGGCTATGTCTGATGCTGTGGCCGTTGTGGGCCCGTCGAACCACGCCGCCACCGGCCTGGACCCCGCAATGAGTAGCCAGAGAATCGCGATCCATAATCCATTGGAGGTCTGAACTTTTCGGTCACGGACGAGGACAAGGAGCACCGCAATTCCGATAACGTAGACGATCGTAGCAACTACTGAAGACATTTACTGCTTCCCCACAACCCTGGGTGATGGATGATACTGGATCAATTCGAGTCGATGAACAGACGGTGCAGAAGTTCCAGCGTCAGTAACTTGTGAATCTCATATGTGTAGTTCAGACCCTGATTTAGGTGCCCTCGTACCATGGCTTCTACGCCTCGGCGGTCCAGGTAGGATCTGGATAGAGCTCGCGAATCGAGCAACATTTCACGAACATAATTGGAAAGGGCATCCCGGTACCAAACCCGGAAGTGATAGTACTTATGTCTGCCGAGAAAGAGACGTTCTAGATGAAACGGCTTGAAAACATGATCGATCCGGGCCAACCATTGAGGCATCCCGTGGTCGTACGCATATTCCGCCTTCATCGTGAATAGGTGCAATCTTTGCAGGAATGCTCCGGCATGGCCCGGAGTCCCGCCAAAGCCAAGGTCAGTTCGGATCTCCTTTAGGGCAGGATTACCTTCACCAATCAACCAAACCCGCAGGTCATTATCGTTTAAGGTTGATTCCGGCGCGCGGAAGCAAGTCTTTACGAGATCGTTATCCATATACGGAGACCGCAAGGCGAGTTGTGTTTGCTCCAGAGAAAGAAGGCCATAGAAATTCCAAGGAGCTTGGCGGAACGCAACAAAAGACAGCGGATGTACCTGAAGTAGCTTGGTATAGGTTTCGCGGGCAGCGGCAATGCCTCCGAGAAAGTCTGGAACGAAAAGCCCTGGCGTGAATCCTCCGGGCTTGAACGACCGCAGCCAGCGGAGAACCTGGTCGCCCCAGTTTCCCGTCATGCGAACGGGAGCGATCTCCCGCGCCCTCTCATTCATGTAAAGAACTGGCGACCGGCCGAACGTCGGCGCATGCGTCCGTAAGATACACTGTACGCTCTGCATAGTGGGGAAAGCGGGCAAGGAAGTCTGCTCCTGCGCGAATCACTTCATGAGGCTGGCCGCAGACGCGCGCCACCTTCCGAGCAATCACGACATCCCGACAGTCGCGATAGGTGCCGCCGAACGTGTAGCATGGGAGTGATCCCGTTTGAGGCTTGAGCCAAGCCAGGATCATTCGCGTGTCCAGTCCGCCGGTCAACGACATCCCAACGCGTTCCTGCCCGCTAAAATACCGCGGAAGGTTCCCCGAAAAGACCTCCCGGATTTTCTCGTAGTAGCGCCCCTGGTCTAATGGTTCTTGGTCTTCCCACTCGGCCGGTTGGAAGTACGCCTTCTTCTGCTCGATGGCGCCGTCGCGGAAAATCCATGCCGATCCGGGTGGAAGCACGTAGATGCTCTCGAAGAGCGTCCGGTTTTCCAATACACAATCACACGACACGAATTCGCCCAGCCCACGAGGGTCAATACGCTTCAGCTTGGGCCGTACGGCGAGAATTGCCTTGGCCTCTGCGGCGAAGTAAAAAGCCTCTCTCGATTCGTGATAGTAGATCCGATGCATCCCGTAGCGATCATTAAAGAGCATCGCAGTGCCGAGCGTCCGGTTCGTGAGAAGTCCATGAAATCGCCCGTTCAAGCCGGCCGGGAACGAGCCATCTTCCTCGGAGAGATGAACAAGATACGAAGACCCTTCGGTTGGGATCGAGTGACCTTGCCCCTTCAGGCGGCAGATGGTTCCCGGCTCGGGGTATTCCTCGCCTGAAAATACGAGTGAGAACGTCCCCCTTTTCATTCAGAAGCGGCATCCCGTCAGAATAGGACCCCTTCCGAGCAACCCATCCCACATACACTCCCAGAGACGGATCAATCCAGGTTCCGCTTACATAGAACGGCTCGTGACAAAGGGTCGCTAACATCGCCGCCAACTGCTCTTCGGCGATTTCGCGAGGCATCCTAGTTACAAGGCCGACGATTCCTGGCAAGGTGTCACCTTTCGGCGGACTTACTGGCGAGCAGTGGGCGGCGATAGAGCGACGCCCTCAACTGCTTTAGCAATCGCAATACACTGCCAGGCACCCACGCTCTCGCTCCGTGGTGAAGTCTCAAACGAAGTGCGAGCCAACCCTGTATAGTCAGGGGGACATAGTATCTAGGAACCAGAAATTCCTCGAAGCCATTCCGGTGCTTGAAAGCGGTGACACTATCAGCTCCTTGCGGATAGCGATAGTGTCCATACGTCAGATAATCGCAGCCTTTCGCCTCGCAGGCCTCGACCGCAGCGGCAACAAGAGCATTCATAGGCCGCTTCTGTCGATGTGCGTCCTTCGAAAGAATCTGCATGAGTCGAGCAACCCGGTCCACGTAAACAATCTTCAGAAAGCCGATCAGTTCTTCGCCCAGGTACGCCCCTAAGAATTCGCTCCTGTCCGGATAACTGGCATTGTCCTGCTTTACGGCGTCAAATCCCTTTCTATAGTGCCAAAACGGCCGACCCTGGCGCATGGGCGATTCATCATAAATCGCCATGATGCCTCTTATAAAGCCATCTGTGAACGCCACGGGACGAACGACCACGCCGAGTTTCTTGGCCTTCCTTACATCTTGCCGCAAGTCAGAGGACACCCGATTGGTCCACCACTCGGAAAATGACTCAACACGTATGGCCGCGACGCTCTCCCATTCATGAGAAAACGGAAACCTTGGAGTAAGGTCCGTGATCTTTTGGGAGAAAGTGAAAATATCTACGCCGAGGAATCTCCGTCCTCGAAGAGTCTCAATGAAGCTGGTTGGATTTGGCACAACCTCGCCCTGCAGCCATTCTTCACCCCTCACCTCGGCCACCTTGAGCCATTTGCCGGCAACAATAACTGTTCTGCCGTCGATCTCGACAGATGGCGTTTTGACGGCAACCCCTTTAATACTTATTGCCGTATAGCCCATGCTTGTCGGGGATTTTAATGTCGTGCCCATTGTTCCTCTCGGTCAATCTTTAGCCCTGCTCTCAGGTACTTCACGGCCTTCAATCTCTGATAGTCAGTGCATGAGAAGCAGTTTTGGCGATACACCGCGAATCCAACAGGGCTTGCAACGGTCTGACGCATCAAACAAATTCTCCTCCGCGCTTCCGCGCTCCAAGAGACCCGCTACCTGCAAGGAAATTAGCCTCGTAACGTGCCGTGTCAATGCTATCTAAGTCAATAATCTCGCCTTTAATCGGTAACGTAAGGGTTCTTAACAGGCTTGATACCGACAAAGGCCATCACCTTTCCAAGGTGATCGCAGAGTCGCACCAGAAGGTCCATGAATCTGTGGTGCCCAAGCAGGAGCATGAACGGCAGGCCAATCGCATATATCGGCACAGCAATCACTGACTTGGCTAACGTGTACGGCCCGAATGTCGGACTTTGCAGTGTGATAGCCCCCCGAAGCAGAGCCCTCTTTAGCATGAAGGAACGGGTCCAGCGGATCGGGGGCACTGTTTCATAGACCACAGCTTCGTTGCACCAAATAAAGAGATGTCCTCTTTCAATCATTCTTCTGAAGAATTCGGTATCGCCGCCGCGGTGATATTGGGGATCGAATGCAGGCTCTCCAACCGGCAGAACTCGTCTTTTCAATAGCACGTTGCCTGTACGCCCCTCCCTCCAGTCGATCACAAAGCCTGTAGGATGAGAGGGCCGGTCGTAGAAGTTTCCCTTTATTACCCACTTTGGCGGTTGTTCGTCGAAGTGCCGCTCTACGGGGCCAAGCACACCTTGCACGGTATCATCGGCGGCTGATTGAAACAAGCTGAGTAACCAACCTTGCGCGGGGAACTCGTCGTCGTCGATAAATGCGATGAAGTCCCCTGTGGACGTCTCAATGGCTTTGTTTCTCGCCAAACAAATATTCTGCCTTGGTTCGAAGCAATAAGTAACAGAAAGAGGGGACATGGCGGCAAAGTCCGACACTGCGCCTTCAGCGGTTCGCAAACTGTCATTGTCAGCCACGACGATTGAATATGTAAAATGGCCACCCGTTTCCTGGGTACTGAGCTTTTCCAAAAGGCGCTTGAGTAGGTGCAGGCGCTTATAGGTGCAGATGCATACACTAATGTGTTTAGATGGATCGGACATCTTATTCATCACCGAGCCTGCAACATCCTCGAATCCAGTGCGCTTGAAATCAATGCAGTAGGTTCCCATGCAAGGCCGGCACGAAGCCGGTCGCAATGGGACAACTATCGATCCAATGAAGGATCTCTCCCCCCGTTAGGGCCCGAAAGTCTTCCGGAACCGCCGGATGTGCCGCGACCTCCACGGTAAAGTCTTGCGCCAACAACAGAATCTTCTGTGTCTGTTCCGAATCGTCGAATGGGGGGAGCGAGAAGAAATAGTTGACGAGCCGATGCCGTCTTGCCAGCCTGAAATCCACTACCTTGCGGTAGAAACGGTTCACCAGGCTTTTCTCTCCGCTCCGGAATGAGTAGTTTCTGCGCACGAGGGTCCCGGCCGGTAGTAGATTCTGGAGGACGACATTGGCGCACTGATGCATATGATGGTGCCCGTCAATTCGATCCGGAGACGCGCCGTAGAGCCGATGATACTCCTCCAGTTGAGACGCCACCAGGTACTCGAATGACTTCGCGAGGCCAGGGTGAAAGAGCGCCCGGGCATAACGGCTCCGCATTAGGTACCCGGAGACCCGCTGCTGATGGGCGGCGAGCTGCGAGGGCACATTGGGCGATGTGAACGCCTGGGTAAGATTGAGGTGCAGTCCGGTGTCGATCGACCGGTCTTGAGCAATTTTCGCGGCTCGCTCGGAGTCCGCCATGAAGACCATTGCACTGGTTGAGGAAACCGTCCGGCACTGGATGCAGTGAGCGATGCTTTCAGTCGTTTCGTAGTCTCGTCCCCAATCGTCAGCGTTGATGATAAGAAGGCCTGAGCGCGCCCCCTTGCGAGTGACGCTTACCTCCGATTGTCGCACTTCCGTACCGTTTGTCACTTTGAGGACGAAGCCTCCTGCCTGCTTCTTCCAGATCGCGGCCTGCGAAAGGCAATCCCGCGCAGGCGCTCCATTTGCTCGCGCCTCACGAAGTTGACCAGTTCGCGGGATACTGGGCGCTCAACCCTTCGGAGCCCTGCCCAAATATAGCCGGCGCCAAGCAGCGCTCCTCCGATAACCCGAGGCGGTTGCGTCAGTTGGTATGCAACTCGGCTCAGTTCCCAAAGTGGGTGATTCCCGAACGTATAATCCTTGATGCCATAACGAAACCGGGCCTTCCACGGTCCGTCCCGCGCGGTTCCCATCTCCCGGTGGTGAAAAGACACCTTCTCAGTAAAGGTTCTCGTCTTCCAGCCCTTCATCCTTGCAGTAATCACCATCAAATAGTCGATGCCGCCGGCTTTGATCGGAACGTAGCCGCCGATATTCTCAAAGCACTCACGCCGAAAAAGTTGGCATGCACCGGACACATGCTCAATGTTGACGTAGCGATAATCGTACATACGATCCGACTCGCCCTTGAACGGAGTACCAACAAGCCCCAGTTTCGAGTCCATGGCCAATTTGTCGAGCAAATAAGAAAAGTACTCGGGGTCAAATGATATGTCTGCGTCGAGACTAGCGATGAACTCATATGGGAGGTTCTTGACTCGCGCATAGCCAGCATTGAACGCATTCACCTTCCCCGCGAAATGCCGCTCCTGGCGCTCGGGCATCCGAACCAACTCAATCCATGGATGCGCTGGCAAATAACGTTCTACGATCTCATCCGTCCGATCCGTCGAGCCGTCGCTCACAATCACCCATTTCATGGGACGGGCAGTCTGTGCGGCCACGGACTTTATCGTAAACTCGATGAACTCGGCCTCATTCCGGGCAGGTGTGATGAGCACATAATTTAACGAAATCGGCATGCTAGATTCCCTGTACCGCAAACGATGCTGCTGAATCAGTCGCGTCGCTACTGACCTCTTCCGCCAACAATGTCGAAAGCGCAAGTAACATCCACGCCTGAGTCCACCTCATGTAAGAGGTTCGAATGGTAAAGTGTTTAAGCGCGCGATAGTAAAAGTAGCCTCGCTTGTCCCACAGGTGACTCATGGTCCATTGGAACACCGACTCTGCCAGCGGAATGCTCGTTGGGCTCAAGTCTCTAAGAGTGGCAAGCGTAATAATGCTTTGGGCGATGTTATGCGAGTCAATCGGATAGGTGCGGTCATGATAATATTTCGCCACCCCACCCTCTTCAAAGAAATTTGCCAGATAGTATTCGTAGCCTCTGCGCAGACACTCTTCGAATTCCGTGGTTTGAGCATTCCGACCGATAACCCGCAGGGCCATAAGATTAAAGCCGGTGTGAAAGTTATCCTTCCATGTAACTGTAGGCTCATAATCCCACGAGCCATCAGGATATTGTTTCGCCGCGGCGCAACGCGCAACCTCGAGAGCGGGGTCAATAAACCGCTTCTCGCCGGTATGGTGGTAGACCCGGCACAGCAGCGCAGCTGCAAGGAAGTTGGCGTTATGAACCTGGCTGTGGTCCGAGGGAAGCGGGTATGCAAATCCAGCTTCTGACTTGCCGTCGGTCCAGAAGAGTTCCTTCAGAAAGTACTCGGCCGAACTTAGCGCGATCGTGAGGCAACGTGAGTTGCCGTTAAGTTCATACGCATCCAACAGCGCATTCGCGACAAAGTACGTACAAACAAGGTTGGGCTCCCATCGGGGAACGAAAATTGTGCGCGTCTGCCAAGCGAAGCTGTACCCCCAATTCCAGTATTTCTGTCCTTGTGATCGCAGAGCAATTAAGCGGTCAATCATCACGTCCACATAGCCCCGGTCGCTGATTGTCCCAGCCTTCGTGAGCTTTACAAATGCGGCGAGGAAGCACGCGAGACCTTTTGGATTCTGCGTGGGGCCTATGAGGAGTAGGGGGCGAAGGTTCAATGGGATCCGCTTCAACACCTGCGTCGCGCCGAAACGCGAGAACTTGAAGTCCAGGAACGGAAGCGCGGAGAAGAGTTTGCTGTTAAGGGCATCATACGGGTCAATACCTGCCCAATTATGCGCTTCACAATACGCCAGGTGCTTCAGGACGGTCTCTTTTATCTCATGCATTATTGCCGTCTCCAGGGGAACCGCTCTAAGTTAAGTCTGTTCACATCAGAAATCCGCTCAGATCTTCGTCGTACCTGCGGTGAATTGACACGATTCACTGGATTACCCAACCGCTATCGCGAGATCCTCAGCCTCAATGGGTCGAGGCGAATCCTGAAGATCTCACATCTTCAGGCCGTGAGTACGGGGACGCATTTCGCAATCTCTGCCGCGACTTCCGACTGTTGCTCAGCTTGAAGGCCGGGGAACATCGGAAGTGACAAAATCTGCTGAGCTACGCGCTCTGTAACGGGGAATTCGCCGAGGCGGTACCCGTGATTTTCGTACGCCTTCTGCAGGTGGAGCGGAATCGGGTAATGAATTCCGGTGCCGATGCCCCGGCTTTTCAGGAAGTCGATCAGGCCATCGCGATTGCCTGTAAGCACTACGTAGAGGTGGTACACCGCGCGAGACCACGAAGGCTCATAGGGGAGTATCAGGCCATCGTGACTCGCCGAGAAGCCGGTTGTATTCTTCGGCACGCGCCCGCCGCTGGTTGTTCCATTCCGCCAGATGCGGAAGCTTCGCGTGCAGTATCCCCGCTTGGATTGCATCCAGCCGCCCGTTGTATCCTTCTGATTCGTGAAAGTACTTTTTCACTTGGCCGTGGTCTCGCAGCATCCGGATTTTTCCGGCCACATCGGCTTCATTCGTGGTGACCGCACCGCCTTCGCCACATGCGCCCAGATTCTTACCTGGGTAGAAGCTGAACGCCGCCGCGCGACCCATGGAACCGGCTTTCATCCAGCGGTTGTTCCGTTTGGAAAAATATTCCGCGCCGTGCGCCTGACACGCATCTTCAATCACTGTCAGCCCGTACTTGTCCGCCAAGTCTCAAAATCGCATCCATGTCAGCCATCTGGCCGTAAAGATGAACCGGAACGACAGCTGTAACCGGCCTTCCACTTCGCAGGCTGATAAGTTTTCCGGCATTGTTCCGGACACACTGCTTCTCCACGAAACGTTCAAGCATCTGCACAGAAATGTTGTAAGTGTGTTCGTCTATGTCAACGAATTCCGGTATCGCGCGTGCCTGCGATATAGCCTCAGTAGTGGCAATAAACGTATTTGGCACCGTCACCACGACATCGCCAGCCTCGATCCCGCATGCAAGAATGGCGAAGCGCAACGCATCGGTGCCGCTGCTGACGCCGACGGCGTGCGCCACGTTGCAGATCTCCGCAAAGCCCTTCTCGAATTGCTCGACCACAGGACCTCCCACAAAGTTCGCCGTGTGCAGGCCGTGGCGAAACGCCGCGACCAGCTCACGCTCCAGCTCCAGGTGGGGTGCAACCAGATCCAGAAAAGGAACTGCGATGGTTGCTGCGGCGCTGTTGGGCTGCTGGATGAAGCGCAGGATCTTCGCGGGATTCCCGGCAACAATTGCGTTCGCCGGTACGTCTCTTGTTACCACGCTGCCCGCGCCTACAATCGCGTTCTCGCCGATCGTCACATTGCAAAGGATGGTCGCATTCGAACCGATGGAAGCACCCTTTTGCACGCGCGTTCCTTCGACCTTCCAATCCGCTTCAGTTTGCAGCGATCCGTTTTCAGCTGTCGCACGAGGATAGGTGTCGTTGATAAACATGACTCCATGGCCAATGAAGACATTGTCCTCAATCGCGACCCCCTCACATATGAACGTATGACTCGATATTTTGCAACGCTTGCCAACCCGGGCGTTCTTCTGGATTTCTACGAAGGCACCAATCTTCGTTTCGGCGCCGATCTCACACCCATAGAGATTGACAAATTTCGCCACTTGCACGTTCTCACCAAGCTTGACATCTTCTGAGATTGAGCTCCACGGATTCATAGGCGGACAAAAGCTCCCTTTCTGTTCATTGATTCGCTCGCAGCTTCGAGCATTCGCACGACCCTTAAGCCGGCGCTCCCATTGTTGAACGGCTCTTTTCCGGCCGTTATGCAATCCACGAAGTAGTTCAGCTCCTGGCGAAGTGCTTCGGCCTGTTCCAGCTGAGGAGACCACATATCGCCGGAACGATAACTCACGAGCGCCTCGTAGACACCTTCGCGGCTAGTGATCTTCACCCCTTTGTCATATATCTTGACCTTCTCGTCTGCTTCGAGATCGTTCCAGACGATCATCCGCTTCTCCCCTCCGATCAGCGTGGTTCTCACTTTTACCGGGGACAGCCAATTGACGTTGATATGAGCGATGATCTTCTCGGGAAAATAGAGGGTCATAAATGCGACGTCCTCATGCCCGTTCAGGTGCCCCTGTCCAGTTGCTACCACCGCCTCGGGATTGGTTTTGATCAGATGGTCCATGATCGACAGATCATGTGGAGCGAGGTCCCACAACACGTTTACATCATGCTGGAAGAGCCCCAAATTGACCCGCGTCGAGTCATAGTAGTACAGATTCCCGAGCGCGCCTTCTTCGATCAGTTGACCAATCCTCTTAACCGCCCCCGTAAAGAGGAAGGTGTGGTCCACCATAATCTTGAGATTCTTTTGTTGTGCGAGATTTACAAGCTCTTCTCCCTGCGCCGCTGTGCTCGTAAATGGCTTCTCAACAAAAACATGCTTGCCGTTTTCGAGAGCAGCTTTTGTCAACTCATAGTGTGTCCAAACGGGAGAAACGATCGCAACCACATCTACGTCAACCGCGGAGATCACCTCCATCGCACTCGCCGTGATCTTGACGGCGGAATACGTCTTCCTTGCGCGCGCTTGTGCTGCGGGGTTAATCTCTGCAATGGCCCGCACCTCTGAACCTTCCAGACCCATAAGATTCCTTACGACGTTAGGGCCCCAGTAGCCATATCCAATTACACCGAAATTCATGTCTTTTTATCTCCTTTACAGTTGCCACCTGGCCCAACCAGCTGAACATGCAGGAGGCCCTTCCTATCGTGCAAAATTCTGCGCCGACCTCTGCCTACTCTCGAACTCCTTGCTGATTCAACTATGTAAGAGCTCCTGCTCGTGTCTTCCTGGACTTCGGGCTTTCGCCTGAGCGCCCGATGATGCGCTTGCACTATTCTGGGAATCCATCGCTCGGTTAATCGCGCGGAGTTAGTAAGCACCTGTGCCTTTGATCACAGCGAGAGGCGTACGCATCATGATCCTAAAGTCGAGCCAGGGGGTCCAAGTCGATGCATATCTTAGATCGAGTCGAACCATCTCATCGAACTCTACACTGCTTCGGCTCATCACTTGCCATAGACCCGTAATTCCCGGCTTTACCCCAAGGAGCCGCCTACGGTGCCAAGTTTGATAGGCAGCCAGTTCATATGGAATGGGGGGCCGTGGACCGACAAGCGACATGTCACCCTTGAGCACGTTGAGGAATTGTGGCAACTCGTCTAGGCTCGTGCGTCGCAAAACGTTCCCCACGTTCGTGATTCTGCTATCGTCGGTAAGCTTGTACACGCTTTGCCCGTTGACACTTCCTCTTTGCTGGCTTGGGGGGCTGGCAATAAGTCGGGTGACAAATTCTCTGTGTACGCTGGAATCATTATCCGCATACATGGAGCGGAACTTAAGAAAGGTGAACGTCTGGCCGTATCGTCCAACCCGTTGCTGCCGATAGAAAACCGGGCCCTTTGAGGATGCTTTAATGGCTCCGGCGATGACAAGGAACAGTGGAGCACACAAAATCAGCATTGTCGCGCTTCCGGTAATATCGACGACTCGTTTCATCAAAAGGACCGTTCGTCGGCCCTTGTCGCGGCTGATTAGGTCAGGATAGAGTGCGGCATTGCTTGGCAGGCCTGGCTTTTCGTGATCCCAGTCGTCGGGAAAGAGATGAAACGAGATTCTGACTTGATTGAACTGCTCCGGAGTCAGTTCATCCCGGAGCGTCGCCGTGACCTTGGTCAGAAATGTATCTAGGATTGCGCGCTTATCAATCACCACGAGGCCCGTAAACATCGCTCCCACTATTTCCCGGGTCTTGTACCATCCGACTAAGTCCGTGTCCCTGCTGGATGAAAGCAGAGCTGAGACGACCCTGCCGAGCGTCGCGCCCTTGTTCTTCTCGCTTTCCTCATTGGCGACTTCCAGCAGCATGAGAAGAAAGGGCGCCTTAGAACGTTCCGTGCGCTTGCGTTCAATAGCGATCATTCGTTTGAAAGTCACCTCGTCCAGAGGTGAACGGTCCACTGACGGAGAAACCTCCAGCTGGTGGGCGGCTGGAGCTGGAATCTTAGCTTGACGTGTTGGGGTCACGACATACTCCTCTCGCGGCGATCACTGGTGTGCTCATCGTTATCTCGGCGCGGGTGAAATAGCCGCGCGCGTTTTGACCTTCTTTTAAAGTCTTGACCGAAGGTGGGGGCTACCCGATGGATGGGAATCGGCGTCATGCGCGTTCAGCGCCTGCTCGGCGCATTGCCGCAAAACAGGGAGAAGGCAGATGCGGGCTTGATTGCCCGATCCAGCTGAACGAAGTGATGGAGTCCTAGGAAGGAATGGACGAGTGGTAATAGTAGCCACTGTAGGCCGAGGCCATGGTGCCGTTTAAAAGAGCACCGAGTAGCTTTTGCGAATCAAGCGCCTCGAGTCCCTTTTGCAATTGCTGTTTTTCCGTCGTTCCCTGACGTGTAACCAGGAGAATTCCATCCGCGACTCTCATCCAGACGCTTGTATCCGCCAGAGGCAGCACTGGAGGCGAATCGATAATGATCCAATCGAAGCACGCGGCAAGCTGTTCCATCAGCACCGGCAGCCGCTGCGATTGGAGCAGCTCGAGTGGGTTCTTTGAAGCGCCGCCGGCTGGCAATATCCAAAGACCTGCGGCATCGAGATGGTAGACGCAGTTCTGCGGCCCGCCTTCGTCCTGTATATATTCACAGATTCCTCGCGTCTTCTGGATGCCGAACATCTGCGACAAAGAAGGACGCCGCAGGTCTCCATCCACCAGCAATGTCCGTTCGCCGAATGAGTGGGCAAGGGCGCAGGCAAGGTTGGCAGCGATCGTGCTCTTGCCTTCCTGCGGGATCGTGCTCGTAATTAGGACGTTCTTCAATGGCCTGAGTCGCCGGAGATCTCTCAATCGCACCCCCAAGAGGCGCAGGGCTTCGGCCGTTGGATTCTCCCTATCTGTAAGGCACACCAATCTGCTCTGCGATGGAAGCGATATCGACAGCGACTTGAATCGGCCTGAGATGTCCAAACGCTCGGCCGCAGACGGGCCCTCCATACCACCGGGTGCTTGCTCGACCGCTGCCCCAGGAAGGACGCCGTCCAGTCCGAAGGACTCATCGCCTTCGGTGGTTTTTGTCTCCTGTTCCTGATGGGAAGTCCCGGCTTCCCATTTCGACGCAGCGCGGCGTTCGGCACGGCGCAGCAGATCGGTGTCATTGGGCAGCGCCTCCGAAGCGGATCCGGAACGTTCACTTTCGGACCTTTGCAACGCATCAAAAATTCGGCTCATGATTCCTCAGCTTGACGGCGATGAAACGGCGGCTGCACCCTATGAATTCTGCTCTGCAGGCACAAAAGCCTCGAGACGGAACTCATTCGCAACATCCTCTATGATTCGCGCCGTTACAGTCAGTGATTGCCGCGCATAAGCGCTAATCAGTGCGTTTTCGCAAATGGTATTGATCAGGCGCGGAAAGCCGCGCGAGTAAGAATACACTGCGGCAATCGCCTGTGATGAAAAAATTGGGGGTGCGCTCGAATCCTTGCCCGCAATCCGCAAGCGCTGTTCGATATAGTCCTCCGTTTGCTTGGCATTCAGGGCGCCAAGCTGGGTTCGAAGTGCAATCCGTTGCTTCAATTGCCTCAGTTCGACTGAATCCAGCTTCTTGTCAAGCTCTGGCTGACCTGCCAATATGATTTGCAGCAATTTGTCCTCTGCTGTCTCCAAGTTAGAAAGAAGACGAACCTCCTCTAATGTGTCCGCAGACATATCGTGCGCCTCATCCACGATTAGAACGGTCGTCATTTGCCTCGAGCCGCGCGCCACTAGGAATCTGCTCAAATCGAGCAAAAGCTCGCATTTATTCTTCCCCGACGCAGGCAGCCCGAAGTCAGCGAGAACGTATTGCAGAAAATCCGTGGGTGCAAGCCTGCTATTAAATAGGTATGCGTAGGCAATATCCTTGCTGTTTTCCAAGAGGCGCAGGAGGCACCGAAGAAGCAGAGTCTTTCCCGTGCCAACCTCGCCGCTAACTACGACGAAGCCCTTATGCCGCCGGACACCATAGTAAAGCGCTGCGAGCGCCTCATTGTGCCGCGGCGTCGGCACGAAGCAATGTGGATCTGGCGTCAGATCGAACGGGTTGCGCTTGAGATGGAAATAGGCCTTGTACATTGGTAATGGGCGCCTAGTTATGCAGAAAGCTAAAGACAGAACCGGCTAGAATCGTGGCAAACACCAGTGCGGTTGCAGCCCACCCCAGCGCCAACTTCTTTTTTGTATTCCGTTCATCCAACGGACTTACCATCTCGGGGATCTCAGAGATAACCGCGATCGGCAGAAGAGATTTGATTTCTTTTTCACTATGCAAACGATCATCCAGGAATTCGAGTCCGCCGGCCACGATCAACCCCAACGCCAGTCCGACAGCTAGGCCAATACCGCAGAATTTTAGTCGATTGGGAAAATCGGGCTTTGCCGGCAAACTGGGAGGATCAAGCATAGTGAATCGCTCACCCTGCTGCATCTGCTCCATGCTGGTGGCCATCACCGACTGGTCTCTCTTCTTCAGCAGATCATCATAGTTCGCTTTCGACTGATCGTAGCCACGTGTTAGGTCTGCGAGTTGTTGTTCGGTTGCCGGCTCCATGTTCAGCCGCCCCTGGTACTCATTGATTCTGGCTTTTAGGCTGCCAATGGCGCTCTCCCGGTTGGTGATCTCGAGCTCGTTCGCCTGCAGTTGGCCTTGTAATTGACGCGCTGCCGCACTCATTGTCGAATCCGTCGCACTGCCGGGAGCTGTACCGTTGCTCTGCTGCTTCGCGTCCGGGGCCCTCTGCTTCATCGCCGCAATGAAGTTTTCTCGCGTCTTTTCCAGCTTTGCTATCTGGTCCTTTAGTCGCTGAACATCCGGATATTGGTCGGTATATCGAGAACTAAGCTCTGCGAGCTGACCTCTCAGCTTGTCGAGTTGCTGGTCAATCGTGGCCAAATCTGTCGCACCCGACTGCCCGGTTTGATCCCCTCCGGCGGGTCGAATCTTGCTTTGGGCCGCTCGCTCTTCGGCAAGCATCGCCTGCAGGTAGACGCGCTGTTGCTTCGCGGTGTTCAAGGCATCCTGTTCGCCTTGCAGCTGCGCCTGAAGCCCCGCGAGGATCTGAAGATTGCTTGCCTCCTGAGTCGGAAGAGCTCCCTCGTGCTGCGCTTCGAACTCGCGAACCTTTGCCTCCTGCTCAGCTAGACTCGCGCGAGCATCCTCTAATTGTTTCTCGATGAAACTCGTAGTGCCCTCTGATTCCTGGTTGCGCACCTTCAGGTTTTCGCTGATGAAAAGGCTCGTAAGTTCACCGGTCACCTGCTGTGCCACGTGCGGATTCCTTGCCGAGTAAGAAACCCTGAAGGACGAAATATTCTGCCTCTGAGGGTCGCGCACAAGCTCGACCTCGATATCCTTGCGCATACGTGCGACGAGGTCATCCGCGGATGCCGCGCTCTGCGTCCCACCGTACAAGGAAAGCTTGTCAATAATCGTCAAGAGCCGCGTTCGGCTTAAGATCTGCTGCTTGATACTCTCCAGCCGCGCCTGCAAATCGTCGTTTATGTTCGGCAGCACATAGTTTTGGGGCATGGTCGGCTGCTCCACCAAAATCAACGTGCTCGATTTGTAGCGTGGCGGAAGCAGAAAGCTGGCTGCCCAAACGATCAGCCAGCCGAGAAACAAAGGGATCAAGAATTGAAGGTGCCGGCGTCGAGCGATCCCAACTAGGCGTTGGATGTCGGGGCGTTCTGATCTCTGCTCTTCCAGGACGTCCGGCATGTCTATCTCCCCAGAGGCTTTCTGAACTGATAAGTTATAGTGACAAACTCGCGATCACTAACTGGATTCTGGGCGACGAACGGGATTCCTGGGTAATCCTCTTGAAGCCGGTCATATCCGCAGGCTGCGCTGAAGTGTTCGCCGATGGCGTGGTTCAACGAGGCGCCCAATGTAAAAGCGTCCCCCCCTCATACCCGTAGAGCACGTTGACGAGCCGGGTTACAGGCGACGAGTTTACATAGGAGACCTCAAATGACGCAATCCACGTACGAGCAAGTTTCCAGCCGCCGGATGCACTCTCACTGTCGGAATAGAGGGCGTCATTGAAGCCTTGGCCGGCGATGACACTATGGAGATAGCTGAGGGCAAAATATCCGTGGTTGCCTTGCCACCCGATGCTCGCGGTACCGACGGGCGACCATGTGCTGAATGCTTGCACTGTGTTCCGCTGGGCCAGGCCTACGTGCTGTATTCCGCCAGAAATGGATAGCGAAAACTTGGGATTGAAATAGATCGTATAAAAGGGAAGCAGAGTGTGTAGTTGAATCTCAAGGGGTTCGAACGTTGCGTTGGTAATCGCATCGCGCAGGTAAACGTATGAGAGGCCTGCATATTGCATACTCGACAAGCGCCGGCTATAAAATGCCGAAGCGCCCTCACCGTCCGAATTGGAAAGATTGGCCGAAGCCGTGTGATTTGGAAAACTGAAAGTCGAGTATGAGCCTCCGCCGCCAATCATGCTATTCCTTCCGAATTGGTAGTCGATTGAACCATTTGCTGTATCGGACATCTGCTCCACAAAAGCAGCAATTAGGGCCGGAACTGGTGCCTGTGCCACACCGGTCAAATTTCCTCCCGCAAACGGATACGACTGGATGAAAACATCGGATGTCCTCAAGAAGTAATCCTGCAGGTTGATGGACAAATGAGGGCTCAGGCGATCCTGAAAGACGAAGGACGCGCTTTGGTCCACTGTGTTGAGCACGCTCGTGTGCTGATAGAACGAGAAACTGGGACTATATCCCAACGTGACTTTTTGTCGCGGTGTGGATTTGCTGAGGGCAACGCTAGGGAGAATCGAATAGATTTCGTCGCTGATCGCTTGGGCGGCGATGCCCGGGACAACGTTGTCGTCATAAGCTGCATTCAGTTTGAGTGAGGCATCCAGATAATTGCCTCGCGTTTCCTCGCCGGTAAAGTTGGGGTATGGCATACCGCTCACTGGTGGCGGCGTCATCATCTGAGAGTCATCCAGCGTTGGTGTGGTGCCCCCTGTTGCGCTCGGTTCCACTTGGGACGATGCAGGGATGGCCGCCGCTAATACGAGAAGCACAGTTACTCTTGCAAACATATCCACACAGTCTTTAAGGCACGACGATCGTGTCATGCGGTTTAAGCGTGATGTTCTGGGCCGTGTTCTTGCCCTTGATGAACTTTTCATAGTTGAAAGGGATGCGGAGTTCCTCCCCTCCAGGGGTCTGGCGAAGGACATAGATGGATTTCTTCTTGGCAAAATCCCTGAATCCGCCTGCTGTCGCGATGGCGTCGACAATCGTTGTTCCAGCAGTAAATGGATATGATCCAGGTTTCGTTACTTGTCCAAGAATGTTGAACTTTTGGCTGTTTATCTGCTGGACGATCACCGTCACTTGTGGATCGGTGATGTAGCTCCGGAGCTTGGCCGTGATTTCCTGCTCGAGCTCTGACGGTGTTCGTCCCGCCGCTTGCACTTCCCCCATCAGGGGTAGTGAGATCTTTCCGTCCGAGCGCACCGGAATCTGCTTGGAAAGGTCCGGCTCCTTCCAGACACTGATCGACAATACGTCATCATCACCGATGATGTAGCTACCCTCAGCATTTGTGTTTTTTGAGGATGTGTCTGCCTGCGGCGACGAGACGGTGGCTGCAGCCATCGGGATTTCGCTCTCATCGGGGCGCGAGGCAGCGACTTGCGGCTTCAAGTTCCCGCAAAATGCAAAGACTGTAAAAAGACAGATAATGAGTGCCCAATTGACCCGACTGTTCATAAAAGCCTTCCTCAGTTTTCTGGGGCGGGTGATTTTCTCGATATGCCGGAATTTCGCATCGAAATTCACCTAGGCTCGCGTGCTCTGTCGCAATCGGAGCCCGATAAGAGTCCGTCGATCACAGTTCACCGACACGAACGAAAAATCTTAAATTCTGCTCGCTAGAATGCAGCTATCCGCGGTGATCTGGCGCTTAGCAGGCGGCTCTGCCCCATGGAAACCGACGAGGGGTCGATACCTCTTTCAAGGCTGTCGCTGCCGCAGGGTTCCACTTCTGACGCGTCAACTTCTACTGCTACGGACTGCACGAGCATGTCCACTGAAAGAACCAAGCGGCACAGATTCTTCTTGCGTGTCAAAATCCCTTCAACGCCTTCGAGAGCGCCCCGTATGACCCGAACGCGGGCGCCGCATTTTAGGAAAGGATGCGGCTCAACACGAAAAGACCCATCAACCGCTCTTTGAATCGCCTCGATTTCTGCTTCCGGGATGATCGCGACCTGATCGCCGCGGTAGAGAATCATGTGCACTCCGGGAGTGGTCAAAACCTGTAATCTGCGATCCAGGCCGCCGCGCACAAAAACGTAACACGGAAACAAGGGCAGAGAGAGTATCTTCCTTCTATCTTTCCATCGGCGTGTTGACTCGTAGAGTGGCAGAAACACCTCAAAGCCCTTTGCGGAGAGCATCTCTGCGATGACCTTCTCGTGCTGGTGGCGAGTGTAAAGCGCCCACCAGGCAGAAGCATCGAGCATTCTGGCGTCGAGACTCTCTGAGGTCTGCATCTTTCCTTTCCTAAACTCCAACGAGCCGCACCCCGGAAATTGGGCGCATGAAGATATAGCTTCGCCCTGTGAGTCACAGCAGAGGCTTGTTACCACTTCCCTGCTGCGTCATTCCATCCTCAACATTCGGGGTCAATGCGAGTTGATTCACTACCCCCGAAATGAACCCAAAAGTTGTGTTTTCATCATCGTGGACCTGTGCACGGAGTGACAATGCCCCAATCGTGCTAGCCACTTTCACCCCGGTAACACTTTCAACTCATCTCAGGTAACGGCGACAAAAAGTAACATTGGCTTTTGCCCGTTTTTCTATACCTCAACCGTACTTTGATCCTCTGACGCCATTACTGATGTCATGAGGCGGCGGGCACGCCGGTAACAACTCACTGCCCTGATCGGCCCAGCCCCACTTGCCCCCAAATACCGATCAGGCTCGCTACGCGATTCTCGATCGCCCGTGCTTGACTCCTTGGCAGATTCGCGCCAAAGCAGACATCAATGCACGGGTGGAAGCCCCCTGTGACTTCTGCGTCGTTGAGGCAGGCCCACTTCGCGCAATTTATAGAGCAAAGAGCGATAGCTCATGTTGAGTTCTTCCGCTGTTTTCCGCCGGTTCCAGTGATTGGTCTGCAGGACCTTGAGAATCATGGCATTGGTCGCCGCCGACGTTGCCCGACGGGAGACGTCTTTTAAGGAACCGATTCGAGGCTGTCGCCTGGCCAACGCGCCGGCCATTTCCACTTGCCGTCGAAGTTCCGAGCCGAGCGCTTCGTCATCGCCAAGAATGATAGTTCGCGCGATCCAATTCTCCAGTTCGCGCAGGTTTCCAGGCCAATTCCATTGCATAAGCAAGTGCATCGTCGCTGGATTTAACTGTGGTGCGCTCCTTCTAAATTGCCTGGCCAGTTTCTTGAGAAGGTATTCGCAAAGCTGCGGGATGTCGTTTTTTCGGTCACGGAGAGGTGATAGGCGCAGAGACACGACGTCGATGCGATAGAACAGATCTTCGCGAAAGGCGCCTCTTCCGACTGCCCCTTGCAGATCAATGTTCGTCGCGCAAATGACTCGTATGCGCCCCCGTCGCTCTTCGCGGCCACCGATTCGAGCGTAGGTGCCGTCTTGCAACAGGCGAAGTATCTTGCCCTGCAGTTCCCAACTCATGTCCCCTATTTCATCAAGGAATAGCGTGCCGTCGTCGGCAATCTCAACCAACCCTGTCCGCGCCTCCATCGCTCCGGTAAAGGATCCCTTTTCGTAGCCAAAGAGTTCGCTTTCGAGCAGATTGGCCGGAATGGCAGCGCAGTTCAATTTCACAAAAGGTGCATCGCACCGGTTCGAGCGGGTGTGCAGAAACCTGGCAACTACCTCTTTGCCAGTACCGCTCTCGCCTTGGATGAGTACCGGGAGATCACTTGACAGGATGCAGTCGATCTTGCTCCGAATCTCACGCATGGCGGGAGTGCCGCCGAAAATGACCGTATCTTCCGGTAATTCCGATGGATCGATTCGAAAGCTCGGGCTCAAGTCTGTGGGCATAAAGGTAGATGAAATTGAGGGCACTTTTCCTGGTTATGCTGCATTTAGATGGCCACAATCCAGCTCGACCGCCGACGTTCGGCGATAGCGCTTGAAGCTGAGTCTGTTGGCAGTTGAGAGCGACTGTGAAGACTGGGTCGTCCGTATCCTCTTATAGCAAGTGCAAAACTTTGCATAATTCTTACCACTTATTTGCGGATCCATCCCCCGCTAAAGCGGAAAGCAGAGTTGAATCGGGTGTTAAGGCTCCTCCGCTTGGACGCCTGTCAGCTCTAAGTCATCTCTTATCAGCGCACTTAACCTCTCTTCGACCATCTAAAGACTCTGCAAGCCAAGTTGGAGGAATGGGGGGCTCATGAAGTGGCCGGTGCATTCACCGATTGCCCTCATTTCTTCCCTGACCTTCCGGCCTTGCCCACTAGGCGGCATTGGGGCGCGCGGAACGGATCTCCTGAAATGGCTGTGGAGGATCTCCGGCCGGCCAAGGTCTAAGGCGATGCTGCTGAATCTTATAAAGCAGGCCTCGGTAGCTAATGTTGAGATATTGCGCAGCGCGGCGGCGATTCCAACCGAACGTCTCGAGCGCACTCTGGATCATCTGCGACTCGGTGCGTGCTTTTACATCGCGTACGATCGATCGAATACCTACGCATGGAGGTGGTGCCTCGCCGAACTGATCCTGCGAATCAGTTGCGCCTGATGCAGCGACCTTGGCTTCCAGTTCCCGGGTGGCGGCGTCTGCGTCCCGCATGACAATGGTTCGGGTGACGAAGTTGCGGAGTTCCCTCAGGTTTCCCCGCCAATCATAAAGAAGCGCAACATCCATCAGCCGCGTGGGAAGGCTGCTTCCAAAGCCGATCGTCATCTCCGCCGGTGAGCGACGAATAAACTCTTCAATCAGATAGGGAATCTCCTCGCGACGCTCGCGAAGTGGCGGAACTTTGATGGTGAATACGCTGAGACGGTAGTACAGATCCTCGCGGAATGTCTTGCTAAACAGTGCGTCTTCGATTTGAACATTCGTGGCGGCAAGAACTCGCACATCGACCTTCGTGGTTTCCTGCGCGCCGAGGCGAGCGAATTGGCCATCCTGGAGAACATGGAGGAGTTTTGCTTGCATCTGTACTCCAATTTCACCAATTTCGTCGAGAAGCAGTGTGCCGTGATTCGTCTGCTCGAACTTGCCCGCTCTGTCGTTGATGGCCCCGGTGAAAGCGCCTCGCCGATGACCGAAGAGCTCACTCTCAAGCAAATCCGCCGGCAGGGCCGCACAGTTCACTTTCAGAAATCTCTCCTTGGACCGTCGAGAATTCTTGTGAATCAGCTGCGCTACGACCTCCTTGCCAGTCCCGCTTTCGCCTAGGATCAGCACATTGACATCGATATCCGCGAGCAATTTGACCTGGCGATGAATCTCCAACATTTGGGGCGAAGCCGCCAGAAAGAAATTGTGGGCATCGAGTTCTTCGACATACGGGACGGGAGGCATGTCCGTGGGAATACTCGCCCAAGCCGCAGAAGTGCCCGTCCCCACAGCAAGAGCTTCTACGCAATCGGAAGCAATGGCGGGATCGGCGCAGACCTGTTGCTTGGAGGAAGTCCGCGAGTCAATCGCCGACTCCACGTCTTCGCGTGTCACCGGCAAGGTCAGGAGGCGCTTGATGCCTAACTCAGAGGCTTCTCTGCGCAGTCCCTGCTCGCTCATTTTTGTAATCAGGCAAATGCGGTGCGCGGGCAGGAGTCTCAAGAATTCACGGTATTGCGCCATCCCCAATGAGTCGAGCGCAGCTGCCTCGCAGAACAAAAGATCTGGTTCGAGCCCATTGCTTAGAAGTGACTGGACTTGTGCGCTGCCGCCCGCCTCGATCACTCTGTGGCCCGCACCCTCGAGAACCATCGTGACAAAGGAGCGCGTCTTGACATTCTGAATGTCAGTTAAAACAAGGAGGAGCGGTCTCACCAAGGCCTCTTTCTCGGAATGCAGTATTGCTCAACAATTCTTGCCAACCTGGACCATTACACGCGCTCATTCCGCCAGAAAGGCATGATGTCTATGGCATCCACAAGACGAGCTGGGTGCAAGGCCCTGTAAGCTGAAAAACAAAAGCATCGCTGCGGCGAGACAGTTTCCCGGGCAGCGGCAATCAGCAAGTGAGTGTGGGATTGAGCCTCTTGCGCGGCTACTAGTAATAACCGTTTGAGGAATCTTCGTTTATCGTAGCGTCCAGCGATCCATTGCAAAATCTTCGTCCGTTGCCTATCCGGCAAACTCCACAGGAAGTAGGGACCCGGAAATAAATCCGTGAAGCATTGAACAAGGCCCCAAAAGCGGAGCGAACTGGCGACGCCCACGACCCCAAAATTTACGATTGCTCCTCGACAATAGGAGAGAACTTAGGGAGTGTCAATGGCACGATGGTCATGGGTCATGCGCCCCGGTAACACGCGGTCGTAACCATCAGAATTGTTCGATCGTTCAATCATTGGTATTCCGCAGATTCGGCAGTGTTTATTCGCTCTATTTCGTCGTGGTTTTCGCTTTTCTGCCAGACGGCATCAGGATCGATCGTTTGGCACCGCCGATTTTGGCATAAACCGAGCCCGAATCCGTCCACTTATCCATTTATCCATAGAGAGAATAATCCCCAGACGCTCAGCCCCGCTTGCACTTTTGGCACATCGAGCGGTGTCCTCCGACGGTTCCGTCCGCAACGTGGCTGCCGCGATTCGACTGACCGGCGAGTTGCTGTCGTGTCGTCAGGTGGCCGGCGTCGGGACTTTCGCTGGATCTGAGTTCTTCCCCATTTCGTCGTATTCTGTATGCAGGGATCATCCGATGAGGACCTTCACACTTGACGAGGCGCAATCTCTGCTCCCGGTTCTCGAATCGTTGCTAAAGCGCGCCATGGAAGGCAGGCGCTCCGCCCAATCGGTCGAGTCCGGTCTCAACGAGCTGGTTCAGCGCATCCATTTATCGGGCGGAATGCGGGTAAATACCGCCCGAGTGGCCGAACAGCGCGCTGAGGTGGAGGCTCATCTCAAGCAGGTCCGCGAGAGTGTTGCTGAAATCGATGCCATCGGCGTTCAGGTCAAGGATCTCGAATCCGGCCTGCTCGACTTTCCCTGCCGCGTTGACGATCAGGTCGTCCTGCTCTGCTGGCGCATGGGTGAGCCCGCGATCGAACACTGGCATACGGTCGAAGCAGGCTTTCAGGGCCGCCAGCCCGTCGATGAGCGCTTCCGCCACCGTGCCGCTTCCAGCGATCGGCCCAATTAGCGACTTTTTGCAGGCACCGGCGCGAAATCCTCGAGCAGCGGCGCAGCCGTATCATTAACTTCATGTGCGGACGATTTGCGCGCAGATCTACCCGCGAAGTTCTCGCCGATTGGTTCGGCGTGGACCTGGAGGACCTTCCTCCGTTCGCGCCGAGCTACAACGTCGCGCCGCAAAGCGTGCAGCCGGCGGTGCGTCTGGGCCGAGACACCGGGCAGTGGGAGTTCGCGCTGCTGCGTTGGGGCCTTGTGCCCTTCTGGGCCAAGGACGCGAAGATCGGCTATTCCACCATCAATGCCCGGGCGGAAGAAGCAGCCGCAAAGCCCGCTTTCCGTGAAGCTCTACGCAAGCGGCGCTGCCTGATTCCCGCCGACGCCTTTTACGAATGGATGCACAGCGATGCGAAGAATAAGCGGCCGTTCGCCATTGCCCTCAGCAGCGGCGAACCCTGTGCCTTTGCCGGAATCTGGGAAAGATGGCGCCCCAAGGAAGGCGAAGCCCTGGAAACCTTCTCCATCCTCACCACCGACGCCAACCAGGTCGTCGAGCCCATCCACAACCGCATGCCCGTGATTCTGGAGCCGAAGGATTACGAGCGCTGGCTGGAGCCGGGCAGCCCGGAGGGCCCGCCCGTGGACCTGTTGCGGCCTTTCCCCGCTGAACGAATGACGGCTTGGCCGGTGAGCGACCGGGTTGGGAATGTTCGCAACAACGATCCCGAGCTTCTGGCTCCCCGGGAGTAATCGTGGCGGCGGCTTCTCGGCCGTTTGCCGGTCTGGCTTGGGGCCTGGAACGCCGCGTAGGGCAGCGTGTTTGCGAAGACACAGGCCTGCGCCGAGCGAAATCCCTCACGATTCCGTCTTTTCACTGACAATCGCTGACTGGGTCCCCCCGAATGGCGTGTGTTGTCCTGCGACAAGACAAAAAGCGCGATTAAGCGATACCCTTTGATCTGAGCCCTTTTGCGGAGCGCGCCTGAACCGATCAAACTCGGATCAGCCCTGTGTGAGGAAAGACGATGAAGAGCAGAAATTTGGCGGCACTTTGGCTGGCTTGCTTCTTGGTTCTGGCCGGATGCAAAGGTTTCTGGGACGTTCCGACTTCGACGACAACCACCACGCCCACCACGCTTTCCAGCGGCGTTTTCTTTGTGCTCAATCAGACGTCAGGCCAAATCGTTGCCTATAGCATCTCGTCCGGTTCGCTGAACAAGATCGGCGTCTATTCGATCCCAGGGCCTGTTGCAATCGCCATCGCCCCCAACGGGAACTTCTTGTACGTCAGTACGCTCGCCAACGGCATTTACGCATACAGCATCAATTCGGGAGGCGCGCTCACAGCCCTAAACGGCGGGCAGTCCATCTCGTCGGATTTGAATGCTGCACTTCAGGTGGACACGACTGGCGCGTGGCTTGTGGATGCCTTCATTGCCCCGCTCACCCTCCAAGTGCAGGTGGATGCGATTCCGCTGAATTCGAGCGGCACGTACACGGCCGGCGCCACCGTGCCATCGGCGAGCTTTACCGTTGCCACTGCGACGGTCAAGCAAATGGCGATTTCCGCTGACAACAAGAATGTCTTTCTCGCGCTTGGCCTCGGCGGAACGCTTGTCGTTCCGTTCAATTCATCCTCTCCGCTTCCCAACGGTGTAGCCGGAACCCCGATTGCGCCGGCGAATACTGGAGGCTCGGCGCTTTCCGTTGCCGTCGATCCTAGCAGCACGCCGCGCCTGTTCTACATCGGCGAGACGTTGGTAAACTCCACAGCGAATTCCGGCGGACTGCGCGCCTACAACTACAGTTCGCTCGGCACCGGGACGCTTACCCAGGCGACTGGATCTCCCATTGCCAGCGGCGGGCTGGCTCCGAACGCCATCCTGCCCGTGGCATCAGGGCAGTACGTTTACGTCGCCAACGGTACGGGCCTTACGCCAAACGGCAACGTGACATGGTTTCCCATTTCAGCCGCGGGAACCACGTACTCCATTGCATCGGGGAACAATATCGTTTCCGGAATTCAGCCAATTGGCCTGGCGGAAGATAGCGAGGCTAACTTTGTCCTGGCGGTCTCAACGGGCGGATCGACTACAAGCGGTAATCCCGACCTCGAAGCCTACACCTTGGGCACCGGTACGCTCACCGCTGCAATCACGTCGTCCACCGGAACCGATCCCGTGGGGGCGGTGGCCGTCGCGGCGCTGCCGTAAAGAGCAGGGTTCAGGCTTCAGGTGTCAGGTTTCAGCGATCAGCCGGTAGCCAGGAGCCGACGGCCTGTAGCCCTACACTTTTTCACTCTTGCACAGGTTTACTTCTTCACGGCCCACGAACCACGATCCCTGAAACCTGATCCCTGAAACCTGACACCTGCGAAGTGCTATTCTCAACTTGAACGCCACGAGTTGTGCTCATTCGCCTCCCAATCCTTCCTGTTTCCTCTCTCCGGCGCTTTTCGGTCGTTTTTGCGCTGCCTTTGGCGGCGCTTTGCTGTGTGGTATTCGCCGCAGGATGCGCGCGATTCCGGCACGAGCATCACGAGATGGTCTATGTTTCCATTCGCGAAACATACCTGCACGACCGCGTGGCCCCGGTTTCGAACCGGGTGGGCCAGGTGGTGAACGGGCAGGCCCTCGAGGTCCTCGAACACGGCCGGCGCTTTCTCAAGGTCAAGACGGACAAGAACGAAATCGGCTGGATTGAAGACCATGCCGTGATCGATGCCAAGACCTACGACGGGTTTGTGCAGCTCGCCCAACAGCACAAGGACGATCCGGTGGCGGCTACGGCCACCCTCCGCGACGACCTTGCCATGCACTTGCTTCCCGGCCGGGAGACGGAGCGTTTTTACCTGCTCGCCGGCAACACCAAAGTGCAACTTCTGGCGCGGGCGTCGGCTCCCAAGAAACCCACAGCGGCATTTGGCCCTTTGCCGGGTTCCAGCGAACCGAAGGCCGCAGGAGGAAACAACAGCACCCCGGCAGCCACGGCTGCGAAGCCGCCGACCGCCAAGCAGGCGCCGCGTGCGGGTGTCGAAGAGACCGCGCCGCCTGAAATGCCCCCCCTCATGGAAGATTGGTGGCTGGCACGCGACGGGCAAGGCCGTGTCGGCTGGCTGCTCGGGAGCCGCCTGGATGTGGATGTGCCGAACGAAGTTGGGCAGTACGGCGAGGACCAAAGATTCATTGGCTGCTGGATGCTGACCAAAGTCACCGACCCCGATTCCGACACGCCCGGCCACCAGGTTCCTGAGTACCTGACCGTGCTGGCTCCGCTCAAGTCGGGGCTGCCCTTCGATTTCGACCAGGTGCGCGTCTTCACATGGAGCATCAAGCATCACCGCTACGAAACGGCCTTCCGGCTGCATCCCATTCAGGGCTATCTGCCGGTGCTCGTCTTCACGCAGAACACAGCCAAGGGGAGCGTTCCCGCGTTCAGCTTCCAGATTGCGAGCAACAACGACGTGAGGACCGATGCCGCGACCGGCATCACGCGGCCCGCGGCTCCGCGGACCATCGATTACCAGATGGTCGACACGCAGGTGAAACGCGTTGGGCCGGACATGGCGCCGATTCCGATCACGCACGAGCCGGGAGAGAAGAAGGCGGAGAAACAGGGAGCGAGCAAGCGAGGGAGCAGGGGAGCGCGGAAGCGTTGATTCTTCGACCGCGCTCGGGACAAGTGCCGGCAATCCGGAGCCATGTCCCCGGTCCGTACCGCTGTCTTGTCCCTAATCCCTAGTCCCTAATCCTGTACGGCCGGGCAGATTCCCGACATTTCAGACCGGGCACATCCCTGACACTTTTTCCTTCTCAGGAAGGTTTTGGGGGGTGTCTTGCGGTCGAGGGCAAGCTTGCCCGCTTGCGTTGCGGCCCATTCGCCACCCTCACCCGTCACGACCGCCCAGCATCATTTTTGCTGAGGCGACGCATTGTAGTTTCGCAGGAACTCTTCAACTTGGGCCATGTCCACACCGTTCGTTTGCTCCAGCAATTCATACGCCTTGCCTCGGCGTCTCTTCTTTGCTTCCAGGACGAATTCGAGGCCGACGCCATCGCTTCCCCACCGGACAGCTCTCGCATTCACGGTCATCGATCGCTCGACCGTCGGCTGATGCCGGTCTGTCAACGTGATCTGGACCACCGTGCCGGGATACCAGCGCTCGTTGGTAACGATGTACATCCCCGTCAAGCTGATATCGCGTACCGCATGTGGCAGTGGAGTCCCACCGGTGAAGAAATAGGCGATCAACCCTGGCAGCGATTCCCGCCGCGTTTTTCGTGGATCGACTGGATCTCCCAACAGGAGACGCGTCAGCCAATTCCTCGATTCCTTCTCCTTCTTCCGCGGGTAGGTCTCGACTTGCGGTAAAGGAGCCGGCTCTTCCGTGCCTGGAACCTCTGCAGCAGCAATCCCTGCGGGCGCAGCCTCTATTGACGCCGCCGGATCGGGACCAATTCCGCTCTGCACGGATTCCTCGACCACCCCGCCGGTCTGCTCCTTGGTGGAGGGGACTGCGACTTGCCCTGGAAAGGGCCGTGCATCGCTCTGCGTATCGGCTTTCGCGTCCTTCAGGCGCTGCAAATGCTGCTTCATCTCCTCAGGCGAGGAGATGATCAACTGGTCGCCGACACGAATCCCTCCAGAGGCTACTGTCTCCGACGGCACTGCAAGCACGCTCGCGGCACGTGTGCTCGAAGCGGCAGCGCTGGCAAGGGGAAACGACTCAACTGTGTCGAGAACGATGCAATCGTTGCTGAGGTAGATCAAGTCCAGGGGAAAGCGGACGCTGGTCGGCGAGGGTTCCCAAAACGCGACAATCCATAGCGCCGCTTCACCTTCCCCTCCCAATGCTCGCAGTCGTGACTCCGGGCTGCCGGTGAGCGGATCCACAGCCCCAACATCGGTGGCCACAAAACGTTCACGAGTTTGGTTATAAATGCAGTATTTTTCGGCGCTTACGGCAGGGGATTCCTCTGGCGCGTACTGGGGCGCCACGTTTAGCCCGCCAATCCGATGAGCCGAACGGGAAATAACGAATCTCCGCCATTGGATTTTCGTTCTCTTATATCGGCAGATTAAGCCATTCGATTCACAGAGTAAAGATGATTTCGGTTCCTCCAACGAGCTTGGCTTGGCGGTCACGCGCCTTCAGCAGCGCGCATTCGAGTCGAAAATCAGGGCGTGCGAATTCGCTAGCGGAAAAGGGTTGTGCCTTGATTGTCGGCAACCCCTCAATTGCCTTTTGCCAACCGTCAGCGTCGATCAATCTCCGACATGGAAAACTTGCTCCGCCCTCGCAATCCAAACTCGTATTAACCCTGGTCTTGAGAAGCGAGATCCTTCGACTTCGCTCAGGCTAGGCTCCAGGCACCCCTCTTTTGCGCGAGACAGGCGAAATCCTAAAGCACGATGACGGCGGAGCCATCGCCGGTTTCGTGCTTGACGGCTTCGAGCGCACGGTTGGCGTCGTCGAGCGGGAAGGTCTGGACGGCGGGGCGGAAATTGAGATCGCGGGCGAGAGCGAGGAAGTCGCGCGCGTCCTGGCGGGTCATGTTGGCCACGCTGCGCAACTGGCGCTCGCCCCAGAGCAGGCGGTCGTAGTCGAAGGCGGGCATCTGGTCGAGGTGAATGGCGTTGATGGCGACGACGCCGCCTTTGCGCAGGGCGGAAAGCGCGTTGACGACGACCTTGCCCGAGGGCGCGAAGGTGATGGCGCGGTCGAGCTCGACGGGAGGCTTCGCGTCTTCGTCGCCGACCCAGGTGGCGCCGAGCGATGCGGCGGCTTTGCGGTGCGATTCGCCGCGGGTGACGACGTAGACCTCGCACTCCCACGCGAGAAGAACACGAATGGCGAGCGAGGCGGAGCTGCCGAAGCCGTAGAGGCCGACGCGCTCGCCGCGCTCGACTCCCGCGACGCGCAGGCTGCGGAAGCCGATGACGCCCGCGCAGAGCAGCGGGGCGGCGAGGATGGGGTCGAGGCCGGCGGGCAGGGGATTGGCGAAGTCGGCGCGCACCGCGGCGAACTGCGCATAGCCGCCATTCACCGAGTAGCCGGTGAAGACGGGGTGGTCGCAGAGATTCTCCATGCCATGGCGGCAGAACCAGCAATCGCCGTCGACGCCGCCGATCCAAGACACGCCGACTGAAACGCCGACGCCCATGCCGGCGGGAGGGTTGCGGTTGCTCCCCCATCCGCAACATCGACCACTTCGCCGACGATCTGATGGCCGGGGATGATGCGCGGGCGCAGCGGCGGAAGATCGCGCTCGACGATGTGGAGATCGGTGCGGCAGACGCCGCAGGCAATGACTTTGAGCAGCACCTCGTCGGGCTTTGGCTGCGGGCGCGGGATGTCTTCGATGGAAAGCCAGGCGCCGGGTGAAGCGGACGATGTGGTATCGAAGACAGCGGCGCGCATGGGGAGTTCCTCTGAGGACAAGGGTAGCGCGGAGAAGACAGCGGGGCCAGCGGAGTTAGCGGAGTTAGCGTCGTTTCTCAGGTCTCAAAATCGGGACCTGGAGTACCCACGGCGATTTTGGAAACTGGCAGGCCAGCGAGTCAGCGCCCGCCGAGCTGGACGAACATCTGCCTCCATGAGGCCAGAGATTGC
Source organism: uncultured Acidobacteriaceae bacterium (assembly GCA_963701835.1). Taxonomy (GTDB): domain Bacteria; phylum Acidobacteriota; class Terriglobia; order Terriglobales; family Acidobacteriaceae; genus Telmatobacter. The sequence continues at coordinate 351,014 of CAVPBL010000014.1, read as the reverse complement.
GAAGATGTGATTATCGGCTCAGGCCGAAATCGCAAGGCGCCTGACCTGTGCTTGCGGCTCCGGAATCGGCAGGCCATCTTCGCGCATTCCGGCGATGTGCATCTCAATTCCTTCGCGGAGCAACCGTTCAGTCTGAGGGAGGGTCTTGGCGGCCACACCCAAGCCCGGCAGGTCTGGAACATATGCGCTCCAGCCGTTCGATGTTTTCTCGAATACAGCCGCATATTCCTTCATTTCAGACCTGCCTGTTTGAGAATGCTGGCGAAGGTTCCCTTGGCCATTTCCTGCGACGGGTGACCAGCCACGGTAACGCGCCCACTCTTCATGGGATGCTTGAACTGACGGTGGCTGCCTTTTTGAGCGACTTGAAACCATCCATCGTCGCGAATCAACTTCAGCACTTCGCGCACTTTCATGCGAGCAGCTCGGTCCCTCCGGTGATTATAGCGCTATTCGAAGTGAGGCATTCACGCCGGGTTACTGCGGGTGGCGGCGGAGTTCGAGCTCGACGACGCGGAGCATCTCGTTTTCGGGAGCGGGCTTGCCGGTCCAGATTTCGAACTGGCGCGCGCCCTGCTGGACGAACATCTCAAGGCCGCAGATGACGGCGAGGCCGCGCGCCTTGGCCAGCTTGAGGAGCGGAGTTTCGAGTCGGCGTGTAGACCATGTCGAAGACGAGCGAGGCGTTGAGCTCGTTCTCTTTGATGGGGAGCTGCTGCTTGATGCCGGTCATGCCGCAGGGCGTGGTGTTGATGATGGCGTCGAAGCGCTGTCTTGGCGAGCACGTTCTGCTTGAGGACGTGAGCTTTCGCCTTGCGCGCGAGGGCGACGGCGTTCTCGTGGGTGCGGTTGACGATGTAGACCTCTGCGCCCTGCTCGACGAGGCCGAAGACGGCGGCACGGGCGGCGCCGCCTGCGCCGAGGACGAGGATGCGCGCGCCCTTGAGACGCATGCGCCGTTCGAGCGGGCGGACGACGCCGGCCACGTCGGTATTGAAGCCGTAGAGCTTGCCGTCGGCGCCGGTGCGGAGCGTGTTGCAGGCGCCGATGCGGGCGGTGAGCGGGTCCATGTTGGCGAGATGCGGCAGGACCTCCTGCTTGAGCGGCATGGTGACGGCGACGCCGTCGAGCGGCAGGTCGCGGACGACGGTGAGCAGGTCGTCGAGGGTGCGCACCTTGAGCGGAAGCATGATGGCGTTGACGTTTTCGCGGCGGAAGGCGGTGGCGTGCATGAGCGGCGAAAGCGAGTGGGCGATGGGATTGCCGGCCACGCCGAAGATGCGCGTGGCCTGATCGAGCTGCTCGAGACGGTAGAGATCGAGGAGAGTGCGCGCGGAGACCTGGCCGGGAGCGGTCTCAGCGCCATCGGCAGCGGAGGCAAAGGTGAAGGCGGCGCCGGCGCGCGGGCTCGAGAACACGGCTGATGAGGCCCTCCTCGCCCATGGCGATGCCGACGACGTGCGCAGTCGAGGGACTGGTCCTCGATCATCTGCAGGACGGAGAGATTGTCGGCCAGGTTGCGGGCCGTGGTGACGACTTTGACGAATTCGGGCTCGTAGGCGGCGATGCGCTGGGCGGTCTGGTTGAGGCCCTCGGGGCGGCGGGTGCGGGTGAAGTCGTGCGAGCTGATCAGGAGGGACGGCGCCGGCGGCGCGGAGGGCGGCGCGGAACTTGGCCAGTTGCGGCCGGGTACACTGCTCGGCCGACTCGACTTCGAGATCGACGATGTGGCAGCCGGTTTCGGCGGCCTTGAGGAGGATTTCGAGCTCGGCGTTCAGGGAGCCCGGTGAACTTGCCGCCAAAGGACTTGCGGCGGCAGGTGGCGATGGCCGTGATGTCGCGGCGCCGGGTGAGGAAGGCCTTGAGCTCGGGCAGGGCGGCGGCGGGCTTGGGCAGAGAATCGAGGCGGAACTCAATGAAAACAGAGTCTTTAAGTGCAGCTTCGGCGCGGGCAATCAGCTCGGCTGGCGTGGCGCCCTGGACGGCGATGCACAGCTTGCCCACGCGCAGGCGTGGCAGTAGCCGGGGCCGGCGCGGGCAGCGAATCGATCGTGCTGGAGACCGCGAGAGGCATTCTCTTCAATTGACGCATCTTAAAGGGGTTTTGCTGCTAAATGCAACCAGGAATGTGCAATTTGAGAGGGTATTTCGGTACCAACTCTGTGCCGGGAGGGGTTGGGCAGGGGACGTGAGAGGGGTTTGGCACAGGCGCAGAGGGCAGGATCATGGGGGTCGGGTGCCTGATCCGGCCTTCGGGTCTCATGGCATGAGGTTCGATTGCGGGCCAAACCCTTCGCGCCGGGGCGACACGGGACCGGCTTCGGAGGAACCTGGCCGTGAAGCTTGACAGGGGCTGTCCGCTCGCTGAAGATGGCTCGGGCGCCGCCGGTGGACTGACCACTTGCGCCACGGAGCCGGGGCGCGCCACTTCCCCATCGATGGAGGATGCAGCACAAATGAGCGAATTTGTGGATCGCAGGGATTTTCTGAAGACGGCGGCGCAGGGGGTGTTGGCAGCGCCAGTGGTTGCTTCGCTGAACAGCCTCGGTTTTGCGCAGGCGGCGACGGCGCCGGGAACGCCTGCCGCTCGCAAGCATCCAGTGAGGTCGATGGAGGGCGGGCCGAAGGTGACGCTCAATGTGCACGATCTTGGCGCGACTGGGGACGGCAAAACAAAGGACACGCTGGCCCTGCAGATGGCCATCGAGCGCTGCGCCGTGCTGGGCGGAGGCGAAGTGGTGGTTCCGGCGGGTGATTACGCGACGGGCGCGCTGGTGTTGCGCAGTCATGTGCTGTTGCGCGTGGAGGCCGGCGCGAGTTTGCTCGGCTCAGGCGACATGGCCGATTATCCGCTCGCGCAGGTGCGCTGGGAGGGGCGCTGGATCAAGGGATACAGCGCGCTGATCTCCGCGATGGACAGCGAGAATTTCGGCATCACCGGGCCGGGGAAAATCGTGGGCAACCCGGCGATCACGGGTCGCGTGGAGCGCAAGACCGGCATGCGGCTGCCGGCGCTCGTCGAGTTCACGAATTGCCGCAATGTGAATGTGGAGAATTGCTTCACCAGCCAGGCGGGCATGTGGTCGATCCATCCCATGTACTGCGAGAACGTGACATTCAAGAACGTCGTGGTACATAGCGGAGCGGATGGCATCGACGTGGACTCGTGCAAACACGTAATGATCGACGGCTGCACCTTTGAGACCGGCGACGACTGCATCTCGCTCAAGTCGGGACGCGGCGAAGAGGCCTACACGATCAACCGGCCCACCGAGGAGGTGCGTATTGCGAACTGCACGTTCAACGATCGGAACTTTGCGTGCATCGGCATTGGGAGCGAGACTTCCGCCGGCATTCGCAATGTGGTTGTGGAGCACTGCAAGTGCGTGGGCGCGCGCAGCCATGCCATTTACATCAAGAGCCGGCCAGGACGCGGCGCGTTTATCGAGAACATTACCGTGAGCGATCTCGATGTCTCGGGCGTAGGGCAGGGATTTCTGCGCCTGAATAATTTGAACAGCGGCAAGCAGGACGAGTTTCCGGTTCCCGGCGATGAAGGCATTCCGAAATTTGCCAACTTTCATTTTTCGAACATTCGCGTGACGGATGTTCCCGCGCTGGTGCAGGCGACGGAGATTCATCCGCGCAAGCCGCTGATTGGATTCTCGCTGACCAACGTGACGGGGACGTGCAAGAGCGGAATCGCGCTGGCGAACATGAAGAATGTGGTGATCCGCAATGTGAAGGTGACAGGATTCGATGGGCCGCTGCTTAGCATCGATAACGTGACGGGCGTCGGGTTGGCCGGAGCGGCGAAGATCGATCCGACGAAGATGCCGAAGGTGCCGGATGCGGTGGCAGAGCCAGAAAAGCCGTATGAGCTGCAGTGAAGGTAGCGGAGCTCGAACGGAGTGTACCGAGGTTCTAGCGTGAGCATTAGCTGAGCCTCAGCGAGGGTGAAAATCTGTGCCCTTCGGGGTGAACTTCACATGAGGACCAGAGGTATAGAGAGTGCGGCGGGCAGTGCTGCGGCGTGCGTTCGCTGATATGCGCTGAACGCTGGAGTTTGCGCAGACACCGAGCGGCGGTTCGGAGGCTCAACAGATCTGGCGGTTTGATCGCGTCGATTCCATCGGCGGGCATCCAACGCACGTGCTCGGGCATCCGCACCTGATCGACTCGCCCTACGGCAAGGCCATCGAGTTCAATGGCGTGGATGATGCGCTGTTTGTGGACGTGCATCCGCTCGCCGGCGCGAGCGCGTACACGTGGGAGGTGATCTTCCGGCCCGACGTGGATGGAGCGCAGGCGCAGCGGTTCTTTCACCTTTCCGAAATCGATCCGGTGACCGGCAACGACACCGAGAACCGCATGCTGTTTGAGATTCGCATTGTGAAGGGCGAGTGGTGCCTGGACAGCTTTGCGGAATCGAATGGGTCGCGGCGAACGCTGCTGAATTGCAACGATCTGCATCCACTGGGGCAGTGGTACCGGGTGACGGCGGTGTACGACGGCAAGATGCTGCGCAATTATGTGGGCGATGAGATGCAGGGCGAAGGCGAATTGCATTTGACGCCGCAGGGTCCGGGGCACACGTCGATCGGAACGCGCATCAATGAGCAGGATTACTTCAAGGGCGCGATCTTCATGGCGCGGTTGACGCCGCGGGCGCTGAAGCCGGAGGAATTTCTGCAGATGCCGCCGGTGTGGAAAAGCAGGGACCGAGGGACCAAGGAAACGAGGGAGTAAGAGAGTGAGGCCGGGATCGGGGTGGGCGCGGTGAAAGAGTGAATAAGTGAAAGAGTGAAGGAGCGACGAGGCCGCTTCGGACTTTTGAGCATCGCCGCTCGAGCGCACCTTAGAAATGAAAGCGTCGCGCGGTTTTTTAGCGGCGTATCATGGGATGCGATGTGCGGAAAGGACGCGCCATGCGCAAGTGGGGCATCGTCATCAGCTTGTTTTACGCCGTGATCGTGTTGGGGCTTCTGGCGCCCGCCGGATTGCGCCTCGCCATGACTGGATCGACTGTTCCCTTCTTAAAAACCCTGGGAGACATGTATACGTCGTGGCTGGTCTGGGTGCCGATTCTCGCTGTCATCGGCGGCCAAGTCATCCTGCTGTTCCTTTCAGTGGACACTTCGCAAAAGCGGCTGAAACCGAGAACGCATCTTGCTGTGTCGGTGGCCGCCGGGTCGATGCTTTTTGCGCTTCTCGCGTTCGCTGCATTTTCGCAGCGGGAGGCGCCGGCGTAGTCGGCGATAAATTTCTGGACCGATTCTGGGATACCGGGACGGAGGTCCTGGGGATCTTTGCGGCGTTCTGGCTGGTCTGGGGAGTTGTTTTCTATTTGTATTTCAGGAATTCAACGGCGGTTACGACGCGTGTTGTTTCGTGGCTGTTGAAAGGCAGCGTGCTGGAGTTGCTGATCGCGGTGCCGTGCCACGTGATTGTGCGGCGGCGCGGCGATTGTTCAGCGCCGATCGCGACGAGCTTCGGCATCGTGACAGGCATCGCCGTGATGCTGTTGTCATTTGGCCCGAGCGTTCTGCTGCTTTATAAGAAGCGGCTGGACGCGTATGCGGCGCGAACCGACTTAGGGAAGTCGAAAAAGGCCCATCCTGGCACGGATCGCAGGCTAAAGCCGAGATCACTTCCGACAGCTCGTCCGTGGTCGCCCGTATACCCGCTATGCTGCGAGGCGTGTGGGGGTTGTCGACAGCGTCTGGTCATAGCCGCTGCGCTTGATACTCTAGAAGTTTGGAGGATTCCCAACGATGGCGACAGAAACTACTGCCGGCGCTGACCGCAGGCAAATCTCTGCACGCGTGGGAGGCCGGCGGCGCTGCGTCGGCCGAGGCGCTGACCGCATGGGTGAGCGCGCGGCTGGCTGCTCATGAGAGCGCACTGGCCGAGCTGCTGGCCGTCGAGGGCGAGCGCACGCCGGAGAATTCGCTGCTGCTCTACGACAAGGCGATCGAGCAACTGAGCCTGGCCGGAGCGCAGGCGGGAATTCTGAACTCCGTGGCCGCGGACAAGGCGGTGCGCGACCAGGCGCAGATGGAGGCGCAGCGCGTGGCGATGGCGGGGAGCGCGCTGAGCCTGAATCGCGCGGTGTATGACGCGCTGGTGGCGATCAAGCTGGACGGCGCGAGCGCGGCGACGAAGCACTTTGTGGAGCGGACGCTGCTCGGCTACCGGCTGTCCGGCGTGGACAAGGACCAGGCGACGCGCGACCGCTTGCACGCGCTGCACGATAAGGCCACCGGCCTGTCGCTTGAGTTCGGCCGCAACATTCAGGAGGGCGGAAAGACGATTGAGGCGACGCCCGAGGAACTGGAGGGGTTGCCCGCCGACTACATTGCGCGGCATCCGGCGCAAAAGGGCGCGAGCGGCGGGAGCGCAGTGACGCTGACCACCGATCCGCCGGACATGATGCCGGTGATGACGTTTGCGGCGAGCGCGGCGCTGCGCGAGCGGATGTTTCTGGCGTACAACACGCGGGCTTATCCGGCGAACCGGCAGATTCTGCTCGATCTGCTGGCGACGCGGCAGGAGATTGCGATCGATTCTCGGCTTCCGCAGTTGGGCCGATTTGGCGACGGCCGACCAGATGATGAAGTCGGCGGCGAATGTGCGCACGTTTTTGGCGAAGCTCGACGAGGCGAGCCGCGACGGCGCGCAAGCACGAGCACGCGCTGGTGCTCGAGTTTGCGCGCGGGCGGCAGCCGGAGTTGAGGGAGATCGACATCGTTAGCCGCGGGTATTGGTACGAGCAGTTCCGGCGCGCGAAGTTCGATTTCGACTCGCAGTCGGTGCGGCCGTATTTTCCTTATGCGCGGGTTGAGGCGGGCGTGCTGAAGACGGCGGCGAAGCTGTTCAAGGTGGAGTTCCGGCCGTCGAGCGCGCCGGCGTGGGATCCGGCGGTTTCGGTGTTCGAGGTCTTCGACGGCGGGCGGCTTGTGGGGCGGTTCTATCTCGACATGCATCCGCGCGAAGGCAAGGACAAGTGGTTCTCTGCCGCGCCGGTGGTGACGGGCGTGCGCGGGCGCGCGATGCCTGAGGCGGCGCTGATCTGCAATTTCCCGGCCGGCGATGAGAACGATCCGGGGCTGCTGCAATACTCCGATGTGGTGACGTTTTTCCACGAGTTCGGCCACCTGATGCACGCGATTCTCGGCGGGCACACGGAGTGGGCGGGGCTTTCGGGGTTTGCGACGGAGGGCGACTTTATCGAGGTGCCGTCGCAGATGCTGGAGGAGTTTTTCCGCGACGAGAAGCTGCTGCAGGCGTTCGCGAGGCACTACGAAACGGACGAAGTGCTGCCGGCGGAGCTGATCCGGACCATGAAGCGGGCGGGCGCGTTTGGGCGCGCGGACTGGATGCGGACGCAGCTCTACTACACGACGCTCTCGCTCAATTTGCACGATGAGGATCCCGCGGGCATCGATCCCGACGTGGTGACGCGCGAACTTTACAAGCAATTCCAGCCGTGGACGTGGCTCGAAGGCAACCGCATGTACGCGAGCTTCGGGCACTTGACCGGCTACTCGTCGAATTACTACACGTACATGTTCGACAAGGTGATTGCGCTGGATTTCTTCGGGCAATTCGATCCCGAGGATTTGTTGGGCTGCGAGGCCGGCGCGCGCTATCGCAAGGCGGTGCTCGAACAGGGCGGGTCGAAACCGGGAAGAGAGATGGTGCGGGATTTTCTGGGACGCGACGAGGAGTTTGCGGCGTTCGCGAAGTGGCTGAATGAAGAGTTTGAAGAGCAGCCTCTAGCTTCTAGCTCCTAGCTTCTAGCTTGTGCTCTGAGATCGGCAGCGGTGAGCTGTTCCCGATGACGGCGAACGATTTCAAGCGGATTGCGTTGAGCCTGGAAGGCGCGGAAGAAGGCTCGCACATGGGCGCGGTGGATTTTCGCGTCGGCGGGCGAATCTTTGCGACGCTGGCTTCAGTGAAAGAAGGCTACGGGAATCTGATGCTCACGCCGGAGATGCAGGCGGAGTTCCTTGCCGAGCGGCCCGATCTGTTTCTGCCGATTCACGGCGGGTGGGGACGCAACGGCGCATGACGCATATTCGGCTTGCGGTCGCGGATGAGGATTCGCTGCGCGGCGCATTGCATACGGCTTGGAAGCTGCGCGTGGAGAAGAACAAGAAAGGCAGCAAGTCGGCGGGTCGGCGAGCCGGCAAGTCAGCGAAGCGCGGGTGAGCTGAGGGTCGTGCTATCCCAGGTCCGAAAATCCGGACCTGGGGCACCCTAAGTTCTCGCAACAATCATCCCGTGAATCACGACGGTTTTGCGCCCGTGAAGCCGGCGAGGATCTGCGTCATCAGGTCGTTGACGGTGCCGGGCGAGCTGGGCAGGAAGATGGTGCTCGCCTTGCCCGTGACGCCGACTTCGCGCATGGTGTCGAAGTACTGCGTCATCAGGACCATGGCCATCACGTCGCTGCGCGGTCGAGCCTTCGACGGCGCCCTTGAACTCTTCGACCGATGCCTGCAGGCCCTTGATGATGGCCTGGCGCTGGCGGGCTATGCCGTCGCCCTGCAGGGCCTTCGATTCGGCTTCGGCCTCGGCCTGCTTCACTTTCAGAATCTTGTCGGCTTCGCCGCGGGCCTGGGCCGCGATCTGCTCGCGCTGCGCGGCGTTGATGTCGTTCATGGCCGCCTTGACCTTGGCGTCGGGAACGATGTCGGTGACCAGCGCGCGCAGAATGTTGTAGCCGAAGGTGTCCATGACTTCGTCGAGGTCGCGCTTGACGGCGCCGGAGATCTGCTGCATCTGCTCGAAGGCTTCGTCGAGGGTGAGCGTGGGCACGTGGCCGAGGATGGAGTTGAAGACGTAGCTCTCGATCTGGCTCTGCGGATTGCTCAGCTTGTAGTAGGCGTCAAAGACCTTGGCCTCGACGACCTGGTACTGCACGGAGACGGGGATGGTGACGAAGACGTTGTCCTTGGTTTTGGTTTCGACGTTGACCACCGCCTGGCGCACCTGCAGATCGACAAGGCGCACGGTTTCGCACTAGGGCAACAGGAATTGCAGGCCGGGGCGCGCGACGCGGTTGAACTTGCCGAAGCGCTCCACCACGCCGGCCGAGTAGGTGCGCACGGTGTACATGGTTTTGAGAATGGTGACGAGCAGAAAGATGGCCGACGATGCCGGCGACGATGAGAAGCGAACACGACAATTGGAGAGTTGTCCATGATGAGCCTTTCTTACTCCGACGCGGGAGGGCTCCGGCGCGGGAGCGGCGAATTGGGTTTGATTCTGGCCCGCGTTTTCGAGATGCAGGAATGATACCGCAGGCGGGTCAAAGGCGCTGCCCTACACTGGAGACGGTGGCTCGCGACGGGACATTTGCGTATAGGGCGGCGGAGCAGAGGGCTGCTTCAAGGCACCGGCTTGCAGGCAAACGAGACTCACGGGCGATGCTCAGCGCACGCGGGACCGTTTGACATCGCCGGAGACGTGCACGGCTGCCTGGAGGAGCTGCTGGAGTTGCTGGCGGCGCTCGCCTATCGCGTGGAGCGGCGGCGAGACGATTTTTCAGTGACTCCGCCGCGAGGGCGGACGCTGGCCTTTGTCGGCGACCTGGTGGATCGCGGCCCAAACGCGCCAGGGGTGTTGCGGCTGGCGATGAGCATGGCGCGCGCGGGCACGGCGCTGTGCGTTGCCGGCAATCGCGATGAGGAGCTCGTGCGCGCCTTGAAGGGCCGCGCGACGCAGGTGTCGCGCGGTATGGCGCTGACGCTGGACCAGACTCGCGCCGAGCCGGACGGGTTTTGCGAGGAGTCTGTTCGATTTCTCAGCCGGCTGCCGGACCACCTGGTGCTTGACGAAGGAAGACTGGTTGTTGTGCACATGGGACTGGGCGAAGCAATGCCAGCCGACGCGAATTGGGCGGCGGGTCTTCGTAGAAAAGGCGCTGGTGGTGCATGGACACACACCGGTCGTCAAGCCGCAGTGGTTGGATGACGCCGTCGACATCGACACAGGGTGCGTGTACGGCGGACACTTGACCGCGCTGCGCTATCCGGAGCGGGAGACGATTTCCATTCCGGCCAAGGCGGTTTACTACGAGCCGCGCCGGCCGTTCCCAATGAATCGAGCTCTGGCTAAAGCGCAGAAGTGAGTGGAACGTGCCGGGGAAGTCGGCGTTAGCCGGCGCAATCTTCCGATCTGGACGAATCGGCTCGGGGGGAACGCCGCTGGGATCGATCTCGTCTGGCGAAGCCCTGATTCGAGGGCAGAAGCGCCTGCTTGAAGATCGACAGTCTCTTCCAGTCAGACGCATTGGCTGGCGCCTGCCGGACACAGAAATGTTTCGCACCCGGCACCCCGGAGCGCGCAGAAGTGCCCGGAAAGGTGTCAATTTGCCGATTTCTGTTTCAGATTCCCGATGGATGGACGGCCTATGCCGCGAAATCGATATATCCGCGCTGGGGATCGGTGGAGACGAGCTTGACGGTGACTCTGTCGCCGACGTCGAGGCCCTTGCCGCCGCGAACCAGCATGCCTTCAACGTGCGGATCGAGGGTGCGCACGAAAGTTCCGTAGTCGGTGACGCCGGTGACGATGGCCTGGAAGGTCTGGCCGATGCGCGGATGCAGGACGACGGCGGCGATGCGCTTTTGCATCTCGCGCTCGACCTTGCGGGCGGCGTCTTCCATCTCAGTGCATCGCTGCGCGATGGCGTTGAGGTCGTCTTCAGAGTAGGGCGGCGCGGAGTGAGTGAGCCACGCCTTGAGCAGCCGCTGCGTGACCACGTCGGGGAAGCGGCGGTTGGGCGCCGTGGAGTGGGTGTAGTCCTGGACGGCGAGGCCGAAGTGGCCGGGCGACGGCTGATTGGGCTTCACCAGCACGTATTCGCCGGGGCCCATGAGCTTGACCACGGTCAGCGAAACATCGGGAAAATGGTCGGGGTCCTTCTGTTTCTGCGCGAGCAGAAAGTCATTGAGCGCCTTGGAGTCGGGCTCGGCGGGCAGCGTGCGCCGCCCTTTTCCGCGGCCAGCTCGACGATGCGGTCCCAGCGCTTGGGCGTGCGCACGATGCGCCGGATGGAGGCCACGCCCGCGCTCCTCAAAGGTGCGCGCGATGACGCCGTTGGCCGCCACCATGAACTCTTCAATGAGCGACGTGGCGCGATTCTTCTCGAGGCGCGCAATGTCGACGACCTGATCGGTCCAAGCATGACCGGCTGCGTCTCGATGGTTTCAAGATCGAGCGCGCCGTGCTGGAAGCGGCCGCCTTCCATGCGCTGCGCGGCCGTGTCCTGCAGCTTGAGCTGCGCGGCCAGATCGGCGCTGGCGGCCACCTTTGCCGGCGGCGTCGCCTTTGCCCTCGAGCCACGCGCCGACGCTTGGGTAGGCCAGTTGCGCGCGGTTGCGCACCAGCGCGCGATAGGCCTTGCCATCGGAGGCCGTTCCAGCGGAGTCGACGGCGAATTCGATGACCATGGCCACGCGGTCCTGATTCTCGTTCAGCGAGGTGATGCCCTCAGAGAGTTCCGTGGGCAGCATGGGAAAGACGGTTACGCCGGTGTAGACCGAGGTGGTCTCGAACTGCGGCATGCTTGTCGATCACCGTGCCCTGCGTGACGCGCGCGTCCACGTCGGCCACGCCCACCAGCACGCGGATGCGGCCGTCAGGCAACTGCTCGGCCCACTCGATCTGGTCGAGATCTTTGGAGGTGTCGTTGTCGATGGAGGACCAGAGCAGGCTGCGCAGGTCCGTGAGGCCGTCGGCGGTTGGAGCGGCGGGCTGCGCTTTGATGGCGGCCAGTTCGGTGTCGGTTCCGGGGGAAAATCGGGCTGAAAGCCGTGCTCGATCATGGAGGCATGGGCTGCGGCCACAAGATTGAAATGGACGGGATGAGTGGAATGCATGAAGGATCGTGCTCCTGGAGTGTTTGCGGACAGACTTTTCGCGCGACAAGCCAGCCTAACACGCTTGAGTGACTGCTGACCTGTGCACTACGGCTGCACATTGACGGCGAAGAAAATGGTCTGGCTGGCGAAACAGCGAATCCGGTGCGTAGCACGGCCAGAGCCAGGTTGCACAGCCGCTCGGGCTACTGAATGCCGAGGTCGGAGAGCACCTTGGGCTTGGCTTCTTCGACGGCCAGCAGGTTGTGGCAGGCGGAGCAGTCCTGCGTGATGCTGGTGCCGTCCTTGGCGGCGTGGTCGCCGTCGTGGCAGCGGAAGCAGCCCGGATATTCCTGGTGGCCGATGTGGTTGGGATGCGTTCCCCAGGTCACCTTCATGAACGGAAAGACATTCTGGCTGTAGAGCGTGACCAGTTCCTGGCCCGCCTGATTCACCAGCGCGGCCTTCTGCGGCGAGCACCTCGGGATGCTGCGTGCGATAGAAGGCTTCAAGCTGCTGGGGAATCTTCGCGCGCGCGTCGTCCTGGCTGGAGTAGGTGGCCTTCAGCAGTTCCAGGCCCTCCTTGTGGATCCAGGGCAGCGACGGGCTGATGGCGCCGTCGGCCATGGCGCGGTTGATGGCCTCTCCGGCGGTGACAAAGGTGTGCGCGGCGCGGTTGTGGCAGTCGATGCAGTCCATCACGCGGCGTTCGCCCTGGGGCTGCGCGCCGTTGAGAGCCGAGGCGGCATAGACCGTGTGCGGTGCCGTCGGGATTCTGCCGCTGCACCCAGGGAATCGTGGTGCGCGTGGGATCGGTGGCGATGTATTCGATGTGGCCCAGGTGGACGCCGTGAATGCCGGTGCGATGCGAGAGCGAATCTACGCCGCCCAGGTGCAGGATGAGCACCGTCTGCGTCTCGGTGTTCTGTTCGTCGTCGGCAAAGTTCGACTTGACCAGCAGCTTGTCGCCGTCGAAGCGCGTGGGCGTGTGGCAGCCCTCGCAGGTGTAGCGCGCGGGGCGCAGGCTGGTGACCGGCGATGGAATCGGCGTGGGATAGTTGGGAATGATTTTGGGCGCGAGCGGCGCAAGCGGATGGAAACGTGACTTCAATGAGCTGCTTGGTGCCGTTCACCTTGGCGCTGAAGTAGGCCTCGCGCGCCGGTGCCGATGTGGCACTCGACGCAGGCCACGTGGGAGTGCGGCGAGATCTGGTAGGCCGTGTACTCCGGCGTCATCACGTGGCAGGAGCGGCCGCAGAACTGCGGCGAATCCATGTACGTCGGCGCCGTGATAGCTGGCCGTGGCCACCACCAGGAAGTTGACGATGGTGGCCACCAGCACGATGTCGATGCCGTGGCGGAAGATGCGATCGTTGAGATCGATCCTGGGAAACTGCGGCGGGAATCTGGCCGGCTTTCTGCAGTTTCCTGCGGCGCAGGAACACGCCGACGGGAATGAGCGCCAGGCCCAGCAGGAACAGCGCCGGCAGAATGAGGAAGAAGATGATGCCGAGATAGGGATTGTCGCTGAGATGGCCGAAGAGCTCGGCCAGCCAGTAGCTGATCATGGTGACGCCGGAGGCGGTGGTGATGGCGCCGCCGGCCAGGCTGATGGGGTTGTTGCCGAAAAACAGCGCCGGACGAACCCAGTTTTCGCGGAATTTCTGAAATGACGACACGTTTCCTCAGCCTCCATCGATAGGCGGCCCGCCGGGGGATGGCGGGCCTGCCTTCAAACTGCTGCGCTGATTCTAGTGCCTACTTCAGGGTCTTGAAATACGCGGCTACGGCCTTCACCTGCGCGTCGGTCAGTCCGGCGACGGGCTTCATCTTGCCTTTGCCGTTCTTCACCGTGGCCGCGATCTGAGCCACGGTGAGAGCCTTGATCGACGGATCGGAAACCGGCTTGATGCCCATGGCCTTGGCCATTCCGGCGCTGGGAGTGCCGGTGGGGCCGTGGCACATCGGCGCACTTGGCTTTGTAGGTTGCCGCGCCGTCTTCGGCGAAGCACATGGCGCCGGCCAGCAACACCGCCGCGGCCAGCACGATTTGGGAACGAATCATCTTAGTCATGGCGAAACTCCTTGTGGTTATTGCAGGCCCGTACGCGCAATCGAGCGCTTGCCGCGTGGTTGATGGTTGATGTTGACGGCCCGTGCTTCCGGCCGCTTGCACCGCAATGGAAATGGTAACAGGAACCACCTGACGCAAACCGGCGCGATCGGGGCTTGTGGGCGACGACCGCGCCGGCTTGTTCCTGCACTTGCAACTTCACTTACTTCGCAAACTCCTGCGCTTACTTGGCGAGAGAGCGGAAGTAATCCACCGACTCCTTGATCTGCGCGTCGGTGAGCTTGCCCTTGAAGGCCGGCATCTTGCCCTTGCCGTTGGTGGTGTCGGTAATCATCTGCGCTTCGCTCAGCGACTTGACCGAAGGATCGCTGGCAGGCTTGACGCCCATCATCTTGGCGATACCCGGATTCGGCGTGCCCTCGGCTCCGTGACAGCTTTGGCATTTGGCCTTGTAGGTGTCCGCTCCCGAGCTTTGCGCAACGGCGGTTGTACCCGTCGTAGCCGCTATCATGGCGACGACCATCATTCCAGCCCTGATCTTCATTTCCAATCTCCTGTTTCTTTCCGTTTGTCTCAGCTCGATCGTGGAACGGAGGTCCCCCGGTCAGAACTCGTAGTGCACTCCAAGCGTCACGTTGTTGGCGTGAAAGTTGCGCGGCGCCGTCGCTCCCGCGGTGCCTTCGGTTAAACCCGTCGGTTGGGGCAAAGAGGCACAGGGAGAGATCGTGGCCGTGGTTGACGTTGCGTAGCTGCAGAGTGGGGCGCCCGATGGCCCGCCCTCGCCGTAGCCGAAGTAGTTGTACTCAGCCTTCCAGATCAGTCCCGGATGCATGGTGTAGGCCACGTTCAGGAATGGGGTCTGGTACTTCGAAACCATCGAGCCGTTCACGTCGCGGGCATCGTTGAAGAAGCGGCTGCCGTTGACGTCGCTGATGGTGTAGCCAAAGTTCGCGCGGACTTTTACGACCGGGTTGTACGAGAGGCTGACCGTACCGAGCTGCGTCGGCGCATCCATGAAGTCCCTGGCAAACCATGTCGCGTTGCCGACGCAAAGGTTGGGTGCGCCGGAGCTGGTGACGGTGGCGACGCCGGGAACGGCGGGTGTGGTGGCCGAAGCGACTGCAGCGCCGCTGCTGAAGCAAATGTTGGTGGCCGCGTACACGTCGCTGTAGGAGTAATTGAAGTTCACACTATAGTGGTCGTTTGGCGCCAACACTACGCCCACGCTGCCAATGCGGTTGTGATCGACGTGGTTGATGGGGCCGTTGTAATTCACATCGCCCGCTCCCACGGCATCCTGGTTGTTGTTGGTGTTATTGTGCCGCTCGCGGTCGCTGTACGATCCGGAGAAGGTCGCCCATCCACTCGGGCGGTAAAGCGTGTGCACCCGGTACGTCTTGAACTGCCGCTGGCCCACCGCGGTGAAGGCGTTGTCGGCATAGCCGAATTCCAACTGTGCCGTTCAGGTCCCAGTTTTTCGCGGGACGCAGCGCGGCATTGAAGACTCCGGCATTTTCATTAATGGTGATAGTTCCGTTCACAGGGTCGCCCGGCGCTATGGGGATCGGGCCCTGGTGAGGAACGCCCTGGCCGATGTTGCGGTTGCTGTAGCGGTAGGTGAGAGCAAACCGCGCGCGCGCCGAAAGATCCCAGCTCGTTGTCAGATTGTTGATCAGGTATTCCTGGCCGTAGTAGTTGTAGACCAGGGTGCCGTTGATCCCGTGAGGCAGTGAGACCGGTTCCAGCGACGAGCGGGCCGGAGTAGTTGATGGTCGCGTTGCCCGCTCCCGTCGGTTGCCAGTGCGGTTTGCGGTGGAATGATCGAGGAACTCGGCTCGTGGGTACTGGAGTAGGTAGCCTGGTCGGCGATGCTGACCGTCGGATTCACCTGCCAGACGATGCCAAAATCGGAGCCAATCACCGTGTGCTGAGCCGTCGCGTGGCCGCCCGTCCAGATGACCGAGCGATTTGCCGTGCCGTTGGCGGCCAGCGTAGTGAGGCCCTGCGCGCTCTCGTAGTAGTTCGGCAGGTTAGAGGAGCCACGAGTATAGTGAACGTTTCCGTTCATCGAGATGTTCTTCAGAGCTGTGCTCTGGAAGCGAACTGTCCCGGTCGGTGTCCAGATCCGGGTGGGTTGCGACCGTACGTAGCTCGTGACCGCAGCACATGCCGGATTGATGATCGGCAGGGCGCCCGGTTTGTTCGCGGGCGAGAGGATGGTGTAGTTGGTGGCGCTGGTGTAGCCGCCTCCCATGCTGGCCGTGTTGCAGGCGGCGCTCACGGAGATGCCGTATGGCGCAAAGCTGGTGAAATTGCCCAGGTAGGCAGGCGTTCCATCCGCTTCCTGCACCAGGAAGCCGTTCGGGTCGAGCGTGAAGAACGTGTCGGACTTGTAGTGATTGACCTGCATTTCGATACTAATCTTGGTCGCCGGCTGCGGCTTCCAGTCCATCGCGCCCAAAAAGTCGTCGCTGCCGTTGCGCTCGTACTGCTCGAGCAGCGCGTTGTACTTCAGGATCGTGTACGAAGGGCTGAGCGTGGGCCCTTCCATGGTGCTATGCGAGTAGCCAAGCCGGGCGGAGAAGGTGGACGAGCGGCATCAACGTGAGGTTGGTGTCGGTCATGCGGCGCACGATGTTGAACATCACCGGCGACCTGTTCACCTGCGGCCAGGCCAGCGCTGGGGTGGCGGTGCCGTTCGACCATGTTGTTGATCGAATATCCGCTGGGAATGTTCGGGTTGCCCAGCAGGTCGTAGTCGGAATACAGGCGGTCGCGCCGGAACATTCCAGAGAACTCGTAGAACTTAGCCTTGGAGAAATCGAGCTTGGCCATGATGTTGGGATCGCCGCCGAAGCCGGTGCCGAATGCCGAGAGGTCGTCGACCAGGGTGTGCTTGTTGCCGGGGAGGGCATGCAACCCGAAGGTCTCGGCCTGAACGCGCGGCCCCGCATGGAGGTTCACGAGGGTGTCATACATTTCCCCGCTCCCCGAGATATCGGACATGCGGCCACCCATGTCGATCGAGTGATGGGCGGTGTAGCCGCTAGGGATCGACATTGTTGACTCCGGCGCGGGAGCCGGTGTGGACTGACCCTGCGCGGCAACGATGCACGCGACCGCAAGGAAGATGGCCACGATCATCCCCAGGTACATTGCGAAAGAGGGCTGTTGCTTAAGAATCCCTGAAAACCAGCCTTTGCTCGTCATATGAAGCCTCACTTGAATAAGAACGTCGCTCCCATCAAAACCCTGTGCCTGCAAGCGCGTTAGACTCAGGAACCTGAATCGCGCCGCCCGATGGGCAGACGGCGCGAATTGGCCCCGTTACCGTACAAATGCCTGGCTGGCATTCGAGCCATGGATCATCGTGTGGCAGGTGATGCAGGGCGTCACTGTCGTTGAACCGGCATCCAAACCGTGGACCCCACCTGCTGAAAGCGGGCTGTGGCACTGGTTGCACAGCGTGGCGATCGACGGCATGTTCAGCAGCCGCGGGTTCTGCGAACCGTGCGGCGTATGGCAGGTGACGCAGCCCTCAGCTCTGACCGGGGCATGCTCGAATGTGAACGGTCCGCGCACGTCGGTGTGGCACTTGGTGCAGATCTGGTTTTGGTCTTCCGTGGATTTCAGGTTGTTTGCCAGGAAGGTGCCGTGCACATCGTGGCAGTCAGTGCACTTGATGAGGCCCTCATTCACCCGGTGATGGATGGGCATGTTGAACTGCGCCTTCTGGTCGGCATGGCATTGATAGCAGAGCGCCGGCTGGGAAGCCTTGAGCAGCGTCTCATCTTTGCTTCCGTGAATGCTGTGGCAGCTGATGCAACTCAGGTCGGCCCTGGCATGGGGCGAGCGCTCGAAGTTGGGATGCGCGCCCGCGTGGCAGCTCAGGCACTTCTCGTCGATTTCCTTGGACGAAGCCTTGGCGGGATCGAAGATCTTGGTCACGTCGCCGCCGCCGGCTACGTGCTCGCTGCCCGCCCCGTGGCAGTTCTCGCAGGTGACACCGCTGGCGTTGCCGTGCATCAGCGCCATCTTCTGGTGCGGATTGGTGTCGAATCCTTTGGACACCTCTGCGTGGCAGGTTGCGCATGTGTCGGAGCCCACGAATTCGGCGTGGGCAGCGCCAACTGCCGGCGCGTCTGTGGCCTTGGCTCCCGGCGTTTGAGCAGTCATCGCCGTAGCGCACAACATGCCGGCGCCGGCCAGAAATCGTGAACAGCACTCGCAGTCCCGGCCGTTTCCCGTGGACTGCACGTTTGAAACCTTGCGTTGCCGGCCTATTTGTATGCATGCAAAATACCGCCTTCGATGAACTTCGTTTCACCGCTTAATTCGAACGTCAGCCGCTATTTCGGGCTGAATGTGGCGAATCTGCCACGTGAGCGCGAGCACCGTCAAAGCCCCCGGCAACCGCCCACCGGTGTGGGGCATCACCACATTCACGGAAGATTACGGTTTCCAAGTCGGGCTGGGCGGTGATGTCCGTCACATAGGGTGGCAAGACTGGTTTTGGCGTCGAACGTTCTGCGTCACAGTGACTTGCCGGATTCCGGGTCCGGGAGAACTCGCCTGGCAGATCACACACGTCCCAATTGTGCCATAAACGTGAGCCCCATCACATCCAAAGCGGGCGGCCCTCAAGCAAACTCTGACTAAGTGCCTCTGTTGCTGTGAAACAGCAGGGTGTTTCGATCGCCACCGCAGCGTCCGAAGACAGGGATTTGGCTCGGGAATCGGTGGTGACGAAGGGCCGGATCGGGATCGGACGGGAATAGACGATGGCGGACATGCAGATTTCGGTTGAGGAGCAGACGCGATCGCGGCACGCCAACCGGTCGTCGCCCTTAGGGTGCGCGGCCTGCGCAAACCGCCGTCCCGGCTGGTTTTGTTCGCTCGGCAGCGCCGTCTTGGCCGACCTGGAACTGGCCACAAGCACGATCTCGCTACCCGCACAGGCTTCACTGTTCACACAGGGCGAGGATTCCCGCTGCCTCTACCTTATCTGCAGCGGGTACCTTAAGCTGACCGCGGGCCGGCCGGAAGACCGCCACATGATTGTTCGCGTTGCCGGTCCCGGCTCCATGCTTGGCCTTTATGCAGTGCTCTCCCACGGAGTGTACGAGGTTTCCGCAGAGTCGTTGACCCCGGCGCAATTGCGGCCGGTGGAGCGGGAACGATTCCTGAGTTTTCTGCGCAATCACAAGGAAGCACAACTGCGCGCAGTGCAGTGCATCTGCCAGGAGTACCGTTTTGCCCTGCAGGATGCGTGCCGCATTGCGCTGGCTGAAACCGTGGCCGCGCGCCTGGCGCGCCTGCTCATCGAACTGGCGCATCAGATCGGCGAGCACACGGAAAGCGGCGAGTTCCGGTTCCCACTGCTGCTCACTCACGAGGAGCTGGCTTCCATGACCTGCACCACCCGCGAGACCATCACCCGCACCCTCGGCCAGTTCCGCAAAGACGGCTGGATTTCGATCGAAGACTCCAACGTCACCATCCACGATCCCGACCGGTTGCAAGGTCTCCTTTAGACGCCCCTGAACTTCCCGGCGGGGCCCTGCGTTTTTTCGCTTCCGTCTGGTCCGCCAGCCGAGTCCAAAGAGCTATGATGCTCGGTAGGGCCTGCGAACAGATTTGCGAACTCTGCATTCCAGGTTGGAGTTCAGGTTGCGTATGAATCGGCTTTTTCTCTCCTTTTTTTCTGCTGTTGTTCTCTTGTGCTGCGCCGCGGTGGCCCAGAATCGCTCTTCCGATCCGGTTGCGAGCGCCCTCCCGGCTGCCGACCAGCCCGGTGTGACGGAAACCGCCAGCCCGGAGATGGTGCTGTTCCAGACGATTGAAGACAAGTGGTCCGACGCCGTGAACCGGCGCGACCAGTATGGTCTGGAGTTGGTGCTTTCTTCCTTGTTCGTCGATGTCTCGGCCAGCGGCGACGTGACCACGCGCAACCAGCAGGTCGCGCAGGTGCTCAGCGGAGAGGACAAGACGCTCTACCTCACGCAGAAGGTCGTCACTGTGCGCATGCTGGGCGATATCGCCGTGGCCAACGGCACCTACACATTGCACCACAAGGTGAACTCCGCACAGGTGGACGAAAGAGGCATCTTTACCCATGTCTTCGAGCGGGTGCATGGGGGCTGGCTATGCATCAACTCGCAGCGCACCGTTCTGCGCCAGGACGCGAGCACAAAACAGAAAAGGCCCTCCACAACCGAGATGCCCTTCCACATCCCGCTGTTTTCCAGGGGCGAAAAGGGACCGCAATAGAGCGAATCGAGCCGTAAAGAAGCTTTCTTTTTCAAGGCTACTCGTTATTAAAGGTTGACGGCCTTTCCTTTAATAACAAATCCGGCTATTATCCAAAATTGAATAAGAAATAGGACTGCAATGGCCACCAACCGCGAAACGGGAGAATACCGTATTTCGACGACGGCCGGAGAACAGGTACGGGCTTTCGTACCGAAACCACTTCCCCCAGAGCCACCCGTCGATCTGTCAGGGCTTTACGCTTTGCTGGACCGTGCCAATCAGGCACTGGGCCGACTCGATGGATCCATCGCGATTCTGCCTGACTCGAGCCTCTTTGTCTATTTTTACATCCGCAAAGAAGCGGTGGTGTCCAGCCAGATTGAAGGCACGCAATCCACTCTTTCCGACTTGTTGCTTTTCGAACAAGACCTCGAAGCGGGAGTACCGATCAACGATTTGAAAGAAACTTCTAATTACGTCAAGGCAATGGAATACGGCTTGCGAAGGCTGAAGGGAGGCTTTCCAGTCTCGCTCCGACTACTTCGCGAGATTCATGACACCTTGCTTAAGACTGCACGAGGAGCAGACAAGACACCCGGGGAATTCCGCAGCAGCCAGAACTGGATCGGTGGTTCGAGACCCGGCAACGCCCTGTTTGTGCCTCCGCCTCCTGAGGTATTAATGCAGTGTCTCGACTCATTCGAAAAATTTCTTTATGACGACAAGTTTCCGCTCTTGATCAAGCTGGGATTGGTGCACGCGCAATTTGAGACCATCCACCCGTTCCTCGACGGAAACGGTCGCCTTGGGCGTTTGCTGCTTACCTTGCTCCTTTGTGAAAGTGGCGTTCTCCGCGAACCGATGCTCTACTTGAGCCTGTACTTAAAGGCCAATCGCGACCGGTATTACGAACTATTGCAGAAGGTCAGGACTGACGGCGCATGGGAGGAATGGCTGAGATTCTTTCTCCATGGCGTCGCACAAACCGCAGATCAAGCCTGCGATACAGCGGCAAAACTGCTCGAACTTTTTCGCGCGGACCGGGAGAGAATCCAATCCTTGGGGAAGGCAGCCGGAACGGCCACTCAAGTCCACATGCACATACAGATGAATCCTATTATTTCGATCAGAGCCATTGCTTCCGCCATAAACAAGACCGTGCCGGCAGTTACCTCATCGCTCCAGAATATGCAGGAACTTGGTATCGTCTCGGAGATAACAGGCCGGAAGCGTAGTCGCGTATTTGTCTATCAAGGATGCATCGACTTGATCGGGGCAGGAACCGAACCGCTCAAAAAACAGGCCAACAAATCGTAACAGCTTCAACCGGCCGCCCTCACAACGTGGCGAGCGCCTCGGCCTGGTTGGGGAACAGGCGCGCGTACTTGGTGATGCCCACCATGGTGAAGACCTTGGTAAAGTGCGCCGAGAGGCCGAAGGCGGACACCGTCTGGCCCGCGTGCGAGGCTTCAATCAGCAGTTGGATGACCAGTGCGATGCCGCTGGAGTTGATGTAGTCCACGCCGGTGAAGTCCAGCAGAATGAGCTTCGTCGTCTCCTTGGGCAGCGCCTGGTAGGCGCCAAGGACCGCTTCCTTCGAAGTGCTGGCGATATCGCCCTCAAAGCGGAGGACGGCGACCGGATAACCGGACGGGGACTTTAGCTGGTCAACACGCGACTTGGTTGCGTTCTGCACTTGTCGATTGCCTCCACTTTCTTCCGGGGATTGTCTCCGCCTTGGTTTGGGTTCGGCGCTTTCGCCTATGCCCCTTCCTTATCCAGCCGGATCACCAGCCGGACATAGCTGCTCTTGCCATCCGATCCGGTCACCCACTCCGCTTCGTCCACCAGCGCCTGGATGAGAAACATGCCCATGCCGCGCGGATCTTCTTCGCCGTGCATCTTGCGGTCGATGTCGGGCTTGGCGGGCTGCACCTTGATGCCCGTGCCGTCGTCGATGACTTTCACTTCCAGCGCGTCGGTATCGGCGCGAAGGACCACGCCGACCGACAGCTTTTCGTTCAGCCGGTTGCCGTGCTCGATGGCGTTGATGCAGGCCTCGGCCACCGCCGTCTTCAGATCTTCGATGCGGTCCTCGGGGAAACCCATCAGCTTGGCCACCGCGGACGCCGTGCTCATGGCCACTTTCTCGTAGCCCATCCGGGTGGGCAGCCGCACCTCGACGGTGGTGGATTTCGACTTGCTCATTCCGGCATCTCCGGTGAATCCGTCGCGCGGCACAGCGCCAGCGCGGTCATGTCGTCTGCCTGCGGGCCGCCTTCGGCAAACGCCTCGATGGCTGCCCACAATGCATCGAGAATACCATCGGCCTTCGCGCCGGGCACGTAGAAAACTCATGCAAAAGCCTTTCCGGACCAAATTCCTCATCTCCCTTGAAGACCTCGGTCAGACCGTCGGTATAGAAGAGCAGCCGTGCTCCGGCCGCGAATGCCGTGCCGCTCGCTCGTGTAGCGCATGCCCGGCAAAAGGCCCAGCGGCGTGCCGGCCGCATCAAACTGGATCGGCGGCGCGCCCGGCGCGACGAGGAAGCCGGGATTGTGGCCCGCGTTCACCACCTCGATCTCGCCCGCTTCAGGGTGCAGGCGCAGAAAGATCGCCGTCACATAGCGGCGGCGCGCCTCCTCGCCCTCGGCCCAGTGGTGCTGGTTCATGCGCGTGGCCAGCTCGTCCAGCGGCAGCCCGGTGACCGCCATGCCGCGAAACGCCGCGCGGAAGCTGGTGGACATGATGGCCGAGGCCAGCCCCTTGCCGGCCACGTCAGCCACAGCCATCAGCAGGCTGCCGTCGGGCTGCTCCACGATGTCGAGATAGTCGCCGCCCACCTCGTAACAGGTATCGGAGCGGAAGGCGACCGAGTAGCCGGGAATGTCGGGCAGGTTCTGCGGCAGCAGCGAGCGCTGAATCTGCCGCGCCGCGTCCAGATCCTGCTGCACGCGCGCGAACTCCACGTTGCGCTTGTGGTTGCGCGCATTTTCAAGCGCAACGGCGGCCTGCAGCGCCAGGCCTTCGAGGAAATCGGCCTCGTAGAGCGTGAGCTCGCGCCCGCCCGGAGACGCCACCACCAGTTCGGTCATCTTCCGTGCCGTCGCGGTCGGCAAGCGGATAGATGAGCAGTTGTTCGGAGTCGCCGTCGGCTGCATCTCTGCCGGCATAGTCGCCATACGTCAGGCCGGTCCCGGGAAACGCCGCCCCGGCCATCTCCAGCTCGCGCACCACGATGCGCAGCACCGACTCCAGCACTTCCTCTTCGCGGATGGTGGAGTGCACCTGGCGCGAGGCCTCAAGCAGCGCCTGCAGCCGCGACACCTGCTGCTGCAATTCGATTGTTTCGCCGCCCGCGGCGAAGCTGCAGTTCCGCCGCCATCGCGACCCCCGTGGAATTTCACTCTAGCATGGCGGGACTACCCCTGCGCCCGCGAGTGGCTTAATATCTTTTCCATACAATTCCTCTACACGCGGAGGTGGTTATGGGCGCCAAAACACGCGCCGTGACGCGCGCCATTCTGCTGGGGCTCTTGAGTTGGGTTATCCCGTTCGTGGTCTCATTTGCCGTATTTCCGTTGAAAAATCCAATGCTCCGCTGTTCAGCACGCTGATGTCCCTGGTAGTTCTGGTGAC
The DNA here is from genome assembly GCA_963701835.1 of uncultured Acidobacteriaceae bacterium. Classification (GTDB taxonomy): domain Bacteria; phylum Acidobacteriota; class Terriglobia; order Terriglobales; family Acidobacteriaceae; genus Telmatobacter. The sequence goes on along the minus strand of CAVPBL010000014.1, from coordinate 327,179 downwards.
CGCCGGAGCCTTGTTGAATCTCTACTTTCGCAAGCGGGCGGTGGCGATTCGTGAGGCCGCGGCGGTGGGAACGCTGTGGCTGGCGATCAATCTGATCCTGGATTATCCGATGTTCGCCTACGGACCGATGAAGATGACTCCGCTGGGATACTACACGGAAATCGGGTTGGTGTATCTGACGTACCCAATGTTTGCGGTGATGGCGGCGCGGATGGCAAGGCCATAAGCCTTTCGTGAACGTGAGATCCGCAGTTCGGCGGGCGGCACATCGAGCGAAGTGCGCACGCTGGCGTGAGCGTTGCGATCGGACCCCTCGATCTAGCTCACCAGCTCCATCTCTTTGAGCGATTCCGTGTACGGCGCGCGCAGCACGCCGCGCTCGGTGATGATGGCGGTGATGTACTTGGCCGGGGTGACGTCGAAGGCGGGATTGCAGATGCCCACGCCATTGGGGGTGATCTGCTTGCCGGCGAGGTGCGTGACTTCCCGTGCCGGGCGCTCTTCGATGGGGATGGCGTCGCCGGTCGCGGTGGCGAGATCGATGGTGGACCACGGCGCGGCCACGTAAAACGGGATACCGTGCTCACGGGCCAGGATGGCGACGTTGTAGGTGCCGATTTTGTTGGCGGTATCGCCGTTGGCGGCGATGCGGTCCGCGCCCACAATTGCGGCCTGAATCTTCCCCTGCCGCATTAAGCTGGCGGCCATGTTGTCGCAGATCACGGTGGTGGGAATGCCGTCGGCCATCAGCTCCCACGCGGTGAGCCGCGCGCCTTGCAGAAAGGGCCGCGTTTCGTCCACAAAGACGTGGATGCGCCTGCCCTGCTCGACCGCCGCGCGGATGACGCCCAGCGCCATCCCGTAGCCGCAACTGGCCAGGGCTCCGGCGTTGCAGTGCGTCAGGACGCTGCCCTCTTGCGGCAGCAACCCGGCCCCGTGGGCGCCCATCGCCTTACAGGCAGCGATGTCTTCCTGGTACATGGCGTGCGCTTCGGCCAGGATTTCTTCCTGGATTTGGGCGAGGGTCGCGCCGGAGGCCCGCAGCCTGGCGAAGAGCGCCTTCATGCGGTCGATGGCCCAGAAGAGATTGACGGCCGTGGGGCGGGTTGCGGCGAGTCGCGCGCAGATTCTTTCGAACTCGGGGGCAAAGCGCTCCGCGCTCTCAGCCTTGGAGTGGATTCGCGCCAAGGGCTACGCCGTAAGCCGCCGAGACGCCGATGGCCGGCGCGCCGCGGACCACCATGGTGACGATGACTTCAGCCACCTGTTCGTAGGTTGTGGCGAGCACATAGCTCTCTTCGAGCGGGAGCTTGGTCTGATCGATGAAGCGGACGCCCTCGGGGGTCCAGGTGAGGGTGGGAATCATGCACCTTTAGTGTAAATGGCTCGGCAATCTCAAGTCCGGCAAGTGAAATCCGGGGGCTGCGCAATCCGGCCAAATCGCGCTGAAAACATTTTCATTTTCCACTGGACGCGAGCCGGCCGGCTGGTAGAGTGTTTGCGAAACCATTCCAGCTTGTTTCTTTGCATCTGGCGGAGGAAGATCTTTTATGGCTACGCGCTCCAAACCCGCGGCCGCGCCCAGCGCGCCCAATTACACAGTTCCATTCATCATTGTCACCGGCCTGTTCCTGATCTTCGGATTCCTGACGAATTTGAACAGCAACTTGTCGCCGAAGCTCGAAGACATCTTCAATCTCAGTCACGCGTGGTCGAATCTGGTGACCTCGGCGTGGTTCTTTGCCTACCTGGTCTTCTCGGTCCCCGCGTCCAAAGTGATTGAGGCGGTGGGCTACAAGCGGACCATGGTCATCTCGTTGTTCGTGATGGTCGTGGGCGCGCTGCTGTTCGTGCCCGCGGCCGCCATGATCAGTTTCCCGTTCTTCCTCACCGCCAGTTTCGTGCTGGCCACCGGCGTGTGCGGACTGCAGACTTCGGCCAATCCTTACGTCTCGATCCTCGGCCCCGAACAAAGCGCTCCGGCGCGACTCACCCTGGCGCAGGCATTCAATTCGCTGGGGACGGCTATGGCTCCGATCGTGGTCGGTGTATTCATCCTGACCGATCCTGCAAAGGTGAAGAGCCAGGCAGCCATCGCCCATACCGTGCAGGGGCCTTATATCGCAATTGCGTGTGCCCTGCTGGCGCTGGGCTTCATCATCATGGGAATGCATCTTCCGGCCATCACCGGGACGCGCGATTACAGGCCGGCGAAGGATGGCGACGCGATCGCCGGACGCAGCATCTGGACCTACCGGCATACGGTGCTGGCCATGGTTGGGATCTTCCTCTATGTCGGCCTCGAGATCGCGCTGGCCGCGAACGCCATCAAGTTCTTCGAGACGCAGGGGAGCGCGATCGACGACTACCTGCGGTTCGCCCAACCTTTCGCCCATGCGGTCAGCGGTCTTTATCCGCAGGGGATTGGGGAAAAGGAAGTTGTCGCCGTGCTGGCCTTCTGCTATCCCCTTGCCATGATGATCGGCCGTTTCGCGGGAACCGTGCTGATGAAGTCCATCAAAGCTTACAAGTTGCTGGCCTTCCTGGGCGTTTTGGGCGTTGCCCTGCTGGTCGTCGGGATGTTTTCGACGGGCCACCTCGCCATCTGGAGCCTGATTCTGTGCGGCTTCGCCAACTCCATCATGTATCCGACGATCTTCGCACTCGGCATCGCCGAATTGGGACCTTTGACCAGCAAGGGCTCGGGGGTGATCACGATCGGCAATTTCGGCGGAGCAGTGATTCCGCCGCTCTTCGGGCTGATCGCCGACAAAGCGGGCTACCAGCACGCATTCCTGCTGCCCATCGCCTGCTATCTCTTCATGACCTATTACGGTGTGTCGGGGTACAAGCCGGAGCGCAAGGCTGCAGCTTAGGTTTTCTTCAGCATTCTTCCACCAGGCCCTTCGGCGTGTGCCGGAGGGCTTGCTGTTTGTGTGCTCGCGCCAGGAAATTTCGCGAAAGACCGGGTAAAACGCGCCGCTTGCGCGGATGAAGCCGCGGACACATTGCCTCGAAAGCGAGACAAACAGCGTGCGCAGTATCGGGACAGCGACTGGAGCGTGCTGCGACAGCGATTGCGCTGCCGACGCGACACCTTGAATCGCGGCGAAACAATCGCGGCCGCAAAAAAATTAGAAGATTATGACTAAAGTTATTTCGGCCGGGACCGATGAAGGGGGTGGATGCGAACAGGCCCATCCGGAAGTGACGGCGGCTTTGGCAGGAGAAGCAAGGCGCCAACGGATTTGAGGACCACAAGGCATCCGAAAAGGAGCTGACCCCATGGCCCTCGGTGTTTTGAACAATCTGTCGGCAATCTACGCTGAGAACAACCTCAGCAACACGAACGCCAGCCTGCAGACAGTGTTGCAGCAGTTGTCGTCGGGGTCGCGCATCAACTCCGGAGCGGATGATTCGGCCGGCCTTTCGCTGGTCAACGGGCTGGAGGCGAATTCGGTTGCGCTCACGCAGTCTAAGACCAACGCCACGGAAGGCGTGGGACTGATGCAAGTGGCCGACGGCGCGCTGTCGCAGGTGACAAGCCTGCTGGACCGCGCCGTTACGCTGGCCGCCGAAGCTTCGAACGGCACGCTCAATTCGACCCAGGAGGGTGCGGCCAATCAGGAGTATCAATCGATCCTGGCCGAGATCAACAATATTGGATCGACGACCACCTACAACCAGGAGCAGGTCTTCAACAACACCACGGTCGCCATTTACACCGGCGATTCCTCGCAGGCTGGCTCCTCGGTGGACGATCTTTTCATCCGCACGTTGTCCGCGTCGAGCGTGGGCGACACGGGCGGCGCGATGTCCTACTCGAGCGGGCAGAGCAACGTGTTCATCGATCTCTCCAAAGGCGGAACCAATGCCTCCGCCTCCGACAGCTTGAATGCCAGTGGCTCAACCACGATCACGGTGAGCTACCTTGCCAGGGGCTCGAGCGGGACCGTTACGCCCGCTTCGGCGAATATCACGGTGGGTACGGGCACGAATTATGCCAACACTGCACAGGGCCTGATCAATGCCATCAACGGCTCGGGCCTGGGACTGAGCGCGAGCTTTGGCACCGCAACCCAGGCAGGCACGGCCGCGGCCAGCGCGGCCACAGCGGCGAATACGGCTGGCGGCAGCGGTAACGATACCGGCATCATTATCGCCGGCAACGGCTTAGGCGCCGGAACCAATGGCGCCGGCGAAGTGGGCACCCTCACCATCGCCGCGGCTGCGGACACACTCACCGGCGGCACGCTTTCGATTGTCGGTTCCGACGGCAAAACCCACATCATCTCCCTTGGGACCGCCAACTCAACGGACACGCTGGCGAACCTGGCGGCCACCATCAATGCCGCCGGGTATGGTGTGACGGCTTCAGTGAATTCCTCTGGATATCTCGACGGTCATGCGGCCAGTACGCTCCTCACCTTAACGTCCGCCAACCCGGCTGTGACCGTGTCGAGCACCAACATGACCGCATCGGCGGGCGCGCTCACTCTGACCGGGACCCCGATCGTCAGCGGGTCGTTCACCAATATGATCGGCACCATCACCACCGGCAACGCCAACCAGGCATACACAGGCGGTACGCTCAGCATCGGCTCCAACCCCGCCATTACGCTGGGAACCTTGAATAAGACCGATAACGCCGCCGATGTGGCGGCGACCGTCAACGCCGGCAATTACGGCGTTACGGCCTCGGTCGACAGCACCGGGAAAATCCTCACCTTCAAGTCCGCCAACGCGTCCGACACTTTCAGCTCCACGGTGACTGTCGGCGCAGGCGGTGTAGCTGCGACGACCAACGTCGCCAACCAGAACCAGATCGGCACAGTGACCCTTTCCGGTATCGGCCTCGGCACCGATGCCCTGACGGGGAACCTGGTCATCGATGGTACGACGTTCAATGCCGCCGCGGGCGCTGGCACACTCACCGCCTTGGCGGCCGCCATCACAGCATCTGGCCTGGGAATCACTGCAACCGTCAACGCGGCTCCTGTAGGCGCCCAGCCGGCAGGCACCATCCTGACGCTGGTTTCCAACGGCCCAGCTTCGGAAGGCGCCACCTTCGCGCAGACCATCGTCGATACCACCACTGGTGGAATAACCGCGGTCCAGGATACTCCGGCAGTCGGCCTGTCCGCGTACTACAGCATGGGCGTGACCGGCTCCATTACCGATACATCCACGGGCGGCGGCGCGCTCAACACGAGCATGGTTGCGGACAACAACGGCGCCGGCGGCGTGGCCACAACCAGCTACTCCGATGGGGCCGGCTCCAACCTGAGCACCACCAGCCTGATCACACAGGTGGAAGCCGAGGTAGCCCTCAACGAACTGAATGTGGCCATCAGCGACGTGGCCTCGATGGACGGCTACATCGGCGCCCAGATCAATACGCTCAATTCGCTCAGCCAGATCATGAGCACGCAGCAGGAGAACGTGGTTTCAGCGCAAAACGCGGTGCAGGCAACCGACTATGCCTCGGCAACTTCGAACATGTCGAAGTTCGAGATTCTGAGCCAGACCGGCATCGCTGCATTAGCGCAAGCTAACCAAGTGCAGCAGGAAGTGACCAAGCTCTTGCAGTAAAGAAGGTTTCGTAAGACTGCAGTACCTTCAAGACAACCCAGGGACAGGGCGGCGGCAGAGCGAAAGCTTTGCCGCCCATTCTTTTGAGACAGGGACTAAATCCCTCGACCCCACTCGCCAGTTTTCAGGTATTCGTCGATCGCTTTTGCGGCTTTGCGCCCGGCGCCCATGGCCAGGATCACCGTGGCTCCGCCGGTGACGATGTCGCCGCCGGCAAAGACGCCGCGCTTCGACGTTCGCATGGTCTCGGGATCGGCCACGATGTAGTTGTGCTTGGTGGTCGCGAGATCGGGACGTTGTGCTCTGAATCAACGGGTTCGCTGTCGTCCCCACGCCGATGATGGCCACGTCGACCGGTAAAACGAATTCTGAGCCGGCAATCGCAACCGGACGCCGGCGTCCGTCAGCATCGGGCTCGCCCAGCTCCATGCGCACGCAGCGCGCGCCAATAAGCCAGCCATCTTGATCGCCGAGGAACTCGACCGGATTGGTCAACATGCGGAATTCGATTCCCTCCTCGCGCGCATGCTTCACTTCTTCGGCGCGGGCCGGCATCTCGGCTTCTGAGCGGCGATAGACCAGCGTGGCCGTCTTCGCGCCCAGCCGCCGCGCAGTGCGCACCGCGTCCATGGCGGTGTTGCCGCCGCCCACCACGATCACGTCGCGATCGCGGCAGTCGTAGATCGGCTCGTCGAATTCGGGAAACTTATAGGCGCGCATCAGGTTGGTGCGGGTGAGGAACTCGTTGGCCGAATAGACGCCGTTCAAGTGCTCCCCGGGCACGCCGAGAAACACCGGCAGGCCCGCGCCGGTGGCCACAAAGATCGCGTCGTAGCCCTCCACGCGCATCAGCTCGTCGAGGGTCACGCTCTTGCCCACAACGACGTTGGTCTCGAATTCCACGCCCATGCGGCTCAGGTTGTCCACTTCTTCCTTCACGATCGATTTGGGCAGACGGAACTCCGGAATGCCGTAGACGAGCACGCCGCCCAGCTCGTGCAGCGCCTCAAACACGCGCACGCGATGCCCTTTTTGAATCAGATCTCCGGCAGCCGAAAGCCCCGCCGGCCCGCTGCCGACGATGGCCACGGTCTTGCCTGTGGGCGGTGCGATGGCCGGCAATCCGAGCTGGCCGCTCATGCCGCTCAAAGTCGGCGATAAACCGCTCCAGGTTGCCGATGGCCACAGGCTGGCCTTTCTTGCCTACCACGCATCCGCCCTCGCACTGGCTTTCCTGCGGGCACACGCGCCCGGTGATGGCGGGCAGCGCGTTATCCTCGCGCATCTTTCGCCGCCGCGGCCAGAAAATCGCCCGCATAAATCAGCGCCACGATCTCCTTGATCTTGACGCCCACCGGACAATCGCCCTCGCAGCCGGGCTTGGCGCAGGCGATGCAGCGCGTGGCTTCAGTCACAGCGCCGGAAGCGGCCAGTCCCCGATTCACTTCCTCGAAGTTGTGCGCGCGGATCTCGGGATCGAGCTCCGGCATGTGCACGCGCGGAACCTTCATGCGTTCCTTCAGCGGAAGAGAATTGACGGGAAGCGGCGGCGGATCAGACATAGCGCTTCTCCTCGCCGGCGGTGCGGGCGGCCTCAAGCCGTTCATCCGTCTCGGACCTTTCGTGCGTCTCGCCCTTGTCGCGCGTCTCGAGCCTTGCGCGCAACTTTGCCTTTTCTTTTTCCCTTGTGGCGACCGCGGCACGGAGTTGGGCCAGATCTTCCTGCTTGTGCTGCTCGAAGGCTTTCAGCGATTGGCACTCCTGGCTCCGATACATCGCATTGCGCTGCATCAGCACTTCAAAGTTCACCAGCGAGGCATCGAACTCCGGCCCATCCACGCAGGCAAACTTGCTCTGGTTGCCGAGCAGTACGCGGCAGCCGCCACACATGCCGGTTCCGTCGACCATGATGGAGTTCAGGCTGACCATGGTCTTGATGCCGAGCGGCGCAGTGATCCGCGCCACGGCGCGCATCATGGGCACCGGGCCGACGGCGAGCACAAAGTCGAGCTTGCGCCCGGCGCGCGAGCAACTCCTCGAGCTTTTTCGTCACCAGGCCCTGTTCGCCGTAGCTGCCGTCGTCGGTCAGGATGTACGCCTCATGGCTCGCCGCGCGCACCTCGTCTTCAAAGACGACCATTTCTTTGCTGCGCGCGCCCTCAATAAAGATGACGTGATTATCGGCGTCGTACAGCGCTTTGGCCGTGGGCAGCGCCATGGCCGTACCCACGCTCCCGGCCAGAATCACCGCCGTGCCGTAGTTTCTGATCTCTGAAGGGCGGCCGAGCGGGCCCACAACATCGAGAATGGAGTCGCCCGCCTCAAGGCAATTGAGCAGCGAAGTGGTTTTGCCCACGGCCTGCACGACGATGGTGATAGTGCCGGCCGACGGATCGGCGCTCTTGATGGTGAGCGGGATGCGCTCGCCCCTGTCGTGAAGCCGCAGAATGACGAACTGCCCCGGCCGCTGCTTGCGCGCGATACGCGGCGCCTCGACGGTAAACTGCCGAATGTTGAGGCCGGCGGTGCGGGCTTCCACAATCCTGAACATGGCTCGACTCGTCCTCCGGCTCGGCTCTTCCGCGCAGGCCCGGTAATTGCGGCCTGACGGCGAATCTTCGTTGCGCAACGCGGATCGAAGACCTGACGCGCAAGCGCGCACACCGATCCGCGCTCCTCGTTCAGCATTGATTATTCAGGAATTGCGGGCATTGGCTTGTGACGCGAGTCACGCGCTGGAGGGGAGCTGGCCGACCGCTCAAAAGAAAGCGGATTTTACCCCTGCCGCGCCTTCCACAGCAGATACAGTCCCCAGGCCGACAGCGTGCAGTCGTCGCGGATGGCGCCATCCAGCATCATGCGTTCGAATTCGGCGATGGGGACGGAACGGACCGCAAGATCGTGCTCCTCGGCGTCCGGATTCGTCTGAGTGGGCGTAAGGCCGGTGGCCAGGAACACGTGCTCCCGCTGCCGCGTGAAGCCGTAAGCGATCCATAGCGTTCCGAGCTTCGTCATCTGCGCGGCTTCGAGGCCCAGCTCTTCTCTCAATTCGCCGCGCGCCAGCTCCTCGGGATTGTCGATCTTCCTCTCCCAGCCGCCCTGGGGCAGCTCCAGCACCCGCTCCTGGATGGTGTAGCGGAACTGCTCCACCAGCCAGATGCGCCCGTCATCGATGGGCAGGATGATGGCGCAATCCTCCTTCTCGACGACGCCGTAAACCCCCTTTTGGCCGTTCGAGCGCAGGATCTCGTCCTCGCGAACGCGCATCCAGTGGTTGCGGTAGACTTCGCGGCTTGAGAGCGTGGTGATGGTGCGGGCCGCACCCTGTGCGGAGTTCCGAGTCATCGTCGTGCATGGAGTTTCCTTGACGCTTGAAAGTATGTGCGGGTCAGGAGACCCGCACGACAGCCGGCTTGGAAACCGGCGGTACGTCGATTAGCGGCGGGCGCCACAGTCCGCTAGCAGTTGATCACCACTGCCGAGCAGCCCGGACGCTGGGGCCGCCATTGCACCAGAAACGCGGTCACAGCCGAGGACTCCATGCGGCGCATGGCTTCAAATTCGCCGTTTTTCTGGCTGTAAAGCAGCTTGCCGGTTTCGCTCAAGACGGCCAGCGCGGGCACGCCCCTCTTCAGAGGAACCCCGTACTTCGCGGCAAGGTCGAGGTTGGCATCGATGTGGCCGACGTTGATGTGGACCACGACGAAACTCGACTCGATGAGAGGCCGGTTGCGGTCGTCGTGCATATAGAAATCCAGCACCTGGCAGTCGCCGCACCAGTTGCCGCCAAAATCGAGCAGAATGCGCCGGTGCGAGGCAGCGGCCGTCTTCAGCGCGGCGGCAAGGTCGGCTTTGGCCTGCGCCGGAGGGGGATAGATGTCGCGGCCGGCGGAGTTGGCCGTGCCGGCGGCCAGCGCTAAAAAACCCGCCAGGACGAGCAGCTTGACGGTTCTCATTTGGGGAGACCTCCAGGGCTAGTTTCCAGTCTGCCACATCTGCCGGCCAGGGGAGCGCTTTGCCCCGCATTTGTGCGACAATAGGAGTTTGAGGAAGCGCGCGGATCAAGCTTGAGCGCGCGGAGGAATATCGATGGGCGACCTATTTCAGCCGTCGCACCTGCTCATTATTGCGCTGGTTTTGCTGGTTGCTCTTTGGCGGCAAGAAGCTGCCGGAGTTGGGCAAGGGGCTCGGCGAGGCGATGAAGGGCTTCCGGGAGGGGATTCGCGGCATCGGTGATCCGCCGCCGCCGGCGCCGCCGGCCCAGCAGCAAAACACGCCGCCCCCGCCAGTGTCGAACGCGCCGATTGAGCCGAAGTAAGGCTGACGGATCGGGCGCGGGCGAATTCAGCCCCTGAGCACGCCTTGCCGTGCCTGCGCTCGAGAGTCGATAGCAAGAAGCCTGTGCGACCGCACAGGCTTTGGTGTTTTTGTCCCCGTGAAATACGGCCGCGTGCTTACTTGTAATCCTGTGCGGAAGGATAGTAGCCCCGCTTGGCGATCACGCTGACGTTGGGCCGGTCGACGTGTACATCGATCGAGCGGTACTTGGCATCGTAGATCGACTCGTGGCTCAGGTAGCCCAGCGTGTATTGGTCGCGGGCTTCTTCGGCGACCTTGGCATAGCTCCGCTCGATACCGTTCACGCCGCCCTCGGCATAATAATCGCCGCCAGTGGCGGCGGTGTACTTGTAGAGAATGTTGTCGTACATCGTAAAGGGCAGGTGGAAGCGGTCGAGCCACTCCTCGCCCCAGCGCGCTGAGTCGCCGACCAGCGTGGCGTAGACTGCGATCTTGTTGGTTTGCAGGTAGCGCACCACCTCTTTCCAGGTGGCCTTGCTGCCGTACTCCTTGCCATCGGAGATGACGAAGATCATGCGCCGGCGATCCTTGGGACGGGTAGAAAGCTCCTTGGCCGCGGCCAGGATTGCGTCGTTGAGGGTGTGAATCTCTTTGGGAAGGTCGTAGTTCCCGATGGTCTGGGTCGATTTGCCCGGCTGCAGGTTCGGGTCGGGGCAGTTTCCGTTGATCGAAATCGAGCAAGCAGCGAAAGGATCTCCTCCGGTCACGGGCACCATGGGATCGCTGCCCGTGGCCTTGGCCAGCGAGAGCACCGCGGGCAGGCGGGCGCTCTGCGCGCCGGTGAATCCCGTCCACTCCTTGGCGCCGTTGGTGTAGGTGAATACCGCGGCCTCGTCATAGGGCGCCAGCGCGCCTTGGAAGGAGCCCATGGACTCGTTCACTTCGTCCATGACGTTCGAGGGCAGGGTCTGGTCGATGACGAAAGCGATGGAGAGCGGCTCAGGATCCACGCTGAACACCCGCAGGGGCTCGCGGGTGTTGTTCTCGTAGACCGTGAAGTCCCGCCAGGTGAGCCCGGCCACCAGGATTCCCTTTGGAATCCTTTACCGTGACCGGAACCTGGACGAAGTTCACCTGCACTCGGAACGTGGCCACTGCGCCGCTGCCCTCTTCGGGAGGGGTGGCCTGCGGCTCAGTCTGCTGCTCGATGACGGGCTGCTGCGCGGGGGGCGCGGGCGGCTGGGCGGGTCCGGGCTGCGGCTGGCCTGTGGTGGAGGATGAGTTGGGATTGGTTGGCGTCTCCGCCGAGCCGATTCCGGGTGTGATCGTCCCGTTTACGCCCGGGAGCGTAGGCGGCGCTTGCGGGGTGGGCGCGTCGGGAACAGGAGTTTGCTGCTGTTGGGCCGGAACTCCCGAAGCCAGAAACAGCCCCATACTCAGAAGCCCTGCCGGCGCAATGGCCTTCCACCCATTCACTGCGATTTCATCCTCCCGCAAGCCGTTCCGCGAAGCGGCTGAACACTGCGACAGCCGCCAAACAGACCGCACCTGACAGAGTATCAGACGCGGCGCAGGCAAGCAGGTTGCCTGCTTGCGCGAGGCTCAAGATCATCGAGTATATGCTCTCTTAGAGGCTTGGTTCTCGTCTAACGGAGCCATTATGCGCCTGGGGGTCGAGAATCGCCGCGTTTTTGGTTGGCTTGCCGGTGTTGCCGGCGGCGGGATGGGGCCAGCTTGCGCCTTCGCCCGACGCGCCCCCGGTGAGCAACGCGCCCGCGCCTCCACCGGATGAGACGCCCGTGGCCACCTTCAAGCAGACCGTGAACCTGGTCGACTTGTTCTTCACCGTCAAGGACAAGAACGGCAACCTGGTTCCGCATCTCACCCGCAACGAATGCACGGTGCTGGAAGACAAGGCGCCGCAGACGCTCAAGAGCTTTGTGGCCGAGACCGACCAGCCCCTCACGCTGGGAATTCTGCTGGACACCTCGGGCAGCCAGCAGCGCGTGCTGCCGCTGGAGCAGCAAGCCGGCAGCCAGTTCCTCGAGCAGGTGCTGCGCCAGAAGGACGAGGCCTTTCTGGTCTCGTTCGACGTGAATGTGGACCTGCTGCAGGACTTCACCAACAGCCCGCAGCTGCTGGCGCACGCCATGGACAAAGCGCAGATCAACACTGGCGGCGGCATCGTCTGGGGCCTCCCGGCCTGGGCGGCGGGCCGGTCCCACGATCGGCAATCCCAAGGGCACGCTGCTCTATGACGCCATTTACCTGGCTGCCAACGAGAAACTCAACCAGGAGACCGGCCGCAAAGCGATGATCATCCTGACCGACGGCGAGGACGAGGGCAGCCGACACCAAGATCGGCGACGCCATCGCCGCAGCGGAGAGGAACAACGTCATCGTTTACGTGATCCTGATTGCCGACCGCGGCTTGTACTGGAGCCAGGGCGAGGGCTATTTCGGCTACTCCGCCGGCAAAGCAGATCTCCGACGAGACCGGCGGACGGCTCATCGACGTGGGCAACAACGGCAACAAGCTGCAGGCGGCGTTTCAGCAGATCGAGGACGAATTGCGCACCCAGTACGTGGCCAGTTACACGCCCAGCAACACCAAACAGGACGGCACCTTCCGGCACGTCGCGGTGGATTGCCACGGCGACAGTGGCGATGAGCTGAAAGTGCAGGTGCGCAAGGGCTACTACGCTCCGTCGCCAGGGAATTAAGGCCGATTCGCGGCTTCCGAGAGGTAGTCTTCAGCGACAAGGTCCTTCCGTCGCCCTGGTACATCGTTTACGAGCGGTGATTTGCATCTCAAGAAGTATTCCCAGGCGCCGGACGTGTCTGGGCGGATTCCGAGAAATACGAAATCAGAGGCTGGGACCAAATGAAGCATATCGGGATGAAGACCGCCAAAATTCTCGCGGTGGCCATCGCCACATTCACGAGCATTCCCCTGCTCGCGCAACAGGCGGATGCAAGCTCTTCCGGCGAATGACCCCGCAAAAGTAACTTACCCGCCGGCCGCGGGAGGATTTGGCGATGAAGCTGCGTCGCACGCCTGGGAGATGAGCTCGGTGATGGGCGAACTCGAAGGCAAGCTGGATTCAAAGACAGCCAAAGCGGGCGATCGTGTTGTGCTCAAGACTACGGAGAAGGTGCAAACCGCCGATGGCACGGTTATTCCCAAGGGCTCGCGCCTGGTGGGCCATGTGACGGAAGTCCAGGCGTATGACAAGGAACACGGTCCGGCACAGATGGCGATTGCGTTCGATCGCGCCGAGTTGAAGAACGGGCAGAGCATTGCGGTTTACACGCTGATTCGAGGAGTGAATCCGAGCGCAAGCGCCATGGACCGCGGCAACATGAATGACGACAGCGATGACATGATCGGTGCGCCGGTGGCACTCGGCCAAGGGCAAAAGATCGGTGGCGGCCACAGCGGCGGCATGTTGCGCGGAGTTGGCGGTGGCCAGATGACACGGCGGAGTGCTGGGCCGGCGGCACGCTGGCCAGTGGACCGCAGTTTACGGCACGGGCACGCAGAGTGAACAGGCGGACGCCGCAGCTTGGCTCGACGGAGAACACTGCCGTGCAAGCTGGACACGGCGATCTGAACACGATACGGGCGCTCACGCGGTTGCTGCGGCCCGCGCCGTGCCGCATCCTACGGGGATTCCCGGCGTGATGCTGGCCGGAAACAGCTCCTCTTCGGGGGTGTTGCTGGCGCCCGGGAAAACATCCGATTCGAAAGCGGAACGCAGATTGCAGTTGGGAGTGGTGGCGGACCGGTGAAGACAGTGGTCAGTTCGTAGTTCGCAGTTCGCAGCTGGTCATAGTTCTAGTTCACAGTGCTGGCTCAATCTTAGCCAGGCAGTTGCCGCTTCGCGGCGACCGCAACTCGAGCGAACTGTGAACTACGAACTGACAACTGCGAACTGTCTTATTTCCGGACAGCACGGTTACCGAAGTTGCGCGACGCCGTAATCTGGCGCAGACAATGGCTCTTCGATAGTATCGGCAGCATAGGGAAAAACTTGAGGCCGCACGCAAGAAATTCGCGGCCTCAGGCATTTCCGCTCCGAGGTGACGTTGATGGCCATTCAATGCGCCGCCCAGGAAGGCTTCGAAATCAGTCCGCGGTTCCGTCAGACCCTCGAGGAGCGAATTGCCCGCCTGGAGCGCGATGCCGCTCACGACGAAGCGCAATTGGACCGGCTGAACGACATCGACCATATTCGCCGGCAGATGCGGCTGGTGGCCGTCGAGCGTGCCGAGGCCCTGCGCATGAGGATCTTCCTCGATCGCGCCAAGGAGCCGGCTGCCGCGCCCGCTGATCGAGCTCTAAGAGACAGGATCCGGCTTCGCGGTGCACTCAATGCCGCTGCAAATCGAGCGGCGCGAAATTCCTTCGAATCAAGCGCACCGCAGCGCTTTCCACAGGCAGCGTGCTTCCACAGGAGCGCGCGTTTCCACAAGTGCGCGCTTCGGTTGATCGTACACTGGGGCCATCTCTAAGAGGCTCGCACACCGTTTGCCGACCCTCGATTATTTCGTTGTAGATGTTTTCACCAGCGAGCCGCTGGCGGGCAATCCGCTGGCGGTGGTGATGAACACGTGCGGCCTGACGACCGAGCGGATGCAGGCCATTGCGCGCGAGTTCAACCTTTCCGAGACCACGTTCGTCGAGCGCAGGGCAGAGGCGATGGAGCGGGCGGAGGGCGTGCGCGTGCGCATCTTTACCGCGCAGGAAGAGCTGCAACTTCGCCGGCCATCCGACGCTGGGCACGGCAAGCGTTCTGAAGATGCTCGCGCCGGAGACGGTGCAGAGCGACACGGTGACGCTGGCGGAAAATGTCGGGCCGATCCCGGTGCGCTTTGAGCAGAGCTGGCGCGGCGGCTCGACGGGCCTTTTCGGCGAGATGACGCAGCGCGATCCGGAGTTTGGCGCGGAACTCGATCGGCGGTAGTGGCCCGGCTGGCGGGCTTGGAGCCTGGACGACCTTGATCCCGCTCTGCCGCCGCAAGTGGTTTCGACGGGAACGGCGTTTGCCATTGTGGCCCTCCGCATCGCAGGAGGCGCTGGCGCGGCTCAAAGTGAATCAGGAGGAAGCGACGGCGTGGCTGCGCGAGCGCGGCGCGAGGTGGTTCTATGTCCTCGCACCGGACCCCGACCAAAACCAGGACGGCACGAAGTACCGGGCGAGGATGCAGTTTTATGGCGGGGAAGATCCGGCCACGGGCTCGGCGGCCGGCTGCGCCATCGCTTACCTCGTGGCTCGCGGCGCGGTTCCGCCGGGCACGCGCGTGCACGTGCGCCAGGGCGTGGAGATGGGCAGGCCGAGCGATCTTTTTCTTTCCGCGCAAAAAGAAAACGCGAGGGTCAGCGATGTGCGCGTTGCGGGCAGCACAGTTCTTGTTGCAAAAGGACAGCTTTTCCTGCCGTGATGCACATGCTTTCAACAGATATTCATCTTCGCAAGTGACATTGTGTGTGTGTTGTAGCCGTTTTCCACTTGTTTCAATCGGATTTTCATTGGCATCTTCGCTTCGTTTTCCCTCTTTTCACGAACCGCCGGTACTCGTACTGTTTCGATTCGTAGCAGACAATTCCCTGGCGCGTTTCGTCTGGAATTTGTCAGACGCGCCAAAATGCTGTGCACTTGACCGCGAAGCAAGACTAAGCCGCGAAGGGTCATCGTGCCGGTTACCGGCTGTGTGAGCAGCCGCGCCCGTCTATGGGGTGCGGACCTCCGCTGCCGGGCAAACCGGTCACGTCGATCCAAAGAACGTGAGCACGTCTTGCTCCCGGCGTACCGGGCCTAACATTGGAACTCTTGAACCCGCACACCGGGCGGTTAGCAAACTGTTGCCTTGAACGAGTCCTTGAAATTGCAATTAGGAGTAACCCCCATACCATGCGTCCAAAGAAAGTGATTCTCTGTGTAGACGACAACGAACAAGAGCTCTCCGTGCTCAAGTTCACGCTGGCAACGAATGGCTATCGCGTGCTGGCGGCTTCAAACGGCCAGGAGGCGATCGCCATTTTTTCGACGGCGCCGCAAATCGACCTGGTGCTGGCCGACACCAACATGCCCCAGATGAGCGGAACCCAGCTTGCGGAACGGCTGAAGCGCATGCGGTCTCACGTGCCCATGCTCCTGCTCGGCGATGCCCAGGCCACGGGCGGAGAAATCCATGTGGCCGACGCGGTGATGGCGAGGAAGAACTGTACTTCGTTCGAACTGCTGGAGCGCGTGAAAGTGATGAGCGCGCGCAAACGCGGCCCGCGCAAGGGCGCGCAGCGCATGCCCAGGACGAGGTGCTGGCCGCGGCCTCGTGAGAAAAGCAGGGAGCAGGGAATAGGGAATAGAGAGCAGGTCACTGGGCCTGCCGGAATTAGCGCCCCTCGATGCCGATGATTCGCGCCGCGCGGCTCCATTGGACGGCCCTCACCCGGAATATGCAAGTTCTCGCACTGGAACCTGAGAGCTGAGGCTCGAGTGCTGACATCATTGGCTCAAGCTTCCACCGCTGTTCCCTAGTCCCTGGTCCATGTTCCCTATTCCCTGCCTGTCCATCGCTTCCCCCTTGACGACGTGCGTGTGTTTGCGCATACTCGCCATCGTGGCCCAGGCGCCGGCGGCGACGATGCGCCGCCGGTGAAAGTTGGCTCGTATGGACCTGGTTTTCTTACGTCTTCTTTTTGTGATTTTGCTTGCCACGGTTTGTTACTTCCTTCGCCCCTTCGGTTTGCAGGCGGGGTGGGAGGGTGCAATCGCGGGTGCGGCCGCAGCCAGTGCGGTCATTGTCTTCGAACTGCGCGTTCGCGCGCTGACACTGCGGCGGCTGATCGGAGCCGTGGTCGGCAGTGTGCTGGGCATCGTTGGCGCATTTCTGTTCTGCCTCGTGCTGCGCTCGGCGCCGCTCTCGACCTCGAACTCCGCCGTGCTGCAAATCTTCGTGCTGCTGCTGATGACCTACATCGGCCTGCTGGTGGGCGCAAACAAGGGCGACCTGTTGAACCCTGCCGCACTGGGCACCGTGTTTTCCAGCGATAAGCCTTCCCGCCGCAGCTCCAAGGTTCTGGACACGAGCGTGATTATCGATGGCCGGATCGCCGACATCGCCGAGGCCGGCTTTATCGACGGCACACTGGTGGTGCCGGAGTTCGTGCTGCGCGAGTTGCAGATTGTGGCTGACTCCACCGACAGTTCGAAGCGCCAGCGCGGGCGCCGCGGCCTGGACATGCTGCAGCGCATGCAGTCCAACGACAAGATCCAGGTGCAGATTGTGCCCGACGACTTCCCCTCCATCCGCGAGGTGGACCTGAAGCTGCTGGAGCTGGCCAAGAAGTGGGAGGCCAAAGTCGTCACCAACGACTTCAACCTGAACAAGGTGGCCCATCTGCATCACGTGGAAGTGCTGAACATCAACGACCTGGCCAACGCCCTCAAGCCAGTGGTGTTGCCCGGCGAGCGCATGAGCGTGGTGATTCTGAAGGAAGGCAAGGAGTACAACCAGGGTGTGGGCTACCTGGATGACGGCACCATGGTGGTGGTGGACCACGCGCGGAAGCTGATTGGACGGTCCGTCGGCATATCCGTGACCAGCGTGTTGCAGACTGCCAGCGGCAAGATGATCTTCGGCAAGATGGACGAGAACGGCAGGGCAACTCCCATCGAGCCAGCAGAGAGTACGCGCGGAGCCTGAGATGACCGCGACACTGGTGGCAACCGGAAGGATAGCCGGAATCGACTGCCCCTGCACCAAGCGCAACTGCCCAAGGCACGGGGCCTGCGACGAATGCCGCGAGTACCATTTGAACGCCAGGCACCCGAAACCGCCGCGCTGCGAAAGAAAACGAAGTTGGTTCCAGAGGCTTTTCGTCAAGACGCCAGCAGCAAGGTGATTTCCAGCAAAAATGAGCTGTGCGGGCACTGCGCCGATTACAAAGCGCGCATGCGCCCGGCCAGCCGCTGCTTCACCTCAGGCCACTCAGTGCCGGCGATTGAGTAGCGAAATGAATCGCGCGGTTTGAAGTCCGCGGCCATGCGATGAGCACGCAGGACCCCTTCAAATTTTCCGCCAATCCGTTCGATAGCGGCTTGCGAGCGCGTGTTGCGCGCGTCGGTGTGCAGGCAGACACGCAACACCTGCCAGACTTCAAATGCATAGGTCAGCATGAGGAGCTTTGCCTCGGTGTTGGCGGCGGTGCGGATGGCGGCGTGCGAGAGCCACGTGTAGCCGATCTCGCAGACGTCGGGATGTTGGCGGCCGTGGCGGGGATGTCCGGCGGGCCATGCCCAACGCTCGATGTCGAAGAAGCGCGTGGAGCCGAGGACAACGGCATCGGCGATGCGGACGGTGGCGAATGGTACGGCCGTGCCCGCGTCACGCCAGGCAAGCGCGGTTTCAATGTAGCGGAGGACGGCGTCGCGACCGATGGGGACAGCGCTCCACTGATAGAGCGCGGGATCGCCGGCGGGAGCAGCCACAAGGCCATCCGCGTGAGACAGCGCGAGCGGTTCAAGACGAATGTGGCGGCCGGTTAGGACTGGAGAGTCGAGGGTCATGATTTGCAGAGTGCTGCGCCGCTGAATCGGACGCAACGAAGTGTGTGATCAGTACTTCGGTATCTTCGGGTCGATCTGATCGGCCCATGCATGAATGCCGCCCGCGAGATTCTTGACGTTGGGGTAGCCCTGCTGCGCGAGGAATTCAGCGATGCGCTGGCTGCGGCCTCCGGACTTGCACTGAACGATAATCTCGCGGTTGCGGTCGACCTCCGCAAGGCGCTGCGGCACCTCGCCCTGCGGGATGAGCTTGCCCCCGATGTTGGCGATCTGGTACTCGTAGGGTTCGCGGACATCGAGGATGAATAGATCTTCGCCGGCGTCGAGCCGTTGCTTGAGCTCCTGAACACTGATTTGAGGAATGTTGTTCTTCACGGGTTTCTCCTGGTTGGTTTCGGGCGCGATGCCGCAGAACTGCTGATAATCGATGAGCCGGGTAACGGTGGGATTCTGGCCGCAGACGGGGCACTCTGGATTCTTTCGAACCTTGAGTTCGCGGAAGCGCATGGCGAGGGCGTCAACGAGCAGCAGACGGCCGATCAACGGCTCTCCTTTGCCGAGGATGAGCTTGATGACTTCAGTGGCCTGGATGACGCCGACCAGGCCGGGCAAGATACCCAGCACTCCGCCCTCCGCACAGCTCGGCACCAGGCCGGGCGGCGGCGGCTCGGGATAGAGGCAGCGATAGCACGGGCCTTCGCGCGTGGCGAAGACGCTGGCCTGACCCTCGAAGCGGAAGATCGATCCATAAACATTAGGCTTGCCCAGCAGGACACAGGCGTCATTGACCAGGTAGCGCGTGGGGAAGTTATCGGTGCCGTCGGCGACGATATCGTAGTCCTTAAGGATGCCGAGAGCGTTGGCGCTGGTGAGCATGGTCTCGTGCTTGACCAGGTTCAGGCTGGGATTGAGCGCAAGGAGTTTCTCTTCGGCGGAATCCAACTTCTTGCGGCCAACGTCTTTCGTCGAGTGAATGATCTGCCGTTGCAGGTTGCTCGAGTCGACCACGTCGAAGTCCACCAATCCGAGGGTCCCGATGCCGGCCGCGGCCAGGTAGAGCGCCAGCGGGGAGCCAAGTCCTCCGGCGCCGATCAAGAGAACGCGCGCGGCCTTCAGCTTCTGCTGACCCTCGACGCCAACCTCGGGCAGAATGAGATGGCGCGCGTAGCGGGAGAGATCGGCAGAGGTAAGCTCAGGGAGCTGGGTTGGGGAAGTGGAGACGGCCACGAGTCGGATTCTCCGTTCATTCTCAGTTTACCGGGCCAGGAAGGCCATGGGGACGGGGCGAAGAATGTGGCGCAGGACAGCAAACGGCGAGCGGCTCCGGAGATTGCGGAGCCGCTCAGCTTTTGTTGGGTTTGGGCCAGAGGGAAACGCTACTGTGCGGGTTTTGCCGCCGGCGCGGCAGTCTTGGCGGCTGGCATCGCGGCTGGCTTGGGCTTCCAGAAATCCGGATCGGACTTGATCCAGTCTCCGCTGACGTAGCTCATTTTGGGATTCACGACGAAGAGTTCGCTGTGAGAAGAGTCGACGGCTTCCCCAAAGAGTTGATCGAGCTTCCTCATGCCCTCCTCGCCGCCAATGGCTTCACGGAATTTCTTGTCCTCTGCGAAGCCGGTGTCGATTGCCGACATCGAAGGATCCCCGGTAATCGCGATGTAGGTGCCGTCTTCACCGCCGAAGGCCATTTCGTACAACCCCCAGTGCGCGCTGGTGCCTGCCTTGTCGTGCGCATCCTTGACCATCTTCACCACCTCGCGCCATTCCTTGCCGTGGCCGGGCTTAACGTGGAAGACGGAGATCTGGTAGACGCGGTGGTTTTCGAGGTCGTTGTGCGGGTGGTAGCTCAGGTCGGCGTCATAGGTGTAGACAACCGAGTCGACTTCGTCCAACAGCTCGCCGTCGGCGATGCTGGCGCGCTCCAAATCAGCGGAGAGTGTGGGGTTCTTGTCCGCCAACTTGTTGTATTTCTCCCAATCCGCAAAGGAGTCGTAGCGAGTGAAGAACAGCGACCGCGACTTGCCTGACAGCGAATTCATGCCGACGTAGTAGACAGGAAACTTGGCTTTGTTCATGGCAGCGATGAAGGCGCTCTCCGTCTTGTCATGCGCCGCGCCGCCCTTGTAGGGCTTGGTGAATTCGCGGGTGATTTGCAGAACCATTGGTTGGGATGGGGTTGATGCAGCATCTTGCGCCGCGGCGAACGTACTGCCAACTACCGCGAGAGACAGTCCCAGCAGAGACGCGCTGACGATCTTCATTTGTGGGAATCCTCCTTGATTTGCTCGGAGTTTCGTTGCGATGGGGGAAGGACCAACGGGAAGCGCAAGCTCTCCAGGGCAAAGCGATTATGAGGCCCGGACCTTGCATGTGTAAAGAAGTTTCTCATTCTTCATGGGATAGGGGCAGGGGATTTCCTTCGGCCGCGACAAATCGGGCCCGCGGCTTGCACCACTCTGGGTTCGAATCGCAAAAGAAGCTGCGAAGGGGGCGAAATCAAGCGCTGGGTGGATTGGAGCCCGCGTCGTCAATCTGGATGGTTTGCGGCTCGAAGTGCTTGTCTTCTTCCTTCGTTCCGGCAAGCAGGAAGGCGAAGGTGATCGCGGCTTTGCCCTGAGCGACCTCTGTAATGACATAAGAGCAGCCCAACCAGTGGGCCTCTTCGAGATCCGTGGCGGACCATTGCGCGGGGTGGCCGGGGTGGGAGTGATAGAACCCGGCGATCTCGAGGCCCCGGCTGCGCGCCTCGCGCGCGATTTTCACCAGCTCCGCCGAAGCGATTTCGTAGCGGTCGCGCCATAGACCGGTGCGCGCATTCGTTGCTCGCACGAGGGAATTGACCCGCCAGCCATCCTTCGCGGAATGGCCCAGCAGCGCGCCACAGCACTCGTGCGGATACGTCTCTTCGCCGTGGGCGCGAAGGTCTTCGTAGACCGCACGTGGCAGCCGAAGCAGGCTCATGCTCGCTCCGAAATGGGTTTGAGCTGCGCGGCAACCGGCTGTTGAGTGAACGTTTCCATGAAAGTTTGCGGCGCGCGATCCAGGTGTGCGAGATTGGTCTTACGGGAAGCGCTGCCTGTCTTCACTATTCTTCCAAACCGGGTTGCCCTGATGAAACGAAAATCCGTCCATCCCAACTTCGACCAGACACTCGAACTGTTGCGCTCCCATGGCTTCGATGCGGCTCCTTATCCCGGAGTCGCCGGGGGAGTGCTGGTGAGCAAGCATGGGGCCGGAGCCGTGGTAGTGCCGGCGCCCAGCGCGAAGGATGCCGACGACCCTGCAGCGGCGTATGCCGTCCACCCTGGAATCGTAGTCAAGGGCGAAGTGGGGCGGCTGCTGGACCGCGGCTACCAGAAATTCATTAAGACTTCCCAATACGAGATTCCCGCCTCGGCCATTCAATTGCAGGCTATCCACGTGTTCAGCGAGGAGCTGAAGCAGCTCATCGGCGAGGTCAGCCTGTACAACGAGTCGCTGGGTACCACGAGTGACGTGTATCGCTACGATCGCCTGATGGGCCGCGAAGCCGCAGAGGGTGTTCCCGCTCAGCCGGGGGAGTTGGCCGACGGGCACTGATCTCCGCTGAACGATCCAGCGGAGCGGGCGATGGACGGATGGGAAGACAGGGAGGGGTTCGCGGCCCGGCATTCGGATCGGCGCTCTGACCCGCGTTACTCAGTGGAGGAAGATTCCGTTCTCCTCTTCCTGGGTTATGGAAAGCCGCTGGCAGGCCGCATTGTCGATCTGAGCCAGGATGGCTGCCTCATGCGCACCGAAGTGCAAGTTACCGCGCGCGCCGGCTCGCCTGTCGAGGTTTTCTTCCGAGTGAACAGTGTTGCGTTCCGGTTTGGTGGAGTTCTGCAATGGAACGACGGCGGCCAGCTTCTGGGCATCCGCTTTGTGGACACGAACCCGCAGCGCGTGGTCAAGCAGGCGAACGTGATCTGCGAGATGCAGGAGGACGCGGCGGTGCGGGGCGATGTCGTAAGCCTCCTGGAGGTGGAACAAGCGGCTCCCAAGCCGGTGGGGCGGGACGCGAACGAGTGGGCCGAAGACCGGAGTCGCGAACCCGCTGATTGCGCGGGTAGGGAGTTGCCAGAAGCCGAGCAAACCGCCGCGCCGGCGATTTCGGCAGAATCAGGGTCTGAGTCCGCTCAAGCTTTTACGCACCGCAACCGCCGCCGACAGGCTCGTGAAAAGCTGGACACCTCCGCAACCATCCTCCTCGTGAGGATCGGGTCGACACTACGGGGGCGGATTCTGGACTTGAGCCTGAATGGCTGCCGCATCCGCACGGACGTTCGCTTTCCAGTGGGAATTTACACACGGGTGGAGACGGAGTTTTGCCTCGAGGGATTGCCATTCCGGCTGGGCGGCGTCATTCAAGCGATCCACAACTGCAACACGGTTGGCATTCGCTTCCTCGATCTTAGCGATCGCAAGCGGGAGCAGGTGTTGGAACTGATCGGCGAGATCAAGCAGTTGCACGGGGCGCTGACCACGGCGGAGCCCGCGGCGGAAAGCCGCGTCTGACAGCGGCTGGCGGGGCGCCAACGGAGAGAATCGCCGCCTGTTCTTCCTTTTCCCATGGGCGGCGTACCGCCGAAGTCAGCGCAAATGCGCGTAAAATCTCTTCCGCCGGCAGAATGCGGGCGGAATCCGCGCCGCGCCGGGTGGGAGGCGAGCGATGAGAAAGCGGCTTCTTCTTTTTTGTCTGATGATTTTCGGCGCGCTGGTTTGCCGCGCCCAAGCGGGGACCGTGGCCGGCGAGTGGCACGGCGTCTGGACCGATCCCTCCGGATTTGTCGACTCCGCCGTGATCACTCTGAGCATGGGGCCTGGCTGCAAGACCTGCGCCGCCACCGGCGATGGCTCCATTCAAGGCCAGATCGTGTGGACACTGCGCAAGGCCGGCACAAACGCTCCCGCCGGGTATGCCGCCAGCGTGGGACTGACCGGTACCGAGTACGTGCGCGGCGAGATGAGGGGCGACGGATTCTTCGTTCTGGCCGGATACCGAAAGGACGACCCACACAACATCATCGGGCTCGACGAGTACCGGCTTGCGCTTAGCGATAATGGGCTGGTGTTCGGCGGCATCACACGAGATGGCGGCGCCTGGACCGGACAACTGATTGCGACGCGCGCGGAACCGTAGACGCAGAGCGCGCGATTACGGCGCCGGCAAAGACGCAGCGGAGTCACTCGCGCCGGTCGCTTCGCCCTCGACCTCGATGTAATCCAGAGCCGCCGGGTCGCTGCCGTCGGGCGCGCCCTCCACCCGGAGCACGTCACCGGGCTTCAATTCGATGCCGCGTCCATCGGGGCCGCGAAATGTGAAGCGTGTTGAGGTGTCGCCGGCCCGGCGCGAGGGCAGCGTGTCATTCGCGGCCCACGAGACAATCTCTGTTCCATTGATCCCGAGCGTGAAGTGCGCTACGCCTCCCTGTAGATCGAAATACTGTACAGCGATGTTGAAGCGCCCGGCAGGGCCTTTGTAGGTCCATTCGGCGGTGCAGATCTTTTGCGCGGAGTTTGGATCGCAGGCCACAGCCTTTCCGCCAGAAGCATCTTCCCAAGGCGTGACATCGCTGACTTTGTATCCGGCTGAGACGCGCGTCTTCGGCTTCCATGCGGCCGGGATAGTGGCCGGCGCGGCCAAGCGCATCGGGGATGCCACTCTCTTTGAGGAAATACTGCACGATTGCGTCTCGCCAAACGATGGCATGGCCCGTCTGGTACTCGAGCCGCCCGAGCTCATCGCTGTAAAGCTGCGGATCGATCTTGCCCTTCAGCGTCGCCCATTCCTCGCCGAGCCGCGCCGCCTCTTGAGCGCCTTCGTAATGGCTGTCGTAAACGTACTGGATGACGGTCTTGCCCGAGTGCAATTTGTAGGTCCACGGCATGTGGTGGAAGAACAAGAGCAGATCGTCGGGCGTGGTGGCCGGCGACTCGTACATTTTCGCCAGTTCAGGCGGGTACTGGCCGATGAAGCCGGTGCCCGTGGCCACGGTGCGGTCCATGCCCATGCCCTGGGCGTCGTCGCGGTGCCACTGGCCCCAGCCGTTGCGCTCGCTCGCCTCGATGTTGGGCCCGTAATGGCTGCCGGTGATGTCGGTGACCGTTTGCGAGCCGAGGAAGCCGGTGTAGTGCACGTACGAGGGCCACGACTGCATGAGCATCTTGTCCACGGTCGCAACTACTTGCGGGTTGGCGCCGATGGTTTGCCGCGTCCACTCGGCGGCGATCTGTTCGGGTGAAAGATCCGGGTCCCACGCCAGGCGGCCGAAGGCGTAGAGATTGGCCATCGCCAGCGGCGCGCCAAGCCAGTCGCGCCCCACGCAGGAGACGCCGACCATGCCGCCCAGCGGACGGTCGAAGCTCTTGCCCTCAATGATCTCCTTCACCGGTGTTGAGCGGCCGTCGGCGCGCAGATCGAAGTCAAGCTTCTCTTTCCAAAGCGGTGCGAGGTAGACGAGATGGCGTTGCTGGCCGAGATACTCCTGCGTGATCTGCAGTTCCATGGCCTCGCTCGTCTTGCGCAGCCCGGCGAAGAGCGGCGAAACCGGTTCATTCGGCCTGGAAGTCGATGGGACCGTATTTGATCTGGACGATAACGTTGGAGCGCGAACTGGCCGTCGAGGGGATGAAAGATGTCGTAGGCGGCGCGGGCGCGGTCGGCTTTCATGTCGTTCGAGTCCAGGTGGTTGTTGTAGACGAAGGCGCGATAGAGAACCACGCCGCCGTGGGGCTGGAGCGCACTAGCGAGCAGGTTGGCGGCGTCTGCGGGGCTGCGGCCATAGCTGGCAGGGCCGGGCTGGCCCTCCGAATCGGCCTTCACCGTAAAGCCGGCGAAATCCGGAATGACCTCGTAGATCTCATTTACCTTCGCGCTCCACCATGCTTTTACGTCGGGATCGAGCGGATCGAAGGTCTTGAGGCCGCCGATTTTCTGCGGACTGGCGATGTCGACGCTGATGGCAAGGCGCACGCCCCACGGACGCATCGCATCGGCAATGCGAGCCAGGCCTTTGATCATGCCGGGCTCCAGGGACGGGGCGGCGTCATTCACGTTGTTCACGTTGCAGCCATTGATGCCGACGGAGGCGAGCAGGCGTGCGTACTCGCTCACTGCGGTCAGGTCGTCGAGAACCTTGCCATTCTCGAAGAAAAACGAACGGCCTCCGTAGCCGCGGGTGATGCTGCCATCGAGATTGTCCCACTCGTCGACCCAACGGATGGGCATGGCGGGGGCTTCGTTGATGACTGTCTTTGTATTCCAGCCAGAAGTTGCGAGCCGGCGCACGAAAGAAAACGCGCCGTACAGCACACCTCGCTCGCTGCCGGCGGCGACCACTACAAGCCGCTTTCCTGCCGCGTCCGACTCGGCAATCCAAAACCCTTCGGGGGCAACGGTGGCGGGTAATTTCAGCGCGGGGTAAGCTTCATGGACTCATGCTGGGCCGTGCCAACAAGTATCGCTTCTTCCGCGTCGCCTTTGCCGATGACAGGTGACGAACCCCAAAGCCGTTGGATTCCATTGACGATTTCCTTTGCAGCAGTGTTTTCAAGCGGATCGCGACCCAACACCTGTACCCGCATTGGAACCGGCGGCATGCCATGAAAATAGCCGTGCCGCAACCACGTCTGGTCTTCCGTTTGCGTATGCGCCATCGTCCCTGCAGCAAAGGCGGCCGCTAACAAAAATGCCCTCAGGAAATCAGTTTTCCGCCGCGCCGCAACCGTCTTTTCCGCCATGTTTTCAACTCCCTACAACGTTCTACCACCTTGCCGTGGTTGATAGACTTGTTTGGTCGTGATTGCAGGGAGGGATTTCCGCTATGCCCGCCACCATGCAGGCCGTTGTGAAAGCGAAGGCCGCGCCCGGCATCGAACTGCGCGAGGTCCCGGTTCCCGTTCCCGGCCCCGGCGAAGTGCTGGTGCGCGTGCAAACCGCGAGCGTTTGCGGAACCGACCTGCACATCTACAACTGGGATCCCTGGGCCAGGGGCCGCATTCATCCGCCGCTGATTCCGGGGCACGAGTTTGCCGGGGTTGTGGCCGCGCTGGGCAAGGGTGTTTCCACCGTCCACGAGGGCGACCTGGTGAGCGCGGAGATGCACGTGGCCTGCGGCAAATGCCTGCAGTGCCGCACCGGCCTGGCGCATGTGTGCCAGCACGTCCGCATTCTGGGAGTTGATGCCGACGGCGCCTTCGCCAGCTACGCCGTCATTCCCGAATCGAATATCTGGAAGCTGTCGCCGTCGATTCCGCACGATTACGCATCGCTGCTCGATCCACTGGGCAATGCGGTGCATTCCGTACTGGCCGGGGAGATTGCCGCGAGGACCGTCGCGGTGACGGGCTGCGGCGCGATCGGACTGTTCTCGATTGCCGTGGCCAAGGCGTGCGGAGCGGCGCGCGTGTTTGCCACGGAAACGAACGCGCATCGCAGGAAAGTTGCGCTCGAGATGGGAGCGGAACTTGCGCTCGATCCCACGACCGATCATGTGGAGAAACGAATTCTCGAGGCCACCGGTGGCACTGGCGTGGACGTTCTGCTGGAAATGTCGGGCCATCCCGAGGCGATGCGTCTGGGCTTCGCGCTCTTGCGCACCGGCGGCCGCGCCTCGCTGCTCGGCATCCCATCACGGCCCTTCGAGCTCGACTTTGCCCGCGACATCATCTTCAAGGGCGCCACGGTGCAGGGCATCAACGGCCGAAAGATGTTCGAGACGTGGTTTCAGATGGAGGCGCTGCTGGCGACCGGCAAGCTGAACCTGGAACCGGTGATCACACATCGCCTGAAGCTGAGCGAGTTCAAGAAGGCAATGGTGCTGCTGGAGTCGGGCGAGGCAATCAAGGTGGTCATGCGGCCGGAGTGAAAAAGCAGTTGTCAGTTGTCAGTTATCAGTTGTCAGCGATCAGCTCTCCTGCCAGGTAACCTCCATGCGGCGCAAGCCGCGGACTGCGTTGGCCAGGTATATCGCGTCCGCCGTCCGCAAATCTTCCTCGAACAGTACGCGCTCCTCGATTTCTGATCGGGTCTCGAGCAGATGGCGCCGGTAGACGCCGGGCAGTAATCCGCTCTCGACCGGCGGCGTGAACCAGCGGCCGTCTTTCTCCACAAAAATATTACTGATGGCGCCTTCCGTGACTTCGCCGCGCGAATTCAGGAAAAGCACGTCGTCGAATCCGTCGCGCGCGGCCTGTTCGAACGCCCGCGCGTAGAGCGGACGATGCGTTGTCTTGTGGTAGAGCATCGAGTCCGCGGGGTCGGTGCGCTCATCGGCGATGCGCACGCGGCCAATGCGCTCATCGCCGCCGCGCGGAGGCAAGGCGTCGTCCGTAATCTGCGATCGGCCGTCGGCCCCGAGAACCAGGCGCACTTTCCGGAGCCTTCCGTCCACAAATCCCCGCGCATGTGCCTCCAGCGCAGCTTCCACCGCCGTGCGATCGCAGGCAAAATCAAAATACTCTGCCGAATCTTCGAGCCGGTCGAGATGCAGCCCAAGAATTGGATAGTTGCCGAGCGGATAGCCGCCTTCCCACCGCATCGTTTCGATCAGCGAGAACTGCTCCGGCAACTCCGTCGAACTCCGCGTGAGGAACTTCGCCTTCAGCAGGCATTCGCGGTACTCCCCGGCTGGATCGGAGTCGATGACGATGCCGCTGCCGACGCCCATCGTGCCGTGTGTGCCGTCCAGCTCCAGTGTGCGAATCGCCACGTTGAAGACTGTCTGCCGCGGAGAGAAGAAGCCGATGGCTCCGGTGTACACACCGCGCGGTGCGTCTTCTAGCTCGGCAATGAGCTGCATAGCCCGCACCTTGGGCGCGCCAGTGACCGACCCGCAGGGAAACAGCGCGCGGAAGACGTCGCGAAAGCCCACCTCGGGCCGCAGCTCCGCGGTGATCGTCGAGGTCATCTGCCAGAGCGTGGCGTAGCGCTCGACGGCAAAGAGTTCTTCGACGTTGACGCTCCCGGTCTTCGCTACACGGCCCAGGTCGTTGCGCAGCAGGTTGACAATCATCACGTTTTCGCTGCAGTTTTTCGCGTCATTGCGCAACCATTCGGCGATGGCGCGATCCTCGCGTGTGGTGCGCCCGCGCCGCGCGGTGCCTTTCATGGGGCGCGTTACGATGCGCCGCGTTGCGCCGACGTGCTCGATGCGAAAGAACAGCTCCGGAGAATACGACAGGATGCGGCGGCCCGGCTGCCAGTGAAGGAACGCGCCGTAATCGACCGGTTGCCGCGCACGGAGCCGCGCATAGAGCTTCGCCGCGCTGCCCGGCGCTTCGATCCTCAATGGTGCGGTGAAGTTGAGCTGATAGACGTCGCCGGCGCGAATCCACTCGTGAATGGCGGCGATGCGCTGGGCGTATTCGGCCTCGGCGAGCGCAAACTCCGCGGAGATTTTGGGCTTCGCGTCTGGCGCGCGGCCCGCCTCGTCCGTCGCCGCGAGCGACCCGCCGTGCAGGAAGCGCACCAACTCCGGCGGTTCGCCGCCGGCGAATGTTCCAGCCTTGCGATCGAAGACGTAGCTCCGGTCGTAGATCCCGAACCAGGCCAGGGGATGGGCGAGCGGTTGGCCTTCGCCTGTGGCGCACGCTCCTGCCTTCGGCTCAAAACTACTTCCGCACTCGTAGCTGAAGAATCCCGCCGCACATCGCCCCGCGGCAACCGCGCTCTCAACCTCCGCAAAAAGCGCTGGGATCTCTGCCGCCGTATACGCCGCGCACACACGCAAAGGAGCCGTGAACAGGCGTGTCCACGGCTCCTCAGTCGATCCGTTGTGATCCGGCTTGCTGCCTTCCAGCAGCACGGTCGCCGGTGTGTGCTCCACCAGCGCATAGACCTCTGCGGGAAGGGGATGCCGCCGCGTCATGCAGGCAGTTTAAGACCCGCCTGTCACTGTGAGCACCATGGTGGTGGAGTTCGTGATCGCGGTGACGCCGTTACTCGATTGTCCGGTGACGGTGACGGTGTAAGAACCCGACGGAGTCGCAGGAGGATGAGGCGGGCCGTGTTGGTAGTAGTTGTAAAGCGGCTTGCACGCCGTAGTTCCCAGCGCGGTCACGAGACCCACTAGCGCC
Source organism: uncultured Acidobacteriaceae bacterium (assembly GCA_963701835.1). GTDB lineage: Bacteria > Acidobacteriota > Terriglobia > Terriglobales > Acidobacteriaceae > Telmatobacter. Next base: position 297,618 of record CAVPBL010000014.1, on the reverse strand, counting down.
ACCAGCGCCAAGCGCTGCAACCAGCGCCGCCGCGCTCCGGCGCCCCATGCCAGTCCGCCGAGCCCCAAGATGCCGGGCAGCAGAATGGCCCAGGCGACAGGGCTGCTCCTGCGCTCAACGGGAGAGGGCCGCATATCCTGGTCTACAAAAAGCTCCTGCGTCTGAATCAGCATCGAGCTGACGGGCGGGCAGGCCGATGCGGGCGAGCCAGAGGGGCAACTGGCAGGCGTAGTGGGCAGGATCTCCATGGTTTCCGGAGTGAAGGTGCACGAGGCCTCGCTGGGAAGGCCCGAACACGAGAGCGTGACGAACATCGGCGCTGTGAGGGCCGCGTTGTCTTCAGGCACAACAGTTACCGCAACGGAGCCCGAGGCGCCGGCCGTGAGAGTGAGGGGCAGCGAAGCAGGCGCAACGGCCGCGAGTGCGATGGAAAAATTCGGCGTCGCGCTGGCCTGGCCCGTGACGTTGCTGGTGACCGAAGCTGAACTCAGGTGCAACGCGTCGCCCGTAAACACGGCGCGCAGGGTGTGATCGCCGCCCGGCAGCGACAGAACCGAAGCCGCCTGGCCGTCGCCGTTCAAAGTCACTTCCGCCAGTTGGCGGTTTCCGTCTTCGATCATCACCGCGCCACTTGCGGGCAGGCCGTCCGCGCCGGTGACGGAAACAGCGGCGGTCGCCTGCGTGTGGCCGCCATGATCGCTGGTTTCCAGCGTCAGCGTGGTTTGTGTCGCGATCTTTTGCGCCGCCGCGACCGCCGGAAGCACGGCCAGCGCCAATGCGATACCGAGTCCCGCAATCCATTCAAGCCGCAAACCGCGGCGGTTCATGCCTCTCACTTGCACCTGCTCCAACTCTCCGGAAAAATCGGCCATCGACCCTGCGGCGCTTCGCCCTTGACCTCTGCGTAAACCCCAATTGTATCTGGCAGGGGCATATCCCGGCCAACCCGCTGCCCTCTCTTTGACGCAGCGCCGCGCGGAATGCCATCCGGCTGCCGCGCTATGCTTTTGAGCGTAGGTATATCGCTATGACAGAGACTGTTTCCCGCCCCCAGCTTGCCCATTTGACCGCCGTGCTCGACGAGCTGCGCGCCAAGGGCACGCACTTCAATCTCCGCGTTCTCGACGACCAGCAAGCGCCGGTGTGCCACTACGACGGCCGCGAGGTCATCAACCTGGCCAGCAACAACTACCTCGGTCTCGCCAACCATCCCAAGCTCATTGAGGCGGCCATCAATGCCACGCGGAAGTTCGGCGTGGGCTCGGGCGCGGTGCGCACCATCGCCGGAACCATGCGCATCCACATGGACCTCGAAGAAAAGATCGCGCGCTTCAAGAACGTCGAGGCCTGCGTGGTCTTCCAGAGCGGCTTTGCAGCCAACGCCGGCACGGTGAGCGCCATCCTGGGCAAAGAGGACTTCATCCTCTCCGACGAGCTGAATCACGCCAGCATCATCGATGGCGCGCGGCTCTCGCGGGCGACGATCAAGGTCTTCCGCCACAAGGATATGGCCCACTGCGAGGAGTTGCTGCAGCAGTTTGCCTCGGAGCCCGGCAAGAAGCTTGTCATCACCGACGGCGTTTTTTCGATGGACGGCGACATTGGCCCCGTGGACAAGCTGGCCGCGCTGGCCGAGAAGTACGGCGCCATCATGATGGTCGACGATGCCCACGCCTCGGGCGTGCTGGGCCGCAACGGGCGCGGGTCAGTGGATCACTTCGGCATGCACGGCAAGGTGGATGTACAGGTGGGCACGCTGTCGAAGGCCATTGGCGCGCTGGGCGGCTACGTCTGCGGATCGAAGGACCTGATCGACTACCTCTACCACCGTGCGCGGCCGTTTCTGTTTTCGACGTCGCATCCGCCGTCGGTGGCCGCGACATGCATTGCGGCCTTCGACATTCTGGAACATGAACCGGAGCGGATTCTGCGCCTGTGGTCGAATACGCGTTACTTTCAGGGCGAACTCAAGCGCGCCGGCTTCAACATCGGCGGCGTGAACACTCCAGCCACAGAGACGCCCATTACGCCCATTATTGTCGGCGAGGGCCGCGCAGCCATGGAGTTCAGCCGTGCGCTCTTCGACGAGGGCGTGATGGGGACGGGGATCGCGTTCCCCACAGTGCCCGAAGGCAAGGCAAGGATCCGCGCAATCCTGACCAGCGAGCACACTCGCGCGCAGCTTGACCGCGCGCTGGAAACGATGGAACGGGTGGCGAGGGGATCGGGATTCTACAGCAGGAGTAGAATCGTACCATTCGCGAGGCGCCTGGAAAGACGGGATGAGTTCGATTACCTGGGGCTGGTTGCTAGCGATCATCGGGACCTTGGCGAGCATCGCGGGAGTCGTCTTCAGCGTGCTGGCGTGGGTGCAAGCCGGAAAAGCCAAAGACGCCGCACGAGAAGCTGCCGACGCGGTTCGCACACGTAATCTATCCCATGATTTTTCCCGATGGTCTGTAATCGCCCGGGAATTGTTACAGGCAGTGCGGGAGTTGCATCTTGAGAACGCCCAGCGGGCGGCGACCGATTTACTCGGCGTTTTAGCGCATAATAAAGGCTGGCAGTCTGGGCTCAAGGGCGAGGGCTCGACTGTCAAAGTGGACGAAGTGATCAGGCTTTTGACCCTGGTAAATACCTACTTGACGGAAAGCGCGGTTTTCGAGGGGAAGCAGGCCAAGATCGCAGAACATTGTCAGGTTATCTTTCGCAGGCTGAACGAGATTTCCGGAACCTTCGATGCTGAGGTAGAAGGCTTATGAGCGACGCTGAATTGAACAAGGCCGCGCTGCTGATCGCAAAGCTGCTTATCCGCACGCGAGAAGGTAAGCTCCAGTGGGAGAACGAAAGTAATCTTCTAAGTCAGATAGGTCAGACCCTGCTGACAGCACCCAGTCTGTATAAAGCCAAGCTCGATGAGGGTATCGAGGCGCATTTGAGCCGTGATGGCAAGGAGCTTGGGTTTAAATTGTGCGGTCCACCGGCGGTAGATTTGCCACCGTACTCTGCTCTTGCTACTATGCTTGGCGGCCGAGATAGTCGCGAAATTCTTTCAGTCTCGTTGGCGCACTCGTATGGCAAAACCGGGCTTGAGAGCCCAGAAACGATCGTCTATCGCGACCTGGCCGAACTGATCTTTCTAGCTGAGAACCCCAAGTCCGTCTCCGACGACTTGCGCTACCTTCAGGCTCTTGAATATCTCGACAAGCTGTCGGCTTGACCCTACCATGATCGCTCATCTGCGCGGCAAACTCATCTTCAAGCAGCCCGGCCAGGCCATCGTCGAGGCCGGCGGCGTGGGCTACGACGTCGCCATCTCCATACCTACGTTTACGGCGCTACCCTCCGTAGGGCAGGAGGCCGCGCTGCACATTCATACGCAGGTGAGCGACGATCAGATCGCGCTCTTCGGCTTCCTCGACCGCGAAGAGAAGCGCCTCTTTGAGCGGCTGATTACTGTGGGCGGCGTCGGCCCCAAGCTGGCGATCAAGATGCTGAGCGGGCTTTCGGTGGAGCGCACGGTGCAGGCCATCCGCGGCCAGGATCACGCGCAACTCACGCGCATTCCCGGCGTGGGCAAAAAGCTGGCCGAGCGCCTGGTGGTGGAGCTCAAAGACAAGCTGGACGACTTTGCTGTGGCGCCCGCGCAGCCGTCCGTGGAGGGCCCGGCTGTGGACGACGTGCTTTCCGCGCTGACCAATCTGGGCTACCAGCGCGCGGCGACGGAGAAGGCCATCGCGCAAGCCATTGCCAAAGACAAAGCGCTGGCCGCGGATTTTGACGGGCTGTTTCGCGGGGCGCTGAAAGTGATCCGGTAGGCCTTCTCTCGAGTTCGCCGCGGAAAAACGCTGTTGTCACCTCGCCGCATGGGATCGATAATGGCAGCTACAGACAGGAAACTTCATGAAAACCGGTAGAAAGTTTGCTCTCTTCGCAGCCGCTTTTTGTATTCTTGTGGCCGCTGCCGGGCTCGGTTACTACTTCGTCTACGATGGCGGTTCCTCGGGACATTTTGCTTTCAACGTGGAACTTCGGATGGGGGCCCTCGATACGGCCAACCTGGCGCCCGGGCATCAGGGCCCGTTCTACTTCCAGGATTCCGATGCGCGCGAATTCATCGAAACCGGCGAGGCTCCCGACGGGTGGAAGTGGGTGCCGGTAGCCGACTTTGCGGCGAAGGGGGGTCGGATCTCGTCTTCGAGCCCCGAAATCTCTCGCACCAGCAATGGGCAAATGTTCCTGCTCGTTGCCAACAGCGCGGAGCTATCGGTGGTCCTCACCGACCCGGAATCCGTGAAGCTCGACACGTCAAGCGGTGACAGCCCCGTCCCCATCCTGAAGATCGGGGTCAGCAAACGGGACGCAGAGGTGTTGTCAAAGTTCCGCGAAGTATATGGCGATAACGAAGTCGCTATCGTGATCGATGGCCGGATTTGCGGTGTCACGGGCACTTCGGACCTGGACAGGGTCATTGAAATCTGGTTCCCTGATGGCGGGGAAGACGCGGCCAAGCACTTCCGCGATACGCTGTTATCGAAAAGACTTTGACTTTTCCAATGGCCCGCGCACACCTCTCCCGCCGGCGTTCGCTGGCGACGCAGATGGCCTCTTCCGCTGAGCCCTCAGGGCAATCCAACAGACTTGCGGATTCCAGCGATATCGGATCTCAGCGCAGAACAACTTTGGCTACGAGCGCGCGGCGACGGAGAAGGCCATCGCGCAGGCCATCGCCAAAGACAAAGCGCTGGCCGCGGACTTTGACGGCCTGTTCCGCGGCGCGCTGAAGATCATCCGGTGACATCGTTCTAAGTTGCGGCGCGAAGAATTTCGCCTTGTCATTCAAGAGCCTTGGATCAATAATGGCCGGGGCGGAGATATCAGTTCATGAAGATCGCTATCAAGTCCGCTATCTTCGCGGCCGTTCTGTGCGTTGGCGCAGCAGCTGCATTGATTGGTTACTGGTTCGTTCACGAAAATCAGCAACCGGGGAAATTCGGCCGAAACATCGAGTTCCGCTTGCTGGCAGTGAACCGAGAGAGCGGGAGCGGGATCTCCGGAGCGCCAGATGCCAACAACGGAGAAGGCTTCTCTGGCGCCGATGCGCAGAAATGGATCGCCGGCGGCGACGCGCCGACCGGTTGGAAGTGGCTGCCCGTCGGTGAGTCGCTTCAGGCTGAGACCATGGCTGGACTCGGCGCCAGTGAGATCTCGCGCTCGAACGATGGGCGCGAGTTCCTTCTGGTCGGTGATAGCGACGAAATGGCGCTGACCCATCGGACAGGCGCCCCTTCCTGGGGCATCAAAAGCGCGGAAACACACTCGGGCCAGTCCGGCCCCGGCGTTGCAATCATCCTGGACAGGGCCGGCGGTGATTTGATGTACCAATTCACCCAGAAACGCACCGGTCAATGGTTGGCCCTCATTGTCAACGACCGGATCCTGATGGTCGCAAAGATCGTTACCCCAATGAAAGATGCTCTGGACGTTTCGCTTCCCCAAGGCCAGCTGCGTGAAGCGGTGGAATTGCGAAATGTGCTGCTGTCCGGAGGGAGTTGACGTCCCAGATCGCGCGCCTGCAACTGTTTGTCAGGCGGCGCTGGCTGCGGATTTTGAGGGGCTGTTCCGCGGCGCGCTGAAGATCATCCGATAAGGCTGCGGACAGGCCGAAAACGGAGGGTTCGAGGGGCGGTTTCGCCCACAAAATCGAGGAAATTTCACCACGGTTTTTCGATCTTTTCGCTGATTCTAAAGGCGTTAAATGCGAAAAATGAGCCGATTGGGTGATGAAAAAATTTTCGTTAATTTCCCCTTTCTGGTTCCGAGCAAACCCTGGGACGTTCTGGCGATCCTGAATTCAGGTTAGCAAAAACGGGCGAATAAACCTGCAAACTTGGCTCCGGATTTTTGCTCCGTGTTTTCAGTGACTTACGACGAATCTCCGGCGGCGCGGGCTTGACTTTTTGCGCCGTTCCCGCCGGGAACGCAATTCTAGCCCGAAAACAGTCCGCCAAGCGCCAAATCAAAGACCTGCAATCATGAGACTCTCGTTGCGTATCCGGGGCCTGCTGCCCGGTTTTGTAACCCAGAATTCCAGAATTCCGTTAATCTATACATACCGCTGATTCTTGATCTCCCCTCAAGCGTCAGCCTTCCCTGCCCCAAAGGATGGTTCGATTGCGTTGGGTCATTGCCGTTGTCAGCCTTGGTGTCGCCTTCAGTGTGCGCGCTGGGTTGACGCCGATTCCGAATAGGATGCAGTTGGCGAGCGTGCCGTCTGCCTGCCCTCTTGTGCCTGACGTTGTCGCGGCTGATTTCAATCCAAGCGTCCCCATTGGTGGTCTTTCCGGCGTAGCGGACCTGGCCGTGGGAGTGGAACCGCCAGACGGTCTTTCATCCGAAGTTGGCGACAATGCGAACGACCCACATCCCGGCCCGCGCCCGGCACTCGATCCCAGCGTGCCCGTTGATGCCAACGGCGACCCTATCCCGATCGAGCGCCGGCAGCCGCAGCGCATTCTCGGCTTCATGCCCAACTTCCGGTCCGTCTCGGGCGGGTCCAAGCCTCATCCTCCGGGATGGAAATACAACTTCACCGTCGCCACCGAGCAGGCAACGGACTATTCCTCGTTCATTTTCCTCGGCCTGACTTCACTCACCGCCGAAGGGATGAACATGCACTCGGCTCTCGGCAAGGGCGTAGGCGGCTTCTATGCCTACAGCTGGCGCGGCTTCATCGATAAGTCAAACAATACGTATCTTTCCGCGTGGCTGCTGCCCTCCCTGCTGCACGAGGACACGCGCTTTTACGCGCTCGGCACGGGTCACAGCATCCCAATTCGCAGCCTCTACGTCATCAGCCGCCAAGGTGTGGCCCGCACCTACGGCGGACGCCAGACGCCCAACTTCGCCGGGCTCGGCGGAAAGGTTCTCACGCAGGTCGTCTCGCGGTGGTACTACCCGGCCAGCGCCGCCAGCTTTCCCGTGCTCGCCACCAAGTTCAGTTACTCGGTGATGCGCGATGTGATCTTCTTGTCGATCCGCGAGTTCTATCCCGACGCGGCGGCGCACTTTGTTCGCAAGCGCCAGGCGAAAATGGCCGAGGGGGCAGCGCAGCAAGCGACGCCGGTGCAGTGACGATGAATTAATTGCCAGCTAATCAGATTGGCATCGACCGAGCAGGCGATTGCGAAGGACAAAGCACTGGCCGCGGATTTTGATGGGCTGTTTCGGGGTGCGCTGAAAGTGATTCGATAACGGGAATGCCCCGATGATCAGCGCGATTGTGCGACGATCTCAGTTATGCCGCGGAGGCACTGCGCAGCTTCATTTTGCGTAGAAGCGCGGAGTTTCTCCGTGATCCGCTTCAGCTTGGGGCTGTCGAATCTGAGGTCGTCCGTGAAGGCCATTTGACACACGAGGCGCTGCCTCTCTTCAGGGAGATTCGGTAACCCCTCCATCGCTACCTTCATACGGCGGTCCAGAAGAACAGCATAAAATTCGCCGGCTTCGTCCAGGACATCTTCGCGCTTCTCAGCAATATTCAAAAGGATCTGCAAAAGCCCGGAGTCTCCCCGCCAATAGAGGTTTGCGATGTAATCTACGAGTCTCCGATCGCAAACATCGTCCTCCGGAGAGTTCTTGGGGCGATCAAGGCACGATTTCAATTGCTTGACCAGAAGCTCGCGATTGCCGTCGTAATTGAAGCGGAAAACGGCCAACACATAGGCAATGTCCCGGGCCCGCCGGCCCCCAGCAGTCGGCTGTTCCTCGCGAATGTCGTCCAGCACAGATTGAGGGACATCATTGTGCGTCTGCTCAGTGACCAAGCCTGGGTCGCATTCGTTGCACTCTGTCACGAGATAACTCACCCATTTGCCCGCCTCAGGGGCGGCGCCGGCCCGTCGAACCAAGATGTTGGATAGGAAATCCCGACGGTCCACCGACCTGGTAGAGCGCGAGCAGGATAAAGTCCTGGGAAAATGACGGCGTAATCGTCGCACGAAATCTTCGCGGTCAGGTTTGCTTTATACCGAAGTCGCGTGGCGGCGTAGGCTTGCAGGATTAGAGTGGGTACGACGAACGTATCCTCAGTAATTGGCGGTGTAAAGCTCCGCTCACCAAGCATCAGCTTAACCTTGAGATTCCTGCAGGAGTGGGGGTGACCCTCCAATTCAAACTTGAATTGAATCGAGTTGTTTGAAAATGGAGTCTCCGCGCAAGTCGAGATAGTTGACAACGCCAAAACCACCATTGCAAGAGTTTGAGATTTCATCGCGTCTACTCTAGCACCGAATTCCTCAGCCCCTCGCGTTACACTTTTCCTGCCATGGTTTCAAAATCCAAAGCTCAGCCAGCCGCCGCCGTCCCCTACTTCCATCCGGAAGCGCTCACCTTCCTGCGCAACCTCGCCCGCCACAATGATCGCGCGTGGTTCCAGCCGCGCAAGGCGCAGTTCGAGGCCGAGCTGAGGGAGCCGATGCTGGCCATCGTGCGCAGGATTACCGACGCGATGGTGGACTTTGCGCCGAACCATGTGCGGCCCGCGGAGAAGTCGTTGTTCCGCATTTACAGGGACACGCGCTTCTCGAACGACAAGCGCCCTTACAAAACGCACGTCGCCGCGTGGTGGACGCACATGGGACTCGAGAAGACCTCCGGCGCGGGCTACTACTTTCACGTGAGCGCGAAGGAAGTGATCATCGCGGCCGGCTCCTACATGCCGGAGAAGGAGCAACTGGCCGCGATTCGCCACTGGCTGCTCGATCACCATGCCGAGTTTCGCAAACTGCTCAAAAGGCCGACCGTGCGCAAGCTCTACGATGAGTTCGAAGGCAACGCGCTGACGCGCCCGCCGAAGGGCTTCCCGTGCGAGCATCCGGGGATGGACCTGATCCGCTGCCGCCAGTGGGGGCTGGCTGCGGAGCTGCCGGCGAAAGCCGCTCTCAAGAAAGACATTGCCGACGTGGTGATCCGCTATTTCAAGGTCGCCGCGCCAGTGGTTGATGCGCTCAACACGCCGATTGCCGCGGCGCTGGCGCCAAGAAGAAGCCAGTGCTTTTCGGGCTGAGGTAATGGCGCGGTGAGTGTGCGGCGGGGACGCCCGCACGACAGCCGGCCGGGAGGCCGGCGTTACAAGGGCCCCGCAGCGCGCCAAACCCGCTCCAATCGCGGGTTTTCAGCGGCCGAGAAGGCCAAAAACCGGCAAAAATAGGCATTTCTCCTACAAAAACCCAAGAAAATTGTGGAAAACACGCATTTTCCCATTGACTTTGCCCATGCTCAGGCCGCATGGTAACCATCGGCAGGGTTCTTCGTAGCCGCATGAATACTAGGGTTTCGCGCATCAGCAGCATCAATACGGCCTCCCTCCATGCGGTGGGCATTTTGAAGCGGAAGCCCGACCACCCCGGCAGCCCGGAGGGCTCGCCCAGAAGGAGAACAATCGATGGCAACTGGAATGACCAAGACGGCGCTGACTCGGCATATGGCCGAGAAGCTCGAACTGACCAACAAGCAAGCGGCAGCCTTCCTGGATCTGCTGGCGGAAACCGCCATCAAGGAGACCAAGAAGAACGGCGTCTTTGTAATCCCCGGCATCGGCCGTTTGGTGAAGGCCGAGCGCAAGGCCCGCATGGGCCGCAACCCCCAGACCGGCGAGGCCATCAAGATCAAGGCCAAGACCGTGGTGAAGTTCCGCGTGGCCAAGTCCGCCAAGGACGTGATCGCGCCGCCGAAGAAGTAACGCATTCCTCAGACTGCGCAGGAAAGGGGAGACGCACCGCGCTTCTCCCCTTTTCGTTTGCCCGCCTGTAGCTGCGGGCGGATTATTCTGCACTCCGGCGGCCCTCTGGCTCATCGAATGAGTCATGACGACGGCTTCGGCTTTCCCTGAACAAATTGCGATCCCGCAGACGCGCACTTCCTCCGTTCTGCTTCTCCTGCGTCTTGAAGGGTTGGCGGTAGCAGCCGTTACGGCCGCGCTCTATGCGCGCACTGGCGCAAGCTGGTGGCTGTTCGCGGCGCTGTGGCTTGCGCCGGACCTCTCGATGCTCGGCTATCTGGCCGGTCCCTGCCGCGGCGCGCGCATTTACAACGCTTTTCACACCTACGTCGGGCCCGCGATAGTGGCCCTGAGTGCGCTGCTGCTGCATGTGTACGGCGCTTTGCCGGTTGCGCTCATCTGGGCGAACCACATTGGCGTCGACCGGCTGCTGGGCTACGGACTCAAGTATGCCGACGGATTCGGATTCACGCACCTGGGGCGCGTGGGAAAGCAGCGAACGTGATCATGCGGCGCTCGGGTTTGGGTTCTTTGCGCGGCACGAGCGCACGCACGATCAGCCAGGCGCCAAAGGCGATGAGGATCGACCTCGGCCAGTTCAGGTGGAAGTAGCCCCACGCCGCACCGAAAACCGCCGCGCCCACCAACGTTGGAATCCACGCTTTCATCAGGCCGCGCGTCAACAGAGAAGCCAGAAAGCTCCACAATAGCCCCTCAAGCATGAGTTGCTGGTCATAGAACCAGGCGAGAACCGCCATGGTGAAGAATGCTGCCGATGGGCATCACCTCAGTGAAGAGCGCGGTGAGCCAGTGCGGCTCATTCCCGGCGGGCGGCAAGCTGCCGCGCAAGCGGGGAACCAGCCGCGGCACGGCGCGAAGGTAGGCGACGTAGGGCTCGCCGAGCTGTGTGGTGAGGAATGCCTCTTCGCCGAGGATGAGGCGCACGAAAAAGACGGTGAGGAGCACCACGGTAAACAGCGCTCCCGAGGGCGGCATGAGCAGCGTAACCGCGAGCATCATGAACCAGCCGCCAAGGTAGAGGGGATTGCGCATGTAGCGAAAGGGCCCGTCGGCCATCACTGCGCCGGCTTGCATGTCGCCGTGATGAACCGTGCTGTATCCCAGGTAGGCCGTGCCCCACACGCGCAACACCGCGCCCAAGAGCGACGCCAGCGCTCCCAGAACGATGACGATCGGCGTGGCCACGGTGAAGCTGGCAATGCCCATCCGGCTCAATTCGAGCGGCAGCCACTCCAGCGTGGATGATTCGCCGCCCGAAATCCCATCCGCCGACCCATGGCGCCCAAAAACCGAAAAAGACGATGACGATCTGAATGATCATCCGCAGACGAAACTCGATCGCACTTGCGCGCATGTTTCTCTCCGTCGATGTGCGCTTCAACACGATCGAGACTGCGGCCAAGGGCCTAGAGCGCTACTTCAGATTCTTGATCGTGGCGCCGTCGGGAATCTTCACCTCGAACTGGCTGGCGGGAAGATCGACGTTCTCCTCGCACTCGTTCCACGGTCAGCACGAGTCTGGATTCCCTCCTGCGGGCGCTTGATGGTGACCTTGGAGGGATACTTGCCGGCGCTGAACGTGGTGTAGTTGCCGTAGAAGATCTGCGTTTCCAGAGTTCACCGTCGCTGTTGTACACGTCCTGGTCGTAGGGCAGCATGTCGTCGCGATGGAATGTGATGACGCGCACGCGGAAGTTTCTCATGGGCCGCCTTGCGGCCGCATCACGCTCAGGACATATTCCGGCTCTGTGTAGAGATGCTTGTTGGCGGCATCTTCAACCGTCTCCGTGTCGCCGGCCACCATGTATTCGTCGTCCGGGTCCAGCCCGCGCACCACGATCGCGTCGAGGAAAAAGTCGGGGCGCAGGTTTTCCAAGCGGTTCGCCGATTTTTCCGTCACGGTGTTTGAGCCTTTGATGGCCATGTTTTTCGACGGAATCACCAGCGTGAAGTGATTGCCGTCGCTTGCCATGTCGAAGATCTTCACGCCGAAATACGTTCCCAACACGCGCAGCATTTTTGGTTTGCGCATGAGAATGACGCCGCGGCACGAGGGATAGTCCTGTTCCAGCCCCTGCCGGTCTTGAGTTCGGTGGCGTAAATCTCAACGGTGGCCGTGAGACGTATTCAGCGCATCCCAGCGCTGGTTGAGCTGCTTGACCAGTTCCTCCGGCGCGACCGTTTGGACGATTGGCGGCGCTTTGGGAACGGGAAGATGGCGCTTGGTGGGGATGAAGTAGGAGCACCCGGAAAGCAGGAGCGGAAGAGCCAACGCTGCGGCGCAGGCGAGACGATGGATCGCTTTCATCGTTCGCCTGCCTTTTTCTGCGCGTGCCGATAGCCAGCGACGTTGCGGTTGTGCTCGTCAAGGGTCGCCGCGAAGAGCGAATGGCCCTGGGCGTCGGTTCCGGCAGCCACAAAGTAGAGATAATTGGTCTTGGGCGGATCCATGGCCGCGCGCAACGAAGGAATGCCTGGATTGGCCACCGGGCCCGGCGGCAGCCCGGCGTGCAGATAGGTGTTGTACGGAGTATCGCGGGTCAAATCGCTTTCGTAGATCGTGCCCCGCCATTGGCCTGTGACCTCAAGCCCGTAGATCACCGCGGGATCGGTGCGCAGCGGCATGCTTTTCGCGAGCCGGTTCTCAAACACGCTCGCCACCAGCGGACGATCCGCATCCACGGCCGTTTCACGCTCCACCAGCGACGCGATGGTCACAACACTGATGCACGTTTTCCTTCAATCCCAATTGCGCGGCCGCCGCGCGAAACCGCTGCACCATGGCGGCGACGATCTGCGCCGCAGTGACGGTCGGCGAAAATCGGTAAGTGTCCGGAAACAGGTAGCCCTCGAGACTCTTCGCTCCGGGGTCCAAATCGGCCACCAGATTCCGTCTGGCTCACTGCCGCGTCCAGAAAATCCTGGCGCGTGCCCAGACCCGCCTGTTCCACCCGCGCGGCGATATCGAAGATGTTTGCCCCCTCCGGCACGGTCAGAGATTTGGTGAATACGTCGCCGCGCGCAATCCGTCGCATAAACCTCAGTGACCGGCGCCGGATGGTCGAAGCGATACACACCGGCCTGGAGCGTTCCATGCCCGAACCAGCGCACCAGATCGAAGGCGATACCGGCTGCGCACCACGCCCGCCGCTTCCAGTTGACGCCCAATGCGCATGGCGGACGAACCCGGCGCAACGTTGACGAATGTCTCCGTCTCGGGCCCGTAACGGCGTAAGCACCAGCCAGGCCGCCGCCCCTGCCGCAAGCCCTGCAACCAGCAGCAATCCCCAGCAAGAAGCCTGCCGCGCCGGAACCCTTCTTCTTCCCGCTTCTCCGTCTGCGCCGCGCCATCCTGCCGTTGTGGACCCTTCCATGAAGAATAAGGACGTGAAGATTCCTGCCGGGTTCCCCTCCCTTCGATTGTACCGGGCGCAAACCAGCGGCGTGCCGGGCGCGACTCAAAGACGTAAGCTGAATGCGAGGAGCAGCACGAGTGGAATCCGGCGGGCCATCACGCGATCTGACGCGCTATCTCGGCCTCGATGTCGGCACCGCCGCATCGGCGTGGCCGTGTCGGACGAACTGGGGCTGACGGCGCAGCCGGTGCTCACGCTGGAGCGGCGCAGCAACCGGCGGGAAGACCTGCGCTCGCTGGCGCGGCTCTGCCGGCGGTTTGGCGTGGCGGGGATTGTGGTGGGCAACCCGCTGCATCTGTCGGGCGAGGCGAGCCCGCGCGCGGCAAAGACCCAGGCCTTCGCCGCCGAGCTGGGCGAATTGACCGGCCTGCCCATTCACCTTTGGGACGAGCGGCTGACCACCCGCGAGGCGCACGAGATCCTCTACGAGGCCGGCCACGCGCGGCAGAAGCACCGCAAAGTGGTGGACCAGGTGGCGGCGACGCTGATCCTGCAGTCGTTTCTCGACGAACAACAGGGGTCAGGTTTCAGGGGTCAGGGGTCGGAAAGCGGAGCGCTGGCGCCCGAGGAGAACAGGCGGAAGCTGAAATAGCGGGCACTCGTTTGTCGATGGTGGAACTGGCCTTCTGGATCGCAGCCAGTGAACGGAATACGCAGTTCTCCAAATGCCGCCAAAGTGTGCAGGCATCCCTGACACCTGACCGCTGACCCCTGCCGTATAATGAAGAGTCAGGACCGTTTATCTCTCGCGGCTGGAGCAGCCCCCCTCGCCGCCACCGGACACACGGATGCCCGAGCACATCAAAAAACAGCTTCTCGATGAGATCAAGCAGCTCGAGTACGAGCTTGACCACGAGCTTCCCGCCGAGATCAAGAAGGCCAGAGCCATGGGAGATCTGTCGGAGAACGCCGAGTATCACATGGCCAAGCAGCGGCAGGAGTTTGTGAATGCCCGGCTGGGCCAGCTCAAGAAGCGCATGGCGCGAGCTTTCGCTGGTCAATCTGTCGAACATTCCCAGGGACAAAGCCGGATTCGGATCGACGGTGGTGGTCTACGACTCGACCAAGGACGAGGAGATTGTCTACCGCCTGGTGACCAGCGAGGAGGCCGACGTTTCCAAGGGGCTGATTTCCACCACTTCGCCCATTGGCCGCGGGATCGTGGGCAAGAAGGTGGGCGACGTGGCCACCATCGTGACGCCCAACGGCAAGCGCGAACTGGAAATCCTGAAGCTGACAACGATCCACGACGAAGCCGGCGAAGAAGCAGGCGAAGCCGCCGGCGCAGCGCAGTAGCAAGGAAGGACTAGCTGCTAGCTACTAGCTTCTAGCTCTTCCGCAGTCAAACAACGAAACTGGTTCCAGCAGAAGAAAAGCCAAGAGCCAGAAGCTAGGAGCTAGAAGCTCGAATGACCTGGACAAGCGCTTTTGGCCGTGCCTGCGGATGGCTTCTTGACCGCATCGTGCATGGGCTGGCGCTTACCCGCATCTCGCCCAACGTGCTCACCTTCATCGGGCTGGTCATCAACATCGCCGCCGCGTTTCTCTTTGGCCACGCCAACGCCGCCAACGGCGACCGCATGTTTTTCTACGCTGGGCTGGTCATCTTCGGCGCCGGCATCTTCGACATGGTCGACGGCCGCGTGGCGCGGCGCATCAACAAGGTGACGGTCTTCGGCTCGTTCTTTGACTCGGTGATCGACCGCTACTCCGACGTGGTGCTGTTCTTCGGCCTGCTGGTTTACTACGGCCGCATCAACCGCTTTCGCTACGTGGTGCTGGTGGCGTTTGTCATGGTCACCTCGCTGATGGTCAGCTACACGCGCGCCCGCGCCGAGGCGCTGATCGGCCAGTGCAAAGTGGGCTTCATGGAGCGGCCGGAGCGCATCGTGCTCATCCTGCTGGGCGCGCTGTTCAACCACTGGGGCGTGATGGCTCCGGTGCTGTGGCTGCTGGCGGTGCTTTCGACCATCACCGTCGCACACCGCATCGTCTACACCTACCAGAACACCAAGCACCTGGCGCCGCTGGGCTGAAAAGACAGCTTTCAGCCGTCAGCCTTCAGCCGGTTCCTTCCGCAAATGAATCTTGAAGCTTCTGCGCCCTCAAGCAGTTAGGGTAAAGTGATACGGTAGTGGCAAGTTCCCGAGGGAAGGAGGCGCAGTCATGGCTCAACATCCATTTCTCAAGTCGATCCGCCCAGTCAATCTGCTCTCCTTCGGACCCGATACGAAAGAGATCGAGCTAAAGCCGCTGAACATTTTGATTGGGCCGAATGGGTCGGGGAAATCCAACCTCATCGAGATCGTAGGCCTATTGAGCAAGCTGCCCGACAAGGATCCTTGGTCAAAAGTGCGCGAAACTGGCGGTGCGCGTGAATGGATTTGGAAAGGAAAGGGCGCTGGAAGCAAAGAGAATTTACTGTCCGTCACCACCACGGCAGAGAAAGTAAGCGTTTTTTCGGACCGAGATGGGGAAAAGTCTCTCCTTTATTCGATTGGCTTGTGGGCAGGGGATGGCGCATTTGCAGTGATGACGGAACGCTTCCTGGAAATTGTGGATGGTGAAGATGGAAAGTTAGCAAACCAGAACGCATATGATCGCGACGAGAGAGATAGCGTCCCGCAACCCATGAGTACCGCGATGCTTTTTGCTCAGCCAGGACCAAAGTTACCTCTCGGCCGTTCCGTTTTATCAATGATGGGCAATGTTCCAAGCCTCACCACTAGTCAGCCACGCATTATTGAATTTGCAGACAATCTTGCGCGATTTGCCTTTTATCGAGAGTGGACATTCGGTGCCGGATCGAAGACAAGGAGCTTGGAACGTGCGGGATCGGAGACGACCTTCCTTGACGAGGACAGCGGTAACCTCGCCCACGTTCTCAACTTTATCTTGACCCACCAGAATCAGGAGCCAGGAGAGAAGTTGCGGAAGGCATTTCAAGCGTTCAGCGACGATGCTAAGGAAATTGAGACGCGCTTTCAGGAAGGCTTCGTGCAGCTTCGTGTTCGAGAGGCGTCCGGCATCAGCACTCCTGCCAGTCGCCTCTCCGATGGGACTTTGCGCTGGCTTGCGTTGCTCGCGATTCTTCTCAACCCGACGCCGCCGCCTGTTATTTGCTTGGACGAACCGGAACTTGGCCTGCACCCCGACGCGATTCACATTCTTGCCGAGCTTTTGGTCGAAGCCTCTACACGAACGCAACTGATTATCACGACGCATTCTGACGCCCTGATCGATGCATTTACGGACACGCCCGAGGCGGTTTGCGTCTGCGAAAAAGTCGAGGGTTCCACCGTGATCCAGCGGCTGGACAAAGAGCGACTGAAGATCTGGCTCGATGACTATTCGCTGGGGCAGCTTTGGGCCAAAGGCGAAATCGGAGGCAATCGCTGGTGAATGTTCGCCTCTACGTAGAAGGTAGCCCGAAGGGCATGCACGCCAACGGCCTCAGGCTTTTCAGGAACGGCTTCAAGCAGCATCTGATGAAACTGGACCCGCGATTGAAGGCGATGGAAGTCTCCCCTTGCGGATCGACAGAGGAAACGATTCGCGATTATGCCCGTGCCGTGCGCGAGAACAGAGCGGATTTTGTTCCTTCGCTATTGGTCGATTCGGATACCCCTGTCAATGCAAATTCACCGTCGGATCATCTTCGGACGAAGCTGGACTCCGCGAAGGTGCAACGGGATGCACGCGAGAATATCTTCCTGATGGTTCAATGCATGGAATCGTGGTTCGTAACTGACCCAATTGCCCTCAAGGCATGTTTCGGCGGCCAGTTTCGGGAGAATGCCCTTCCGCCCAGTCAGGACATTGAGGCCGTCCCAAAGAAGGATGTGCTTGGCTGCTTTGAAAGCGGCAATCCAATCGACTCCGGCAGAGAACTATCACAAAGTCCGGCATGGAGCGAAGATCCTTGTAAATCTCAACCCTGACACGGTTGCCAAGCGGTCTAGGCATGCACGCGCCCTTCACGCGTTCCTCCGCAACTCCCTTCGTCCGTAGAAGTCCACGGAGCCGAATAATTCCTGGATCACGCGAGACCTGCGAGAGCCGAAAACAACAGATCACAACCTCAGAATTTGTTACTCAAGTCCGCGCTCGTCGCATCTTAAAACATATGAGCACAGAAAAAGCAACATTCGGAGCGGGTTGTTTTTGGGGCGTGGAGGCGGCGTTTGCGGCCATCCCCGGCGTGACGGCGACGGCCGTGGGCTACGAGGGTGGGGCGCTCGACCGGCCCACCTACAAGGACGTGTGCACGGATAAGACCGGTCACGCGGAAGTGGTGGAACTCGACTTCGACCCCGAGAAAGTGCGCTACGAGCAGTTGCTCGACGCCTTTTTCTCGCTCCACGATCCCACCACGCTCAACCGGCAGGGGCCCGACTGGGGCGCGCAGTACCGCTCCGCCATCTTCTTCCACTCGCCGGAGCAGGAGGCGCAGGCGCGCGCCAAGATCGAGCAGTTGGCCGCCGAGGGCCGCTTCAAGCCGCGGGGTATTGTGACCAAGGTGGAACCGGCGCAGACCTTCTGGCGCGCCGAAGACTACCACCAGCGGTACCTGGAAAAGCGCGGCTTGGCCCAGTGCCACATCTAAAAGACAGTTGTCAGTTGTCAGTTTTCAGTTGTCAGTTTTCAGTTGTCAGTTTTCAGTTGTCAGTTTTCAGTTCAGATCGTCTGAGTTGCTGCTCTCAGCCTGTGGGTCTGGATTCTCCACGGCTTCGGGCGATTCGGCTTCACCCTCCCCTTCGGGTGGTGCTTCCGGCGGGGCCGCTTCGCTCTCGCCAGGCGCAGATTCTGCGGGAACTGGAGCAACCGACGGCGCTCCGGGCTCGTCGACCCACAGCCAGGCAATCCACCACGCCAGCACGCACAGGTACACCACGTTGTTGGCGTGGATCAGCTTGTCGCGCAGATCCATGACGCGTTCGTACTCCGCCTGCGTGTGGATGTGGGTATGAGTCCCAATGACCTGCAGGGTTCCGCGCAGCCCCAACTGCGCAAGCGCCGCCGTCGAAAGCCCGATCACGATCTGCTGCGAATGGCTGCGCCATCCGGCCTTGAAGCGGCGTCCCAGCAGAACCACCACCAGTCCCAGCTCGATCGCCAGCACGCTGGCCAGCAGATTGCCCTTCTCCGCGACCAGATCCATTAGCCGGATCGCGGCCAACTGGGACGTAGCGGTAAGCGTCTTCCACGCCGGCCACGGTCCCCACAGCGCCAGCCCCACTGCGCCCACGGCCACGAGCGCCAGCGTGACGATGACCCAGCTTATTCTCCCCGCACCCCGAAAGGCTCGCCGCGCCAGCTCCACCAGAACCAGCAGGCTCACCAAAACGTCCAAATCAGACAGCACCAGAAAGATCTCGGTCCCTGTAATCCGTGACAAGCGGCTGAGCAGCAGTTGGGTCGCCAGCAGCAGCAACCCCATCAACGCAATGCTCGCCGTGAACCACGGAAAACGCCGCGCCCTGTCGCGCCCCAGCAGCACCACCAGCAACACCAACAGCGCCGCAAAAGTAAGCGTCCACAGGATTTGAGACGCCGAAAAATCGAAGTTGAAGTGCATTGGAACCCTGATCCGGGCGTTGCTCTTTTCTGCGCGCAAGCCCTGTTTCAGTGTATAGGGGCTTAGGGACTGCGGGACTCCGGAACTGTGTGCGAGGGAAGCGAACGAGTGAAGGAGAGGAAAAGTGAAAAAGTGAAGGAGTCAATGGAGCCGCTCGAGCCGCCTGCCATAATCTCTCTATGCTGGTTCTCGCTTCCGCCTCGCCGCGCCGCAGCGAACTGCTTACGCAGGCGGGCTACCGGTTTAAGGTGCATCCCGCGCATATCCCCGAGGATCCGCTGCCCGATGAGGATCCCATCGTTTATGTCACGCGGCTGGCGCGCGAAAAGGCCGAGGCCGTCTTTCGCGAGCTGACCGCCGGGAGCGATTTCGAAAAGGACCACGGGGAGGGCGAGTCCTCCTTGGCGGTGCTGGGCGCCGACACAACCGTCACACTCGACAACACAATCCTGGGCAAGCCGGAGGATGCGGCCGATGCCGCGCGCATGTTGCGCCTGCTCTCGGGCCGCACCCATCGCGTCATCACCGGCGTGGCCGTGGTCACCGCGAAGGGCGTAGAGGTGGCCGCGGAAGCCACGGCGGTCCGCTTTCTCACGCTCTCCGACGCGGAGATCGCCGATTACGTGGCCGGCGGCGAGCCCATGGACAAGGCCGGCGCCTACGCCATCCAGGGCCGCGCGGCCCGCTGGATTCCCCGCATCGAGGGCTGCTACTTCAACGTCATGGGCCTGCCGCTGGCGCTGGTTAGCACGCTGCTGGAGTCGTGCGGCGCCCTCCGTTGACCGATTCCGGAACGCCCAACAGCAGCTTCGGCTGCTTGCCGTTTCAGTGAACGGGAAAACAGCGCCAGCCCGGGCCGTTTCGCGATAGAATGGTCGCATTTAAACACCAGGGCCAACCTCATGCGGAATCCTATCTTCCTGTACGGCGCAGCGTTACTGCTTCGCCGCAGTATCGCCTGCGCTTCGTTTGCGCGCAGTTCCAGCCGCCCAATCCCGACGAACTCAAAATGACCGCTGACCCCAAAGCGCCGGGAGCGGCCGCCGTGTTTCTCGACTACGAGGAAATCGACAACGACAGCCAGCACAGCCAGAACTACTACGCGCGCATCAAGGTGCTTACCGAGAAGGGCAAGGAGGCGGCCACGGTTGAGATTCCCTACCGGGGAGGCGAGTTCTCAATCGGCGGCATCAGCGGCCGTACCATCCACCCCGATGGGACGATCGTGCCTTTGAACGTCAAGCCCGAGGATCTTCTTATTGCAAAGGTCAACGAAGTCGAGGTGGGACGCCAGGCGTATGCCCAGCAAGCACGGATGGAGCGCAAGGTCTTCACGTTGCCCAGCGTGGAGGTCGGCAGCATTCTCGAGTATTCCTACCAACTGCGTTTCAACGCCCAGTTCTACTGGCACCTGAGCCCGGAGTGGGTGGTGCAAAGGAAGTACTTCGTCCACAAGGCCCATTACCAGTTCACGCCCTCGGACCTGTTCAACATGGTCTGGTGGCCCATTCTGCCTGAAGGCGCAAGAATCATCACCGACGCCGGCGGCCGGTACAACCTGGATGTGACGGACATCCCGCCCATCCCCGACGAGGACTGGATGCCGCCCATCGACAGCTTCCTTTACAAGGTGCTGTTCTATTACAGAGGCCGCACGGAACAGATCAACGTCGATGAGTATTGGAAAGACGAGGCGAAGGCTTGGTCGAAAGACGTGGACCACTTCGCCGATCCGACCAAAACCATCCATGACGCGGTTGCCGGCCTGGTTGCGCCTGCCGACAGCGACGTGCTGAAGGCGCAAAAGCTCTACGCCGCTGTGCAGGCCCTCGACAACACCGACTACTCGCGCCAGGTTGGCACATCGGAACTGAAGCAGTTGAAGCAGAAAGAGGCCAATCGCGCCGAGGATACGTGGACGCAGAAGAGAGGCGACAGCAATGACCTGGCGCTGCTCTACCTCTCCATGCTGCGCGCTGCCGGCCTCACTGCCTACGCCACCAAGGTGGTCGACCGCGATCGGGGCGTCTTCGATGCCAGCTACATGACGCTATGGCAGCTCGACGACGTGGTGGTGATTTTGAGTACTGGCGGCAAGGAGATTCTTCTCGATCCCGGCGAAAAAATGTGCCCCTTCGGCACCGTCAACTGGAAGCATTCTCACGCCGAGGGCCTGCGGCAAAGCGCCGATGGTCCCGGCAGAGCCGTGACCCCGACCCAGGCTTTCGGAGCGAATACCGTAAAGCGCACCGGCGAGATCACTCTTGATCCGCACGGAGGCGTCACCGGAACCCTCCAGATCGTGATGGCCGGCCAGGAGGCTCTCGCCTGGCGGCAATCGGCCCTCGAAGTCGACGCAGCGGAACTGAAGAAGGAGTTTGACCGCGACCTCGAGAAGATTGTGCCCGAGGGCGTCGAGGCTCATGTCGATCACTTCCTGGGACTGGATCAGCCGGACAGCCTGCTGATGGCCGTCGTCAAGATGACGGGAACGCTGGGCACGGCAACGGCCAAGCGGGTCATTCTGCCGGGTTTCTTCTTTGAGACCCGCGAAAGTGAGCCGTTTGTAAACCAGGAGACGCGGCTGGAGCCGGTCGATATGCACTACGGCGAGCAGGTGACCGAACAGTTGACCTACGATCTGCCGGCGGGCATGACGGTGGAGGGCGCACCGCAGGATACGAAAGTTTCCTGGGAGGGCCGCGCAGTTTACATTGTAAAAACCAAATCGGACCCCGGGAAGATTACCGTGGCTCGCGTGCTGGCGCGCGCATTTGATCTGGCCAGACCGCTGGATTATCAGGACTTACGTGGATTTTACCAGAAGGTGGCCGCTGCCGATCAGGGGCAACTCGTCTTGGCTGTCGCGGCCGGTCAGACGGGCAACTGAACCTCCTGTCTTGATCCTTTGCGTCAGCGTCCGCCATCAATTCTTTGAATTGTCCCGTTCGCTCGGATTGGTTCCGGGTTAGAATAGTCGCACTTTAAAGCCAGGGCCGAATCACTATGTCGAAATCGATTTTGCTGCGCGGCGCAGCATTTGTCTTCGCCGCATTGTCGCCGGTTTTCGTTTGCGCGCAATTTCAACAGTCCACCGACGAAGAGCTGAAAATGACCGCCGATCCCAAGGCGCCGGGAGCGGATGCGGTGTACCTCTATCGCGAAGAGACAACCAACTTCCCTCAACAGTTGCGGTCGTACTACTCCCGGATAAAAGTGCTTACGGAAAAAGGCAAGGAGCTCGCAACCGTCCGGATTCCCTTCGAGCACGGCTACACCACGGTGGAAGAAGTAGAAGCCAGAACCATCCACTCGGACGGCGCCGTGATTCCGCTTGCCGTCAAGCCCGAAGACTTAGTGGACTTCAAGAGCAAGTACTACCAGAAGGACACGCTTGTGTTCACGCTGCCCAGTGTTGAAGTGGGAAGCATTGTCGAGTACCGGCTGCAGATCAAGTTCAGCCATGGCGTGCCGTCTCCGCGCTGGCTGCTCCAGTGCCCCTACTTCATCCGCAAGGAACACTTTGATTTCCTACCCGGTTCGCTTGAGGGCACTTACGTGAATGAACATGGCAGGGTCGTCGACCGCCTGACAGCGGCGCCGATGCCGCCTAATGCTCCCATCTCGATTCAAACCGCAGGCAATCGTTTCACGGTTGACCTTGCCGACGTCCCGCCGATCCCCGATGAGGATTGGATGCCGCCCATCAACACCATCAGGTGGCGTGTCCAGTTCTACTTCACCTACGCCAGCAACGCACGTGAGTTCTGGGATAACGAAAGCAAGTTCTGGAACCTCGGCATCGAAAACTTCATCCACCCATCAAACACACTCAAAAAGGCGGCTGCGGGACTTGTAAACGCCGGCGACACCGAGGAGCAGAAAGCTCGCAAGATCTACGCCGCAGTGATGAAGCTCGATAACACTGACTGGAGCCGCGTGAAATCAGAGGCCGAGCGCAAGAAAGACAAGCTCAAGGAAGTTCACAGCGTTGACGACGTGTGGAAGAATCAGGCCGGACCCGGAAACGCGATTGCTCTGATCTATGTAGCGCTGGCGCGCGCCGCGGGGCTTAAGGCATGGCCCATGCAGGTGGTCGATCGCAACCTGGCTCTCTTTGATTACCACTACCTCGACTTCGGCCAATTGGATGACTTCATCGCCGTGGTCAACATTGCCGGCAAGGACATCTTCGTCGATCCTGCGCAGAAGGTGGCGCCTTTCGGCAGCCTGCATTGGGCGCATACGCTGGCCTGGGGATTCCGCGAGTCCGATTCTGGCCCGGCCGAGGTTCAGACGCCCGAACTCGATTACAAAGAGAATGCCGTTGCGCGCACCGCCGACCTGACTGTCGGCGCCGATGGCAATGCCAAAGGAACGGCACGAATAGTTCTGAGCGGCGCCCTTGCTCTCTATTGGCGCCAGCAGGCCCTTCAGAACGATTTGGAGGAGTTGAAGAAAGAATTCAAGGAATATCTTGTGAATGATCTACCAGACGGGATAGACGTTGACTTCGATCACTTCGCGCAGCTTGAAGATGGTGAATCGAATCTGACTGCGGTCGTCAACCTCAGCGGCATGATCGGAACGGCGACGGGCAAGCGCCTCATTCTGCCCGGCCTGTTTTTCGAGACCCGCGTCAAGCATCCATTTGTTTCCCAGGACAAGCGCATCACGCCAATCGACGTTCATTTCCCGGAGATGGAAACCGACAATGTGGTCTACCATTTGCCGCCGGGCTATACGGTTGAGAGCGCTCCACGCACGCCGGAAGTCAACTGGCCGCGAATTGCGCAAATGCAGATCAACTCCGTCGTCAAAGGAGATTCGGTCGAGGTCGCGCGTGTTCTTGCCCGCACCTTCACCTTGCTGAAGCCCGAAGACTACGATGATCTCCACAATTTCTATGTGAAGTTGGCTACGGCTGATCAGCAGCAAATCGTGCTCGCGCGGCCGGCCGCGGTTAGAGGAAACTGACCAATGGATTACGGGCTCAATTCGCGTTCACTCCTCGCGTGCATTTTCGCAGCCACATGCCTCGCTTGCGCCGCCCCGCCCGCGAGCGCCGGTTTGTTCGGTAAAGACAGTCCTGTTCCGGATTGGGGACTGGATGCGGCAAAAACGCCCACGCCGGCCTATGTTGGCGACGCCGCCTCCGTCATCCTATTCGATGAGTACGTTGAAACCATCGACGCGCAAGGCCGCGCCCTCGAGCGGGAACGTAAAGCCATCCGCATTCTCAAGCCGCAGGGTCGCGATACTTCCTGCCGGGTAAGTTACGACGTTGACGAGAAGATCAATTATTTCCGCGAGTGGACTCTCACCGCGGACGGACAGTCTTTCCAGGCCAAGGACACAGATTTCGCCGATATCGGTGACACCGATGCGCCCATTATGCTGTTGACCGAGAGAGAGCGCGTTGTGCGCCCGCCGGCCGCCGCTGTGGGCGCCACGCTGGTCTGCGAATCAGAGGAGTGGCTCAAGTCCTACATCCAGGAGAAGGACTGGCAAATCCAATACGGCTTGCCTGTCGTTTTTGAGGCATTGGAAGTGGATCTTCCCGAGGGCCGTTCGTACTCGGAGTCGTGGCACAATCAGGATCCGGTCAAGCCGGTGCAAGTGGCGCCGAATCATTGGCGCTGGGAGATTAAAGATGAGCACCAGCTAATGCTGCGCGATGTCCCTTCAAGACCGGATTCTGGCGCGCTTGATGCACGCGTGACGGTGCAATGGGGCGATGCCGCGGTAACGGGCATCGACAAAGAGTGGCAGGCGCTGGGCGAATGGACGACCAGGCTCGAATCCGATCGTCCAGATCCTTCGCCGGAGATCACAGCCAAAACACAGGAGTTGATCGCCGGCGCGCCGGATTTCTACGCTAAGCTCGTCGCGATCACGTCATATATCCAGAAGAACGTCCGCTACTTTGTCGTCATGCGAGGGATTGGTGGATTGCAGGCCAATCATGCGGCGGACATCTTCCGCAACCGTTACGGCGATTGCAAGGACAAGACGACTCTCCTAATCTCAATGCTGCAGGTGGCAGGGATCAAGGCTTTCTATGTCCCGGTGGATTCGCACCGGGGACTCGTTGATCCTAAGGCGCCATCTCTCGTGGGCAACCACATGATTACTGCCATCTTGATCCCGGCTGAAGTCAAGGATCCGAAGCTGATGGCGGTGGTTACAGGGGCCGATGGTAGCCGCTACCTCATTTTCGATCCCACTGACGAGCGCACGCCTGTGGGCAATCTGCCATCGGAACTGCAAGGCGGCTATGGGCTGCTGGCCGCGGGAACTTCGAGTCAGGTGATCGCATTGCCCGTGCTCGATCCCTCCGCCAACGGAACCGACGCCACCGGCAGGTTCACGCTCGATACGGATGGCACTCTGACGGGGTCCGTTGATAGTTCGCACTTCGGGCCCAAGGGCGCCGATCTTCGCATGTTCCTCAAATACAGCAATGAAAAGGAGCGGCACGACGCATGGGAGACGATGGTGTCGCACGATCTGCCTGGCGTGGCGCTCGATTCGTTCCAATTTGTCGAGCCCGATGCGCTTGATAAGGCAATCGAATTCCACTACACGGTGACCGCGCACCAGTACGCCCACACCGCCGGGCCTCTTTTGCTGGTGCGTCCCCGTGTGGTTGGCTCGATGGCGATGCGGTTCGACGACAAGCCGCGCACGGTGCCGATCGACCTCGACGCCACAGGCCGCTGGCACTCAAGCTTCGACATCGCGCTTCCCGCCGGTTACGTCGTTGACGAATTGCCCGACCCGGTCGCTTTGGACATGGATTTCGCCAGCTACCACACTGAACTGACTGTCAAGGGCAATGTGCTGCACTACGAGCGCGATTATTTGGTGCGGCAGGTGGAGATTCCCGCTTCGCGGGCCGCAGACTTCCATAAGCTCGAAACCACGATCTTGGAAGACGAGCAGTCGGCGGCGGTGCTCAAGAAGCAATAGGCGCGCAGTGACGCGCCATTTCCCGGCGCTTTCCGCAATTCGCCTGGTTTTCCTCTGTAAAGGATGGTTCACCGCGCGAATTTGCTTCCCACAACAGCGAAAGTCCTGTCCTATACTGCGTGTAGAGCGAGGCTCTCCCCGGTCGATGCGGTTTCCTCGCCGAATTCTATGGCTACGCAACTCAACCGCAAGCGCGCCTACGAGCCACCGTCCATCCCGGATCGCCTTTACTTCAAGATTGGAGACGTCGCCGAGCTCTGCGGCGTGGAAACGTATGTTCTGCGTTTCTGGGAGTCGCAGTTTCCGCAACTGAAGCCCAATAAAAGCGGAACCGGCCAGCGGCTCTACCGCCGCCGCGACGTGGAACTGGCGCTGGAGATCAAGCGCCTGGTGCATGCCGAGGGGTACACACTTGCCGGCGCGCGCGCGGTTCTCGAACAGGAGCAGCGGCGGCCAAACAAGCGCAGCCTACGGTCCAACCTCGATCCGCAGAACAGCTTGCCGCTCGCGGCCGGCCGAGAGCAAACGGCTCGACGCGATCAGCCGCCGCCATCGGGCACGCCCGCGCGGAACTGCGTGAGATCGCCGGCCTTCTGGGCTCTCCCGTGCAGCAGCCGGCCGCGCCGCCGCAGCCGCCTCGCTCCGATTCGCGCCGCTTCCGGCTCGCTGTTTCCGCGTAAGCCATTCGACGGCAGCATCGGCCGTAGACGGAACAAGAAGCTCAATCCCATCCCTGAATCGCAACCGGAAAAACCGGTGCGAACGAGGTTTGCGTTACTCGGCCGTCGCCTTCCGCCGTCGTTTCTTCCGCTGCAGGCTCCACAGTAGCTTCTTCGGCCGCGGCAGGCTCGGCGGAGGCGGGCTCGGCTGCAGCAGCTTGCTGCCGCGGCCTTCTCTTCCTCTGTCACTTCGGCCTGACCTTCACCGTCACGCGCGCGGTCACTTCGCGGTGCAGCGGATGGCCACCTTGAATTCGCCCACGCTCTTGATCGGGTCGCCCAACTGGATCTTGCGGCGATCGATCTCGTGGCCCTGCGCAGCCAGCTCCGCGGCGATGTCGGCCGAGGTGACCGAGCCAAAGAGATGGCCCTGCTCGCCGGACCTTGCGGGTAAAGCTCAGCACGAGCGGCTCGAGCCTGGTCACCAACTCCTCGGCCTGCGCCTTCTCGCTGGCCGAGCGGCGCGCGGCGGCGGTCTTCATCTGCTCGATCACGGCCTTGTTGGCCGCAGTGGCCTGCATGGCCAGCTTGCGCGGCAGCAGATAGTTGCGGGCGTAGCCGTCGGCCACCTTCACCACTTCTCCGCGAAAGCCCAGGTCGGCTACATCTTCTTTCAGAATCACTTCCATGGGAAACTCTCCATTCCTTGTAAGGTCCGGCTCTTCTCGCGAATGACTTCACGAGTTTCTTCGCCCTACGGGGCTGGCGGATCCTTCGTGCTCTTCCCAGGATTCCGTTCGCTGACGCGAACTCCATCCTGGGCTAACATCTGTGCTCCCTACGGGAGCATGTACGTGCTGCGCGTGCCAAAATCAAATTCGTCCACCGCGGTAAAGCGAGCGCTGACGTTCATGAAGGCAGCCGAGCAGCAACCCGCGATCTAGTGCCTGGTGGCAAACGGCAGCAGCGCGATGTTCCGGGCCTGCTTGATGGCGCGGGTCAGACGGCGCTGGTGCGTGGTGCAAACGCCGGTCAGACGCCGCGGCACGATCTTGCCGCGCTCGGCCACAAACTGCTGCAGCAGCCGCACGTCGCGGTAAGGAATCGCGTCGATCTTCTCGGTGCAGAACTTGCACACCTTCTTGCGGCGGAAAAACTTGCCGCGTCCGCCGGGACCGCCCGCGCCGCGAGGCCCGGACCGCGCGGGCCTGCGCCCGGTCCAGGTGACGGCTTGTGGAGTTGCGGTGCGTCCGCCGCAGCGGGCGCTTTTGCTTGGGTTTCTTCAGCCATCGTGTTTCCTCATTCCATTTCTTTGTTCCGGCCGCGCCGGAAAGTTTCTGACGCGGATCATGGATTCAGGGGCCAGACGAAGCTGCATCGGCGAACAAGTTGTCTGGTCCCTGATTCCCTAGTCCCTGAGCCCTGTCTTTACGCGCTGGCCGTGGCAGGCTCGGCCGGCTCCGCCGGCGCTGCTGCGCTGCGTTCGGCGGCCGGAGCCGCGGCGTTCGCTCGCCCGGTTTGCGGCGCATGCCGCGAGCTGCCTTCACTTTCGCCAGGCGCTTCTCTTCCTCGTCCATGCGCACGGTGATGAACTTGATCACCGGCTCGGTGACGCGCAGCCGGCGCTCCAGCTCCAGAACCACGGCGCCGTTGGCCTCAATGGTCAGCAGCATGTAGTTGCCGTCGTTGAACTTGCGCACCATGTAGGCCAGCTTGCGGCGGCCCATCTTCTCCACCGTCTTCACCACGCCGCCACCGGTCGTGACCGTGGAGGTAAAGCCGGCGATCAGCTTGTCGACTTCCTCGTCCTCCACATCGGGACGGACAATAAACATCACTTCATACAAACGCGACATCAGTATTCCTTTTCCGCCGGAGCGGTTCGCTCCAGCTCACAACTATCAGCTTTCAGCTCGTCAGTTCCTGCTCCCTGCGTCCCTAGTCCCTGTTCCCCTGATCCTTGTCTCGTCTTTCCGGTTGAACTCGTTCATCGCGGCCGCCGGTCCCAGTTCGAGGATGCGCCGCGTGGCCGTCGCCACCCGGTCCAGCACCTCGTCCAGCACCGCCAGATCCGCCTTGCGCATGGGCGAGAGCAGATAATCCCTGCCCGGCCGCTTTCCGCCTCCGGCCGCAATCGCTTCGGGAGGCAAATCCGGCCCGACGCCAATGCGCAAGCGCAACCACTCTTCCGTGCCCAGAGCACCGGTCACGCTGCGGGCTCCGTTGTGCCCGGCAGGCGAACCGCGCTCCCTGATCTTGAAGGTTCCCAGCACCAGGTCCAGCTCGTCGTAGATCACGAGCAGATCCCGGCCGGGTCCGCTTCAAACTCTTCAACCAGAGCGGCCACTGCAATGCCGCTCAGGTTCATAAACGTCTCCGGCTTGGCCAGAACCACCTGGCGCCCCGCAATACGGCAGGTCGCGGTCGTGGCCCGGCATCGCCGGTTCTGGACCACAACGCCCTCCTGCTGAGCGATGCGGTCGATGGCCATGAATCCCGCGTTGTGCGGGGTCCACAGATACTCGAGGCCGGGATTGCCAAGCCCCACAATCAGGAAAGGGCCTGCGCGGTGAAACCGGTCTCGCTTGCTTCAGGCAAGGCTTACTTCTTCGCCTCGGGCTTCTTTCCCGCTGGCGCCTCAGCCTCGCCCTTGCCCTTCTTGATCACTTCAGGCTCGGCCGGAGCAGCCTGCCTCACCCGGCGCAGCTGCCGCCGCCGTTGCTGCCGCCCTGCTGCCTTCCGCAGTCTCCGGCGCCGCAACCACTTCCTCGCGGATCGATGACCACGTGCGCCACGGTGGCATCTTCCGGAGTCAGATACTTGATCTTGTCGGAGTGGGGCAGGCCGCTGACGCGCATCACCTGGTGCATCCCCAATTCGCTCACATCCACATCGATGTGGCCGGGAATATCCGCAGGCAGGCACTCGACCTCAACCTCGCGCAGCACCTGGTCCAGAATGCCGCCTTCGGTCTTGACGCCCATCGGAATGCCCAGCAGCTTGACGCGCACCCGCACGTGCAGAACCTTGTCCAGCGCAATGCGCTTCAGGTCGATGTGAATCAGCTGGTCCTTGATCGGCTCGCGCTGCCAGTCGACGATCATGGCTTTGGCCGCGGGCTGGCCCGCAACTTCGACATCGATGATCGTGTTGTGGCCGGTCTCGGAGTAGAGGATCCGCGAAATCTGCTTGGGATCCACTTCGACGGCCACCGGATCGCTGCCCGGACCATACAGCACGGCCGGAATCTTGCCTGCGGCGCGCACGCGGCGCGCGGCGTTCTTGTTGAATTTGCCCTCGCGGGGCTTGGCTACGACAACTTCTGACATTTTGATTTTCTCGTTTCTTGAAAGATCGGGCACGGAGTGTTGAGTTCCGCTCCCTTTGTAAAGGCAGGTGTCAGGTTTCAGGGGTCAGGTGTTCAGAAAACATGTTGATCCCGCATCTCCCTTGCTGACCACCGGCGAATCTCTTGTTTTGGGTCAGACGCTGAAACCTGATCCCTGAACCCTGATCCACTGTCAGCTAAACAGCGTGCTCACGCTGGTCTCCATGTGGATGCTCTCGATGGCTGCGCCCAGCAGGCCGGCAATGGTGAGCACTTTCATCTTGGGTAGCTTCTGTGCCGGATCGTTGCCGGCACGGTTAACTTTTGCGCCGCCTCGCGCAGCGGGATGGTGTCGGTCACCACCAGCTGCTCCAGCCGCGAGTTGGCGATGCGATCGATGGCCGGGCCCGAAAGCACGGCATGGCTGGCGCAGGCGTACACCGCCGTGGCGCCAGAGGCAAAAAGCGCGTCGACGGTCTTTACCAGCGTGCCGGCCGTATCGATAATGTCGTCGATGATCAGGCAGGTCTTGCCCTTCACGTCGCCGACCACGTGCATCACTTCGGCCACGTTGATGTCGGTGCGGCGCTTATCCACGATGGCCAGCGGCGCGCCCATCTTCTGCGCGAAGAACCGCGCCCGCTCCACGCCGCCCGCATCGGGCGAAACCACCGTCAGGTTGGGCAGGTTCAGTTCGCTTGAAGTAGCTCACCAGCACCGGGCTGGCGAAGATGTGATCGACGGGAATATTGAAGAATCCCTGGATCTGCGCAGCATGCAGATCGACAAACAGCGCGCGATTGGCGCCCGCGGTCGTCAGCAGGTCGGCGATGAGTTTGGCGCTGATGGCCACGCGCGGGCGGTCTTTGCGATCCTGGCGGGCGTACCCGTAGTAGGGCACCACCGCCGTGATCCGGGCCGCCGAAGCCCGCTTGAGCGCATCAATCATAATCAAAAGCTCCACCAGGTGCTGGTCCACCGGATAGCAGGTGGGCTGCACCACAAAAACATCTACGCCGCGCACATTCTCGAGAAGCTGGAAGTAGACCTCGCCGTCGGCAAAGCGCTGCAGCTTGGCCTCGCCCACCGTGACGCCGATATGCCTCGCCGATCACTTCAGCCAGCTTGGGATTCGCCGTGCCGGTGAAGAGCTTGAAGCGCTTGTCCTCGCTCAGCTTTGCGGGCTTCTTGCGCTCCGGCGCCGGTGTCGGCTTGCCGTCCTTTGCCTTGGCGGCGTCCTGCGCCGCCGGCTCCTTTTGCGAGCCGTCCTGCGCATTCCGCGGCCGGCTGGTTTGCCTGCTGCTTGTTTTCCATGTCACCGTCAACGTTTCCGCTTCCATTTGAAGAGCACCTCCATGCTGGTTGGCTATGGCTGCGTTCCTAATGCAAGCTCCTAGCTTCTAGCCTCTAGCTTCTAGCTCCTTCTTGCCGAGAGCAACGACCCCGGCTCGCGCAGGAAAAAGCTAGAAGCTAGCAGCTAGCAGCTAAAAGCTGTTCTTCTGGCTGGGCGACCAGGATTCGAACCTGGATAAATGCCTCCAAAGGGCATTGTCCTACCATTGAACGATCGCCCAGCACGACTCGGTCAGCCGTGGGTGAGTCTCGCTTGCCCAACGGTGGACTGTCAATCAGCTTCTTTTCAACATCTGGTCCCAATATGCAGCTCGCGGCAGGGTGCGTGTGATGGTGCTTCCGCACTTCCAAGTCCCGGACTCTGTTCCGATCCGGTCCACCGCCGCTTCCGCATCTCCGCGGGTCAGGTACAACCCGAAGAGCGCCGAACCGGACCCCGACAGAGAGGCAAAAAGGGCTGCCTCCGGCGTGCCCGGAGCCGCAAGAAGACGCTTGATCTCTGCAAGGGAGGGATGCTGGGGAAAGAGAACGCGCTCGAAGTCGTTCTCGATCCAGCTCATGATCCCGGTGCGGACAAGCCCAGACCCCTGTGTCGTCTCTTGCGGTCCGGCCAGGTCTTCTCCCACGGAGAAGACACCGGAGGAGCCTGCTCCAAACCCGCCCTCGGGAATCTCTCCCCGAAAGGCGCTGGCGTAGGCACGGCTCAACTTCTCTAGTCTAGCGGTACCTGCCTCCGCGGTCAAACCTTCGGCCGCGCAGAGTGCGTCCCAGTCGCGAAAGGCCTGCGGCGTCGAGATGCCGATCTCCGGCACGGCGACCACGCACCAGGTCGGCTCAATGTCGGGCAGCGGATAAACCTCCTGCCCGCGATCCACGCCCAGCACCGTTCCGCCGACGAGAAACAGCGGCACATCGGAGCCGACCTTGGCGGAATCTCCAGCCTTCGCGAGTCCAGCCGAATCCGCGATTCCTGCCCTCTTGATCCACTGTGACGTGACCCAGTCTCGGCGATGACTAGTCCCAGCTCTTTCTCCAGCCCACCAGCGCCGCCACCGCATTGCCCGAGCCTGCGCCCAGCCCGCCCTGCACGGGAAGCCGTTTTTCGATATGGATATCGACGTCAGCCTCGACGCCAAGTTGCTCCAAAGCCAATGAAATCATCTTCCAGGCGGTGTTGCGCTCGTCGGTGGGCACGCGGCTGTCGTTGGAGCTGATCCGAAGGAGGTCGTCCGGCGCCGGTCTGGCCGTAACTGTAACGATGTCATGGATTTCCAGCGTCTGGTAGACCGTGGCCAGCGCATGAAATCCGTCAGGACGCGGCGGCCCGAGAAAGAGCCCCAGGTTGATCTTGGCGTGCGATCGGACTGCGGTCGACATACCGGATTCATTGTAGAGGGACATAGCGTCTGCGGCGGAAGTGCGGGTCGGATTCCCGCCCGATCAGCGGCGCTCGGCAGGCAGGTTCACGCTCACTATCCAATTGCTCAAGCCATGCGGAGGTTGCACGCAAGCCAAGCGGGCGCAGGCCCTTGGAAGGCCAGCGCAGCCCCAGGTCAGTTCTGCAGCCCCGATTGCGCGGTTAGGTTTCCTTGTAAACCGATGCTCCGGCAATCGTCCCGATAACGACTTCAACCAGCCCGCCCAGCGTCGTGTAAAGCGTCAGGTGATTCGGGAACAGGTGCGCAACGTGCATGAAGGCGGCGTTCGGGAACAGGACGGTCAGAAGCCATACGGCCAGCCCGGCATAGACCGCCGTCTTGATGCCCGCGCCGAATCGCGGCCGGATCGCCACGTAAACCCAGATCGCCACGATCCCGGTCAGAAGTCCAATCACGTTGAACAAGATGATCTGGATCTGGTGAGAACCCGGGCTGGCCGAGGCAGGGCCATTCCATCGGCCCAGCGCTGCGCAAGCCAAATGCCATCCACGAAATAATCCAACAAATCGATGGCGATTCCGGCGACAATTCCGCCCAGGATCAGGCGGCCAACATTGATCTTTCCCATGACACCTCCTTGGGGGATTTTGAGGGACGCACGGGAGTATACGCGCGCCCCAAATCGGCGCGCAACCGGAATATGTCCGCGCGGTTGGCGACCCCTCCGTCTTCATGTCCGGATCAAATCCAGGGCCATGCGCCACTCCGGCACTCCCACAGGAGGAAACTTCAAGCAAGTGTGGAACTTCGGCGGTAACTCTGCGTAGCACCTTAGGAACACATGCGGGAGGCTTCTATGCACTTCCTGATCTTCGGCGTCGGCATTTTATTTCCTTCCCGCCATCATTGCGGCGGTGCGGCACACGCACAACGCCACGGGAATCCTGCTGCTGAACCTGTTTCTTGGCTGGACCCTGGTCGGCTGGTTCGTCGCGCTCCTGATGGCGATCTTCTCGATGCCTTATTGCGCCTGCTACTATCATCGCGGATGGTGAGAACAGGGCGCGAGCCGCCGGAGTCCGATCTGCCAGAGTCCGAGCTGTTGGAGCCGCGCTGGGCGCTGCGCGACTGGATCGCGGCGGTCGTCGCTGTTTGCGGCCACGGCCGGCGTGGTGCTTTGGCAGAACGCGCACGTCGCTGTCCTGTTCGATCTGAGCTACATGCTCAACACCGCGGCGCGCTTCGCCGCTCGGCCAGGTGCCCTACCGCGACTTTCCCCTGGCGCACGCCGCCGCTCACATTCCTCATCCAGGCCGCGATCATCCGCCTCACGGGCCGCGTCTTCTTTCATCACGTGCTTTATGTCGCGTTGATCGGCGGGCTGGGCACGGTGCTCACGTGGAGGATCGCGCTCGCATCGCTGCGCGGGCGCATTGCGGCCGCGTGGACTGGTGGCGCTGCTCGCTCGCCGCGCCGCTCACTGTCCTCGGCATCTACTGCATCGTGCCAAATCCCGAGTACGACTGCGACTGCGCATTCTGGATGCTGGTCGCGCTTTGGCTGTTGCGGCGGATCGATGCAAAGACGGGCGTGGCGGGCGGATTTGCTGCCGGCGTGGCGCTTTGCGTGCCGCTCTTCTTCAAGCAGAACATGGGGCTGCCGTTTCTGGCAGCGGCCATCGCGCGGTTTTGCTGGTGCTCGCGATGAAGCGCCTCCAGGACGCGGCAAGCCTCGGCCAGCGACGCCCGAGACTCGAACGCTGCTCTCCGTGCTGGCCGGCGCGTGCGTCGCACTTGGGATTGCCGTCCTTGCGCTGCACTGGACCGCGGGCATCGGCAACTATGTTCACTGGACGATCGAGTTTGCCGGCGCAGCGGCGCTTGCCGGGACTCAGCATCATGCTCGCCGTCTATCGCGATCCATCGCTTGCTGTGGACGCTGCCCTGCGTTGTGGCTGCCCTCGCGCTTTTGTGGGCGCCCCATCCTTCGCGCAGCTTCATCGCGCGAAGGGTGGGATCGAAACTCCGCTGGGCGCGCATCGTCGCCTTTGCCCTGCTCGCCGCGCCGTTTCTCTTCACGCTCGCCTCACTGCTGATTTACGACGATGCCGACGAGCGCGGCGACAGCCTGCTGGCGCTTTGGCCGCTGCTGCTGTTGCTCGCCGCCGCGCTGGCGATCGTGAACCTGCTCCGTTCTGCGGCGCGAGCCGTCGCTGCGCGCGTTTTTGCCGCTGGTTCTGCTCGCCGCCATCCACGGCACCTTCCTGTCGCAGCAGCTTTGGGGCTCGACGTACGCGCATCTGGCCGTTGCTCGTGCTGCTCGTGGCGGAGTTGCTCGCATTTCTCGAGCACTTCTCGTCGCGCGCCGCCGTCTCGCGATGGTTTGTGCCCGCGCTGGCCGCGCTCATCTCTGTCACGCTGCTCGTATGCGGAGGGTTCTACACGGCCAGCGAGGAGCGGCTCTCCTACGCGTACTTGCCCGACGGGCCGCGCCGCGCATTCCGCATTTCCGCAGCTTGCCGGCCTGGCCACGCCGGGACCGTATCTGCCGGAAATCGACGATCTGCTGCGCTACGCCCAGGCCAACATTCCGTTCGACGACGGGTTGGTTCTGATTCCCGGCGAGGAACCGTTCTACTTTGTCACCGGCCGCGTGCCGCGCTTTCCGGTGCCGTTCTTCGATCCCACCATCGATCCCTATTCGCCCGCTGAGATTGCGTCGCTGGCGCGCTCGTGCAACATCCGTTGGCTGATTGTGAAGCGCGACTTGCAGACCAGGGAAGACCCAACGCCTCACCGCGCGGCCACAATGCAGGCGCTGATGAGCGAGTTCACGCTGGCGGCGCACCTGCGCGGGTACGACGTGTACCGCGCGCGAAGCAGTAATCGGCGCCAGCCCTATGCTTCTTCTTCCCGGCTCTTCCGGACCGCCTCAACTGCTCCCAATCCTTTTCCGTCTGCTCGGCGTAGGCCACGCCGAACTCGGCAATCGCTTCAGCGAAAGCGGTGCCGGAGCCGATGTAGCCGGCGATCGTCTGCGCGTCGCCGGAGCGCGCGTGGCCGCGGGCGAGCAGCTCGCCGCAGACCTCGGCGTAGGCTTTCAGGTTGGCGCCGGCCAGGTCGTTGATTTCGATGGATCCCTTGTGGTCGTTGAGCTGGCGAACCAGGTACTGGCGGCTGCCGATGTGCGTCCAGCCGAGAAACGGATCGGTCTGGATTTGCATGAAGCGCTGCCCCTCGGCCGCGCGCTGGCCGTTGTGCGCGGCGGGCCGGGCGTCGGGCAGATAGGGCGCGTAGGCCGAGGCAGCCTCTTCCTTGATCTGCAGAAAGAGCGGATCGCCGGGGCCGTTGCCCTCCATATAGATGCAGTAGTCGCGCAGGCCCACCGAGCCGGTGCCGACCACCTTGAAGGCCACATCGATGGGCCGGTAGAAGTCGAGCAGGTGCTGCCGCTGCGGCTCCAGCATTTCGCGATAAGGCCCGAGCGAGGCCAGCACCGCCGCGGCGCGGGCGCCGGTGACGCGCGTGAGCATCGGCTTCAATTCCTTGAAGCGGCGGCGCGCGCTTGACCTCGAAGAATTGGGCCGGGACGAAACAGGCGTCGTGAGCTGCTCCAGCGTGTGCTGCGGCGTGGCGCGTTCGGCCTTGGCGAGCGCGTCGTGCACCGGTTTGGCCAGGTCGATGCGGTGCACCTGAAACCGGTTCACTTCAAGTTGCGGCATGCGGGCAAACGCGCGCATCTGCGCGGCGTAGCGCTCGATGCATGCCGCGGCGGCTTTGCGCGCGGAGCCGTCTTTGTGCCCCGCGGCGCGCCCGGCCAGCACCAGCGAAGCCGCCATGCGCTTCAAGTCCCACTCGAACGGGCCGCGGATGGTCTCGTCGAAGTCGTTGATGTCGAAGACCAGCCGTCCGTCGGGCGCGGCGTAGGCGCCCAGGTTGCGCACATGCGCGTCGCCGCAGAGCTGGCTGACGATGCCGGTGGAGGGAAGCTGCGCCAGGTCCGCGGCCATCACCGGCGCCGCGCCACGAAAGTAGCCGAAGGGCGACTCGGCCATGAGCTCGATACTTGAGCGCGATCAGCGCCGGCACGCGGCCGCGCATCGATCGCGCCACGAGTTCCAGCGCCGAGGCCGGCCGCGCCTTGGGATGCAGCGCGTCGTGCTGGTGGCGGCCCACCTGCTTGCGCCGCGCCTGGCCAAGTGCGCGGCGTTCTTCAGGAGTTGCCCAATGCATACAGCGGAACATACACCGTCGACCCTTGCGGCAACAAACGGTGAAGCCGTCATTCCTGGGCTCGGGGCACCGACAGAAGCAGCAAATCAGGAAGTGAAACGGAACGCGCATACAGCCCGGATCGCGGGGCGGCTTGCGCAGGCTTAAACGGCAGCCTTCGCTGTCACGCGGCGGCGGCGTACTGTTTTGCCGGCTGGAACACGGGCAGGGCGGACAAGGCTAAGGGGCGCTCAGCCCGCGGTGACGCTCCCACGCTGACCCGGCCGCAACGATGAGGACACATAACATCGCGGAGACGACGCCGTTGGCGCCGATCATTGGGACCACACGATGGATCGAGGCCGGGAGCGCTAAATGCACGGGTTCGTCAGGCGTGAAGAGCGGCAGCCTGGCGGCCGAAGCCGTGCGGCAGCAGGGTAGAGGGTGCTTCTGGACGTACGGCGCCGGGAAGATCCGATGCGTCGGGCCGTCCAAATTCCGTCCGACCTTGAACGATCCCACGAGGCGGGTGAGTTCGTTGGCGAGGCGTGAAAGTTGCTCACAGGCCTGCACCGATTGCTGCGAGCTGCCTGCGGTCCGCTCGATGATGGAGGCGATCTCATTCACGCTGGTCACAACGGATTGCGTGGAATAGGATTGCTCGTTTGCTGCCGAAGCAATCTGCGTCACCATCTTCTGCATCGATTCGGAGCCGCGGATGATGCTGTCCAGGGCCTCGCCCGCGGAGCGAGCGGACTCCACGCCGCCTTCCACTTGGATCATGTTGGAGCGCATGGCCTCGACCGCCTCGGCGGTGCCCAACTGGATGTTCCGAATGGTCTGGCCGATCTCCTTGGTGGCCTCGCTGGTTCTCTCGGCCAGTCTGCGCACCTCGCCTGCAACCACCGCGAAGCCGCGCCCATGTTCGCCGGCCCGCGCCGCTTCAATGGAGGCGTTCAGGGCCAGGAGGTTGGTCTGACCGGCGATTTCGTTAATCACGTTGACGATCTTGCCGATAGCGTCGCTGGAACGCCCCAGCTCCTCGATCCGGGACGATGTTTGCTGGTTCGCTTTCAATACCTCCGCGATGGTCTCGACCGTGGATTGAACGGTCTGGCCGCCGGAGTGCGCGCTGTCCTCGGCCTTGCGGGCATCCACAGCGGCGCTCTGTGTCGTCTCGCTGATCTCGTTGATCGCCGTCGACATTTCATTCATGGTCACGGTGATGCGCGTTGCCTGTTCCTGCTGCGCCTTGGCCTGCGTAGCAGTCTCCTGGGCGGTATGAGCCAATTCCGTCGCCGCTGCTCCCAGGGTCTGGGCATGGCCAATCACGCGCTGCACAATGTCCTCGATGCGCCCGATGAAGACGTTGAACCATCTGCCGACCTCGTCGATCTCGTTGTTCCCGTTCACCTCGATGCGGCGCGTCAGGTCGCCTTCGCCTTCGGCAATGTCTTGCAGACGCAATGCCAGCGAGCGCAGCGGCAGCACGACCTTTGCCTGAATCAACCACCACGCCACCGAGCAAACGATCACCACAAAAACAAGCATCACAAGCCCAGTGAGCCGGCTGCGCAGCGAGTAGGCATCCACCGTATCCAGTTGTCGCTGGAAGTTCGCGGCAATGGCTTTGTTGAACCCGCTCATGGAATCAGTCAGAGCCGTGTTGTCTTTGCCCAATGCGCTGACACGCGCCATCAATTCGTCGCTGGGCCCGCCCGTGGCCGCCATGAGGGCTGTATACGTTTCGTGATCGCGAGAACGGAGGTCAGAGAACTGGGCCAGCAAAGCGTCCGCTTGCCTCTCCATTTCCGGCGAAGAAGCAAATGCGGTCTTTACCGCATCCAGCGCGTCCGCGGTGGCTTGGGCATCCGTCTCCGCGCCTTTCAGCGAGGCGGCATCCTGTAATACGACGGCGTCGCTGTAGTGCTTCTTCATCCGCTCGAATGAAGCCTCAGCCTCCTGCATCTTGAGCGCGGCGGGAAACAGCGAGGAGGAGATCTCGGACATTCGGCTGTGCGTGGCGGTAGCCGAGATTTGCACCATCGCCAGCAACAGCAGGTAGCCCCCGGCGAGAACGGCCAGGGAGCTCAGGATTCTCGTCTTGATCTTCATATTGCCAAACATCGCGTCACCTTAGAGCCAGGACGTTGACGGCCTCACCCCGGCCATGTCTTCTCGAACATTGGGATCGCGCTGAGGCAGCGCATCCCCTGGCAGGATGCGGCGCCCCTTCTGTGCTCATTTCACTTCCAGGGTCTTCACACCGTTGGTATTCGCGGCGCTGCTGACGTAGCCGATAGCGCCCTTGGTCCTGGCCACGTAGGCCACCATGTCGGCATCGGAGGCAAGGGCTTTTGGCATCGATCCCTTGCCGGTAAACACCAGGCTGCGATAGAACGCCTGCAGCGCCGAGTCGCTCTTGCCCAGGTACTCCTTCAGGAACGCCTCGTGCGCAGGCCCGCCCTTGGCCAGCACCGGCTGAACGTGAACTCCTCCGAGGGAATCCTTGTCTCAGCAGAATACACTGCCTGATATCTCCGGTCGGAGATCGAGTCCGCCATGACGCTCGGGTTGGCGATCACCTTGAAATTCGCGGCGCGCGCACTGAACGTGGCGAACAAGATCGTCGCAGTGGCCGAAAGGAAGAGGTATTTCCATTTCTTATTCATGATCGTCTCCTCTGCCGTTTCTTTCTCTGCCGTTAGAAATTCACGCCGGTGCGGATGAGCCAGCATATTCGTCTGGGCTTAAACCGTTGGGGTTCTCGTTGGAATAGAATCCGCGGGATAGGCCCATGTCCCGCCGTAGCCATCGATGAAATGTCCTTCTATCTTGATATTCCAGTGGCTGTCGAGATCCACACGCGCTGTGACAACCTTGTCATACAGATGCCGGCCAGGGTCGCCTTGGCTGGGAGCCTTGACCAACCCGGGCATGGAGTCGTTCCAGTTCACCGACCAGCGGGAGTAATAGCTGCCGAATTCAAGCCGCTTGGACACACGATACGATCCTTCCACGTACCAGCCGCGCACGCCGGTCTGCACTTCCCACATGTTGTTGAATATCTCCTGATCCCGCCAGTAGCGGCGGTACTCGCTGGCCAGACGGATGTTGCCCTTCGCGTACCGCCCGAAGTACTGATTCCGGTAAAGTCTTTCGTGGAGTATTCCGAGTATGGAATGGTCCGCCGATCCCGGCAACGTCCAGGTTCCGCTGCCCGTCACGTTCGCATCCATATGAGCCACACCTACCATCAGGTCCTTTACCGGCGTATCCATTGCATATCCTCCCCCATCTGGAGTCCCCCGTAGATCGTGAAGTGTCCGCCGTTCCCGACAGCAAATAGGGGTATCCTCCGCGGCGTTGTCCTCGCGCAGTTCCGGCATAAACCGTATACGCCAAGCCGCCCAGTTGTTTCGCTGGAATCTTGCCATAGAGATCCCCGCCCGGTGTCGGATGTTGCCCCACGGAGATCGGCTGGGTATACACCGACTGCGGCAACAGCGCCGAGATGTGCAGGAAGTCCATATCCTGGGTATCGGTCTAGAGACCAAACGCCGTCTTCACTTTCCCGCCGCGAAATCCGAGCCAATCTTTCATTCTGTAATCGGCGTCGCCCAGTCCAACTCCGGATGCCAGTCGCCGATCGCACCCGATTCCGGTCGTACACCTGCGCGCCGATGTGCAACTTGTCGGTGATGGAAGTCGACAGGTTGACAGCGGCGTCGGTCATGGCAAAGCTGCCGGTGCCGGAGCTTGTATTCATGGTCAGATAGTTGTTGTCGTTGGTCTTCATGTACCCCTGCGTTACGATATCCATGAACCTGTACCGTGCGGTTAAAGACCTTGAACTCCTGACGCGTGCACGCAGACCGAAACCATGAATGCCGCGAGCCATGCTCCGGCAATGCATCTGAAAAGCGTTGGCTTCATTGTGGTTCTCCCCCAGTGGTTTTCCGGCAGCGACTCGCTCGATCGGCGCAAAGTCCAGCCGCCCTTTGGATGAAGCGCGCGGCGTTCTCCGCGGCCTCCCTCATGAACCGTCTGCTGGACGGGATCCCTTCCGGTTTAAGCTCTCCTCGTGATATCGGCGGTACCACGCTCCTCTTTAACCACGGGAGCGGCCCAGGCCGGCAACCACGCGAGGGAGTGCACGAACGTTCCGCTCCTCACTGTCCTGAAACGAGACAGGAAGAGCTCCGCAACAGATTCGATTCTTTTCGCGGCGTCGCCGCGCGTCATGGCGCACCGGGTGATTTACACTTTCCAGGGAAGCCCGCATCTATCTCCATCGCTCCATCAAAAAGCCAATTTGGGCTCCCCTCCGGAATCCCTGCTTGGGAGGAACCTCCTGTTGACGCGAGCAATCTTACGTCTGTTGCCAGTTGCTCTGGCATTGCCTCTCGCCGTCTCAGCCGCTCCGGCACAAGCGCCCGAGAAGCCGCTGACGGTCGAGGCGATTTTTGCCCACGGACCTCTCATTGGCGAGCTGCCCAAAGAACCCACGTGGTCGCCCGACGGAAAACACCTGACCTATCTGGATGGCGGACAACTGATGGATGTGGATCCCGCGACCGGCAAGGCGCATGTGCTGGTGAGCGCGGCCAAGATGGTGCCGCTGAACGAGAGCGGCATGTCGGAGCATGACCGTGACCATCGCCAGCGCTACAACATGGCCAGCTACCTGTGGGCGCCGGACTCGAACCACCTGCTCTTCGACTCGAATGGCGCGCTGTGGCTCTACGATTTGCACAGCGGTACCGGAGTGCAGATCGGATTCACGGGCTCGGCTTCCGGCGACGACCCAAAGTTTTCTCCCGACGGCTCCTGCGTCTCGTTTATCCGCGATCACCATTTAGCGGTGATCCGGCTGCGCGAGCCGGGCACGCCCATGACCGCCTTGGCGCCGGCGCCGAACCCGGCGGACGCTAACGGGCAAGTCTTCCTCAACGGCGAGATCGACTGGGTGTACGAAGAAGAGCTCGACGTGCACAGCAACTACTTCTGGTCGCCGGACTCGAAAAACCTGGCGTATTTGCAGATGAACGAAACCCAGGTGTCGAAATACCCGCTCACCGATTGGATTCCCAGCCACGCGCAGGTGGACTGGCAGCGCTATCCGCAGCCGGGGGATCCGAATCCCGAGGTGCACCTGGGCGTGGTGCCGGCGCGCGGCGGTAGAACCGTCTGGATGCAAATTCCGATTCATGGCGGCGACGATTACGTGCCGCGCTTCGGCTGGGTCGACCGCAAGACCGTGTGGGTTGAGACCCTGAGCCGCGATCACAAGCACCGCGCGCTGTATTTTGCCCGCGCCGATTACGGCGACGCACGCCAGATGCTTGAGATCGACGACGATAAGTTTGTCGACGAGAACTACGACGTTGCGTGGGCGATGGATCCATCGTGCTCACCAGCTGGAGCGACGGGCACAACAACCTCTATCTCTACAGCTACAACAAGAGAGAAGCCGCTTGCGGCCGACGCGAACCTGGAGAAACAGTTGACCAGGGGCGATTTCGAAGTCGGCGATGTGTACAACGTCGACACCGCGCACAAGGTCGTGGATTACGCATCAAACGAAGGCAACTCCGCTGGAGCAGCAGATTTGGCAGGTGAACTTCGACGGGGATCGCAGGCAGTTGAGCGCAGGCGCGGGGTTCCATCAAGCCACCTTTGCCCCCGATGGCGCAGTGTTCACCGACAAGTTCTCCACGCGCATGACGCCGCCGGTGATGCGCCTTTGTCAGGCGCCCGGGAGTTTCGGCTCCGCCGGCGTTCCACTGCGCCAAGCCGGTGCCGCGCGTTTTGGGAGACGCACGCGCTCGATTCCTACCACTTGCGCGCGCCGGAGCAGTTTGAAGTGAAGGCCCACGACGGAACCACGCTCTATGCCACGCTGCTGCTGCCCGAAGGCCCGGCCGATCCGGCTACCGCGCCGCTCATCGTGAATCCCTACGGAGGCCCCCACGACCAGACCGTGGCCAACAGGTGGCAGGGCGGCCTGCTCTTCGACGAGTTGCTGGCGCAACACGGCTTTGCCGTGCTCCACGCCGACAATCGCGGCATGGGCAGCCGCGGACGCGCCTTCGCGCAGGCGGCGTATCGAAACTTCGGCCCCGTCCAGCTTGAGGACCAATTGACCGTGATCGATGCGGCGCTCGAGAAGTATCC
This sequence comes from uncultured Acidobacteriaceae bacterium, assembly GCA_963701835.1. Classification (GTDB taxonomy): domain Bacteria; phylum Acidobacteriota; class Terriglobia; order Terriglobales; family Acidobacteriaceae; genus Telmatobacter. Next base: position 254,743 of record CAVPBL010000014.1, on the reverse strand, counting down.
GCAACTCGATCCCAAGCGCCTGGGGTGGTGGGGCTGGAGTTGGGGCGGCACGTTCACGCTTTACGCGCTCACGCACTCTGACCGTTTCCGCGCCGGCGTAGCCGTGGCGCCGGTGACCGACTGGCGAAACTACGACTCCATCTACACTGAGCGCTATCTGGGCCTGCCCGCGGAAGATCCCGACGCCTATCGCGATTTCTCCGTTGTGAACTCGGCGGCGAATTTAAAGGGCCGGCTGCTGCTGGCGCACGGAACCGGCGACGACAACGTGCACATCGAAAACACGGTGCAGTTTGTGCAGAAGCTCATTGAGGCCGGCATACCCTACGACCTGCAGATCTTCCCGCGCAAGACGCACTCCATCTCAGGACCCGATGTGCAGACGCAACTTTTACAAGAGGATTTTGGCGCAGTTTGAAGAGTATCTGAAGCCGAAGACGCCGGCTGCGGCCGGGAACTAGCCGTTCTCAGGGTCTGCTAACCCTAAACTTCGTGGCGATGGAAGAGTTCGTCCTTCTTGCTCTTGGGGCAGTGGGTGCACTCCAGGCAGGCGACGAGAAGCACTGCCACCCCCACCGTCACCAGCACGGCAAGGATGCTTCCATTCACCGCAATCCAATGCGCCAGGGTTTGCATTTTCGGTCACCGTTCTTGGTTTCGATCTGGCATTCAACCACGGGTTGAGATCAACAACGATCCTACCCACTCTTATTATGTGACGAAAATGCACCCTTTCGAGTTTTACACTACGCCTTTCGTGGCACTTGTTCGCCCTATCGCAAAGAAATTGGTTGCAATATAGAGAACAAATGGCGAAAATAGTTCCAGAATGGCCTCAGCTCCCAATCCGGCGCTCGGCCCCCATTCCCGCCGAGTGGCCGGAAGAGCTTGCGAATCTTGGGTTTGAGGCTCATGTCGCGCGGCAGGCGCGGGAAACCGATCCTCTTGAGGGCTCGGAGGCGGATCCTGCTCAGGGTCCCATGCTCAACTGGCTCTTCGTCGATCTGAACTCCTACTTTGCCTCCGTCGAGCAGCAGGTGCGGCCGGAGCTGCGCGGCCGGCCGGTGGGCGTGGTACCGATGATGGCCGACACAACCTGCTGCATTGCAGCCAGTTACGAGGCCAAGGCCTTCGGCGTGCGCACCGGGACCATCGTCGCCGACGCCAAGCGGATGTGTCCGGAGATCGTGCTGGTCGAAGGCCGCCACGAGCTCTACACCGAATACCACCATCGCGTCGTTGAAGCCGTGGAAAGCTGCGTGCCAGTCACGGCGGTCTGCTCCATCGACGAGATGGCCTGCCGGCTGATGGGCCGCGAGCGGCCGCTGCTGAACGCGATGGAGCTGGGCATGCGGGTGAAGGCGAGCATCCGCGAGCGTGTGGGCGAGATGCTGCGCAGCTCCGTGGGCCTGGCCACCAACCGCTACCTGGCCAAAGTGGCCAGCGACATGGAAAAGCCCGACGGCCTGGTGGCGCTGCCGCTGGACATTCTGCCCGAGGCGCTGCGCCAGCTCACGCTGCGCGATCTGCCCGGCATCGGCGCACGCACTGAGAAGCGGCTGAACGAAAAAGGCATCCACACCATGGACGATCTGCTGGCGCTCGACCGCGAGCAGGCCGGCGAGATGTGGGGATCGGTGTGGGGCGAGCGGCTGTTTCACTGGCTGCGCGGCGAAGACTTCGAGATGGCCGAGCCCGAACACCAGAAATCCATCAGCCACTCGCATGTGCTGGCGCCCGAGATGCGCACGCCGGAAAAAGCCTGGGCCGTGGCGCACAAGCTTCTGCACAAGGCGGCGATGCGGCTGCGCGCGCAGGGTCTGTGGGCCAGCAACATCGGCCTCGCCATCGGCTTTGCGGTGCCGCGCGGCGAGAACACGCCGGTGAGCCGCTTCGGCGTGCCCGCGCGCGGCTGGCGCAGCGAATTCAAGCTGCAGCGAGTGCCAGGACAATCAGACGCTGATCGCCGCGCTGCGCCGCCTGTGGGAGTCGCGGCCCGTCAGGCGAGCAGTACGAGCATCCGTACTTCATCGGCGTGCAGTTGAACGATCTCGTTCCCGACCGCCTGCACACGCTGGCGCTCTTCGACGGCCTCGAAGAAGAGCAGAGCCGCACGCGCCTGCTGGCGACGATGGACCAGATCAACGACAAGTACGGCATGAGCACGCTCGCCCCCGCCGCCATGCTCACCGCCTACAAAGCCGCGCCCACGCGCATCGCGTTCCACGCATTCCGGATTTGTTTTAGAGGCAGGGACTAGCCAGCTCAGGGATACAGTCGGACAGTCGTGCGGGTCCTCCAGACTCGTATTTGCGTTGAATGCGCCGCCTGGTACAGCGCCTTCGGATTCAGCTTGCCGATGCGGCCGTGGGGGCCGACGACGAAGGGCAGTGACAGCGCATTCCAGTTGCGGTCGGCGTCGGGCGCTTCGTGCAGCGCGGCGTCGGGATGGAGCGCGCGCCAGTTGCGCCCGTCGTCGGTGGAGATGTCAGTACCGTTGGGGCCAACGGTGATCCAGGTCTTCGCGCGGCGTCGTAGGCCACGGCGGAGCGGTAGCCGTGGGGCGGGGTGGCGGAGGCGTGTCCAGGTCTGTCCTCCGTCGCTGGTGTATGCGGCGGTTCTGCGACTGATCGTCTGGCTTCAAATAATCGCCACCAACCGCGACGACCTGCGAGTCGTCCCCCATTCGCTTCTGGATCAGACGTTCGCGGCAACGAGAAATGCTCCGCGGATTCAGAATGGCTCCGACTATAGGTATCTATCTCCTCCCGCAACGTGGTAGATTGCTCGTGCCACGAATCTCTTCGCGATGACATCGTCATAGACAATCGTCGTGCTTCGCTATCCAATAGACGAATGCGTCCTGCTCCGCCGGTCACGAACTCGATGGCGTGCCATACGATCAAGCAGCGACGAATTGCTCGCCGCGAAGGCAGCCTTCGCCTGCCGATTCGACGTCGTAGACCTTCGTTATCTGATCGCTCAGTCCAAGTTCGTCTCCGTCCCTCATCGCGTTCGAATATACGCGAGATCTGCCGTTTACTGGATCGCCAAGGATAGCTCGATCGCCTCACGTCTGTCATAGCCGATCAGGAACTGCACCGCATCCCAAAACCCATCCTTGTCCGGGTTCGTGAATACCAGCTTCCACGTCTGGCACCCATCCGTCGTTTTGTAGAGCCGCGACAGATCGCCTTTGCCGCTCGACATCACGATCGCCGTGTTCGCGTCGAAGGCCTGGATGCCGCGGAAGTCGAGATGCTCGGCGCCGGGCGGAACGGCGCACGCCTGCCACAGGTAGCCGCCGTCCTCCGTGCGCAGCACCGTCCCGTTCGTGCCCGAGGCCCACGCCACCCCTCCGCCCACGTTGTCGATGCCGCGCAGATCGGCCGTCGTCCCGGAGTTTTGCATCTGCCACTGCGCCTGCGCCGCGCCGCCCGTAGCCAGCAAATCAAGCCAGCGCCATCACCAATGTTTCCTCATGCCCAACAGTGTAGGCCAAAGAGCAGGGGTCAGGTTTCAGGGGTCAAATGCCGGACTCCAGACGGCCGTACTGGCGGGGTCCTCGCCGCCAGAAGGATGCATGCTTACGCCGCACTGCCTGTGCGGGCCTGGAGGCCCGCACGACAGCCGATCTGGAGATCGGCGCTACCCCGTCGTGCCCGACCCCTCCCAGTCTCATTCCTGAACTTTTCCGGCCCGCTTGCGTAACTCTCTGCATCCCGACCCGCACTCCCGTGCGGATTAGAAGGTAGCAGCGAGTTTATGGCCAGTGACTGGCAGCCCGACTTCGAACAACTCGTCGACGAGCACCAGTCGATGGTCTTTTCGCTGGCGCTGCGCATGACCGGCGACCGCGGCCTGGCCGAAGAGATTGCGCAGGATGTTTTTCTGGCTTTGGACCGGAACATGGGCAAGATCGAAAGTCCGCTGCACGCGTGCTTCTGGCTGCGGCGGGTGGCCATGAGCCGCTCGACCGATGCGCTGCGCCGGCGGCGGGTGCGCGGCATGGACATGTGGGTCGAGATCGACGAGAACCACGGCGCACCGGCGGAAGAGCGCAACTCGCCGCTGGCGGCGCGCGGCTGGAAGCGGCTGCTGGCGACGTTGCCGGAGGCGCAACGCGCGGCGATGGTTCTTCGCTACCAGGAAGACCTGACGCCGGAAGAGATTGCGGCCACGCTGGACGCGCCGCTGGCCACGGTGAAGAGCCACCTGCAGCGGGGATTGAAGCTGCTGCGCGCCAAGGCCGAGAGCCACTTGAAGGAGTACGTTCGTGGAGTTTGAACCGATGGACGATTTCGAACGCGAGTTGCGCGCAGGCGTTGCGAGCGCCGGCCTGCGCCGCCCGAGCCTGAAGCGCAAGATGATGGAGCGCAGGCGGCGCGCAGCACGCGCGCAGCGGCAGCACAGCGCGCATGGTCTGGTTCGAGCGGCTCGCGGCTTCGCTGGTGCTGGCCGGCGTGGCAGGCGGAGCTGTCGTCTGGCGTCACGCGACGAGCAGCGCAAGGGCGAAGAAGCAAAGCAGCAGGTGTTCACCGCGCTGCGCATCACCAATCACGCGCTGGACCAGGTGATGAATGCGCAACTCGCAGAACACGACGACAAGCAACAGGAGTAGGAGAGGAGAGTTTGCGCATGAAGAGAATCGAGATCGGAACTTCGATGGTTCTTTGCGTCGGCGAGCCGCGCTCGCTCGCATGCGCCGGCGCTTGCGCAGTACGTCGCCATTGCCGCTGCCTTCCGCGCCGGTGGAAAAGGATCTGGCCGCGCGCGCTTCTGACGTCACCGAGGTCACGCTGGGCAAAAACATGCTCGGCTTCGCTGCGAAATTCATGGACAAGAAGGACAAGGACCAGGCCGCGGTGCAGCAGTTGATCGATGGCCTCGACGGCATTTACGTGCGCAGTACGAATTCGACAAGGAAGGCCAGTACTCGATGGACGATGTCGAAAAGTGCGCCAGGCGTTTCGAGACTCCCGAGTGGTCGCCGATGGTGCACGACGCGCGAGCACAAGGGCGCGGAGACCACCGACGTGCTGGTGAAGCTGGTGAACGGCGAGCCGCACGGGATGTTCGTTCTGACGGCCGAGCCGAAGGAACTGACCATCGTGCTGATCCTCGGCCCATCCGCATGGATCAGCTCGGAGCTTAAGGGCTGGGCGGACTGGGCGCGCTGGGCGACGTGGAGAAGAAGAGCAAGCCACGAAGGACAACAAGGGCACAAGGACAGGATGAGAAGTAGAAGAAAGGCGGCGACCAATGAAGACCGGCACTTCTTGGATTCCTGTTGGCTGCGCAGCGCTGTGCGTACTGCTGACTGCTCCGTGGGTCGTGCGGGCGGCCGGCGGCGAAGGCGGCTTTGACGGCGTCGTCGATTCCATCGAGAGCCACTATCACCAGCACGCCATGCGCATTCCGCTGATGGGCCTGGCCAGCGTGGTGGCGGGTGTGGCCACGCATGGCGGCGTGGGCGGCGTGCATGTTGCCGAGTTCGAGCAATTCTCAGCGCCCGTGGACGGCGAAGAACTGAACCGGCTGGTCGAGGAAAAGCTTGGCCAGGGATGGGACCGGATGATTCGCGAGACCAGCCGCCATGGCGGCGAACAAACGCTGATCTTCTCGCACCCCGAGGGCAAGCGCATGGGGCTTTTCATTCTCGATCTCGACGGCAACGAATTGAATGTGGTGCAGGTCTCCGTCGATCCCGACCGGCTGAACGAGACGATCATCAAATACAAGCATCACGATCACGACGACGAGTCGGACCGTAAGCGAGACTCAGACTAGCGCTGGCTCTCGCGGCTCGCTACGGCGTCCGCGTCATCAGATCGACAAACATCTTTTGGAAGCGCGGCAGATCCAGGTCCAGCTGCGCGTGGACGAGGCGCACGCCGGTTGCCGGCTTCAGCTTCTCCGGCCAGGTGAGCGTATCGCCGTAGCTCGGGCCGTGGCTCAGGTCCACGTCCATATACACATCCACTTCTTTGGTGATGATCGCGGGATCGATCCACGCGCACGCTTCGAGCTCGTCCCACATATACGTGCGCCGCTGGCTCCATGCGGCGATGTAGCGCGCGGCCGGCGTCTGCGACTTCGCGATCGCGTCGAGCATCTCCTGCGTGAACGGCGCCTTGATGGACACATCGACGGTGGTCACGTCGATGCGCGGCCAATCGGCGTGCAGCACGATGTGCGCGGCCTCGGGATCGAACCAGAAGTTGAACTCGTGGCGCGGGTCGGTGGCGAACTCGGGATCGCTGGTCTGCGGATTGAGGCTGCCGCCCATGATCACGATGCCCTTGGTCAGCGACGCAAACTCCGGATCGATGGAGACGGCCAGCGCGATGTTGGTCAGCGGCCCGGCAGCGTAAATCGTCACCTGGTGCGGATGCGCGCGCACCTGGCGGATGAGGAAGTGCGCAGCGTCCTCATCGAGCGGCTTGGTGGTGGGCAGGCCCTCGGGCATGGGCGGAATCTCGTAGGGCCCGTGCGATTCGAACGGCTGTCACGGCGCCGGCTCGCGCGAGGTTCGCGGCATGTCGGATCCCTCCCCATGCGCCCAGCCACGCCACTTTGCCGTCGAGCGCTTCCTCCAGCCGCGTTTGCTCCTGGGTGCGGACGAGCGGAAAAACCGCGCCGCGGGCGACGGGAACATCGGTGTGGCCGGTCAGCTCCAGCATGCGCAGCGTGTGCAGCGTCTCTTCGTCGCGCCACGCGTCGCCGGTGACCATGGTGATGCCCAGCACCTGCACGTCGGGCGACTGCAACAGCGCCAGCATCGCCATCTGGTCGGAGCCGCCGGGGCCGGAGCCATCCTGATCGATCAGCACCATGCGCTTTTGCGCGGAGCAGCAGCGCTACGCAAGCGCGCGCAAGCAGCAGCGTTGCAATTGCTTTTCTCATAGATGGGTATTGTGGCACAGCGCGCCCGCGGTCGACATTGCGCATCGCGGACCAGATGCGCCGGCGATCGACCGTGCGCACTTGAACCCTGGTTCGCTGATCCCTGTCTTCTACCGTCGCCCAAAGCCTCGCGGCTTGAACTGCGGCGCGACGGGCAGATCGGTCTTGCCCTCGGGATAGACCACGAGAAAGCGGTTTGGCCCTTCGCCCACGCTGGCCGTCTCAACGCCCTGGAGCGACCGGCAAACCAGATGCAGCATGCGCCGCTCGCGGCTGTTCATGGGCGGAAAACTGTAGGGAATCCCCGGTCTGGCGCACCTTTTCCGCGGCGGTTTCGGCGGCCAGGCGCAGTTCCTCGGCGCGCAGAGCCTTGAAGTTGCCGGCGTCGAAGCTCACCAGGTGGTGCTCGTGGTGGTCCAGGCGCAGCATCTGCGCGGCCAGGGTTTCCAGCGCGCGCAGCAACTCGCCGTTGTGCTGGATGACCAGCGGCACATCGGGGCCGGCCAGTTCAACGTAGATTTGGCGCGCCGCGGCGCCTTCCGCTTCGCGCGCGCCATCGCCCGCGCGTGATGCGGTACTTGAGGCGTAGCCCGCCCAGCTTGTTCAGGGTATTCAGAAATCCGGCGATTTTTTGTGCAGCTTGCTGCAGGTCGTCAATGGGCATAACAAACAAGTATCGCAGAGCCGGGGGCCGAGGGCGGGAGGCGAATGGCGAAAACCACCTGCCATGGCTGGGGCTTGTATGCTTCTGAGTGTGACGATCTGCAACAAGATCTCGCCGCGACGTGGGCCGGCTGCAGTCACGGCCGTCCTGGCGGCAATCGGCTGCTTTCTGCTGCTGTGCGCGGCCTTTGTGCCGCACGGACAGGCGCAAGACAACGGCGCTGCCGCGGACACTACGGGCGCGGCAAGCCCGTCGTGATCACGCTGGACGACGCGATTCGGCTGGCGCAGACGAGCGAGCCGGCGTATGCTGCGGCGGCGGCAGCGAGCCGGACCGCGGGACTGGACAAGTCGATTGCGCTCGCCGGTCTGTTGCCCAACGTGTCCTATTACAACCAGGGCCTCTACACGGAACCCAACGGGGCACACGGCCAGGTGGGGCAGATATCCGATACACCGGATCTGCCGAAGTTCATCGCCAACAACGGCGTCAGGGAGTACTTGAGCCAGGGATTGTGAACGAAACGCTGGGGCTGGGGCCGGTGGCGGCCGTGCGGCGTGCCGACGCCGTGGCGGCGATGGCCAGCGCGGAGCAGGAGATTGCGCGGCGCGGGCTGGTGGCCGCGGTGACCAGCCTGTTCTACAGCTCGCTGGCGGCGGACCACAAGCTGACGGTGGCCGAGCAGGCGCGCCAGGAGGCGGCTGATTTTACGAAGCTGACCACCGAGCGGGAGCAGGCACGCGAGGCGGCGCACGCCGACGTGGTGAAGGCGCAGCTCGTGGAGCAGCAGCGCGACCGCGATTTTGAAGACGCCCGGGTGGCCGCGGAAAAGGCGCGCCTGGAGCTGGGCGTGCTGCTGTTTGCCGATCCCGCGCACCGCGTACACGTTGAGCGCCCCGGAGACGGCGCCGCCGCTCGCCGTCGAAGGAGGACGTGGAGCAAGCCGCGGGCCGAGAACAATCCCGAGCTGAAGAGCGCGCTGGCCGTCGCTGGCCGCGAGCAACGCCGATGTGCAGGCGGCATGGGGAGCGCTGCTGCCCAACGTGGGCCTGAACGTGACCTACGGCATCGACGCGCCTCAGTTTGCCGCCAACGGCCCCGACGGGGTAGCGCAACCTGGGCTACTCGGCGAGCGTCACGGTAAACATTCCCGTGTGGGACTGGCTGGCGAGCGAGCACAAGGTGAAGCAGAGCGAGATTCGCCGCGATGCCGCGCAGGTGGCGCTGAGCGCCGACGCAGAGGCGGCTGATCGCCCAACTGGAAGAGGCGTACGCCGAGGCCCAGGCTGCGCGCGATCAACTGGCGTCGCTGGACGAGAGCGTGGCCACTGCGGCCGAGAGCCTGCGCCTGACCAAGCTGCGCTACACCGGCGGCGAGGCCACGGTGCTGGAAGTGGTGGACGCGGAGAACGCTTACGTGAGCAGCGGAAAACGCGCGCGAGGATGGACGCGTGCGCTACGAAGACGGCGCGAGCCGCCCTCGAAACGATCACGGGAACGATGTGAGGAGCAGGGAACGAGGGAACTAAGGGAACAGGGACAGATGATGAGCGAAACGATGAACGCGAACACAACCCGAAGGGCGCGGTGCGATACCGTTGGCCGCTGCTGGCGCTGCTTGTCGCGCTTCCTTCCGGGCTGCAAGAATGCTGCCGCGCCCCCGACGCAGGTGACGGTGCAGGCCGAGCATCCCCAGCAGGGGCCGATCGCCGAGCAAATCACCGCCGACGCCATTCTGGCGCCCATCGCGCAGGCCGCGATCGCGCCCAATTCAGCGCTCCGGTCAAGAAGTTCTATGTTGAGCGCGGAGCGAAGGTGCAAGCAGGGCGAGCTGCTGGTCACGCTCGAAAATGCCGACCTGGCCGCCGCGGCGATGGACAACAAGGGATCGCTCGAAGCGGCGCAGGCGGCCTATGCCACGGCCACCAAGGCGCAGGTACCGGAAGATACGCTCAAGGCGGAGTCGGACCTGGCCGCGGCCAAGGCGAATCTCGATTTGAACCAGAGCATTGTGAACAGCCGCAAGCAGTTGTTCGCCGAGGGGGCGATTCCGGGCCGCGACCTGGACACCGCAGAGGCCGCGCTGGTGCAGGCGCAGGCTGCCTACGATGCGGCCGCCAAGCATCTGGAGTCGGTGCGCAGCGTGAGCCGCGAGGCCGCGCTCAAGGCCGCGCAGGGACAATCAACCTCGGCCGAGGGCAAGTACAACGGCGCCGAGGCGCAAGTGAACTATTCCGAGATTCGCAGCCCGATCGACGGAGTGGTCACGGATCGGCCCTTGTTCGCCGGCGAAACCGCCCCCGCCGGAGCGCCGCTGATCACCGTGATGGATACCTCCGTAGCTGCTGGCCAAGACGCACATCGCGCATAGCCTCGCGCAGCAATTGAAGGTGGGCGACGCGGCCGCGGTGCATGTGCCGGGATTGCCCGATCCGGTGCCGGCAAAGGTCTCCATGGTCAGCCCGGCGCTGGATCCCGGCAGCACCACCGTCGAGGTGTGGCTGAAGATCGACAACAAGGCCGGGAAGCTCAAGGTGGGCGCGCCCGTGAAGGTCTCGATCACTGGCAGGACCGTCGCCCAGGCATTGAAGGTGCCCGACTCCGCGATCGTGACGGCGGACGATGGCACGAAGTCGGTGATGGTGGTAGGCAGCGACGGCGCGGCGCATAGCAAGCCCGTCACGCTGGGCATCGACAACGGCACGGACGTGCAGGTGACGAGCGGCCTTGCGCCTGCGGATCTGGTGATCACGGCGGCGCCTTACGGCCTGGACGAAGGCACCAAAGTGCAGGTCGGCCCGGCGGCGACCGGCGGCGGAGGGAACGACTGATGCCCGATGAAGGGCCCATCGGGCGCTCCGTCCACGGGCAGAAGCCCTTCTGGCTGGCCCGGTCCACGCGCACCATCTTCTTCTTCGCCGCCATGCTCACGCTGGCCGGCGTCTATCTCGCGTTTCAAGGTGCCGATCTCTGTCTTTCCTGAAACCAACTTTCCCCGCGTCATCATCGGCGTCGACAATGGCGTGATGCCGGTCGAGCAGATGGAAGTGACCATCACGCAGCCGATCGAGAATGCGATCAACTCCGTTCCTGGGCTTACGTCGGTACGCTCCACCACCAGCCGCGGCTCGGCCGAGGTGGACCTGTTTTTCAACTGGAACGTGGACATGGTGCTCAGTCGCTGCAGTTGGTGAATTCGGCGCTGGCCCAGGTGCAGCAGGACTTTGCCGCTCCACGGCCCACATCACCACCAACCGGCTCACCTTCGCCACCTTTCCCGTTCTTGGCTATAGTCTCACCTCCAACACGGTTCCGCAAACCCAGCTCTGGGAGATTGCTACCTACAACCTGAAGCCGCCGCTGAACCGCGTGGACGGCGTGAGCACCGTGCTCGTCCAGGGCGGGCAAGTGCCGGAGTTTGCCGTAGTGCCCAACCTGGCGCTGCTGCAGAGCCACGGGAGTGACCATCACCGACCTTGTGAATGCGATCAACGCTTCGAACATCGTGCAGTCGCCCGGCCTCTACGAAGCCAATCACAGTTGATCCTGGGCCTGGTGGGCGCGCAGGTGCACGACCTCGCCGGCCTGCGCCAGCTTGTGGTCAAAACCACTCCGGGCGGCGCGCCGGTGCGCCTGAGCGACGTGGCCACCGTTGAACCGTCCACCATGCCGGTCTATACCGCCGTCACCGCGAACGGAAGAAACGCGGTGCTCTTGAGCATTACGCGGCAGCCTTCAAGCAACACCGTGGCCGTGGCCGACGCCGTAGCCAGCGAAGTTGCCGAGCTCCAGCAAAAGCTGCCGCCGGGCGTCAAGCTCGAGCTCTTCTACGACCAGTCGCAACTGGTGCGCGACTCCATCTCCAGCGTGCGCGACGCCATCTGCATCGGCCTGGCTCTGGCCTGCGTGATTCTTTTCCTCTTCCTGCGCGACTGGACCTCGGCGCTGATTGCCGGGCTGGTGATCCCGGTGACGATCGCCATCACCATTGGCGCGCTCTGGATCATCGGCGAGAGCTTCAACCTGATGACGCTGGGCGGAATGGCCGCAGCCATCGGCCTGATCATCGACGACGCCATTGTGGTGGTTGAGAACATCGTGATGCACCGCGACGCAGGCGAGCACCGCGCGGATGCGGTGCGCAAAGCGCTCAAGGAGCTTACCGTCCCGCTGCTCGGCTCCACCATTACGCCGGTGGTGGTCTTCCTGCCGCTGGTCGCGGTGAGCGGCGTCACCGGCGTCTTCTTCCGCGCGTCTCGCCATCACCATGACCGCGGCGCTGCTGACCTCGCTGGCGCTGGCGCTCACCTGGACGCCCGGGCTGAGCTCTGGTGCTGCTGCGTCGAGAGATCTTCGTCGACGGAGCAGAGCACGGCGTCGCACGCATCGGAAGCGCCGGCCGCCTGCTGCGCCGCGTTCTGCAATTTCACGCCGGGTGCTGGAGTGGGCGCTGGCCAAGCCGCGGTGGGTCGGCGGAATCTGCGTGCTCCTGGTTCTCGGCACATGGGGCGGGTATCAGTTGCTGGGCACCAATCTGCTGCCCGACATGGACGAGGGCGGCTTCATCCTCGACTACATTATGCCGGCCGGGCAGCTCGCTGAGCGAGACCAACCGCGTGCTCCAGGATGTGACGCGCATCCTCCAGTCCATCCCCGAAGTGGAAAACACCTCGCGGCGCACCGGCATTGCAGTTGGGCCTGGCCACGGTCACCGAGGCCAACACCGGCGATTTTACAGTGAAGCTCAAGGCAAAGCGCAGCCGCTCGGTTTGGGACGTGATGGATGAGGCGCGCGCCCGCATCAAGGCAGCCGAGCCGGAGCTGGACGTCGAGTTGACCCAGGTCCTGCAGGACAACATCAACGACCTGTCGAATGCTCCGGAGCCGATCCAGGTGAAGATCTTCTCCAACGATACCGCGCTGCTCAACCAACTGGGCCCGCGCGTGGGCGACGCCATCGGCAAGGTCCCCGGCGTGGTCGATGTCGAGAATGGAATCGACAACACCATCAGCGGACCCGCGACCAACTTTCAGGTCGACCCGATCGTCGCCTCCCGGCTGGGCTTTACTCCCACCGAAGTTTCCGACGACGCAACTTCGATCCTGGATGGAATCACCACCAATCCGCTGATCGCCAATGGCCGCGCGTACACCATCCGCGTGCGCCTTGGAGACGAGCACCGCAGCTCGCTCGACGCCATTGAAGACACCGTCTTCAATAGCGCGTCAGGCCATACGGCAACGCTGGGCTCGCTGGCCAACATCCAGCAGTTGCCGCCGCAAAACGAAATCCAGCGCGAAGACCTGCAGCAGCTTGTGGAAGTGACTGCCGATCTGGAAGGCTCAAACCTGGGCGGAGTCATGGAGAATGTGCAGCAGGCGGTTGCGGCCCTGCATCTTCCCGCATCGGTTCGCGTGGAGTACGGAGGCACCTACCAGCAGCAGCAGCAATCCTTCCGCGATTTGCTGCAGGTGCTGGTGCTGGCGCTGGGACTGGTCTTCGGCGTGCTGCTGACCGAGTTCCGCAACTTCCCCGCGCCGGTTGCCATTCTTGCCTCGTCGGTGCTTTCCATTTCGGGCGTCATTCTGGCCCTGCTTGTCACCGGCTCGACGTTCAACGTTGCGTCGTTCATGGGACTCATCATGGTCATCGGCATCGTGGCCAAGAACGGCATCCTGCTGCTCGATGCCGACGAGCGATACCGCGACCGAGGGCGCCTCGGCCCGCGAAGCCATGCTGCACGCGGCGCAACGCCGCCTGCGGCCCATTGTCATGACCGCTCTTGCCGCAATCTGCGGCATGTTGCCGCTGGCCTTCGCGCTTGGCGCCGGCTCGCAGATGCTGCAGCCGCTGGCCATCGCGGTGATCGGCGGCCTGACCATTTCCATGGTGCTCAGCCTGGTCGTGACGCCGTTGGTCTATTTCCTGCTCACGCGCCATCGCGCCAGCCTGCCCGGAGAAACCGTGTAGCCCGGGACCACATGGGAGAATGGACCTATGCCCCCTGCCGAGCCAATTCGGCTCACCACCGCCGAAGCCCGCGTTCTGGGCGCGCTGATGGAAAAGGAAGCGACCACGCCGGAGTACTATCCGCTGTCGCTCAACGCGCTGATGAATGCCAGTAACCAACGCTCGAACCGCGAGCCGGTGATGAGCCTGGACGAGGACGATCTGCGCCAGGCTTTGCGCGGTCTGGAAAACAAGGGGCTGGCGGGCCGCGCGCGCTCGGCCGACGGCCGTGTGATGAAATACGAACATTGGCTGGGCGAGGTTTTCAATTTCAGCCGCGCCGAGCAGGCGCTGGTGTGCGTGCTCCTGCTGCGCGGGCCGCAGACTCCCGGCGAGTTGCGCGGCCGCACCGAGCGCATATTCCCCTTTGACGAGATCGCCGACGTGCTGGCCGGATTGCAGAAGCTGATGGAGCGCGAGCCGCCCCTGGTTGCCGTACTGCCGCGCCTGCCGGGAACGAAAGAGTCGCGCTACGCGCACCTGCTCTCGGGCCCGGTTGAATCGATCGCACTTTCCATCGCCGAGCCGGCAGCCGCGCCCGATGCCTCCGCACGCGACGAGCGAATCGCGCAACTCGAAGCGAAAGTGGCCGAGTTGTGCCAGGAAGTGAGCCGCCTTGCGCCAGAAGGTCGACAGTCTCTTCGCGTAATAGGCGCCCGGCCGAATCCATCAAGGTCCTGAGGTCTTCAACAGAACTATGAGTGAGAATACAGTGGTGACCGGATCGCGTACGCACGAGCAGAAACTCGACCAGCTTGCCGAAGTGGCCGTGAAGGTTGGCCTCGGCTTGCAGCCGGGCCAGGAACTCCTGATGACCGCGTCGATCGACGCGCTGCCGCTGGCGCGGCGCATTACCGAGCACGCCTATCGCGCGGGAGCCGCGCTGGTGACGACGCTTTTCACCGACGAAGAGTCCACTCTCCTGCGCTATCGCTTCGCGCCCGGCGGGAGCTTTGACCGCGCCGCCATCTGGCTCTACGACGGAATGGCCGCGGCGTTCAAAAGCGGCGCGGCGCGGCTGGCGATCGCGGGCGGCAATCCCATGCTGCTTTCGCAGGAGGATCCGGAGAAGGTGAGCCGCGCGAATCGGGCCCTCTCGCAGGCCTATCGGCCGGCGCTCGAGCTGATCACGCGGCACGAGATCAACTGGACCATTGTCGCCAGCGCCACGCCTGCCTGGGCGGCCGCGGTGTTCCCCGACGATGCGCCGGATGCGGCGCTCGCCAAACTCTGGGATGCGATCTTCGAGGCCACGCGTATTCACACGGGCGATCCTGTCAGCGCCTGGAAGGCGCACGACGACGGCCTGCGGAGCCGCGCCGCCCAACTGACGGAAAAGCGCTACGCGGCGCTGCACTATCGTGGTCCCGGCACCGATTTCCGTCTCGGGCTGCCCGATGACCATGTGTGGCTGGGTGGCGGCTCCGTTGCGGGCAACGGTGTGTACTGCATCCCCAACATGCCCACGGAAGAAGTTTTCACCCTGCCGCACAAAGAACGCGCCGAAGGTACGGTGTCGGCGACCAAGCCCCTCTCGCACCAGGGAACCATGATTGAAGGCATTCAGGTTCGCTTCGAAGGCGGGCGCATTGTGGATGCGCGCGCCACCCGCGGCCAGGAAGTGCTGCAGAAGTTGATCGAAACCGACGAAGGCGCGCACCGTCTGGGAGAGGTGGCGCTGGTTCCGCATTCGTCGCCCATTGCGCGCAGCGGAATCCTCTTCTCGAACACGCTGTTTGACGAGAACGCCGCGTCGCATATCGCGCTGGGGCAAGCCTACGCATCGTGCCTGCGCGATGGAGAGAAGCTCGCTCCGGAGCAACTCGCCGCCAGGGGCGTAAACCAGAGCCTGATCCATGTGGACTGGATGATCGGTTCCGACAAGCTCGATATCGACGGCATCACTGCTTCAGGAACCGTGGAGCCGCTGATGCGCCTGGGCGAATGGGCGTAGGGCTGTTCCCGGTTCCCGCTTAAGTGAGCCGGCGCGTAATTTCGCGTTTGCGAAGAATCACGCCGCATGCCAGCAATCCGAGCGCAAAGAACGAAATCGTTGTGATGACAGTATCGGCTGCGAAGATTACAACGGGCCTTGCGTGCATCGGGATTCCGATTGCCGGGTAGGCGCGGAAGATCCCGCCGCCGATTGCGAGAATCGGCAGAATTGCGCCGATCGCGCGTCGTTGCGCGGTGGTGAACGGCTCGGCAATCGGCGATTCAACCGGCTCCGTCGTGAGGTACCAGCGCCAAACCCAGATTGCAAGTACTCCCATGCCGAACAACGTGCTGCCATATTGGAGCAACTTGTATGTTTCGATGTTTCCCGCAATCGGCAACTGGAAGGCGAGTCTCAGGAAATGCCAGTGCCGGTAGAGCCAGAGGGAGCGGTGAGTGAATGAGTCCCACAAGATATGTGTTGCCGACCCAATCAGAATAGAAAGAACAATCAGCGCCAGGCGGGAGGGCGGCAGGAAGGAGAAAGCGCTCGCGCGAGCCGTGATTCTCCGTCGAACCCCACTCGGCAGGAAGATCCGAAGCGGTTGCTTCATGTAGGTGTGAAAAAGCCAAAGCGCCACAAGGCCAACCGGTAAATCGAAAACAAAGATTCCAGGCAACGTGTGCCCAATGAACCCATGCGGCATAAGGAAGATGAAGTAGGGAAAATCTGGCGCAAAGCATCCCGTCACAAGCGCGGAGAATTCAAGACGGGTCTGTCGAAACGGCAATGCAGCAGCGGCGTGGGCGAGCGTAAATGGCACTAGTTACAGTATCTCCCGCCCGGACCACTGGAGGCCGCCCCCTGTTGCTGAGTTCGGGAACAACAGAGTAGGATGCCTCTGAAAAGGTTTTCAGGAGATTGCTGCCATGCGCCTTTCTGCCGTTCTGTCCGCCGCCGTTCTTGCTTTGTGCTCGTTCGCCGCTTTAGCGCAAACCGCGCCTAAAACCGCGAAGAAACTAATCCAAAAGTCCGCCCCACCGCAGGTGGTGGCGCAGACGCCGCCCATGGGCTGGAACAGTTGGAATTTCTTCGCCGGCCGCGTCACCGACCAGGACATCCGCAACGCCGCCGACCAGCTTGTCGCCACCGGCATGAAAGACGCGGGCTACGTCTACGTGAACATTGACGACACCTGGGAGGGCGAGCGCGACGCGAACGGCGTGCTGCACACCAACTCAAAATTCCCTGACATGAAGGCGCTGGCCGATTACGTGCATTCAAAGGGGCTCAAGCTTGGCATCTACTCGTCGCCGGGGCCAAAGACCTGCGCCGGCTATGCCGCCTCGCTCGACCACGAAGCGCAGGACGCGCAGCTTTACGCATCGTGGGGCATCGACTACCTGAAGTACGACCTGTGCAGCTATCCGCGAGTCGATCATGCAAGTGCAGGCGCCGGACGACAAGGCCGCGCAGATGCGCCTGATGGTGGCGGCCTACGACAAGATGGACAAGGCGCTCAAGGCTACCGGACGGCCCATCGTCTACTCGCTCTGCCAATACGGATGGGATGCGGTGTGGGAGTGGGGGCCCTCAGTGGGCGCGAATCTTGGCGCACCACCGGCGATATCCAGCCCAACTGGAACAGCATGTACTCGATTCTGAACGAGCAGGCCGGACTGGCGAAATATGCGGGGCCCGGCCACTGGAACGATCCCGACATGCTCGAAGTGGGCAACGGCAAGCTCACGCTGGCTGAGAATCGCACGCACTTTTCCATGTGGGCCATGCTGGCCGCGCCGCTGCTCGCCGGCAACGACCTGCCCAACATGACGCCCGAGGTTCGCGCCATCCTCACCAATCGCGATGTGATCGCCATCGACCAGGACCGCCTGGGCCGCGAAGCCACGCGCGCTTACTCCGACGGCGAGGTGGACGTTTGGACGCGCCATCTCTCCGGCGGAGCCATGGCCATTGCCGTCATCAACGCCGGCTCCGATCGCTACTCTACGCATCCCTTCCACCTGAGCCTGGCCAAGCTCGGCCTGCACGGCCCGCAAAAAGGCAAAGACCTGTGGACCGGCAAGGAGATCACGCTCACCGACAACATGCCGCTCGAAATCGCGAGCCACGACATTCTGCTGGTGCGCATCGCGGCGCCGAAATAAAGCAGGAGTCGGGATCGGGGTCAGGGATTGGTCGCTCTGCCCAGGCACACCGCAAACCACCCCCGCGCATCCGTCCAGGTTGCCGTCGGCGCGAATCCGGCTTCGGCCAGCAGCGCCTCCGCCTGCCCCGGCCGGTACTTGTAGCTGTTCTCCGTGTGGATGGTCTCGCCGGCGGCGAAATCGACGTCGATATCCAGCGCGTCCACTCTCACCCGCTGCGCGCATGCGGCTCACAAGTGCATCTCGATGCGCGACTTGGCGCCGTTCCACACCGCGCGGTGCGCGAAGGCCTCCAGGTCGAAGTCCGCGTCCAGTTCGCGGTTCAGGCGCACCAGCACATTGCTGTTGAATGCCGCCGTCACTCCGGCCGCATCGTCGTAGGCAGCCACGAGCGTCGCTTCGTCCTTGACCAGGTCCACGCCCAGCAGACAGCCATCGCCGGGCTCGAGTCCGGCGCGCACCCGGCGCAGCAGTCGCGCCGCCTGGTCCGGCTCAAAGTTGCCGATGCTCGATCCGATGTAGAGCACCAGCCGCCGCTCGCCTTGGCCAATTGCGCCCAGATGCGAACCGTCTGTCCGTCGCCATCGGTGTAGTCCATCACGCGCGGCGCGACCATCACGCCGGGAATCTCGCGCTCGATCCGCTTCTTCGCCACCTCCAGCGCGCTGGCCGAAACATCCACCGGCTCGTAGAGCACCGTGCCCTGCCGCTCGACGGCGGCCCGAGCAGCAGCCGCGTCTTGTCCGCCGAGCCCGCGCCCAGCTCCGCGATGCGCAGCCGCGCGCCATCGGCCGCGCACGCTACCATCTCGCCGGCGTTCGCGGCCAGAATGCGCGCGCTCGGTGCGCGTGAGGTAGTACTCGGGCAGCTCGGTGATTGCGTCGAACAGTCGCGAGCCGGCGTGGTCGTAAAACAGCCAGGCGGGCAGCCGCTTGGGCCGCGAAGTGAGCCCCTCGCGGACGGCTGTCGCCAACGCGTTCGTCGATGCTGACAAGTCTGGCAGGGGAAGCTGCTGCAGTCATGTGATTCTCAGTTGGATGCAGCCGGCGCGTTTACGACGCCAGCCGGATGCCGGAAAACTGCCATCGCGTCTCGGGGGAGAAGAAATTGCGGTAGCTCGAGCGGATGTGCCGGGCTGGCGTGACGCACGATCCGCCGCGCAGCACCATCTGCCCGCTCATGAATTTGCCGTTGTACTCGCCCAGCGTGCCGTCCAGCGGCCGAAAGCCGGGATAGCCCAGGTAGGCGCTGCTCGTCCACACCCAACAGTCCCCGTAGTACTTCGTACCGTTCTGGTTTTGGACGAGTTCTGTGGACAGGCACGGGCATGAGCCGTCCTGAATCCAGCAGATTTCCCTCGACCGGCTGGCCTTCGGCTGCCGCCTCCCACTCAAATTCGGTGGGCAGCCGGCGGCCCGCCCAGCGCGCGTAAGCGTCTGCCTCGTAATAACTCACCTGGCTCACCGGCGCCGCTGCGAGCTGCTCCAGCGGCAGCTCGCCGCGCAGGGTAAAGACGCTCCAGCCGCCGTCTTCTTCGGTCCAGTAGAGCGGCGCGCGCCAGCCGTTCGCCTTCACCGCGTCCCACCCCGCCGAGAGCCACAGCTCCGGCTTGCGATAGCCGCCATCGGCCATGAACTCCGCATACTCGCCGCATGTCACCAGCCGGTCGGCCAGCGAATACGGCTCCAGCCAGACGCGGTGCCGCGGCAGCTCGTTGTCGAAACAGAAGCCTTCGCCCGGATGGCCCGCCTCGCGCAGCCCGCCCTCAAATTGCCGAAAATCAAGAGGGGCCTCCTGTTTCCTGACCCCTGATCCCTGATCCGCTGACCCCTTCGCCGTACGCCGGCCGCAGCGGATTGGTGAAGAACGCATTCAGATGTCGGTCAGCAGCAGTTCCTGGTGCTGCTCCTCGTGGTTCACGCCCAGCTCGATGCGGCGCAGCGCCTCCGGCTCCGGCTCGCGCTCGAACAGCCGCTCCATGGCCGCGTCCACGTGCTCGCGGTAGCGCAGAATCTCGTCGAGCCCCGGCCGCGAAAACGACGATCGCAGCCGCTTTTCAGGAAACGCCGAAAAACTCTCGTAATAGCTGTTGAAGAGCCACGCGAAAGTCGGCGTTGAAAGAGCCGGTAGCCGGGCAGGAACTCTCGCAGCACGAACGACTCAAAGAACCACGTGGTGTGGGCCAGGTGCCACTTGGCCGGCGAAGCCTCAGGGCACGACTGCACCATCATGTCCTCTGGCGTGAGCGGCTCGCAGAGAGCCATCGTTTGCCGGCGACGTGGCGCGAAAGCAGTTGGCAAGGCTGGAGAGCAGGAGCGGGGAAGCGGTTGCGCTCAAGGGAGTCCTCCGCATCTGGGGTGAGTGTAGTTCATTTTGATGAAAACCACTGCCTTTAGACGGTTTGCGAAGGAATGGGGCTCAATTTTTTTGCGGGAGCGGCGGCAGCTCGCGCGGCGGCATCCCCTGCAGGTCCGCACGATCTCTATTGGAAACGACAAGGCCTTGTTGCCCGTCAAAATGACGTGTGACACGGGGAATGTGCCCGACTGGCATTTGCACTGTATTGGTGCTTTAATTGCAGCGTACGATTTGGCAGGCTTGCCGCCCCCTCGCCCCGTCGACAGGAGGGGTTATGAGTCCGTTTGAAGCGAACCGCTGGGTTTTGACCACGGCGCTGCTCGCATTCTCTCTTGGCACCCCTCGGGCTCTGCCGGCGCAGACGCAGAGCCAGGCCCCGGCCGCGACGCCGGCGACAACCCCTGCCGCTACAACTCCGGCCCAAAATGTCCCCGCACTCCCACCGCCCACCCCCGAGCAACTCGGCGACTCGCTCGTCGGCCATCAACGCTACCAGGCCGCCATCGCCGCCTATTCCAAAGCGCCGCAGATGACGGCAGCCATCTGGAACAAGATGGGCATTGCCTATCAGATGATGTTCAACTCAAAGACGCCACCCGCTGCTACAAGGAATCGCTCAAGCTCGATCCCGGCAACCCTCAGGTTCTGAACAATCTGGGCACGGTCTATGCCTCGCTCAAGCAGTACGGACAGGCAGATCGCCTGTACCGCAAGGCGCTCAAGCTCGACCCCGCACTCCGCGCTCATTCTCAAGAACCTGGGCACCAACCTGCTGACGGAGCACAAGTACAACAAAGGCTGGGAGGCCTACCAGCAGGCCCTCGCCATCGATCCGGAGATCTTTTCCGATCACTCCAGTCCAACGGTCGAAAACCCCTCCAACGTGCAGGATCGGGGCGCCATGAACTACTACATGGCGGCGGGCTGCGCGCGCGCCGGCTACGCCGACTGCGCTCTCCAGTATCTCCGCATGGCGCTGGATGAAGGATTTACTACCCGCAAGAAGGTGGCCTCCGACGCAGAGTTCGCCAGCCTGCGCAACAACCCCGCCTTCCAGCAATTGCTTGCCGAAGAGCAGCACAGCCAAAAGACCACTCCAGCCACGCCCTAAAGCGGTTCTCCTGCGGGTGTAGACCAATGCACAATCGCTAGGTGGCTTTTTCAACAAGAAAAAGCCGCCCTGAAATACGCCGGAAACCGCACATAGTTGCAGGAGAACCACCGCAAGCAGTCCCTCGTCTCCTGCGGTCCCTAATACGTCTATCTGGTAGGTTGGCTTTTCCGCCGCCGGGGAGTTGCCATGAAGTTCCGCATCTTGCCCGCAATCGTTGTTGCCGTTGCATTCACT
Source organism: uncultured Acidobacteriaceae bacterium (assembly GCA_963701835.1). Taxonomy (GTDB): domain Bacteria; phylum Acidobacteriota; class Terriglobia; order Terriglobales; family Acidobacteriaceae; genus Telmatobacter. Next base: position 233,353 of record CAVPBL010000014.1, on the reverse strand, counting down.
GTCGCAGCCGGCGCTCAGGATGCCGGCTCCGCTCCGCCGCCTGGGCAGAATTCGGTCAAAACTCCGGCCAGGGATCCGGTGGCGGCTACGGCCAGCGCGGCGGCCGCGGGCGGGATGGGCGGCGCGGTATGATGGGCCGCGGCCTGATGGGCACGGTGACCGAGGTTGCAGCGGATCATTACACCATCAAGACCGATGCGGGCGACGTTTACACCGTCCGTTTCACCGCAGACACCCGCATCGTGAAGCAGGCCGCAGGAATGCGCGTGCCTGGCGGCGGAGACATGGGTACGAGCGGGGGCCAGCGCATGGCGGACGCCAATGGCGGATCCGCAGCAGATCAATGCCACTGACATCAAGGTTGGCGACGCCATCGGCGTCATGGGCGATATCGACGCAACAGCCAAAACCGTGGGTGCATTGCGGATTGTGCAGCTTGACCCTGAAGTTGCCAGGCAGAGGCGTGAGATGGAGGCCAACTTCGGCAAGACCTGGCTGCAGGGCAAAGTGACGGCCATCGACGGCACAAAGATCACGCTGACCGGCACGATCGACAACGCTCCTCACACCGTTGTCGCCGACGAAAACACGGCCTTCCGCAAGCGCCGTGACCCCGTGACCCTGGCTGATATTCAAATGGGCGACACCGTGCGCGTGGAAGGCGCAGTGAAGGATGGCGTCTTTACTGCGACAAGCGTGAACGTGGCCGGTATGGCAGGCGGCGAAACGCCTACCCTCCCGCGCACTACGCCGCCGCAATAAGCTCAGCTCGCTTTATTCGATCGATTGCAGGCTCCAGGCGTCCGTTGACCAGCACAAAGGTGGCTTGACGCAGGGCGCTCAGCTTGTTGCCGGGATTGTGCGCGATATTCTGCAGCGCATCCGGCACTCCGTCCAGGTTCACATCCTCGGTGAACGAAGCGATTCTGGTGTCCCCCACCGTCTGAATCTGGCCCACGTCGCGGGCTTTCAGATGATTGGCGGCCAAGGGCATCGACAACCATGACAAACCGCGTATCGGACGGGCTCTCGGGGCGCCACTGGATCACATCGCCGCCGCTCGCCAGCTTGAGCACTTTCTTGCCGTCCGGGGTCAGCGTAAAGTCGCCCCAGTACCCGTTGGGATATCTCTTGGTTTCGAACCAATACTTGGCTGCTACGCCCTGTTGCATGCCGCTATCGTTCACCGTGATGTTGACCGGCACAGCGGGAGTCTGGTCGTACTTGGCCTGAATCATCGTCAATGCCTGGGCTTGCGTCAGCTCGGGCGCCGACTTGCAGCCCGCCATCCACAACCCCGCGCCCAACAGAACCAATGCTCCCAAAGCCTGCATCTTCACCGCGTTTTTCACGTTTCCTCCGTAGACCGCATGAAACGGGTCGAATTGCCTCAACTGGCCATTTTTCATCTACTTTCCTCTCGCTGTCAATGCCGTTGAAAGTGACCCCGCTCACACTTGTAAGTGCAAGAAAATTCGGCAGTGCGATCCCACGATCAACGAAGGCCGTTCGATGCTTGCTCCTGAGCCGTGGAGGGGACTCGAAAAAAGCTCAACGCAGCGTCACCCTGTTCGAGCAGGCGGACCGTCCTCAGGCTGCCGTACTGCTCCTCGAGTGCGAACTTGCGCCGGTGCTCGGCAATCACCAGCGCGCCGGGCGCGAGAATCCCTGCCGCCGTGCCGCCCAGAAGCTCCAAGCGTAGCCGCATACTCCTGCGCCGCGTCATACGGAGGATCGAGAAAGACTACTTCGTATTTGTTTCTGGTTTTGGATTAGGTTCCGGTGGCAGAACGGAGAAACGCGCTCACGCTCCCCGCATGAACGCGAACATCCGCTGCCGATTCCCAGGCGCGCCAGATTGCCGCGCAAAATCTTCAGCGCCGCCGGAGCCCGTTCGACAAAAGTGACGCGCGCGGCCCCGCGGCTCAGCGCCTCAATGCCCACCGCGCCCGACCCGGCATACAGATCCAGAAAAGCCGCGCCCCAGCTGCATCGCCCCAGTGCTTTTGATGCGCGGCGCAGCACGTTGAAGAGCGTCTCGCGCAGACGGTCGCTGGTGGGCCGGGTGCTCAACCCCGGCGGGGCTTCCAGCGCGCGCGAGCGATACGTTCCGGCAATGATGCGCATCGCCAACCAGCATAGCGGACCCACACCGCATTCCAGGTGTCACTCATTCACTCTTTCACTTCTTAACTTCCTTCACTCCCCACCTTTCCCGCCCTACCCTCTACAATCGATGTATGCGTGGTTGGTCAATCCCGCTGGGCCGATGGATGGGCGTGGAGATGCGCGTCCACATCTTCTTCCCTCTGCTGGTCCTGGTGCTTTTCGCCATCAGCGGCGCCGACGGCTGGCCGCGCGGGCTGGCCCTCTTTCTTCTGCTGGTAGCGGCCGTCGCGGTGCGCGAAACCGCGCGCCTGCTGGTGGCGGCGTGGCTGGGTCTGCGCCTTCGCGCCATCCTGCTGCTGCCCATCGGCGGCCTGTTCGCCTACGCCAATCCCGAAAGCCAGGAGAACGCCAACCGCGGCGGCGGGCAGTTTGCTCTCGCGCTCGCCGGCCCGCTGGCAAACTGGTGCGCGGCGCTCACCGCTGCCGGCGCCATCCTGGGCGCCAGCGGCGACGTGCGGCTCTTCGATCATCCGTTCATCACCGCCGGCTCATCTGCTGCGCAGCCTGGTCTGGATGCAGGCGTTTCTGGGACTGCTGCACGTGTTCCCCGCCTATCCGCTCGATTGCGGCCGGCTCGATCCGCAACAGCTTTGCCCGCAAGCACGGATCTGGCCCCGCGGGCCGCGCCGCCGCCGGCCTGGGCCAGGTGCTGGCCCTCGCTCGCCATGCTCGGCGGCATGTTTGCGCAGGATCCCTGGCTCATCCTCGCCGGCTTCTTCATCATGATCGGCGCGCAGATTGAGGATCAGGGCGTCTTCTTCCAGTCCGTGGTCGACACCGTGCGCATGCGCGAAGTGATGCTCACCGACTTTGCCACGCTCTCGCCCTCTGACACGCTCGCCGACGCGCTCTACCGCTGCGTGCACTCGCTGCAGGAGGATTTTCCCGTGGTGCGCGGCCCGCAACTGGTGGGCATCGTCTCGCGGCAGCGCATCGTCGAGGCTCTGCGCAACGACGGCAACGGCTACGTGCAGTCGGTCATGTCGCGCGCCTTCCAGGTGGCGCGGCCTGAGGACACGCTGGGCACCACCATTCGCCGCCTCACCGCCGGCCACGGCCTGGCGCTGATTCCGATCACCGAGAGCGGGCGCGTGGTGGGCATTGTGAGCGTGCAGAACCTGATGAGCTCCATGTCGCTGCTCGCCGAGCAGCGCCGCATCGAGCGCCAGGAAGCAGAGAACTGAAGGCTCCTATGGCGACGCGAGGAAGATGCGGTGCTCGCCGTCACGCTCGCGGCACATCTCGCTCCCGGCCTCTACCTCGTCGCCACTCCCATCGGCAACCTCGGCGACATCACTCTGCGCGCGCTCGAAGTGCTGCGCGGCGTGGACCGCATCGCCTGCGAAGACACGCGCCAGACGCAAAAGCTTCTCAATCATTTTCAAATCGAGAAAAAAACCGTCAGTTGCCACGAGCACAACGAGCGCACCCGTGCCACGGAACTGATCCAAGACATAAAAGCCGGGAAGGCCATCGCGCTCGTCTCCGACGCCGGAACGCCCGGCGTCAGCGATCCCGGCGCCTGGCTGGTGCGCGAGGCCATCGCCGCCGGCGTTCCGGTCTTTCCCATCCCCGGCGCCAATGCCGCCATCAGCGCGTTGATCGCTTCCGGACTTGCCCGCCGACGAGTTTGAGTTCCTCGGCTTCCTGCCGGAGAAAGCCGGCGCGCGCCGCACGCGCCTCGAAAAACTTGCTCGCTCGCTCGCCGCCCAGCCGCGAGAGCGCGCGCACGCTGATCTTTTACGAAGCGCCGCACCGGATTCTCGATACGCTTGCCGATCTCGAAGCGTTTTGGGGCCGCAGCTTCGCGTCGCAGTCGTGCCCGCGAGCTGACCAAGATTCACGAGGAGTTTCTGCGCGGAACCGTCGCCGAGGTGCGCAGCGAACTCGCCGGCCGCGACCGCATCCGCGGCGAAATCACATTGCTCATCGAAGTCGCCCGCGCAAACTTCCTCGTCGGCCGAGCGCCGGGCGCGGCCAACGCGCACGAAACGATCGCTGACCGCGTCGCGCGCATGACAGCCGAAAGCGGCGTCGACGAAAAAGAAGCGCTCAAGCGCCTGGCGCGCGAGCTGGGCCGGTCAAAGAGCGAGCTCTACCGCGAGCTCCAGCGCGAGCGCGCCCGCAAAGCACTAAAGCGGTTCGCCACACCAACGCGCCGTAGGCGCAGCGTTTGTTAGCCCCGCGCTTCAGCGTGGGGAAAACGGAATCTAAATGATTTTGGAGTCCCGTAGGGACGGCGGCTCGTACCCTCATCCTTGGGCTGTCAACCCCAAGAAATCTATAAACCATTGCATCCAAGCCACTTCCATTTGCAGATAATTTCCTCCAAATCGCTACACTTGTCTTAGGTGGGCAATCTCCAAAAACAGGCCGCGTACTCGCTTCTACTCAGGGTCCGCTTGGGACTGGAAGAGCCCAGGCCAAACTTAAGTTTTGCAGGGAGAAAAATAATTCAAAGAAAAATTTGATACACCAAGGGTATCTTTTCTTGCCGTAAGCCCTTTGGAATCGACTTGGCTGCACCAAAACCAGGGCAAAAATATCCGAAATTGCCTGTTAATTTTCTAGTCAACACCCGCCGCCCGGCCGCTCCACTCCGCTCTCGCGCTCGATCCCTGTCCCTGGGCAGCTGAGCGCCGCTACGCCTTCGCCACTTCCACCAGCGTCGAGTAGAACGTCGCTCCGCCGCCGATGTCGGTCAGCCGCTCGCTGGTGAGCGCGTTGATGTTCGCGCCGTCCGGGTGCAGCTTGGCCCAGTCGAGCCGCGCCGCCACCACGCCGGCAGGCAGGCTGGCGTTCAGCATCGCCGTCAGCTCCAGCGACGCCGCGGTCGTTGAAGACGCGCACGCGCTCGCCGTCCGCAACGCCGCGCGACTCGGCATCGGCGGGATGGATTTCGAGCCGCTGGCTGGTCCGCGCCTCCATCTTGCGATGGCCGGGCAGATTGGCGAAGGTCGAGTTCATGTAGTTGTCGCTCTTGCGGCCCAGCAGCTCCAGCGGATATTTTTTCGCCGCTTCGCCCCAGCGCGACTCGGCCGGAGGAACAAAGGCCGGAAGCGCGTCGAGCCCAGCGGCGGCCAGCGTCTCCGAGAAGAACTCGATCTTGCCGGAAGGCGTGGCACCGAGCCGGAAGTGTACGGCAGAAACGGACGCTCTCGGGATCGGCGATGAAACGCGAGCGGAATGTGCCCTTCGCGCTCCAGATCTTCGAAGGTGATGTGCTCCATGTTCGCGTTCGTCGAGTGGCCGTCCGCGCCGATCGCAAGCGCCTGCCGGATCATCTCCTCCGGCGTGTCGCGGAAGCAGGCTTCAGTGAATCCCATGCGCTGCGCAAGCTGGCCGAAGAGCCACACGTTCGAGCGCGCCTCGCCGGGCGGCTCAATGGCCTGCTTTGAAAGCTGCACAAAGTAGTGGCCGTATGCGCCCTGCACGTCAGTGTGCTCAAGAAACGTCGTCGCCGGCAGAATGAAGTCGGCGTAGTCGGTGGTGTCGGTAAAGAACTGCTCGTGCACCACGGTGAAAAGATCGTCGCGCACCAATCCGCGGCAAACCGCGTTGTGATTCGGCGCCACCGCGCCGGGATTCGAGTTGTAGACAAACAGCGCGTGCACCGCCGGACCGTCGTCTCGTCGTTTTTCTGATCCCTGATCCCTGGTCCCTGTTCCCTGCTTGCCCAAGCTCGGTCAGCGCGCGGCCAAGCTCGCGACATGTTCACCACGCGCGCCAGCCGGCCCAGCGGCGAGGCCAGCGCCAGATCGGGCCGCTCGCAGGGCCTTCTCATCCCACTGCGAACGCGCCCGAAGTGGAAAGCTGCGCGCCGCCGCCGCGATGCTTCCACGCGCCGGTGAGCGCGGGCAGCATGGCGATGGCGCGCACCGCCGTGCCGCCGTTCTCGCATCGCTGCACGCCGTAGTTCAGGCGCAGCGCCGCGGGCCGCGTGGTGGCGTACTCGCGCGCCAGCTGCTCGACCTCCGCCGCAGTCATTCCGGTCCACGCGGCCACGCGCTCCGGCGTGTACTCGCGCACGCGCTCGGCCAGCCGCTCGAAGCCGTGCGTCATCTCCGCAATGTAGGCGCGGTCTTCGAGGCCCTCGTTCGAGGATCACGTGCATCATGCCCAGCGCCAGCGCCGCGTCGGTGCCGGGACGGATGGCGATGTGCCAGTCGGCCACGCGCCGCGGTGCGCGTGCGGTAGGGATCGATGACGATCAGCCGCGCTCCGTTGCGCCGCGCCTCCTCAACAAATGGCCACAGGTGAATGTTGTTGCCGTGGATGTTCGCGCCCCACGCGAGGATCAGCTTCGCCAGGCGGAAATCCTCCGTCGGCGTGCCGAAGCTTCTTGCCGTAGACCAGGTTCCATGCCTGCCCGCCCGCCTCAGAGCAGATGGTGCGGTCGAGCTGGCTCGCGCCCAGGCGATGAAAGAAGCGGCGATCCATCGAGCCGTAGCCGAGCACGCCGATGGTGCCCGCGTAGCTGTAAGGCAGAATCGACTCGGGCCCGTACCGGTCGCCGATCTGCTTGAGCCGCGCGGCGATGGCGTCGAGCGCTTCGTCCCAGCTCACGCGCTCGAAGGCTTCGTGCTCGCTGCCCGCGTTGCAGCGGGCCTTTCGCCACGCCGGGTTTGCGGCGCAGCGGATACAGAATGCGGTCCGGCGCGTAGACGCGATCGAGATACTTGGCCACCTTGCCGCACAGAAAGCCCGCGTGACCGGCTGCGAGGGGTCGCCCTCGACCTTCACCGCGCGGCCTTCCTCGTTCACCGTCACCAGCACCGCGCACGAGTCCGGGCAGTCGTGCGAGCAGACGGTGTGAACGATGCGGAAGGGCGGGGAAGCAGCAGGTGCGGCCATGAGGACATTCTAAGCCGCGAACCAAATGCAGTTCCGTTTCGTTAGGTGACACTACGTAAGTCCGGTTGCATTCAATTCGCCGCTCCTTTACGGGCTAGATCTATTTTCGGCGGCAGCGATCGCACAGTCGCATGTACACTGGATCACGCCATGAGTTGCCTCTTCTGCAAGATCGTCGCAGGCGAGATTCCGTCAACGGCCGTCTATCAGGACGAGCTCGCCTACGCCTTTGCCGACATCAACCCCAAGGCGCCGGTACACGTGCTGATTGTGCCGCGCGAGCACATCGCCTCGCTCGACGAGGCCGGCAAGGATCATCGCGCGCTGCTCGGTCACCTGATGTGGGCGGCGGCGGAGATTGCCCGCCAGAAGGGACTTGGCGAAGGGCTACCGCGTCGTCGTGAATACCGGCGAAGACGGCGGCCAGACCGTGGACCATCTCCACCTGCACCTGCTGGGCGGGCGGCAGCATGACCTGGCCGCCAGGATAAGAGCAGGACAGGGAACAGGGAGTAGCCGAAATCAGGGAGCATAGAAAACGAAAAGGCGCGCCAATTCGGCGCGCCTCTTCTTTTGGTTCTTCCGTGACTCACTGCTTCTACAACGTCGGCTGCTGCGAGTCTTCTTCTTCCTCTTCCACGCCGTAGCGGCGCAGAAGAATGGGCAGGCTCTGCGAGAAGGCCGAGCGCGGCATCACCGAGTCGCATCCCGCCTCGATGGCCTTCATCTTCAGGTCGCCCTGCAGATGGTTGAGGAAGCCGATGATCGAAACGGCCTTCTTGAATTTGGCTTTGAATTTGGGAATCAGCGTCATGGGCTTGGCGTTCAGGTTGTTCAGGTCGAAGACCAGCAGCGCGGGCTTCTCGTTTTCCGGCGCGTCGTAGATGCGCGCCACCGCTTCCTTGTTTTCGCCCTTGACAAACTCGACCTTCACGCCCAGCTTGCGCGCCGTCTCCTGAATCTTGGCCAGGAAGAAGAGATCCTCAATGAAGCAGAAGATGCGCGTGGGCGCGTCTTCGCGGACGGGCGCCGCGGGCTGCGCGGAATAGACGTCGGGATAGTACCCGCTGCCGTGGCCGTTGCCCGCAGTGGGAATGGTGGAAGGCGGGCCGTCGGCGACGTTGCCGTTGACCACGCGATAGCTGTGGTCCATGGGGCCGACAAATGTGCGCGGACCCTTCTGCCGTCCTCTGCGCTTGCCCTGCGGCGGCCCGGAGATGCTGTTGCCGGGCTGCGCCGGAGGAGCCTGAGCTCTTCTGGAAGAATTTCTTCTTCTTGCGGCCCTGGTGCTGGTGGACCGGCTTGGGCTGGCGCGGCATGCGACTGATGGCGGCGCTTGCGGCCTGCAGGCTGCGGCTGCGCCTGTCCCTGCGGCTGCTGGGCCTTGCATCGCGGCGCTGTTGGCTGGACTTGTTCTTGCGGCGGCGGCGGCGGCGCCGATGCCCTTGCGACTGCACCTGACCGTTGTCAGGAGAAGGCCCCTGTTCAGGCTGGGGCTGCGTCGGTTCTGTTGTCATGATGCGTGTACTTCCTGGTGCTTTGCTCTCTGTTGCATTGAATTGCGCGTTTTAGCTCTTGGTTGAGCGCTTTGCGTGACCTCTGCGCGCTTGCTCTCCGGCTTCTCCGGAAAGCGCGGCAGATCTCCATCAGTGCACTGCTCACTCTTCGAAACTGCAGCGTGCAGACCGTTTCCTTCCCGCGAGTCTTTTCCCGATGCGGAACAAGAGCTCGACTGCGGAGCGACGAAATGCGCGCGAATGGCCTGAAACTGGCCCCGCGCCTCAGCCTCTGTGGTTCCAACCCCTTGAACCTCTGTGAGAATGCGATTGCCGCTTTATACGCGGGAGTCGTCAATCAACTCCATCCGACCGCCGGAATCTTCTCGGCGCAGCCTCTGCTTTTCTCAGGTGATGCCCTTTCCTATGTGAGCCTTCGCCGCGCACAGCTTGATAACAATCAGACTGCGCGGACGAAGATTTGCTTGCTCCGCGGCGAGCTTGCTCTACCCATACCCGGGTGGCCCGCGTCAGCCGCTTGATAGGCAACTCTGATAGTACAGCGAAGGTCCACCCTCTGGCAAGTGGGAGGTTTGGGCGGAACCGCCTTTGGTAATAAGCTGCGTGAACTTCAGGTAATTGCCGGTGGATGAGGAGAACACCGTCTGGAAATGCAGGCCGAGACGCAGAAACGCCACTCCTTTTGGAGTGGCGTTTCGCTGCGTCCTGCGCTGGTCACTGGCCTCCCAGCAAGTTGAGAGCGGGGCTTGTCTCCTCCGCTCCGGTTGCAGGCTCCCCGGCTGGCTTCTCCCTTTTGAGGGCCGCTCGTTGGCGGTTGCTCTGCCGGGTACCCGGTGTTGCTCGGGCTCGCTCGCGTTCTTCTGAGCGGCCGATACATCACTGGCGCTGATAATGTAGCAATCGGTGTTCCGTTCGCAACATTGTTTCTTTTCAATGATTTATGCGGATCACAGGCGGACGATTGTCTGGATTCTGGAAGCAAAAAGGCGAAAATTTTCAAAAAAGCATAGAGGAGTGGGCGCGGACTGCTGGCCACGTGGCACGATCAGCGCTGGCACTTGGGGCAATAATGCGTTCCGCGGCCAGCCACGATCACCCGGCGAATGGGCGTTTGGCAGCGGCGGCAGGGCTCGCCAGTGCGCTGGTAAACGCAGTGCTCGAGCTGAAAAAAGCCGCGCTCGCCATCGGCGTCGACGTAATCGGAAACCGACGAGCCGCCCAGCCGGATGGCGTGGGTCAGGATCTGGCGCAACGCCAGCCGCAGCCGCTCGAGTTCGGCGCGCGTGAGGCGGTCGGCCCGCCGCCGCGGCCGGATGCCGGCTTGAAAGAGGCTTTCGTCGGCATAGATATTGCCCACGCCCGCAAGCAGGGTCTGGTTGAGCAGAGCGGCCTTGATGCGACAGGCGCCGGCCGCGAAAGAGCGCGGCGAATTCGCGCGCGGCCAATGGTGAGCGGCTCAGCGCCGGGCGCGCCGAACGCGGCGTCGCGACGGAGATCGCGGAACTCGAGGCGGCCAAATCGCCGCGGATCGACAAAGCGCAGCTCCCGGCCGCTCGCCAGAATGAGCCGCGCATGAGTGTGCGGAGCGACAGGGCATTCGGGAGTGGTGACCAGCAGCCGCCCGGTCATGCCAAGGTGCACGATCCACTGCGCGTCTGGCGCGGAGGGTTCTTGCGCGTGCGGCGCTGTTTCTCTTTGAGGCGCGTTGGTCGCTGAGCTCGTCGCGCCCAACTCGAAGACGATGTGTTTTCCGGTGCGGTGAACGGCCAGGATGGTGCGGCCCGCAAGCCCTTTGGCCTGGCGCGCGGGCGGCGTCTTGAAGGGTTGAGGATGACTGCCAAACCAGGCCTGGACGATGCGGTCGCCGCGCATGCGCTGGTTCACGCCGCGAGCGATCGTCTCCACCTCGGGCAGTTCCGGCATCGGCTTATTGTAGAGGATCGCGGCTCCGGGACACAGTATTTCCGAGAATGCTTCCGAGCTCCAGACACTACACTGAGTGCAACCCATGGCCGCGCCAGAACCCGTAACCGACACCATCGCCGCCATCTCCACGCCGCCCGGGCGGGGCGGCATCGGCATCGTGCGCCTGAGCGGGCCGCAAGCTGCGTCCATCGCAGCGCAACTCGTGCGCCCGCATCAGCCGCTGGAACATGCCCGTGCGCGGCTGGCCGATGTGCTCGACGCGGAGGACGCAGATGCTCCGCGCATCGACGAAGCTGTGGTGACTTTCTTCGCCGCGCCGAATTCCTACACCGCGGAAGATCTGGTGGAGATTGCCGCGCATGGGTCGCCGGTGGTGCTTGGAGTTCCTGTTGCGCCGCGCGCTCGAGCTCGGCGCGCGTCTGGCCGAGCCGGGCGAATTCACCCAGCGCGCCTTTCTTGCCGGCCGGCTTGACCTGACGCAAGCCGAAGCGGTTCGCGACCTCATCGATGCGCAGACGCTTACGCAGGCGCGCCAGGCCGCCAGCCAGATGGGCGGCGCGCTCAGCCACCGCGTCGCGCCCGTGAAGCAATCCCTCGTGGAGCTGATCGCGCTGCTCGAAGCGGGCATCGATTTCGCCGAAGACGACATCGACGTGACGCCGCAGGCCGAAATCGCGCGGCGCATCGAAGCGATGACGCCGCCGCTCGCCGCGCTTGAAGCCTCTTTCGCGCGTGGCCGCATTGTCCACGACGGATTGACGCTGGCCATCGTGGGCCGCCCCAACGTGGGCAAAAGCTCGCTCTTCAACCGGCTCGTCGAGCGCGACCGCGCCATCGTGACCGCGACCCCCGGCACCACGCGCGATCTGGTCACCGAACGCATCTCCCTCGGCGGCATTCCCATTGAGCTGGTCGACACCGCGGGTCTCCGCGAGGGCGCCCGCGAACTTCTGGAGGAAGCCGAGCAGCTCGGCATCCGCCGCAGCCACGAAGCGCTGGCCGACGCGGCGCTGGTGCTCATCGTGCTCGACGCCACGCAGCCGCTCAACGAGGAAGAGCGCCGACTGCTCGCCGCGGTCGAAGGCCGGCCGGCGATGTGGTCCTCAACAAGAGCGACCTCGTGAAAACCGGGACGGAGGCCTCCCTGGCGGCTGAGTCTTCGCTCAGCGGTCTCGCTTCGCTCTCGACCTCCGCGCTTACCGGCGAAGGCATTGCCGCGCTGCGCGAGCGCATCTTGACGCTCGCCACTGGCGGAGCCGCGGCCGAGCCGGGCATGTTGACCAATCTTCGCCAGCATCAGGCCGTCACCACCGCGCTCGCAGCGCTGGCCGACGCTGCCAAAGCCAACGCCGGCGGCATTCCCCACGAAATGATCCTGCTCGATCTCTATCGCGCGCTGTGGGCCCTCGACTCGCTCACCGGCCAAACCACCCCCGACGACATTCTGAATTTGATCTTCTCCACCTTCTGCATCGGAAAGTGAGCCGGCGACGCAGTCGTTCGCGAATCACTCTCCGTACGGCACGCAGTTGTTCTTCACCTGCGTGGCGTATTGCAGGAACCAGCGGCCTTCCGCGTGGGCGGGGCTGAACCAATCTTACTCACGGCCGACGTTGGTCCACACCAGTTTCATGTTGCCGATGGAGGAGGCGCGCATGGCCTATCCATTCCCTGTCGGGGAGGTCAGCAGACAATGCGGCAGCTATGTCTAGTTTGAAACGGCATGCACAGGCGAGGACACAATTGCAGTCCCATTTGGGATAGCCGCTGGGCGCGCCGATCTCAACCATCCTGCGGAAAGCCAGGAACGAGGGACGGAGAATTCCGACCAGCCGCAATCCAGACAGATTTGGACATCCGGAGAAGGAATCACGGGAGGATGGCTCAACGTGCGAGGGCTGTTGCGATAAAGACGAATCTCTGCCGGAATGATTGAAACGGAGCTGGACTGGCACCTAGGGCAGATCATGTGCGCACCTCTCAGTCAGCAGACACAAGAACAACCAAAAGCAACCAATCCGAAAAGCAGACCCACAATGTTGTGCCTATAGTAATCGGAATGTGGTTACTTTTTCAATCAATCGCTTGGTTTTGGCCAGCACTGAGGTAATGCGTCGCCCTGAGCCTACCGGCGCGTCAGTGGGGGCGTCGCAGGAACCGGCGGCCTTCAGCCTGCGCGGGATTGAACCAGTCGTACTCGTGGCCGTTGTTGGTCCACGCCTGCGTCATGTTGCCTATGAAGGCGGCGCTCAAGACCAGTTGGAGCGGGTCCTTCCCCAGCTCAGCGCGCTAGGAGTGACGCGCCATCCCACTGCTGCCTGGCGCCAGAATTCTTCGGCGTCAGTTGCGGTTCCGTAAGATCTTGTTGCCTTTGGGCGCTATGTGCCTAATAAGTCGGGTCCTCCGCGAAAAACAGAAGCGGAAACTGCGGGAATGAACATCATGCGCGTTCAGGTTACGTGTTTACCGCCTCCTGAGCTTTGGTGATGCGGCCTTGGCGCAGGGCTCTGCGCTTGATGAGCAGGAAGAACACCGGAACAAGAATCAGGACGTGGATAGTGGATGTAATCATTCCGCCGACGATGGGGGCGGCAATGGGCTTCATCACGTCTGAACCGATGCCGGTTTCCCAGAGGATTGGCGCCAGACTGAGGATGACGGCCGTCACGGTCATCAGCTTTGGCCGCAACCGCTGAACCGCACCGTCGATGACGGCCTGCAATAGCCCCGTTTCCGTCATTGGCGCATCCTGCGCGAGGCGGTTCTGAAAAGCCTCATCCAGATAAACCACCATTACCACGCCGGTCTCTACGGCAATGCCGAACAGCGCGATATAGCCGACCCATACGGCGACGCTGAAGTTATAGCCGAGCGCCCATTGCAACAGCAGCCCTCCCGACATGGCATAGAAAGTGGGAAAGATCAGCACGGCCGCCTCCGCGGCGGATTTGAAGACGAGATAGAGCAGCAGGAAGATTACGAAAAAGACGATAGGCAAAATGATCTTGAGGCGCTGTTTGGCGCGCATCTCAAACTCGTACTCTCCGGCCCAGCGCCACGTGTAGCCCGCCGGTAAAGTGCAGCTTTTGGTTCATCAATGTTTGCGCGCGATTCACAAAGCCGCCGTAATTGTGCGTGTTCAGATTGAGGTAGACATAGCCGGTCAACGCGCCGTCTTCGTCGCGGATCATGGCGGGGCCACGCGAGTAATACACACGCGCCACTTCGCTGATTGGAATCTGTTCTCCCGATGGAGTCGGAATCAGCGCTTGCGATAAGGCCTCCGGATGGTCGCGGAAGCCGCGCTGATAACGCACTGCGATGGGGAAACGCTCGCGGCCTTCGACGTTCTGCGCAATGTCCGCTCCGCCAATCTCGGATGTGATGACCTGCTGCACGTCGGCCACCGTGAGGCCGTAGCGCGCGGCGACCGGCCGGTTCACCTCCACATTCAGATAGAATCCCTGCGCAACTCGCTCCGCAAAAACCGAGTTGGTCTCCGGCATCCCGGAAAGAATCTGCTGCATGCGCGCGCCGATATCCTCGATTTGCACCAGGTCGGGGCCTTGAATCTTGATCCCGACAGCAGTCTTGATTCCGGTCAATTCCATGTCGAGACGGTTCTCTACCGGCATGGTCCAGGTATTGGTGAGGCCCGGAAACTGTAGCTTCTCGTCCATGTCGTGAATCAGCTTTTCGTAAGTCATACCGGAACGCCACTGGTCGCGGGGCTTGAGCATGATGGTGGTGTCGTACATATCGAGTGGTGCATTGTCGGTGGCGCTATCGGAGCGGCCCACTGTCCCGAACACTGTCGCAACTTCAGGAAACGAGCGGATGATGCGGTCCTGCTCCTGCATGAGCGTGACTGCCTGGGTGATGGAGATGCCCGGTAGCGCGCTCGGCATGTACAGTGCGGAGCCCTCATAAAGTGCAGGCATGAACTGGCTTCCGAGGCGGAAGTAGAGCGGAATGGTTGCGCCCAAGAAAGGCCAGGTTGAGCACGATGACCAGCTTCCAGTGCTTCAGGCTCCAGCGCAATACGGGAAGATAGATGGCCTGAGTGACGCGGGCGGCTGGGTTCTTCGCCTCGCTGCGCAGCTTGCCGCGCAGGCAGAGCGGCATGAGCGCCGGAACCAGCGTGATGGAAAGCAATGACGAAAAGATTAGGGACAGCGTCTTGGTCCAGGCCAGCGGGCGGAACATGCGGCCTTCCTGCGCTTCCAGCAGAAACACCGGCAGAAACGAAACCACAATAATGATGAGCGAATAGAAGAGGGCCGGCCCTACCTGCTGCGCTGAGCGGACGAGAATTTGTCGCCGCTCCTTTTCATCCGGAACATCATCGCGCTCGGCCAGATGGCGGTATCCGTTCTCCACCATCACAATCGCGGCATCGATCAGCACGCCGACGGCCAGTGCCAGTCCGCCCAGCGACATGATGTTGGAACTGACCTGCAGATAGTACATCGGAATAAATGCGGCCAGCACGGCAATGGGGAGCGTGAGAATGGGGACGAGTGCGGAGCGGAAGTGGAAAAGAAAGACAATGCTGACGAAGCTGACAATGATGGCCTCGGCAATGAGGTCCCGCTTCAGCGTGTGGATCGACTGATTGATAAGCCAGGAGCGGTCGTATCCGGTCACGATCTCGACACCGGCTGGCAGCGAAGGCGCGATCTCCTTGAGCTTGGCCTTTACGCCGTCGATTACATTGAGGGCATTCAATCCGTAGCGCATCACCACGATGCCGCCCACAGCTTCGCCCTGGCCCTGCCAGTCGGCCGCGCCGCGCCGTTCATCGGGCCCAAACGACACCGTGCCCAAATCTCGCACCAGCACGGGGATGCCGTTCTTAGTCGCGACAGGAACGTTTTCGAGATCCGAGAGCGAGCGAAGATAGCCGGTGCCGCGAATCATGTACTCGGCGCCGCTCATCTCCAGCACGTCTCCACCCACCTCATTCGTGCTCTGCCTGACCTTGTCGATCACGGTGGCGGCGGAGATGCCGTAAGAAAAGAGCTTGTTGGGGTCGAGGTTCACCTGATACTGGCGCACAAAGCCGCCGATGCTGGCCACCTCCGCTACGCCGGGCACGGTTTCGAGCTGATAGCGCAGATACCAGTCCTGCAATGCGCGCAGATCGGCCAGGCTCTTGGTGTGACTTCGATCCAAAACCGCATACTCGTACACCCAGCCTGCGCCGGTGGCATCCGGGCCGATAGCCGGATGCACATCCGCGGGCAGGCGCCCGGCGATCTGCTGCAGGTATTCGGTCACGCGCGATCGCGCCCAGTAAAGGTCGGTGCCGTCCTGAAAGACGACGAAGACATAGGAGTCGCCGAACATGGTTTGGGCGCGCACGTTCTTCACATGCGGAGCCGCAAGCAATGCGGTCACAATCGGGTACGTGACCTGGTCTTCAATCACATTCGGAGGCTCGCCGGCCCACTGCGTGTGAATAATCACCTGCACGTCGCTGATGTCGGGCAGTGCGTCCAGCGGCACGCGCTGCAGGCACCAGATGCCCGCGACAACCAGCAGAATAGCCCCCGTGAAAACCAGGAAGGGATTGCGCGCGCACCACGCGATGATGCGTGAAATCATCACATGCCTCCCGCGGCGGTGACGCTCAGTTGCTTTGTGCCCACCGTCTGGCCGCCGCGCTGTACGGTCACCGTCACCTGCCAGGTGCCACCCGCCGGGAGCTGTATCGAGCCTTCATAAAACCCGTTGCCCTTGTCGGTGAGCGTCGCTGCGTCGCGCTCCGCCGCCATTCCCATCGCGGGCATGGCCGGCATGAAGAATGTTGCAGTCACCTGCGCGCCCGACAACGGCTTCTCCGTCGGAGCCGGTCAGCTTCACGCGCACGTGTTCGCTCCTTTACGCGGTGGAGAAGGCTCTGTGCTGAAGTCGATCTTGACTTGCGCAGCAGCCGGCGCAGCCTGCGGCTGCCGGCTGCGGCGCGGCAGGCGCAAATGCTCCTGCTGCCGCTTGAAGCTGAGCTTCGGAGTCCACAAGAAAATTGGCCGAGCTGACGACTTTCTCGCCAGCCTTCAGCCCGCTGAGAACGACCACGGAATCGTCGAGTCTGCGGCCCGGTCTCAATCGTGCGCGGCTCCAGATTGCCATTCCCGTGATCAACAAACGCGACGGCCCGCGTTCCCGTCTGCAGAACAGCGGAAGCCGGTATCACCATCTGCCGGCCCAGCCGTACCGCTATTGCGACATTCACGTACATCCCTGGCTTCAGAATCACGCCAGGATTGCTGAAGACCAGGCGTACGCGCACGGTGCGCGTCGTCATATCCACCTGCGGCAGAATCTGATCGATCCGGCCGTTGAAGTGGCGCCCGGATAGGCATCCACCGTCACCTGCGCCTGATCGCCCGGCCGCAGCTTGCCAACGTCGTTTTGAAACACATTTGCGTAAACCCACACCGTGGAGAGATCGGCAATCGTGTAAAGTTTTGTCTCCGGCTGCACGTAAGCATTCGGCAGTGCATTGCGCTCAATAATGTAGCCCGAAGCCGGCGAGTCCACAGCAATGTTGCGCTGCACCTTGCCAGTCTGTTCCAGATCGGCGATCGCCTGCGCCGGCACACCGAATTGCTGCAGACGCTCCTCGGCAGCTTTTAACAGCCAGCCGTCTTCCTGCATGCCCATGCCGTGCGTATCCTGCGAAAAGGCGCTCTTGTTCTGGCGGGCCAGCAAATACTCCTGTTCGCTGCTCACAATGTCCGGGCTATACACGGTGAAAAGCCGTTGTCCCTTGCGTACATACTGGTAGGTCGCATTCGCCTGCACATCCTGAATCCAGCCGGGAAAGCGGGTCTGCACATACGAAAGCCGCTCTTCATCGATGTCAACATTTCCCGGAACGCTCAGATCGTCGCTCACATCCTTCATTTCCACCGTCGCCGAAGTAACTCCGATCTCCTGCATCCGCTGCGGCGACAACTGCAGCGGCGCAAGCACGGGCTCGGCATTCGACGGGCGTCCGCTCGGAGCTGGCGCCGGCTGCGAGCGCCATCTCCGGTCCGCGCGCCACTACCGGATCCTGCGAAGCCGCCTGCGTGGCGGCGCGATACCGGAGGTACGAGAGCACATACGCAAGAGCGGCCGCAAGTAAGACGCAAACGGCAACGGCTGACGCCAATAAAAATTGATAGCTGCGTGTCTTCACGGTTTCACCTCCGTCTGCACGGGTGATGATCTGACTGGATCGATGAGAAGTGCCTGTGGCGAGTTCGAGATCCGCCAGGCGCGCTCGAAGTCGGCAACCGCCTGAAGCCATGCCAGATCGATATTGACGACCGTCATCTGGCTGTCGAGCAGATCGAGAAAGTCCGTCTTGTCGTTCTCATACGCGATCACGCTCGACTGCAGCGTGGCTTCAGCCTGGGGACGGAGTTGGTCGTGATACATGTGCGCCAGCTTTTGCGCAGCTGCTGCCTCCACCAGTGCTTCCTGGATTTGCCCGAATGCGGCATTGCGCATTGCGGTCAGCTCGGCGTCCTGCTCGGTCGCCTGCACTGTGGCTTCCGCAATCTCCGCGTCGTGCTTGCGATGATTCAGCCAGGGCAGATTCATGGAGCCCTCGATCATGTAGGCGTTGCGCGCGAAAGCGCCAGGCTGCTGGATCATGTATCCCGCTGAGACTGTGAAGTCAGGCACGAAAGCCTTCCTGGCCAGCGCCTGCTCCTTGTGGCTGCGCTCGGCGGCCTTCTCGGCGGCTAGCAGATCGGGGCGGGAGCGAAGGGCAAGATCGTCGAGACTCTGCGCGTGGGGCAGCGTGCCAAACACGGCATACTCACCAGCCACACGGAGCGGCGCTTCGGGATCGCGCCCGAGCAACGTGTTCAGCGGGCCCGCGCCAGATCGGCGTCATGATCGAATCGGATCATGTGCTCCGCCAACCGCGTGAGCGCAACCTGCGCCTTCAGCATGTCCTGCTGCGGCACCTTCCCGTTGGTGTACTTGATTCGCGCCTCTTCAATTGCCTGGCGCGCGATGGCCACATGCTGATCGTGAATCCGCATCTCGTCGCCGGCGAGGAGCAAATCATCGAAGGCCTTGTGCACGCGCACGCGAACATCGAGGCGGACCTGCTCCAGGTTGGCCTTCGCCTCATCCACGCTCGACTCGGCGACACTGGTGCGCAGAGTCGCGCTTTCCCCGGCCGGGAAGGTCTGGCTGATGCTGAACATGTTCTGGGCCTGGTTGTAGTTCCACGGCTGATTGAGCGGCACTCCCCAACCGCGATACATCGCCATGGGATCGTCGAGCGCGCCGGCGGCGGAGACGTGAGCCTCAGCGATGGCGACTCGCCGGGCCGCAACCGCAATCTCGGGATTCGCGGCAAGAGCGATGCGCTCCACATCGTCAAGCGTCAGCGCTGGCCCGGAAGCCTCTGCCCCGTGGTGTTCTCCGCTGTGCTCATCGATCAATGCGGCAAGGCTCGCCAGGCCGTCGCTCCCCGCAAGCGTTTGCGCACGGGCGGAAGCGGCGGACCCAATGACCGCCAGAGCACAAAATGCAGCAACAAAAGATTTCATTACTCCCTCCATAGGAGATTCGGTGCACAGCCTGCCTGCGCGCTTGCAATCCGCATGGGCGCGCAGAAGACGCACCAAGGCTCGGATTCAGCCTGCGATGAAAGGATTTTTAGATTCGGAGTGCGAACGCGCCGCCCGGTGGAAATTTCGGCGGCGGCGTTTCAAGGGCATTCCCGTAACCGCTGCCTTGAGCGGCAGGCAATTCCAAACCGGGCTGATGCCCTACAAAGGCTGGCTTCTGCGAATGCCCAACAGAGATCGGAGGGACTGGAGTGATAGCGAGGTTCTTCCCTTGCACTTGGCAGCAGTGACTGCTTGCGCCCATCCCCGGCGAGTCACAGCCTTGTGCCATGGCGGGGCAGCAATCGGGCAGGCCCGCATGTCCCTTGCCCAGCAAGCAGGCAGACCCCGGCATCGCGGCCCAGAGAACCACAACTGTCAACATCACCAACGCGCCTTTTCTGTCCCAGTTCATGGTGTTCGGATGCCTAGTCTTTACTGTCAGAATCCGCTGCCGGGGCTCTTGCGGCGGTGGTTCAGATCACAACCATCCCACCCGAGCAGCGCAATTGCTTAGAACGATTGTAGCCGGATTTCGAGAATTCTGTATTACGAGTCTGCCGGAAAGGCGCCGACTTGCGACTGGCGAGGCGGTCGCCCGCGAATTACTCCCCGTACGGCACCCAGATGTTCTTCACCTGCGTGGCGTGCTGCAGGAACCAGCGGCCCTCGGCCTGCGCGGGATTGAACCAGTCGTACTCGTGGCCGTCGTTGGTCCACACCTGCTTCATGTTGCCGATGGACGCGGCGCGCACCGCGTCGGCTTCCTCGTTGCTGCGGAAGCACCAGATGGCCTCGATGCCGTCGTGCTCGGCGAGCGTCTTGGCCAGCTCCGCGGGCCGGCCGGCAACAAGATTCACCACGCCGCCGGGCACGTCGCTCGTGTCGAGCAATTGATACACGTCGCCGATGATGAGCGGATAGCGCTCCGAAGGCACAGCGACCACGGTGTTGCCGACGGCGATGGCCGGCAGCACCAGCGAGAGCAGTCCCAGCAGCGGCGCTTCAGACGGCGCAAGAATTCCGATGGCGCCCACCGCCTCCTTCATGGCAATGGCGATGTTGCGGCCCGGCGGATGGTGCACCAGGCCGTCGTATTTGTCGGCCCACGCGGCATAGCTGAAGATGCGCTGGATGGAGAGATCGACTTCGACGGCGGCCTGCTCTTCGCCGACAGCGCGCGCGAGCCGATGCGCGATCTCGTCGCGGCGCTGAATCATGTTTTCGGCGAGGTAGTAGATCACCTGCGCGCGGTTGTGCGCTGAAGTTCTGGCCCAGCCTGAGGCGTTGCGCGCCGCTTCCACCGCGTTGCGAATGTCTTTGCGGTTGCCGAGCGGCGCTTCGCCGAGCAGTTCGCCCTCGCGGCCGTACACCGGGAACGAGTAGCCGGAATCAGGCCGCGCCTGCTTGCCGCCGATGTACTGCTTCACGGTGCGGTCGATTCGATCCGGGCGGCGAACCCGCCGGCGCGAAGTCTTCCTCCTCGTCTTGGATTGAGTTCAGTGCCGCTGCCTGCGCGCCGCGGGCAGCGTGTGCAGCCACTTCGGCGTCAGATATTCCAGCATTCCCTCGCGCCCGCCTTCGCGCCCGTAGCCCGATTCGCGATAGCCGCCGAATCCGCACGCCGCGTCGAACTGGTTGGTGCAGTTCACCCACACCACGCCGGCCTTCACCTGCGAGGCCAGGTCGAGCGCCACGTTGATGTTCTCGCTCCAGATGCTCGCGGCGAGGCCATAGATGGTGTTGTTGGCCAGCTCCGCCGCCTCGGCCGGCGTGCGGAAGGTCATCGCCACCAGCACCGGACCAAAGATCTCTTCCTGCACCACCGTCGCCGCCGGATGCACATCGGTAAGCAGCGTGGGCGGATAGAAGCAGCCCTTCTCCGGCAGCGGATTGCTGGGCTGCCAGCACCGGGCGCCTTCGGCCACGCCGGCGTCCACCATCTTGCGGATCGTCTCAAGCTGCACCGGCGAAACAATCGCGCCGATGTCGATGGCCTTGTCGAGCGGCGGCCCCACGCGCAGCGTTTCCATGCGCGCGCGAACCTTCGTATAGAGCGTTTCGGCCACGCGCTCCTGCACCAGCAGCCGCGAGCCCGCGCAGCACACCTGGCCCTGGTTGAACCAGATGGCGTCGACCAGTCCTTCGACCGCGGAGTCGAGATCGGCATCGTCGAAGACGACGAACGGCGATTTGCCGCCGAGCTCGAGCGAAAGCTTCTTCGTCGAGTTGGCCGTCGCCTTGCGAATGATGCGGCCCACTTCAGTCGATCCGGTAAACGCAACCTTGTCGATGCCGGGATGCTCGATGAGCGCCTGGCCGGTCTTCGCGTCGCAGGTCAGCACGTTCAGCACGCCCGGAGGCAGGCCCACTTCCATCGCCAGCTCAGCAAATGCCAGCGCGGTGAGCGGCGTATATTTTGCCGGCTTGATGACGACCGTGTTGCCCGCGGCCAGCGCCGGAGCCACCTTCCACGCAAACATCAGCAGCGGAAAGTTCCACGGAATCACCTGGCCGACAACGCCGCACGCCGTGTAGTTGGGAAACTCCGACTCAAGCAATCTGCGCCCAGCCGGCATGGTGATAAAAATGCCGCGCGACGAGCGGAATATCGATGTCGCGGCTCTCGCGGATGGGCTTGCCGTTGTCCATCGTCTCGAGCACCGCGAGCCGGCGCGAGTGTTTCTGCACCTGCCGGGCGAGAGCATAGAGATAGCGCGCGCGCTCGTGGCCGCTCAGCGCCTGCCATGCCGGGAAGAGCCTTGCGCGCCGCAGCGACGGCGGCTTCCACGTCGTCGGTGTTGCCCTTGGCCACTTCGGCAAGGGTTTCGCCGGTCGAAGGATCGCTGGTGGTCTGGTACTCGCCGCTCGCCGGCGTAACCCACGCGCCGCCGATGAACTCCTCAAACCGGCGATGGTGCCGCTCCAGCCACTGGTTCGCTTCCTTGGGATCCTCCGGCGCGGCGCCGTACTCCATGGTGTAGAACTTTTCCGTGATGCTGATCATTTTGTCCTTCAGGTGCTAAGGCCCCGTCGTAGGTCGTTCCTCTGTCGGCACGCGATCCACCCACTGAGTAGGTGCCCCGATCGTGCCCTTTCGAAACCAATCCCGGAATTCCTCGATCCGGTTCTGTCGCCCCTACGGGGCTTCACATCATTCTTGCTGCATTCCCAGGACTGCGCTTCGCTTGTCCTGGGCTATTTCCCTTGCATCCCTACGGGATGCTATTCGAATCGCGTTCGCTCTCCGGGCCTACTGCGTCCCAAGGTTCTTCAGTGCTGCCATTCGGCCGACTGAATGCAATGACTCTGGCTACCCGTGTAACTTCGTGCATTGTGACCTCTACGCAATCGGATGCCGGTACGTCGCCGAATAGCGCCCAGTTAAATGATGCTCCAGTTGCCGCTCGATATCGCCCAACATTCCGCTGGCGCCGAACCGAAAGAGCGACGGCTCCAGCCACGGACGGCCCAGCTCATCCTTCATCAACGCCAGCCAGTCCGTCGCCTGCTTCGCCGTGCGGATGCCGCCCGCCGGCTTGAATCCCACCGCCATGCCCGTCCGCTCGGCGTAGTCGCGAATGCAGCGCACCATGACCAGCGAAACCGGCAGCGTGGCGTTCACGGTTTCCTTGCCCGTCGACGTCTTGATGAAGTCCGCTCCGGCCATCATGGCCACCCAGCTTGCGCGCGCCACGTTGCGCAGCGTCATCAGGTCGCCGGTGCCCAGAATGGCCTTCATGTGCGCCGGTCCTGCTGCCTCTCTGAACGCCGCAATCTCGTCGTAGAGCGCCTGCCACTCGCCGTTGAAGACATGCGCGCGCGTGATGACGATGTCGATCTCCTGCGCGCCCGCTTCCACGCTGCGGTGAATCTCTTCCACGCGCTCGGCCAGCGGCGACAGCCCAGCAGGAAACCCCGCCGAAACCGCAGCCACCGGAATGCCCGATCCCTCGAGCGCCTTCACCGCCGTCTCAACAAACGCGTGATAGACGCACACCGCGCCGACCGTCAGATGCAGCTCCTCAATGCCGAGCCCCTCCACGATGTGCCGCTGCAGCGGATTGCGCGCCTTGGCGCAGAGCCGCCGCACGCGATCGGCCGAGTCGTCGCCGCTCAGCGTGGTCAGGTCCATGCAGGCAATGGCGCGCAGCAGCCACGCCGCCTGGGTTTCTTTTTTCACGGTGCGCCGCGCTACATGCGTCGCCGCCCGGCGTTCCACTGCGCTGGTGTTCACGCGCACGCCTTCCACCCAATCCAGATTGAGCGGAATGCGCCGGTTGGCTTCGAGCGTGCGCCCGTTCAGGACCACTGGGATGGGCCGCACGGTGTGGGGTGCGTGATTCGTCGATGGGACAGGTTGGACGGCCATGTTGCTGTCTCCGCAAGGGAACTCAAGAAACCGATTCAACAAAAAAAGACTGGCTCCCCCGCCGCGCAGAGGAGCCTCAAATGAGAAACGATCAGAAACAGAAGGATAAATCTCTCGCAGACGCAAAGCAACCGCGGAATCGCACGTTTGGACTTTTGGAAGAGTGGGCAGCTTACCACTTGAGCCGCAGCAGCGATACCGCCTGGCGCGGCAAAGTGGTTTCGATGGTCACTGTTCCGTCGGCGACGTCGAGCCATGTGGGAGATGTGAGCAGTTGCAATTGGCCGGCCGCCTTGAGCTCGGCGTATTGCGCCGGCGTTGGCGTTTGCGGCGAGCCCATATTCTTCCACGCAGTGTACGAATTGCTGTGTGTCTCATCGATCCGGTAGTGCTCCAGCAGCACTTTCTTCACGCCGGCCGGAATTCCCGTGACGGTGACCTGAACGTCTGCGGCAGGCGCGGGAACATCGTCGTCGTGATAGTTCCAGACCATCACCGCCGCTTCGCGATCGGCTTTCGTCGCAAACGCATCCACGTCCGGCGTCTGGCGCACTCCCACTTTCACAAGATCGTCAATCGGAACCTGGCCCGTGCTTGTGGTCGCAATTCGCCTCCCCGACATCAGTCCCGCCATGCGGAAGAGATTGAGAATGGGCTTGTCGATTCCGTTCGTTGCCAGCGTTCGAAATCCCTCGAAGTAATCCTTGTTTTCAAACTCGAACGACCACGACAGCATGCCGATCAGATTCACTTTCGACTCGTCCTGCAGCTCGAACAGCGCTTTCATCGCGGCAGCTGTATAGCTCGCGTAGAGCGGGCCGTTGCGATAGGCGTTGGCCGGATTGTCTTTCATCGAGCAGGCTGCGCAGCCCTCGGGATCGGCCTCACTTAAGATGATGGGCAAATGACGAAATTGCGGGTATTTTGCGACGATGCGAAAGCCCGCGTTAGCAGCCTGCAACTCGTTGGAGAGACCCATCCGCACATGCCCGTCGACGAAAGCCGGCCGGCCTTTGGGATGAAAGGAAATGAAGTCCAGGGGCACCGGTTTGCCGTCGGCCGCACTCTTGTCGTGCTGGCAATGCTCCAGAAAGCTGTCGAGGAAGGCGCTGGCCTTGGCGTTACCTGGTCCTGTGCTCGCCGGTCCGCCCACTATCGCGTTGGGCAATGCGGCTCTGACACCGGCTACCGCGTAGTCGTAGAGCTTGAAGTACTCCTCCGGCGTGCCATGCCAGTAAATGATGTCCGGCTCGTTCCAGACTTCGAAGTACCATGTGCTTACCTGCTGGCGTCCGTAGCGCTCGACGAGATGCTCGGTGTACCTGCGCACCAGCTCGCCCCACATTTTGTAGTCCCTGGGCGGATTGTTCGACGCGCCTCCCATTGTGGGCGCGGGATAGTGAAGTTGATATTCGGTGATTCCTGGCACAGTGGCGGCCAGATCCTGGGGCATGAAGCCCAGCTCCACCATTGGCCGTACGCCGGTTTTCTGCAACGCGTCGAATGTCTGGTCGGTGATGGTGAAGTCGTAGACCGGCTTCCCCTCCTTGTCGAGGCTGAAGACATTCGACGAACTCCACTTGAGCTCGGGCACGCCGTTGCCTGAAGTCAGAAGATGGTGAGCGCGAATGTAGACAGGCGCCGGACTTAGATCGTGCAACTCGCCGAGCAGTTGCTTGCCGAACTGCATCGTAGTGAAGTTTGACTCGTCGTATCCGAACCAACTGGAGATCGGCTTATAGCTGCCGATCGGCTTGGCAAGGTTGACCTGGATCAGCACCGGCTTTGGCGCGGGCGTCTGCCCAACCGCGACACTCATGGCGACTGCGGCACAGATGACTAACGCTGCAGCTTTCATCATGCGCTCTTGCCCTTTCAGGTGGATGCCGGTTAAGGCTTGCGCGCCGTCGATTCCTTCACTCCGCCGCGAACCGCTCCATCAGCGTGTCGAAGTCCTCCAGGCGGGCATACTCGATGATGACTTTGCCGCGTCCGTTGTGGTCCTCGATGGCGACTTTCAGCCCGAGGGCGCGCTGCAAGCGCTCCTGAGCGTCGACTACGTTGGGATCGACGGGCGGCGGTTCCTTGGGCCCCTTCTTTGCCTTACGGCTCGGGTCGATGAGCCCTTGCACGTAGCTCTCTGTTTGGCGAACAGAAAGCGAAAGCGCGATGACTCTCTGAGCCGCCTTCTCGAGCGCCTCGGCCTGTTCGATAGCCAGCAGTGCGCGCGCATGACCGAAGGTGAGCTCGCCGGACTCAACGCGGGTCTGCACGGACGGTGGTAACTTTAACAAACGTAAGAAGTTAGATACAGTCGCTCGGTCCTTTCCTGTGCGCTGCGCCATCTGCTCCTGAGTCATGTGGAACTCGCGCGAGAGCCGCTCGAAGGCGCGTGCCTGTTCGATCGGGTTCAGGTCAGCACGCTGCAGATTCTCGACGATCGTGATCTCCATCGCCTGCTCGTCGGAGACCTGGCGCAGGATCGCTGGAACGGTTGTCTTGCCGGCCATCTGGGATGCTCGCCAGCGCCGCTCTCCGGCGATGATTTGAAAGCGACCGCTCACCAGCGGACGGACCAGCACGGGCTGCACGACGCCATTCGCGGCTATTGAGGCGGCCAGTTCGGCCAACTGTTCCTGATTCACTTGCGAACGCGTCTGGAACGGGTTCTGGTCGATCTGGTCGAGAGGGATCTCGCGGGGTTTTCCGCCTTCGGCCTCGGGAGCGGGTGTGGCATGTGCACGCGGGAGCAGAGAGTCCAGACCTTTGCCCAGGGCGCGGCGTTTGGTGTCAGGAGCGGTCGTGTTCATGATGCGAATTCCTCAGTTCTGGCGAATGCGACAAGGTGGAGGGAGTGTAGCAGTCAGCGGGCGCGTCCGACGGGCCGCAGGTCAAGAGTAAGGCCAAAACGCGCCCCGGCCCTTTGGTTGGTCAGCGTCCGGGGCTTTGCGTTGCGCCGCGCGGGGGCTTTCCATTTGATTGCGGGCCAGAAACTCCCTCGCCAGTTCGAAGTATGCCTCAGCGCCGCGGGAACGTGGATCGTAAAGGGCCACCGGCTTGCCATGGCTGGGCGCCTCCGCCAGACGGACGTTTCGCGGGATTACGGTCCGGAAGAGAATCTCATGAAAGTACTCGCGGAGTGTCTCGGTGACTTGTTGAGCAAGGTTGGTGCGGTCGTCGTACATCGTTAGGAGTACGCCCTCGATCGTGAGGTTCGGATTATAGGCGGAGCGCACGCGCTCGAGGGTCGAAACCAGCTCCGAGATTCCCTCGAGCGCGAAGTATTCGGCCTGCATCGGTACGATCAGGGTGCCAGCGGCAGAGAGGACATTCAGGGTGAGCAGGTCGAGGGCTGGCGGGCAATCCAGGAAAATGAGCTCGAAGTTGGCTTGGATGGGCTCGAGACTGTGGCGTAGACGAAGGGCCCTGTCGTCTGCAGCGGCCAATTCGATGTTCGCCCCGGTCAGGTTTTTTGAACTGGGCAGCAGCCAAAGGCCTTCGACATCCGTGGCGAGAATGACCTGTTCCGCGACGCTGTCCCGCACGAGCACGTCGTAGACAGAATGGCGGTTGTCGTCGCGCTGTAGACCGAGGCCAGAGGAGGCGTTGGCCTGGGGATCGCAATCGACCAGAAGGGTTTTGAAGCCCTCCATGGCCAGGCACGCAGCCAGATTGATGGCCGTGGTCGTTTTTCCCACCCCGCCTTTTTGGTTGACCAGTCCGACAATCTTCGCCATGGCATTCCAGAGTAAAGCGGCGCGGGTTGCTCGAGGAGTCGCTTGCATTGTGGGAAACGCAGCATACCTGTGGAAAGTGCGCGAAGGATCCCGGCGACGCTGGGGGCAAATTCTTCTAGTGGAAGAGCTTTGGCACATAAACAGGAGAGAGGTTGCGGGAAAGAGAAAAGGGCCCCGCAGTGGAAAACTACCTGCGGGTCGGGGTGTTTTTGTTGTGGTGGAGGCGGGCGTTCCATTTTGGTACACGGTCCAAATTGGATTGCCGGAAGCGAATGTTCCACGTGGAACCATGACCGTCTCGCTCCTCGCCCCATCCTCAGCTTTCAATTGTTCCACGTGGAACAAGCCATCGAAACGAACCAGGCCGCGCCTGGCCGATTGTGTAACTGCCAGGGTCCCACGAGATCACCCGTTCCGAACGTACCAAGAAGTTCACCTCAAGACGCGCAGTAAGCGCAAAACAGGACTACTATCGATCCGTATAACCAGGAGTCCGCGCGTGAAAGCTCCTCATTCCATAGTTGATGGCGTCATTGGCGTGATTACGATGAATCACGGAAAAGTCAATGCTCTCAGCAAGGTTCTTCTTGACGACATTGTTCTTTCCCTGGAGTCGCTTCATTCACCCCCTGTGCGCGTTGTGATCCTGCGCGCTGCCAAGGACGCGAAGGTGTATTCCGCAGGCCACGATGTTAGGGAACTGCCCACCAATGGCCGAGACCCCCTCACCTACAACGATCCGTTGCGCCAGGTGATGCGCAAGATCGAGCATTGTCCTCACCCCGTGATTGCGATGATCGAGGGCTCGGTGTGGGGAGGCGCATGTGAGCTGGTGTTGGGCTGCGACGTGATTGTCGCCGCGGAGGATTCCACCTTTGCCATCACTCCAGCCAAGCTCGGCGTTCCCTACGACATTCACGGGACGCTGAATCTCATCAAGGTCGGCGGCATACACCTGCTGAAAGAAATGCTCTTCACGGCGGAGCCTGTCTCCGTAATTCGCCTCGCAGATTGCGGTCTCATCAATCACGTCGTTCCCCGGGCCAAGCTGGAGGACTTCACCATGAACCTGGCCCGCCAAATGGCGCAGACTTCGCCACTTGTCCTCAGTGTTTTGAAGGAAGAGATGCGCGTGCTGGCCAATGCCCACCCACTCAATCCGGAGACCTACGAACGCCTCCAGGCGCTCCGCCGCGAGGTTTACGATAGCCACGACTATCAGGAAGGCATTCGCGCTTTCCTTGAGAAGCGCGCGCCGACCTTTCTTGGCAACTGAACTGACCGGCAGAAAAGGCTGCGGAAATCTTCAAAACATCGTAATTCGGTTGGATCCGGAAAGAAGGCAAGCATGGATATCCCAAACGCTTTCATCGGCAGGAAGACCAAACCCGCCGGCGCGGAGGTGGCTGCAAAGCTAGGGCCCGCCGCAATCGCCTGGAAAGAACTGGTCGACTGGCTCACCAAGCAAGGCATCGCCAGCAAAGAGTGGAAGTCTCTCTCGCCCAAGTACGGCTGGGCGCTGCGCCCCGCGCTGAAAGCGCGAACGATCCTCTATTTGGCCCCATGCGATGGATGTTTCCGTGTGTCCTTCGTCCTCGGCGATAAGGCGGTGGCCGTGGCGCGCGCCGGTGACCTGCCAAAGAGTCTCATCAAGGAAATTGCGGAAGCAAGACGCTATGCGGAGGGCACCGGCGTTCGCCTCATCGTGTACCAACTGGACGATCTGGCTTCTATCCGCAAGCTCGTCGCGATCAAGCTCGAGAACTGATCTTCTCACCCAGCGCAAGCAGCCTTCGCTCGCTGCACGGGAGGTGGACTGAGTCAGCCCAGGAGAATTGCGTGCCGGCAGCCGCTCGAAGGTGGGAAAGCCCTGCATCCGTGGTCATAAGCGCCAGCCAGCCTCTTGGCGCAATCAGCCGGACTGCGACCCCAACGGCCTTCGGCATCTTGTCGACGGCCCTAAGGACGACACAATCAAAGACGTCTTGAAGCACCTCTGCACGCTGTGCAAGGACCTTCGCCGGAATCTCCAGCACACGCACGGCTTCCTGAAGGAACGCCGCTTTCTTGCCTTGCGACTCGGCCAGCGTTACAGCGATCTCCGGCCGGCAAAGTGCGATGGGGATACCGGGTAGGCCTGCACCCGAGCCGAAATCGAGCAAGGTCGTAATCCCTTTCGGTAAAGCACGAGCAACTAACATGGATTCAATAAGATGGCGAGATATGATAGCTTCCTCATCCCGAACCGAGCTCAAGTTGATGCGCTCGTTCCAGCGAATAAAAAGCGAAATATAAACTTCAAATCGACTCGCCGTCTCGCCATCCAGCGGCTCAAGCCCAGCCTCTGCTAGTAGCGCATTGAGCCGCACACTTGCCTGGTTCGCGCTCACCGCTCACTTCCCGTTCTTGGGCTCATCGACTCGCGGCGGTTGCCACCCTTTGGCAGCCTCGACAAACGCGGAGAAGATCGCCCGGGAGAACCCGCTTTGCGCGTAGGTGCGCTCGGGATGCCACTGCACCGCGACCACGAAATGATTCGGGGCATCCAGTTCCACGGCCTCGATCACCCCATCGCCGGGAGAAACCGCAGTGACGCGCAAATTGTCGCCCGGGCGTGCGAATCGCCTGATGGTGGCTGGAGTTCACCTGCGGGTCCGCCCGCTCGGCTCCCTGCAGAAGTCCCGTCAATCGCGATCCCTCCACGATCTTCACCGCATGTGCCTCAACCACGCCGCGGCCGGGCCGATGATTGACCGCTGTCTTCAGATCCTGAATCAGCGAGCCGCTACGCCAGACGTTCAAGCCTTGTGCGCCGTGGCAGATGGCGAGGACGGGTTTGCGCAGGTTGAAGGCATCCTGCAGCAGAAGCTCGTCGGCCGCAGTGCGGGCGGGGTCGTCCTCGGCGCACTCCGGCGCGCGCGCTTCGCCGTAACGTTGCGGATCGATGTCGTAGCGGCTGCCCGGCAGCAGAACGCCTTGCACTCCCGCCAGCAGCCTGGCCACGCGCTCCTGCGTCTCGCCCAACGGCACCACAACCGGTTCCGCTCCCGCTGCTTTCAGTGCGTCAACATAGGGCGGCAACGACCGCTGGTTGTACTCCGTGTCGCTGCTCGTTGGCACAGGAATGGCGATGCGGACACCCATGAACCCAGTGTAAAGCCTGCGTGCTTCGACGGCGCTCGGCCGCTCTCGTTCTGCTCCGCAAGATTCTCGCCGCGCTGCTACCAGTGCACCAGTCCTTCAGGATCGTCAACCAACACAACGTCGTATTTCTCGATCATCGGCATCAGGACCTGCTCCAGTTCGCTTTTCCAAAGCACGCCTTCGTAGAACTTTGCCTTCATCGGCTCCCGAGAGGCGAGATCGGGAAATCCGCGCATGAAGAAGAATGTGTCCGGGTCTTCAATGGAGAGCCACGGTCCGAGAATTCTCATCCCGATTTCCGCGTGGGCTGGCATTGACCTGGTGCGGAAGACCTCGAGGAACTCCTCCCGCTTCCCCGGCTTGAGCTTGTAGGTGCGCATTTCGATGATCATGGGTTGACCTCCGGCAACTTGTTCGCGTTCGATGCGTGGTGGCACGACGATAGAGCGGTAGAAACCGCGTGCTATTTCAGGAAACGGGTGTGGGAGCTTTCGCGTTGGCTCGTGCTGGCTGCTTCAACATCTCTTCAATCGCCGCGCGGAGCTGCTCGGTCAATTCGCTGTTCTGACGCACGGTCATTCCCTTTGTCTCGATCGGTTCGCCGACGTGCACCGTAAGCTTGCTCGGATAGAAGTGCTTGGTGTGAATCGGCAGCAGGTCGAAGCCGCCGCTGAGCGCGATGGGAACGAGCGGGACCTGAGCGCGAATTGCCAGGTAAGCCGCGCCGGGGAGGAATGGCCGCAATGCGCCGGTCGACGTGCGGCCGCCCTCAGGAAAAACAAAGAGCGGCATGCCTGCGCGCAACGCTTTCACGGCGCCACCCAAACTCGAGAGTGTCGCATGCGGATTTGCGAGGTCGACGGGCATTTGGCCGGAACGGCCCAGATACCAGCCGATCATCGGCCACTGCCAGAGATCTTTCTTCGCCAGGATGCGGAACTGGAAGGGCAGGGAGCCGAAGATAACCGGCGTGTCCATGTACGAAGTGTGGTTGGAAACGTAGACCGCTACGGGCTGCTTATGGAAGTTCTCCGCGCCTTCGATTCTGAGCCTCGAAAACGAAAGGCGCACAAAGTTGCGCCCCCAAACATGCGCAATGCGATGCTGCATGCGGCCCTTCTTGTCCACTGCAGAGACAAGAAACGCGGTAGATGCGCAAACCGCGGTGAGCAGCAGCATGAGTGGCCCC
Organism: uncultured Acidobacteriaceae bacterium; assembly: GCA_963701835.1. Classification (GTDB taxonomy): domain Bacteria; phylum Acidobacteriota; class Terriglobia; order Terriglobales; family Acidobacteriaceae; genus Telmatobacter. The sequence continues at coordinate 201,827 of CAVPBL010000014.1, read as the reverse complement.
TGCAATCCGTAGGTGAGCCAGACGTAGAAGCGGGGTAACGGGTTGGGCCGCGGGCTCATGATGACTCACTCTCTGCCGCCAGCAGCAACGTGCGCGCCTCGCCGACAAGATACACCGATCCTGAGACGACAGCCACGCCTCCGGCCGAGCGCTCTTGCGCCATGCGCATCGCCTCGCCCACAGATTCTGCCGCAATCGCTAGCGTCCCTGTTGCGTTGGCCGCGGCCAGCAGATCATCGAGAGCCGCGGCGCGCGCGGTATGGACGGGCGCAACGATCACCTGCTCGAAGAGCGGAAAGAGGATCTGCGCCATCTCGGCCACAGGCTTGTCGCGCAGGCAACTGAAGATGAGCGTGCGCGGCCCTCCAGCTTCCAGAGCGGTTCCGCAGTCCGGCACGCAGCGCCCATGCACCCGCCGGGTTGTGGGCAACGTCGAGGATCCACTCGACGCCGTTCTTTGTGATGTGTTCCAGCCGACCCGGCCAGTGCGTGCTGCGAATCCCCCGCTCCAGCGCAGCAGGCGTGATGGGAAATCCGTGCCGGCCGGCGAGCTCCACCGCCGCAGCGATGGCCAGCGCGACATTGCGCTGCTGATGCGCGCCGGCGAGTGGTGAGTCGACCTGGATTGTCGCCCCGAGCGCTTCGACTGGATATGCGCCCTTCGCCCCGGCTGCCGGAAGATAAGGAACTGCGCTGATCCCGCAGACGCCAAACTCCGTGGCCACCTCGCCGAGAACCTCGTTGGCTTCAGGGTGCTGTGGCAACGTGATCATCGTTCCGCCGTGGCGTAGAATCCCCGCCTTCTCGCGCGCGATGGCAGAGATCGTTGGGCCGAGCCACTCCATGTGGTCAAGCGAGATGTCGGTGATGATGGAGACGACCGGCTCCACGACGTTCGTCGCATCCAGGCGCCCGCCTATGCCCACTTCCAGCACGGCGATGTCGACTTTGATCTCAGCAAAATAGAGGAACGCCAACGCCGTCAGGAGCTCAAAGTAGCTAGGCCGTTGCGGCAGCCGGCCCGCTTGCACCAGGTCCTGGGCTGCATCGTGCGCACGAAAATACAGACGAGCAAAGTCGGCATCTGCGATCTCATCGCGCCCCAACCGGACCCGCTCGTTGGGCCTTTCAAGGTGTGGCGACGTGTAAAGCCCGGTGCGCAGCCCCGCTTCCGTCAGGATTGACGCTAAGGTAGACGCGGTTGAGCCTTTTCCGTTCGTCCCTGCAATCAGGACCGCACGGAACTGCTGTTGTGGATTACCGAGCGCATCGAGCACCTTCCGGACGCCGTCCAGAGAGAACCGGCGCCTGGGCTGCCCTTGCTGGACATATAATTCCGGCGCGATAGCGTTTAATTGACCGATTGCTGCGGCGTAGGACATCAAATGCTTAGTATAAGAGCCACAAGGGAAACGCACGCCTCCGCTGATGGCTTCCTGCGTGTTAGAAACGTGTCTTTGTGCAAGACCAGGCCGCTGCAATCGCTTGTTTCTTCTGCTCTTCTGCTCACCTTACACATAAGCCGCCTACCTTCCACAACCATTTTTGCGGTCCCTGTGGGAGGCGTGGGAAACTATGCCCGCCCCCGCCGGTCCACGGCCCGTTTTCCAGTTCTCCTAAAATGCACAGTCGTGATTTAGAAAACCTGCCCGGTCTCCAACCCGCGCCTTCCAGACTACTTCGCCCCTTTTCCCACTTTTCCCATGCCTACTACGGGTACTACTAGCTTTATTTATCTTTACTCATACATACCTACAAGCACTCGCGCACGCGCAGCCAGGCCCGAGCAAACAAAAGTTCGCGGATGCGTCGGCCCATGCAAAGCGGCGCCATCGCGGCAAACCAGAGAACTCACGGGGTAATTCAGAGAACTAGCCGGGTTTTCCACGCGCGCAACGATCAAGAGATGACTACAATCGGAGGGAAGAAAAGCAGCCGCTTTCGATGACCTGCAAGGTGTTATACATTGAGGACATAGGGCGCGGCTTCGACAGTAGGGGTGGGGTATGCCGAGCGTAGAAACCGAAGTTGAGAAGCCAGCCGCTCAGGGGGCAGCGATGGAGATTACCGTAAGCCGCCAAGACTTGGCAAAGGAACTCACAGCGACGCAGAGCGTCGTGGAGCGCAAGACCACGATCCCGATTCTCTCCAATTTTCTCCTCGAGGCCGAGGAAGACCGGCTGAATATTACTGCGACCGATCTGGACCAGGCCATCCGCACCAGCACCGCCGTGAAGGTGAAAAAGGCCGGCGCATGCACGATCCCCGCGCGCAAACTCTACGACTACATCAAGCTTCTGCCCGACGGCGACATCTCCATCAAACTACTCGAGAATCACTGGGTGCAAATCCGTAGTGGCCGCTCCAACACCAAGATGGTGGGCATGGCGCGCGCCAACTACCCGCAGGTTCCCGAGTTTCCAACTATTGCGGCAACCAGCATCCCGCTTGCTTCTTTGCGCACGCTCATTGCCCGCACCATCTTCGCCATCTCCAACGAAGAGTCGCGCTACACGCTCAACGGCGCGCTTCTCGTCCTCAAGGCCGAATCCATCGCCATGGTCGCCACAGACGGCCACCGCCTCTCGTTCGTCGAAAAGCCCGGCGAGACTTTGGAAGGCATCAGCGGCGAGAAGCGCGTTCTGATTCCGCGCAAGGCGCTGCAGGAGCTGCAACTGCTCCTTGCGTCTTCTGAAGCGGAAAAAGTCGACTTCGCCGACGACGAGCACACGCTCTTCTTCCGCGTGGGGCATCGCACGCTGAGCAGCCGCAAGCTCAGCGGTCAGTTCCCGAACTTCGAGGCCGTGATGCCGCGCGACAACACCAAGTTCGCCGTGGTGCGGGCCAGCGAACTCTCCGCGGCCATTCAACGCGTGGCGCAGTTTGCCGACGAGCGCTCGGGCGCCATCCGCATGCGCCTGGAGGACAATGAGCTGAAGGTGAGCGCCAACTCCACCGAGTCCGGCGAGAGCGAAGACACCATCGACACGCCGTACTCATCCGAGGCCATCACGGTCGGCTTCAACTCCGGCTACATTCTCGACTTCCTCAAGGCCCTCGACAACACGGGCGAGGTCCGCCTCGAGTTCAAGGACGCGCAATCGGCCGGCCAGATGCGTCCCGAAGATCCCGACGCCGAGTACAAGTACCGCTACGTGCTGATGCCGATGCGGATCTGAGCGGGCCAGCGTCTGCATGAAGAGTTGAACTCACGCGCCGGGCCCTTTGCGCGCGGCCATGCCTGCCCCATGTTGGAAACAACCTGGCTGACATGCCATCCAAATTGAAAACAGTGGCAGCCGTTACGCCGCGGCCGGCGCCGTCAGGAACTCGAGCGCGCGAATCAGGTAGGCCTTCAGATCGCGCCGGTGCACAACGGCGTCGAGAAACCCTTTTTCGAGCAGGAACTCCGAGCGCTGAAATCCCTCGGGCAGTTTTTGGCGGATGGTCTGCTCGATGACGCGCGGGCCGGCGAAGCCGATCAGCGCTCCGGGCTCAGCGATGTTCAGGTCGCCGAGCATGGCGAAGCTGGCGGTTACGCCGCCAGTGGTGGGGTCGGTGAGCACGCAGATATACGGCACGTGCGCATCGTCCAGTTGCGCCAGCGCCGTGGAGATCTTGGCCATCTGCATCAGGCTCACCACACCCTCCATCATGCGCGCTCCGCCTGAAGCGGCCACCACGATCAGCGGCTTGCGCGTCAGCCGCGCGCGATCCACGGCCCGCGCGATCGTCTCGCCCACTACTGCGCCCATCGACCCGCCAATGAAGGCGTACTCCATGGCGCTGAGTACCACGTCATGCGGCCCCATCCGCCCCAAAGCATTCAGGATGGCGTCATCGAGGCCGGTCTCTTCCTGCGCCTTGCGCAGACGCTGGTTGTAAGGCTTCACGTCGTTAAAGGTAAGCGGATCGGTGGAGCGCAGCCCGGTGTCGACCAGCTCGTAACCCGGCTCAAGGAGCAGTTGTATGCGCTCCCGCGCGCCCAGCTTGAAGTGGTGCTGGCACTTGGGGCAGACCTGAAGGTTGGCTTCGAGATCCGCCTTGTAGATGGGCTGGCGGCAGCCGGGGCACTTCACCCACAGGCCCTCGGTGCGCACGTTTTTGGCGGCCGTTTCAGGCCCATTCTCCGCGGCAGGCCCGCCCGCCTCAGAAGAATACTCACCGTCCTCGCGCTTGAACCACGACATATCGAACCCAATTGTAAATGGATGGCCCGAACGCCACGGGGTAGTGATTCGCGATCGGCGGCGAGGCCATTCCGCCGCGCAAATAAGCCTCGTCGCCATCGATCCAGCCCTGACGCGGCGGCGGGAGGGCCCAGCGTGGCGAATACCCGGAGACCAAGAACAGCGCCGGCACAACCCGCGTGAAGACAAAGCTTGGCTGTGGCGCTTTGGGATGATAACGCTATAAGGAAGCAAGGAAAGCGGCACGCATCTTGCAGGAGTTCGAAATCCCAATCAGGAAGATGACTGATGTTTGAGATCTCGCGCACGGTCGTTTCGATGAGCACCGCGGGACTGCTGGTCCTTGCGGCCGGCATAGCAGCGCGCCGCCATGAGCTGACCCGCGGTTCATTGCCTGACCGCGCGATCGCGCTGGGGCGGGTTTTTGTGGCGGCGCCGCTGGCGACCTTCGGCGCTCTGCACCTGGCTGCGGCGCAAGGGCTCATGGGAATGGTTCCCACGTATATGCCATGGCCATTGTTCTGGGTTTACCTCGTTGGCTTCGGCCTCATCGCAACGGCGCTGAGCCTGATCTTCGACCGGCTTGTGCGCTGGTCGGGTTTGCTCTGCGGCGTCATGTTTCTGTTATTCGTAGCGATGATGGATCTTCCGGGGGTCATCGCGCAGCAGCACGATCGCTTTGCCTTTGCGTTGCTGGCGCGAGAAACGGCATTCGGATGCGGACTGCTGGCTCTTGCCGGCAGCGCAGGCCCGCGAGGCTCACCCTTGACGCGGCTGGTGACGCCCTGCCGCATCGTGTTCGCACTCGTTGCGCTGTTTTATGCGGTCGAGCATTTTCTGCACCCCGAGTTCCTGCCTGGCGTGCCTCTTGAGAAACTGACGCCGGCATGGGTGCCAGCGCTGCGTCTGTGGGGATACACCATTGGTGCGTTCCTGCTCGTGTGCGGTTCATTGCTTCTGGTAAATCGATGGGCGCGGCAGGCAGCAGCATGGCTCGGAATCGCTCTTACCGTGACGGTGATCGTCATCTACTTGCCGTTGCTGGGGCCGGCTCATGGAACCGGCCAGGTCGTCGAGGCGATCGATTATATTTTCGACACGCTTCTATTCGCCGGGACGGCTCTGATTCTTGGCGAGGCGTTGGGCCGAATGCAAATAGGCGAGGGGAACCGCGCCCGGTCAGATTGATCGCACCGTATTCGATGCCACGCGGCGCAAATCAATTCAGCAGCTTTTCCGGTGCGCCGCGCAGATAGGCGTCGTCGCCATCGATCCAGTCCTGACGCGGCGGATTGAAGATGTCGAGCGCCACCGATTCCTCCAGCGCTACCACCTCGTGCGGCAGGTTCGGCGGAATGCAGAGGATCTCGCCCGCGCGCACGGCGATTTCCTTTCCGTCGATCAGGAAACTCAGCGCGCCCTCAACGACGTGACTCATCTGCTCGTGAAAGTGCTGATGCAGGGGCACACGCGCGCCCTTCTTGAGCACGATGCGGGCAAGCATCATGTTTGTTCCGACGACATACTGCCGCGTGACCAGCGGGTTCAGCGGTTCAGGCGCGACATCAGCCCAACGGTGGTGTGTGCTTTCCGGCACGGTTGCCTCCTTCGTCGCTCAGTACTCGATCCCGCGCTGGTCAGTACTCAATTCCACGCTGCGCGAGGATACCCTTTTGGTATGCGTGCTTCACCTCGCGCATCTCGGTCACGGTATCGGCCAGCTCCACCAGCAGGGGATGAGCGTTGCGCCCGGTCAGGATCACGTGCACCATCTCCGGTTTGCTGCGCAGCGCCTCAGCCACAATCGCCGCATCCAGCATCTTGTAGCTGATGGCGTAGTTGATCTCGTCCAGCACAACCATATCCCACTCACCGGAGTAGATTGCCTCGCGCGCCTCGGCCCACGCCTCCTCGACCAGGCGAACGTCTTCGGGATCGGGCTCCGCGCCGCCGGTCTTCACAAAGCCGCGCCCCATCTGCCGAATCACAAAGTTGCCCACGAAGTTCCCGCCCAAGGCCTCCACCGCATCCAGCTCGCCGTAGTGCCATGACCCTTTAATGAACTGAAGCACGAGCACCTTCATGCCGCAGCCCACAGCGCGCAAAGCCGTGCCCAGGGCCGCGGTCGTCTTTCCCTTGCCGGGGCCGGTGTTGATAAGAATGAGACCTTTGCGGGAATCGGTCATGGAAAGGTTTCAGGTGTCAGGGTTCAGATTTCAGGCTGGCTCTGCCTGTGCTTTTGCCCGCAGTTTTTGGAGGAGTGCGTAGATCATTTTCCCAACCTCTTGTGAAAGAGCTTCCGATTCGTCGAGCAGCTTGCCTTCGCCCATCCCAAGCGCCCGAGCGATCTCCAATTGAGTTTGTATCTCAAAATTTGATCCGCGCGCGATCCAAAGAAAATGCCGATATTCTCCGAGCCCCGACCTTCCTTGCCCTTCTGCAATGTTGCTCGGAACCGAAACCGCAGCCCGCCGCAACTGACTTGCGAGTCCGTACATTTCTTGCCGCGGAAATTCTTGAGTAAGCCGATAGATGCAGGTCGCCAACTTCATCGATTTTTGCCACACGGTCAACTCTCGAAATGATTGCAGCATGATTTATCGCTTTCTAGACTCACGAACTACTTTTTCCGGATCTCCATATTCGACACCCGAAACCTGAAACCTGAAACCTGAAACCCGAAACCTGAAACCTGAAACCTGAAACCCGAAACCTGAAACCTGAAACCTGAAACTTGAAACCTGAAACCTGAAACCTGAAACCTGAAACCTGAAACCTGAAACCTGAAACCTGAAACCTGACACCTGGCACCTATCGTCTATGGTACGGATGACCCGTGAGAATTGTACATGCCCGGTAGAGCTGCTCGGCCATCACCAAGCGCGCCAGAGAGTGAGCCATTGTCATGGGCCCCAGCGACAGCAGCCCGCCGCGACGTTTCGCCTCCGCCCGTGCCTCCGCTGACCACCCGTCCGCCGGCCCGACGGCGAAGACCACATGTTGCGCGCCCTCATCGCGCCGCGCGCCCAGCCACTTGGCAAAAGCCTCTGAGGCGAATTGTCGCCCGCGCTCATCGAGCATGAGAACGACGATCTGCGTTCGGCCCCGCTGCCGGCCCAGCCACTCAAGCAGTGCCTTTTCGCTTCGGAACGCTTCCGTCCCGCACCGCGCAACCCCAGCACAGCGTTTGAGATAGTCGTGGACCGGCGCGTCGAAAGCATCCTGCGTCCGTGCTTGCGAGCCAATATGGGCCAGCGTGACCTGCATGGAGAGGAGAATACCGCAAACCCCCGATGCCGGGACGCAGCCCCACGAGCAGCCAAGTCTCAAGAAGAATGGAGGTTGGGTCCTATTCCCGGGTTGTGGGTTGCTGTGGGTATGGAATTCCATAGATGCCGCGCCAAAGTGACACTGCGAAGTGCATCCACGGTCCCGGATTCAACTTCACGAATCTCAGTATCACGAAGGACATTCACTTCACGCCCGACAACCCGCAGTATGTGCAGTTGCTCCCGGGAGGCTTCAACGTCATTAACCACGCCAACTCAGCCATGCCCACGAGCGTCATGTTCAGTTCGGAAGGGAACGCTGGGTCCGTCTCCCGGCCGCGCCATTCAACTCGTCGGCAAGGCCTACTTCTAACCCGCCTGATTCGAGGCCGAATGGAAGCGCAAGGGCGCCTCCACGAGGGGCGCCATTTGTCTGATTCTGTTTGCTTACCCTCCCACCCCGAAGGTGGAGCGACGGAATCCTGTGGGGGTGCGGGGTGCAGTACAAATCCTGAAACCCAAGGCAACTTCTACAAAATTTCATATCACACCGCCAAAGATAGAAGCCGCCAAACAAACAAGACATTTATTTGCAATGACTTAACACAGGAAGCTGGCTGTCCTCAATTGGCACACCGATTGCATCTACCAAAGTCAACTCACTGCATTACCTTGAGGTTGGGGTGCGTGGGCTTGCGCTTAATAGGGTAATTTCCAACAAATGGTAGTCGGCTCTTGGTGATTCTGTTCGGTTTCAACCAACATGCGGGATCGGACTTGCCCTCCCCGGCGAGACTCAGAAAACGCAAAACCTGGGTTGTGAAGGTACCTGACGGGCCTTCCGTTCCAGACCGGCTTTTGGAGGAGTTCCGATGCGATCTTTAAGGTTGCGTGTTTCAGCCTTGGCTTTTGGCCTCATAGCCCTCACCCTGATCTTTTGCGCTGTATCAAGAGCCCAGGATCAAGCTTCCATCACTGGAGTAGTTACCGACCCCAGCGGTGCGGTCATTCCCAAAGTGAACGTGGTGCTTGAAAACCCCGCCACAAACAGCACCTTCAAGGCAGTCACCAACGCTGTTGGATCGTACATGATTCTCAATGTGCCGCCGGGTCCGGGATACAAGATCACATTCTCGGTCACCGGTTTCAGGTCCGAGACCATCACTGACCTGTACCTAAACGTGAACACCACCCGCACGCAGAACGTCCAGCTCACGGTGGGCGGCGGCCTGCAGACTGTTGAAGTATCCGCGGCCAACCAGCAGATTACCCTCGATACGACGGATGCGACAGTGGGCAACAACCTGCCGGTTCAAGATCTCTACGATTTGCCGGTTCAGAACAGAGATACTCCGTCATCGCTCTTCTACGCTCAGCCCGGGACGACGCTCGATGGTTCGGTCACAGGCGCACGCGTGGATCAAAGCAGCGTGACCCTCGACGGCCTTGACGTGAACGACGAAGCGACAGGCGGCTTTGGCAGCATCGCCGCAAACGCGCCAGTCAACTCCGTTCAGGAGTTCCGCGGTGTCACGGCCGGCCAGGGAGCCAACTCAGGACCAGGCGGCGGCGGCCAATACGGGCTTGTAACCAAAGGCGGCACGAACGTATTCCACGGCAACGTGAACTGGTATTACCGCGACACCAACACTGAAGCCAATACCTGGTTCAACAACAACGCCACCCCCAAAGTTCCCAGGACGCAGATCATCCAGAACCAGTACGGCGGAAACATCGGCGGACCAATCACGATTCCTCACGTGTACCACGGCAAGGACAAGGCCTTCTTCTTCTTTGACTGGGACGCGAATCGTATCGCCGCAGGCACCTCAGTGGAGCGCACGGTTCCTATCTCAACTTCGGCCGGCAACGACCTTCTCCGGGGTGGATTCGTTACGTACCAAAACAGCGGGGGCACAAAAACAACATTGACCCAAACGCAACTGCAGGCGCTCGACCCAAGCCATCTCGGCTTCGACTCTTCCGTCGAGAGCGTCTTCTCTGGCCGGTACCCGATACCGAACGATCTCACGGGCGGGGCCGGAGATCTGGTCAATACCGCAGGCTTCCGCTTTAACGCACCCACTCCAACCACAGAAGACAACTACGTGGGCAGAGTCGATTACAACCTTACAAGCACGCAAAAGGTATGGGGACGCGGAACGGTCGAGAGGTTTCAAAACATACTAAGCACAATTCAATTTAAAGGCGACCCTCAAACCAAGCCTCGAATCAACCAAAGCTACGCCTGGGTTGTGGGCCACAGTTGGACCATCGGCAACAACAAGGAAAACGAGGCCTCTTATGGGGAGACGGTCACCGTCGTCAACTTCCCCGACCTCTACAATCCGACCGGAGCGAACCAGTACAGCTTCGGCGGGACCGGGACCGGTGGCACCATCCTCTCCGCACCGTATGCGAGCGCCATCAACGCGCAGGGACGCACCTATCCCATACCGGTCGTCCGCGACGACTTCAGTTGGTTGATGGGAAGGCACAACGTCCAGATGGGCGGGACTTTCAAGTACATCAATCCCGGCGGCTACACCATCCTCAACTACAACAGCCCGCTGCTCGGCCTCAGCGTAACCAATCCCGGCTTGAATGCAACTATGAGGCCCGCCGATATCCTCAGTAGTTCCACAGCGCGAGCGCGCTACGACCGGGCATTTGCTTTGGCCGTTGGCCACTATGGCCAAGTCTCCGCTACCTATAATTACGATGCCAAAGGCAAGGTGTTGCCACAGGGTTCCGGCTCGACTTCAAATTACCGCTATTATGAAACCGAGCTTTACTTCGGCGACACGTGGAAAGTGACCCCATCTGTCACGTTCGATTACGGGCTTCACTACCTGAACTACACCGTCCCCTACGAGAAGAAGGGCATCGAATCGCTGCCCAGCCTCAACTTCAGCGAGTACTTCAACGCCCGCGCAGCGCAGAGCGCCGCGGGTCTATCCGGAGACAGCTCCGTTCCGTTTATCCAATACTCGCTCGGCGGCAAGGCCAACAATGCTCCCGGTTATTACAAGCCGAGTGATCTGAACCTGGCGCCCAGGGTGGCGTTCGCCTATAACCCCGGGTTCAGCAAGAAGACTGTGATCAGCGGCGGCGGCGGAATCGTCTACGATCGCACCGTCGTCAATGCCGTGCAGTACCAGGCTTCGCAATATTCGTATCTCTTCCAGCTTCCCGCCAACCAGCCGTACGGCGTGTCGGGCAATCCGGTCGCCGGGTTCACCGGCGATCTTCGCTTCGGCGGCTTCAGTAGTCCTCCGCCTGCGCCCACTGCTCCTGGAGCCATCGCGAGTCCGTACACTCCGTATATCACCAGTGGGTCTACATTCGGCACCGGCAGCGGCCCATTTCCATACGGTCTGGCCAACGGCAGCGCCTTCAATGAGGGCGTGAGCAACGATCTCAAAACGCCCTACAACATCATGTTCGACTTCGGCGTGCAGCACGAGTTCCCGCAGGGATTCATCCTCAAGGCCACTTATGTGGGCCGTCTGGGGCGGCGCTTGTTGGCCCAGGCTGACGCCAACCAGCTCATCGACTTCCCGGACCCGGTTTCAGGGGAACTGATGTCGAAGGCCTTCGCGAACATCACGAAAGAGATGCGGGCAACTGGCTCGGTCACTCCAGAGCCTTGGTTCGAAAATGTTCTCGCTCCCGGAACGGGGGTGGATTTTGGATTTAACAACAACACCGAGTTGATTGCTTACGGATTCGATCCACTACCATACCGCGGCGATTTCGCCGATACCATTGAAGGCATGGCGAGCTTGAACACTTATGGCCTCGGCGAGGTCTTTCCTTCCAATGTGGGCATGGGGTCGCAGTACTCCGAGGATACGTACTACACCAACAAGGGCAACTCAAACTACCACGGATTCCTGGTCACGCTTCACAAGAATCCAGGTCACGGTATCCAGTTCGACCTCAACTACACGTGGTCGCACTCGATCGATAACGAATCGCTGGTCGCCAACAGCGGCGCCCTCGGCGGTTATGGCTTCATCTGCGACGTCATGAGGCCGCGGGAATGCCGTGGAAACTCCGACTTCGATGTCACGCATTACCTGAATGGCAACTTCATTTGGGGATTGCCCTTTGGGCATGGCCGTGACTTCGCTGCCACCTCGCCCGGGTGGGTGGACGAGATCATCGGCGGATGGGATCTGAGCGGTCTTCCAAGATGGCACACGGGGAACACATTCTTTGCCAACGCCAACGCATTTGTTGCCGGGTACGCGAACAACGCACCAGCCATCCTGACGGGAAAGAAGTCAGACTTTGACACCCATGTTCATAAGGCCTCCAATGGAACGCTCTGGGCGTTCAAAGCCAGCGACGATTCGCTCGTCAACGACTTCGTCGGCCCCATTGGCTTCCAGGTCGGCAGCCGCAACAACCTCCGTGGCCCCCATTACTTCAACCTGGATCTGGGGCTTGGCAAGACGTTTCCAATACATGAGAACCTGAAACTTGTATTCCGGTGCGATGCATTCAACGCCTTGAACCATCCGGCCTTTAGTGTCCCGTCCGTTGCAAGCGCCGACGACTTTGCCCACATGGACATTACCGAGAGTTCAGGCACTTTCGGCGTCATTACTGGCACAGCCAACAGCCCCCGCGTCCTGCAAGGGGCGCTGCGGCTGGAGTTCTAAACCTTCACCGTCACGTTCACCCAAACCAGAAGCCCCGGCATCGCTTCCGGGGCTTTTGCTTGCTGCGACTTTACCTGCGGGAGGCGCCGGTTGCCTGCCAGGTTTGCGAGCAAACGAGGGCACGCGTATCCCCCGATCGGTCCAAATTCTGCAACATTCGTAACATTCCCTACAGAAATCCATAGACCCGAAGCCGGCCTTGAAGAAACGGGATCAAGAAACCCCTTATTCCTCAACCCCTTTGGTCACCTCTGACGGGTGTCTTCAATTGGCACATGAATTGCTTTGTGTTCCAGTAGAGATCCCCGCATCACGTGGAGGTCACATGCCACGAGTCTGCTCTCTCGTGGATGACGTTGAGGGACGGCGATCGACTGTTTCTTGTTTTTCTCGAATCAACTTGCGGGATCGGACTTGCCCTCCCCATCGAGCCTCCGAAAGCGCACAACCTGGGTCGTGAAGCCTCCCGCGAAGGCCATCCGGCACAGTTAAATTCTTGGAGGAGTTGCGATGAGACACTGGCTCAAAACATTCTTTGTTCTGGCCGCTCTGCTGATTCTGTCGGCTCTGCCTGCCGCGGCACAAATGAACTCGGCGGTTCGTGGCAGTCTGGGTGGCATCGTATTCGACGCAACCGGTTCCGTCCTGCCAAACGCCGATGTCACCATCACTGGCCCGCAAGGCGAGTACAAGGTGAAGACCGACAGCATGGGCCGCTACCTGGTCCAGGATCTGGTGCCGGGCAACTACACCGTAAAGGTTGAAGTCAACGGCTTCAAGACCTACGTTTCTCAAAAGAATCTGATTTCGGCCAACGCCTCATCCTCGCTGGATGTGCATCTCCAGGTGGGTGCGGTTTCAGATACGGTGACGGTCGAAGCCGGCGCGGTGCAGATTGACACCGAAAGCACCGCCTTGACCACCCCACTGACCGACCAGCTCTATCAGTCGCTTCCACTGCCCCGCAATGTGTCCGGCATCTTCGCTCTGGCGGCAGGCGTGGTCAGCGGCGGCGGTACGGACACGACGGGCAACCCCACCACGAACCCGTCGATCGGCGGCGCGTCGGGTCTTGAGAACCTTTACCTGGTTGACGGCGTGAACGTGACCGACCAGGCTTTTGGCGGCTTCGGCACCTATAACCGCCAGCTTGGCGCTCTCGGCACCGGCGTGAACCTGGCCTTCATCAAGGAAGTCGACATCAAGACCACCGCGTTCGAGCCCTCAGTACGGCAAGGCCGCCGGCGGCATCGTCGAGATCGTCACCAAGTCCGGTTCGACGGCCTATCACGGCGCAATCGCAGCTTATGCCGGGCCCGGATCGCTTGTACGCGACACGTCACCAGGTCTGCCTGCTCGGATATACAACGACTGCCCAGCCTTGCCACTATGCGGCTGCCCAATACGACGTCTCCGGCCGAGTTCGGCGGATACGTTCCCGGATTCAAGAACAAGATGTTCTTCTTCGGCGCCTTCGATCCGGCGGTCTCCCAGGAAATTGAGCAGGCGCAGCCCGGAACGCCGCTGAACCCGAATGGCAACTACAACTTCAGCCTGAACGAGCGGAGCTGGGCCGGAAAGATCACTTACCAGCCCTTGGACCAACACGCAGATTGAAGCCTCTTCGTTCGGCGATCCGTCGTTCCACAACTCGTACCGGCCACTTCTACTGTCCGCGTCAAACGCTGCCGCGGTCGCCGAGCGGTACAACTTCGGCACATCGACTCGGTGTTCCGTCTGGACCAGACCATCACGCCCACCTGGGTCGTGAACGCAAGCTTACACCTACAACATCCAGATTTCAACCAACTGCCGCAGTTCAACCAGTACAACATCTCGGACCGCAGCGTGAGCCCCTTCATTACTTACTACGTGGGCGGCTACGAGCCGGACAAGAGCGACGACTACACGCTCAACGTGAGCACGCAGAAGATCGTTCACTTCCTCGGCCAGCACACTCTGGGTGTGGGCTACACCTACGACCACACCAACTTCCTCGATCAGCCATCGCGCACCGGCGCGTTGTTCCCGATCCCCGGCACCAATGCAGCCGGCACTTCGCTAGTGGCGTCGTTCGGCAGCCACTCCGGCAATTCGGGCAGATGACCAACGGCCAGTTACCGCCATGTTCGCTGCGGACAGCGGCGCTGCACCTACTGCGCCAAAGACAAACGGCAAATATCTCTACCTGCAGCAGATTCGCGGCACGTATCAAAGGCTTGAGCGTTCATGGCCAGGTCCCGCTATCACGTCGGCTGGGGCAACGACTCCTACCAGATGAACCGGCATATCAATATCGATGCCGGCCTGCGCTGGGAAGAGCAGTGGTACGGCGGCAGCGTGTTGAACTACCTGTTCAACGACAACTGGTCGCCGCGCCTGGGCATCAACTGTCGATCCCAAGGGCGATCGCAGAACCAAGTTGTTCTTCAACTATGCGCGGTACCAGTCGGTTCTGCCGCTCGATGCCGCCATCCGGCAGTTGGGCAACGAGCAGGACGATACAACCTGTACTTCGCCCCCAAGACCGACGCGAGCGGCAACATGCTGTAGCGACGCCAACGGAGTCGCCGATCGTGGTTCCGGACGCTGCGCATACCCTGAACGGCACGCAGAAAAGACGCTGACCGGAGACAGTTTCGGCCACCGTCGAGCTTCGCTTCCTCCACCGGTGAAGGCATCCTCCCCGGAACCAAAATGGAGTACGAGAACGAATACGTCTTCGGCCTCGAGCGTGAAATCACGCCGGGTTCGATGCTGCGGGATCCGCTATACCGACCGTCGCCTGGGCCGCATCGTTGAGGATATCGGCTCGCAGTCGCCGGAGGGCTCGCTGGTCGACGGCTTCTATAACGGCGGCATCGCCAACGTGTCGGCCTCAACCGACATTTCAGTAACGAGAACGAGGCGATTTACACGCCTGCACAGTGGGCGGCGGCGAATCGAACGCTGCTACGCCAGGACAAGCTAAAGCGCCCGAACTTGGGCGAAGAATGGTTCAGTCGGACCCGATACGGACTACGTATCCCCGGTCGCAGGCTGCTCCTTCGGCAGGCGACACCTCGGTTGCCAACGGCGGCTTCTTCCAGCATCCCGACGGTTCAAACTTCAACGGCGCCTGCATCACGAACCTGGCCACAGCGGGTGACAACGGGCCCGACGGCAAGCCGGATGGCTTCGCCAATCCGATCCGCAAGTACCAGGAGTTCGTTGTGGAATACGCCCGCAACCTGAAGAACAACTGGCAGATGCGCGCCAACTTCCGCTATGCACGCTTGTTTGGCAACTACGAAGGCTTCTTCCGCAACGACAATGGGCAGTCGGACCCGGGCATCAGTTCTCTGTTCGACTTCACGACCGGCGCGCTCGGGCTGCTCGGTGATCAGTTTGCGCCGGGCCTCCTGAACACCGATCGTCGTATGGTGTTCAACATGGACGCCTCATATCTGATCAACGTCGGCCACTCCGGTGATTCACGGGGTGAGGGGCCTGACTGTTGGCGCCAATGTGCGCGGCCAGAGCGGCGCACCGCTGAGCGCTTTCGCCAGCCACCCGATTTACGGGAATACCGGCGAAGTGCCGATCGGTGGACGCGGAACCAAGGGCACATTGCCCTCCACGCGTGAGCTCGATCTGCACTCCGATTACCTGTGGCGCCTCCACGAAAACTACTCGATGAAGTTCGCGTTCGACGCTTTTAACGTGACAAACACGCAACTCGTGACGAACAGGAACCAGAACCTTGACACTGCAGTTGGCGTTTCGAACCCCGACTACAACAAGGTTGGTTGTGGTTCGTCGTTCTGCTCCGGCTATCAGGGCCCGTTCTTCGCGCGCGCAAGCGTGAGCTTCAATTTCTAAAGACTTAGCATTTTCACTACACTGGAGAGGAGGGGGGTCACCCCCTCCTCTCTTTCTTTTAGGAGTACTACCTTGGCGCAACGTCGGCTATTCGTCTTCTTCATCATGGTTGTTCTTTCGTTTAGCTCCACTCAGATCGTTCGCGCGGCGACCCGGCCCAGGGACCTTCCCCCTATCTACCGGCATTGGATCGAGGTGGAGGTCCCCTACATCATCACCGCGGTAGAGCGAAAGGACTTTCTCTCTCTGACAACTGATGCAGAGAGAGACAGCTTTATCGACAGCTTCTGGAAGGTACGCGATCCCGATCCCGGCTCCGTCGTGAACACTTACAAGGACGAGCACTACCGCCGGCTGGCCTACGTCAATGAGACCTATGGCGATCAGCGCTATGAAGATGGGTGGCGGACCGACCGCGGAAGAATGTACATCATCCTTGGCCCGCCGAAGCAACGCGCGCAATACCACGACGTAGGCAACATCCGCCCCATGGAGATCTGGTTCTACCAGGCGGATACGCCTGCCTTGCCGCCGTATTTCTACCTGCTGTTTTACAAGCGCAGCGCCGGCGAGGATTACCGGCTCTATTCGCCCACTTACGACGGCCCCGTCCGGCTTTGCTCGACCGGCGAGACCCGCAACGATCCCGTTCAGGCGCTAAGCATCATTCGAAAATCTCTCGGCGATGAGGTTGCCAAAACCGCCATCACGCTGTTGCCCGGCGAATCCGTGGATTTCAAGGATTTCCAACCAAGCATGGAGTCGGAGGCGCTCCTTGCAACGCTCGGCGATCTCCCCGATAACCCAGTAAACAAGGAACGACTCGAAGCGAACAGAATGCGGGAGCGGGTGACCACAAGCGTCTTTCTTGGCGGAAGCGACGTAACGCTGAGTTATGAATTCTTCCGTGACGATCGCGGCCGCATGACGTTGAGCTATCTGCTTGGTAAGCAGTTTGCCGACGCGCACATAGTCGGAACTCGCAAGGACGGCAGCAACTATTACGACCTGACGCTTCGCACTGAGGTTCTGACTTCCGCGGGGAAACCGGCATACATGCAGGAAGATCGGCTCACGGGGAACCTGACGCAAGCCCAGACCGAAGTGGCCCGCAAGAAACGATTCGGCGCAGAGGGGCGCCTGCCTCTCGCGCCGGGAAGCTACATCGTGGTTGCCACGCTGACGAACAACGTGGACAAGACCGCTACACGCCAGCGTTCCAGCGTGACCGTACCTGTCCCCAAAGGCGAAAGCGTGGCACTCTCCAGCCTTCTTGCTTATACGGCGCCGGCCGCTGTCCCTGATCCACACAACCAGCTTCCGTTCAGCGGCTCTCATTTTCGCTTCACGCCGCGTGGCGCGCAAACCGTCTACATCCGTCAGGGCGAAAAGCTCCCCATAGTCTTCCAGTTATGGCTCGACCATGCCGGGCCCGCGAAACCTGTATCGGATAAGATCCGCTTGCATTACGTCTTTGGTTCGATTACCGCTTCCCTCACCGAGGCCTCGCAGGAAGATGAGGAAGTTGACGGCGGAAGCCGGGACGAGGCGGGAAACCTGCTTACCGGCCACACGCTCGACACGTCAGCCTTGCAGCCCGGTGTCTACCAGGTGGTAGTGAGCGCGAAACGGGAAGGAGAACAAAAGACCGCTTATGCCACGCTCAACTTGCACGTAGCACCAGCAGCGGACTACGTCGACATGTGGACAGCCTACGGGCCCGCCGATCCCTCCGGAGAAGCGGTTGACGACCTCAAACGGGGCCTTTCGGCGGAAGCGCAAGGCGAAGATGCCGACGCGATAGCCGCGTACGGGCGAGCTCTCGCAGAAGGCCAGGCAGACATGCGTCCGCTCGATAGCTTGGCGGCGTTGCTGGCGCGTAAGGGAATGACCGAACAACTGGCGGCGTTGAGCCAGGATTCGATACTCGCGAAGTCCGCCGCCAACCCTTCGACTTTGTTGGCGATTGCTTCGGCGCTGAGCAAGAGCGGAAATCCCAAGGCCGTCGTTCGCTTGCTTGAGGCACAGATTGCCCTTCAGTCACCAAGCGTCGATCTCTACGATGCTTTGGCCGACGCTTGCCAGGCGTCCGGAAACACGAGCCGGGCAAACGAGGTACGCGCCCTTGCGGCGAATCTGAAGAAATAGCGGCGCATGTGCCGGCGCTGCGCGGGGTCGATCAGTGCTTCTTTGCGGCCGTTTTGGCCTTCGCACGAATGACAGCCTTCTTGAGAGGAGCTTTGGGAGCCTTGCTCTTCGCTGCGATGGGGTGCAGTGTCGCCGCCGCTTTCCTCATGGCTGCTTTGGCGGGCTTCGCCTTTGTAGCAGCCTTTTGACGCACCACACGCGTTTTTTCCTTGAGCGCGGCCGTCAGCTCGGCGTCAAATTCTGTCGGCGTCAGCGGCCTTGCCGATTTGCGCAGCCGCTCGATGTCGTAGAAGGCGCGGCGTTCGGCGAGAAAGACGTGGATTACAAAGTCCACATAGTCGAGCAGAATCCACTCGCCGTTCCGTCGGCCCTCCACGGAGTTCGGGTAAACGCCGAAGTTGCGCTTGAGTCGCAACTCGATCTCATCGGCGATGGCAATGGCCTGCCGCTCGTTCGTGGCCGAGGTGACCAGGAAAAAGTCAGAGAGGCCAGAGTCGACGGGATCGAGCTCGAGGATGCGGGTCTGCTGGCCTTTTTTCTCTTCACAGACCGTGGCTGCGGCCTGCACCAGGATGCGCGTCTGTTTCTGCGCCTGCGGTATGTTCATGCGATGGGAAGATTCTCCAGACTCATCGTAGCCTGTCGCTTCACCACGGGGCAAGCTGTGGTCCGGTGAACAGGAAACAGCGGGCAGTAGTCAGTCGACGGCCGATGAGGCGCGGATCCATGGGCGATAGAGGCCGTGCGCCCGAATGTACTCTGCAACCGCGCCGGGGAGAAGCGTCCTTTCCGCCGCGGGACCGGCGTGCGCGGCGCTTGGCTGCCCGGGGATCCCCGACTGGATCCTCCCACGAATCTCCGACGCGCTGATCTCCACATCCAGCCCCGGCAGCACATAAAAGGGCGCACGGTCGCCGGCCTGATTCACAACAAAGAACGCGCGGACCTCGACACCGGACTCACCGCGATCGCCGGCCGGCGCGAGTTCAATCGTGAGCCCCTGAGGCAATGCTGCCTTCAATCCGTCCAGCGCCTGGCCAGGCCGCGAGGCCACGATCAACGTCGCCGCAAACGGAATCTCCGCGGCGCGCTGCCAGCGCCGCAGCCCAAAGAATGCGTCCGCGCCCATCAGGCAATAGAGCGCGCAGTCCGGCTCGAGAGCGGCGCGCAGGCCTTCCAGCGTGTCGATAGTGTAGTTGGGTGCGAGGCTGCGGCCGCCTGAGTGCCTGGGCGCGTCGGCTAGCGAGACTGCGAAGCCCGCCTCGCCTTCGATGGCCAGCCGCGTCATCGCCAACCGGTCCGCGAAGCTCGCTGCCGATCCTCCAGGCTTCAGCGGCTGTGCGCCCACCGGAGCGAAAAGCACCGTATCCAGCCGGAACGCGGCGCGTGCAGCGCGCGCCACCGCCAGATGTCCCAGGTGCGGAGGGTCGAAGCTTCCGCCAAAAAACGCGACCCGTTTCCCACCGTGGCCAGCCTGCCCGTCCTGGAGCGGCAGATCGGCGCTGTCCGGCTGCTTCATGGCTTCATCGTACCGCGTTGCCTTGCCCTCCCTCCGCCGTCCGCTGCGGCGAGCAGGTTTATTCAACGGCCGCCAAGCCATCGGCTACAATCGAATCGAGGATTGAATCTCAGACCGTCCCAACCACCATGCGATATATCATTGCCTTCTTGTCCCTTGCCGGTGTTCTCGTCTCTGCGCTTGCGCTTCAGACCCACTACTCCACTGCCACTCAGCCTTGTTCCATCAACGAACGCTGGGACTGCGGCATTGTGAACCGCAGCTCGTTCGCTACGATTGCCAAAGTGCCGGTGGCAGCCATCGGTATCGCCGGATACCTCTTGCTCGGCGGTCTTGGCCTTCTGCGCCAGCGCTTTGCCACGTTCCTCGCTGCATCGGTGGGTTTTCTCTTTGCTTTCCGTCTTTCCATGATTGAGCAATACGGACTCGGCGTCTGGTGCCTGTATTGCGCCATCTCGCAAACCATTATTGCCGCGATCCTGTTGCTCAGCCTCGGCTGGTTTGCGGCCGAGTATTTCGCGCTCAAGCGCGGCCTGCGCAAAGCGAGTTCATAGTTCACAGTGCGCAGTTTTCTGTCGCGGCTCCACACTCGCCGTCTCATTGATCCCCGCACCCCTCGCGCTGATAAACTTGAATCACACACATGCTTACTGACTGGTATGCGCGCCGGATGTATGCGTGGGAAACGCGTCTGAGCGAGCGCGACGAAAATCGCGTGGTGCGGCCGCTGGAGTGGGGCTTTGAGTGGGTCACACCATTTCTTGAGTCGCACGGCTTCGGCGCTGGCGTGCCCGATACCGACGTCGTGGGTCGACAACGCAGCGGCCGAAGCCGCCATGCTGCGCATCAACGAGCTCCTCGTCCGCCACAGCGACGTCTTCTTCGGCTACAAGCGCCCCACGGACTTCCGGCTGGAAGAGCGCTATCCGCAGCTCTTCCCCACCAACGTGCGTCCCGAAACACTCGCCAAAGACGCGGCACTCAAGCAGCAGGCAGCCGAAGGCAAGCTCCCCAAAGCGCAGTTTCTCCGCTTCACCTCACCGGAGCGCACGCCGTACCCCGAAAACGATCTGGTCAACGCGCGCTGGTATCCCGCTCCCGCGCACAAAGATCCCGCCCGGCCCAAGCAGGCCATCGTGGTCCTGCCGCAATGGAATGCCGACGGCTTTAGCCACAACTCGCTGTGCAGGCTCTTCAATCGCATGGGTGTCTCCGCGCTGCGGCTCTCCAAGCCCTATCACGATATTCGCCGTCCCGTCGAACTGGAGCGCTCCGACTACACCGTCAGCGCCAACATCGGCCGCACCCTGTCGGCCTGCCGCCAGGCGGTGGTCGATATCCGCTGCTGCCTCGACTGGCTTGAGGAGCAGGGCTACGAGCACTTCGGCGTTCTGGGCACGAGCCTCGGTTCCTGCTACGCGTTTCTGGCCAGCGCCCACGATGCGCGGCTGCGCGTGAATGCCTTCAACCACGCGTCAACCGCGTTCGGCGACGTGGTCTGGGCCGGGCAAAGCACGCGCCACATTCGCGAGGGAATCGAAGCTGCGGGCCTGACGCAGGAGCGCCTTCGCGCGCTATGGGCCGCCATCAGCCCGGTCAGCTACTACACGAGATACGTCAGTCCCGAAGCCGGAGGACCTGGCAAACGTGCCCTCTTCGTTTACGCAAACTACGACCTGACTTTTCCCAGGGAGTACTCGCTCCAGGTAGTCGAGGCGGCACGGCGTTCGACTCTGAATCACGAGGTGCGCGTGCTGCCCTGCGGCCATTACACCACCGGCGAATCGCCCTACAAATTCATCGACGGCTGGTACATTGGGTGGTTCGTTTACCGCGCATTCAAGGCGCTGCGTGAAGAGAAAGCGGCAAGTCGGCGCTCGACGCACAATCCTTCCCGTGAAGCCGAAGAGCCAGCTGTATCTCGCTAACGCACCTTGCTCAAATCCATCCGCAGCAACTTCGCCGGGTCGAGATACGCCCCCTGCCAGCGCACCGCCCAGTGCAGATGCGGTCCCGTCACGCGCCCCGTCGCTCCGCTCAGTCCGATGCGTTGGCCCAGGCTCACCCGCTCACCCTCATGCACGTCGATGCGGCTCAAATGCATCGAAATCGTGTACAGCCCCAGTCCATGATCGATCGCCACGCAGTTTCCCTCATAATAGAGCGGCCGCGCCAGCACTACCACCCCGCTGTTCCCAGCGCGCACCGGCGTGCCCATCGCCGCGCGAAAATCCATTCCCTTATGAATGCTGGCGAGTTCTCCGTTGAATGTACGCCGCGTGCCAAAGCTATCCGTCGGCGCAGCATGAACCGGTGCGCGAAAGCTGCCGGACCACAGCGGCTCCGTGGCGCTCGCCGCAAACACCTTGCCCTTCAGCTCGCTCTCGGCCTTGATCCGCTCCAGTTCCTCAGGCCCCGGCTCAACGAACTTCGGCGCCACGGTCAAAGTGCTTGTCCGGTAGTGCGCGGGATGAATCTCGACCGTGCGGCTCAAGTCGATCGGCGTGCCCGCCGCTGTCCGCGCGGAGATGCGCAGGGTCGAAGGCCCGGCCGGCGATTCAACATCAACGCCCGCCAACGCATACCATTCTTGCCCGTCGCGCGCGCGAAAGAACTCCAGCTTTTGGTCCAGCCACTCGCCATCCACCGTCGCGCCCGCCGGTGCATTCACGCGAATCAACTCCGGCGATCCGGCCGCCACCGCAGCCGGAGTAATCGTTACTTTGTCACTCGAAGATTCCGTCTGCGCTCTGCAGGGCAGCGCCGCAATCACCGCCGCCAAAACCAGCCAAAATGCAAACCGCGGAATGCGCGCGCCAGTCATGCAATCAGCATACCGGGGGTGTTCCACGGTGCGATGCTCACCTGGTTGTTTCCGGCCGGGGATGCGCGGCCTTCCACGCGGCCACTCGATCCTCGACGTCGGCTAACTCGTCGGCGGTGATGAGCGTGCCGATCGTCTGCCGGTTCGCCACATACTTCTCCTGGTTCGGTCCCTTTTCAGACGCGGCAAGGTCGAACCAGAAGTAAGCTTCCACGTCGTCGCGCGGCACGCCCTGGCCCATTGAGTAAAGCACGCCGAGCGTTCCCTGCGCGCCCACGTCTCCCTGTTCGGCAGCCTTGCGGTACCACACCGCCGCCTGCTCTATGTCGCGCGGAAAGCCCTTGCCCCCGTCGCGGAAAAGCGCGGCTAGATGGAGTTCGCCGTCAATGTTGTTTTGATCGGCAGCCTTTCGGTACCACGCCGCCGCCTGCGTGTAGTCGCTCGCAATCTGCACTTTGTCGTGCGCGATTGTCGCAGCCTGCGCGTAGCTCTCGCCGACAGCAACCTGAGCCGTTGCGTCGCCGGCGTTGGCCTTGGCCAGCAAGCCGGCGTCAATAGTTGGCGCCTGGCTCGCAGCCTGCGCGACCGCTAGAGCGGGCACAGCAGCGCAAATCAAAACCCAAGCGAGTTGCTTCCCTCGGCCTTTCACTGAATCCTCGATCAGCGACGAAAGTCAATGCTGAACCCAGTTTACGAGATCGGCAAGCCGCGCGGGAAAGGTCGACCTGCGGTCCCAGGGGGAACAAGCTAAAATTTCAGGTATGACTGACCGCATGTCGCTCACCCTCGCCCAAGTCGACCCCGAAGTGGCTGCCGCCCTCGACCAGGAAACTCTCCGCCAGCATGAAGGGCTGGAGATGATTGCCAGCGAGAATTTCGTCTCCGAGGCAGTGCTCGAGGCGGCCGGCTCGGTCTTTACCAACAAGTATGCGGAGGGCTACCCAGGGCGCCGCTATTACGGCGGCTGCGAGTATGCCGACATCGTGGAGAACCTGGCTCGCGACCGTGCGCGCCAGCTCTTTGGCGGCGAGCACATCAACGTGCAGCCGCACTCCGGTTCGCAGGCCAATGCATCCGCCTACGCGGCGGTGCTGCAGCCGGGCGATACCATTCTCGGCCTCGACCTTTCCCATGGCGGCCACCTGACGCACGGCCACCGGCTCAGTTTTAGCGGCAAGTTGTATCGCACCACGTTCTATCACGTCCGCCGCGACACGGAAACCCTCGACTACGACGAGTTAGAAGCCGTTGCTGTCCAGGAAAAGCCGAAAGTCATCATCGGCGGCGCCAGCGCATATCCGCGCCTGTGGGACTTTGCCCGCATGCGCCAGATCGCCGACAAAGTAGGCGCGGTCTATATCTTCGACATGGCGCACATCGCCGGTCTGGTTGCGGGGGGAGTGCATCCTTCCCCCGTACCTCACGCGCAGATTACAACCACCACCACGCACAAGACACTGCGCGGTCCGCGCGCCGGCCTCATCATCTGCACGCAGGATCTGGCTCAGGCCGTTGACAAGTCCGTCTTTCCCGGTCAGCAAGGGGGCCCGCTCATCCACATCGTGGCAGCGAAAGCAGTCGCGCTCGCTGAGGCCCTGCGCCCCGAGTTTCGCACTTACTCCGGGCAAATCGTCTCCAACGCCAAGGCTCTCGCTGAGGGCCTTCAAGCCGCCGGCTTCCGCCTCGTCTCCGGCGGCACCGACAATCACCTCATGCTCGTCGATGTCTTCGAAAAAGGCATCCTCGGCTCCGAGGCCGAGTTGGCGCTGGGCAAGGCTGGCATCACTGTGAATAAGAATTCCATTCCCTGGGACACCAATCCGCCGCTCAAGCCCTCGGGCATTCGCGTAGGCACGCCCGCGCTTACCACTCGCGGCATGAAAGAGCTCGAGATGCGCCAGATCGCCGTGTGGATCGCCAAGGCTCTCGAACAGCGCGGCAACGACGCGGCCCTTGAGCTGATTCGCGGCGAAGTGGCCGAGATGGCCAACCAGTTTCCGCTCTATGCCTGGCGGCGCTCGCCGGTCGCAGTCACTGCGTAGCGGAACAGCGGGCTCACAACACGGCATAAGTCCCTCCGTCACTGCGAAACTGCCATGGGCGGCTATTTTCCTGCGCAAAGATTTCACGTGCCGGACCGCTGCACTGTGCAAGAATTCCGGCGGGCAACCTGGAGGTCGCCTTTGACCATCGAATGAAGCCGATGATAGGTAACTCGCTCATTCTCTACGGTCGTCAGGAGGAATCGATGAAACTCATGCAAATTGCGTTCGCAGCTTTGCTCGTTTTCGCGGTGCCGGCGTTTGCGCAGCACCCGAAGGGTGGCCACCCGGCGGCCCCGTCGCACGGCCCCGCGCCGGTTCATGGAACGCCACCCGCTCCCGCTCCCAACCGTAACTATTCCGACCAACCCGGACATCCCAATGCTCCCCACGTCGATAACAGCCGCAAATGGATTGGCCATGATACCGGCTCCAACGATCCGAACTACCATCTCGACAATCCATGGGTGCACGGCAAGTTCACCGGCGGCTTTGGCCACGGGCACGTGTGGCGGCTTGCCGGTGGTGGTCCCGGCAGGTTCTGGTTCAACGGATGGTACTGGTCGGTCGCAGCAGCCGACTTAGCCTTCTGCTCCGACTGGCTCTGGGACTCGGATCAAATCCTCATCTACGAAGATCCGGACCACATCGGCTGGTATCTTGCCTACAACGCGCGCCTCGGCACCTATGTGCACGTCGAGTATCTTGGCATGTAGTTTGTCTGACCCGGAAACAACTTCGGTAATTTGGAAAGAAATACGGCGGGATAGGGAGATGACCTATCCTGCCGCAGTATCTTCGACCGCGGCGGCGGCCGCCCGGCCGTTGGCGCGAACTTATCTCGAACGTGCTCGTAGGGCCAACTTTATCTCTCGCCATAACAAGCCGTCGAACGGTATCGAGAGAAAGACCGCTATCTATTGCCTACACCGCAAGCTTGAGCGATGAAGAGAAGGTTAGAAAGCGCGCACAACGTCATCAAACCTGCGCAGATAGAAGGAAGCCAATGACCTTTGCAGAGGAGGAATGCTTGCCTGTTTTGATAATTCCACCTAAGTACCGAAAAATTCTATGTAGAAAGTTGTGCAAATGTGGAGTTTTTGAATTATCCTCGCACTATGGCGATAGAAAACATTCTTGCCCAATTAGACTCCGAGATTGCAAGGCTTAAGCAGGCGCGTTCTCTGCTGGCCACAATCGGAACCGCAGCCACCAAAGCCGGACGCAAAGCCAGGAAGACGTCCGCAAAAGCCAAGCCCAGGAAGAAGCGCGTGCTAAGCGCCGACGCGCGCAAGCGGATCGCCGATGCGCAGCGCAAGCGCTGGGCCGCACAACGTGCCAAGGCGAAAGCAAAAGCATAGCCAGTGAGTCAGCGGATTCGTCGTCTCGTGCAACCGGCAGCGTGGTCCAGTTGCAGAGAAGTATTGCCTATACGCACTGCCGGCTCATAAGTAGGTTTTGGCGCGCCGCCGTGTCGGACGATGCACGCGCTGTTCGCTTACCATCCAGTCACCCTCAACCAGCCGCTGTTCCGCAGCCGAGGGGAATCTTGCGTTTCCATCTGCGGAAGACTTGGGGCAGCGGGTAGACGCGCAGCTTGCCTTGGGAACGATAGGCGATTCTCTCCCGACATACGATAGCGCCGCTTACGGCCTTCCCGCAGCCGCGTACACGCGACCGGTCATCCATCTCGAGCTTTGTAGTCTCCCTATCCCAGCGACGCCATCATCAGCATGCGCATCTCGGTCATCTCGTCGATGGCGGAGCGAATGCCTTCGCGGCCAAGGCCGGAATCCTTGACGCCGCCAAACGGCATGGGATCAAGGCGCCAGCTCGGCGTGTCGCCCACAATCAGCGCGCCCACTTCCAGCTCGCGATAAGCAGTTAGGATGCGCCCGGAGTCGCGCGTGAGCAGGCCGGCCTGCAATCCGTACTTCGAGTGATTCACTTGGGCCAACGCGTCCTCGAAGTCGTCGTACGGGTCAATCAGTCACCACCGGCCCGAAGATCTCCTCGTCGCGAACCTTCATGCCGGGCGCAGTTGCGGTCAGGATGGCCGGTGTAATCACGGAGCCCTTGCGTTCCCCGCCGGCCACCAGCTTGGCCCCGCTCTCCACGGCCTCCTTCACCCACGCTTCCACGCGCTCCGCTTCACCCAGCCTGATGAGCGGTCCGACTTCGGTGGCTTCGTTCGATGGATCGCCAATCACCAGCTTGGCCGCGTGCTCCACCACCTTCCACAAAAAGCTCTGGAAGACTTTGCGCTCCACAAACACGCGCTGCACGCTGATGCACGACTGGCCCGCATAATTAAAGGCCGCGTGCGCGGTGCGCAACGCCGCGTCGTCCAGGTCCGTCCAGTCGCCGTGCACCACAAGCGCGGCGTTCCCGCCCAGCTCCAGCAGCACGCGCTTGCGCCCTGAGTGCGCCTTCAGCTCCCAGCCCACTTTGGCCGAGCCGGTAAAGCTCACCAGCTTGATGCGATCTTCTTTTTCCGCCAGCCACGCGGTGTCGGCGTTGTCGAGCGGCAACACGGCCAGCGCCTCTTCGGGCCAGCCGGCTTTCAGAATCACTTCGCCCAGCGCCAGCGCGGTGAACGGCGTCTGTGGCGCGGGTTTCACGATCACCGGGCAGCCCGCGGCCATGGCCGGCGCCACCTTGTGCGCCACCAGGTTCAACGGAAAATTGAAGGGCGTGATCGCCAGTACCGGCCCGATCGCGAAAGCGCTGCACCAATCCCCAGCGGCCCTCGTTGCCTTCGGTCAAATCCAGCGGAATGCTTTCGCCGCCCAGCCGCGCAGCCTCTTCCGCGGCGGTCTTGAAGGTAAGCACGGCGCGATCCACCTCTGTCCGCGCCATGCGCACCGGCTTGCCGGCCTCGGCCACAATCAGCTGCGCAAACCGCTCCTTCTGCTCGATCAGCGCGGCGGCCACGTCCTCCAGAATCTCGCGCCGCTTCCACCGCGGCAAAGCGCGCGTGCGGCGTAAGCTCGCAGACGCGTGATTCACTGCCTGGCGCGCATCCGCTCGTGTCGCCACGGTCACGCGTCCCACCAGGCCCTGGTCCCACGGCGACCGCACCTCAAGCGCCTCTCCGTCAGTCCATTCCTTGCCGCACAACAGAAATCCGGTCTGCGATCCCGGCCGCATCTTCATGGCGAAGCTCCTGAGTCTACTCTTTGATGGTAATGCGGCCGGGCAAGAGCTGTCCGTTGTTAAGTCCCGCGGTTTCGAGATATCGGTCCGAATTGGGGATGGATTCCGCGTCCGGCATCGCCGCGCCGCAAATGCAGTATAGTGACAGCTAATCAAAACAGACCCACGCCGGACTCGCGAGAACCCTTCAGGAAGGATGGGACGATGCCCGATTCATCAAGCGATCAACCCCCTCAGGTCACTTCGTCGCAAATCTACTCACAGCCGCTATCCCCTCCAGAATCCTTTGCCGCTCCCATACACAAATCGAATTCCCCGGTCGTGAAGGCCGTTCTGATCGTCGTTGCTATATTCGTTGGCCTCGGCGTCATCGGCGTAGGGGTTGTTGGCTTCGGAGTGTGGTATCTCGCGAAATCCGTTCATGCTGTGCCATCCGCCACGTTCACTGAACGCGATCTGGGTATTGCAATCTATCCCGGCGCCGAGCCGAGCTTGACCGGCTCTCGCGTGGAAATAGGCGGGAGAACCGTCGTGAGTGCCGTCTATTTCACTCGGGATTCGGTGGACCAGGTGATCGCCTTCTACAAGGACAAGGCCGGCATCACCGCACATTTCCTCACCACGGCGCACGGTTCGGAATTCCGTCTATCCGCGGGCTTGGGAAATACCACGACAGTGGGCATCATGCGAATCCCGGACGCATCGGGCGGCAAGACTCGCATCCACATTCGGCACGCTACCCAAACTGCGGCTCCGCATTGATCGCCGCACGGCCTCCCTTTTGCTTTTTCTGTTGAGCGCTTGACTCTGGAGCGCATTCGGCGGTTAATACTGAAATTGCGATGGCGACAAATGGTACAAGGCGCCCCTTGAAGTCGGGTGAGCTCGCTCGGGCCGCGGGCATAAGTCCTGACACGCTCCGTCATTACGAAAAGCTGGGCCTTCTTCCAATCCCGGTCCGCAGCCAGGGAGGATACCGCCTCTACCCGCCTGATACCTTGCCTCTCGTTCAGATGATTCGAAGCGCCATTCGTGTCGGCTTCACCCTCTCGGAACTCGCAGATGTCCTGAAGCAACGACGGGCGGGCCGCGCGCCCTGCCGCAAAGTTGCCGACTTAAGTGCCCGGCATTTGGATGCGCTTAACCAGAGGATTCTCGATCTCACGCGGCTCAGGGACTGGCTATCTGCGACAGTTGAGACATGGCAATCACGGCTGCAAACACTCGGCAGCGGCGAGAGCGCAAAATTCCTGGAATCGCTCCCAAAGCCAAACGAACTCGATTCGCTAATCGCAGGAGGAAACCGCCTTGAAGATAGCACTGCTGGCGTGCTTCGCGCTCGCCTCCCTGACAATCCACGCGCAAGACACCGCACAAGGCCCACGGCGCCAGGAATCCCCTGACCAGCACGCGGCAGGCGTGGACATGCGCGGGGACCATGCAATGGGATTCTCGCACGAAAATACGAAACATCACTTCAAACTATTGTCCGACGGCGGCATCATCGAGGTCGATGCCAATAGTGGCACGGATTTGGCCACCCGGGACCAGATCAGAGAACATCTCAAGCATATCGCCGGAATGTTCAGCGCGAATGACTTTGAAATCCCGATGTTCATCCACGATACGATCCCTCCCGGCGTCCCGGTGATGAAGAAGAAGCATGGCGAGATTGCATACACCTACATGCCGACAAAACGAGGAGCTAGGGTAAGAATCGTGACGCATGATTCCGAAGCGCTCAAGGCGGTCCACGAGTTTCTTGCCTTCCAGATCGAAGACCATAGAACCGGGGACTCAACCAACGGGAGGTAGGCGTAGCCCGAGCGGCGAGTTTCGTGCGATACACTCCATCCATGATTCACGACGGCCGCAGCCGCAAACTTCCCTTCGATCCCGCCGAGGCAGTGGCGCACCTGCGCGCCAGCGACGCCAAACTCGCCGCGCTCATCGATCGCGCCGGCCCGTTCACGCTCCGCCTCGACCACTCGGCCTCGCCCTTCGAGTCGCTGCTCGAATCGATCCTCTACCAGCAATTGCACGGCAAGGCCGCGGCCACCATTCACCGCCGCGTGCGCGAGTACTTCGGCGGCGACCCCACGCCGCAGCTTCTGCTCGACACTCCGGACGAGCCGCTCCGCGCCGCCGGCGTCTCCGGCAACAAGATCAAGGCTCTGCGCGACCTGGCCGCCCGCACCCTCGACGGCACCGTGCCCTCGCATGCGCGCCATTCGCAGAATGTCCGACGCCGAGATCGTCGAGCGCCTCACCGAGGTGCGCGGCATCGGCACATGGACCGTGGAAATGCTGCTCATCTTCCGCCTCGGCCGCCCCGATGTGCTTCCCGTAACCGACTACGGCGTGCGCAAGGGCTTCGCGCTCACCTTCCAGCGCGTGCCCAAATCCCGCCCGCTCGAAGCAGCGGATCTGCCCAAGCCCGACGTGATGCTCCGCCGCGGCCAGCGCTGGGCGCCCTACCGCTCCGTCGCAAGTTGGTACCTGTGGCGCGCCTGCGACCTGGCCAAGAACACCGCGCCTACAGGACGCTCGGCCCGATAGCGCCAGCCGTCCAGGCCGTAGAATAGCTTGAGCGGCCGGCAAGGACCTCGGCGCGGCGCTCATCATCGGAATCCTCATGCCTGCTGGAAAGCGTTTCGTTTGCATTCACGGTCACTTTTACCAGCCGCCCCGCGAAAATCCCTGGCTGGAGACGGTGGAGACCCAGGACACGCGCTGCGCCCTACCACGACTGGAACGAGCGCATCTGCGCCGAGTGCTACGCCCCCAACGGCGCGGCGCGCGTCGTGAACGCGAAGAACCAGATCACGCGCATCGTGAACAACTACGCGCGCATCAGCTTCAACTTCGGCCCCACGCTGCTGAGTTGGCTCAAGGAAAATGCGCCGCGCACCTATCGCATGATTCTCGACGGCGAGAGCCGCAGCCGCCAGCGTTACCGCGGCCACAGCTCGGCCATGGCGCAGGTTTACAACCACATGATTCTGCCGCTGGCCAGCGCGCGCGACCGCGTCACGCAGATCCGCTGGGGCATCGCCGACTACGTGAGCAGCTTTGGCGCGCCGCCCGAGGGCATGTGGCTGCCTGAAACCGCGGCCGACACGGCGACTCTCGAGGCTGCTGGCCGCAAACGGCATCAAATTCACGGTGCTGGCCCCGCACCAGTGCAAGCGCATTCGCCCGCTGAAGAGGCAAGGGCGCCGACTGGAGCGACACGCCGAATGCCGACGCCACGGTCGACACCACGCACCCCTATCTGTCGCGCTTCGCCTCCGGCGCCTCCATCGCCGTCTTCTTTTACAACGGGCCGGCCTCGCGCGCCATCGCCTTTGAGGGGCTGCTGAACTCCGGCGACAACCTTGTCGCGCGCCTCAAGGCCGGCTTCAAAGACGGCGCGCAGCCGCAGTTGGTTCACGTGGCCACCGACGGCGAGTCGTACGGCCATCATCACAAGTATGGCGAAATGGCGCTGGCCTACGCGCTGCGCCTGCTCGAGCAGGACAAGACCGTCAAGCTGACCAACTACGCCAGCTTCCTTGAGCAGTTTCCGCCGGAATTCGAGTGCGAGATCGTCGACAACACCTCCTGGAGCTGCGTGCACGGCGTCGAGCGCTGGCGCTCCAACTGCGGCTGCAACGGCGGCAAGCCCGGCTGGAACCAGGAGTGGCGCGCGCCGCTGCGCCAGGCCCTCGACGAGCTGCGCGACGCACTCGTTCCCGCTCACCGAACAGGAGGCCGGCAACCTCTTCAGCGATGTGTGGGCCGCCCGCGACGCTTACATCCAGGTGGTGCTCGACCGCAGCGCGGAGTCCGTCGAACCGCTTCTTCGCCGCGCACCAGGCACACCCGCTCAACGAGGCCGAGCGCGTGCGCGCCCTGCGAACTCATGGAGATGCAGCGCCACGCCCAGCTCATGTACACCAGTTGCGGCTGGTTCTTCGACGACATCGCCGGCATCGAAACGGTGCAGGTCATCGCCTATGCCGCGCGCGTGCTGCAGCTTGCCGCAGCAGGTCTTCGGCGAGCAGGCCGCGCCGCTCGAGCCCGCGTTTCTCGCGCGCCTGGCCGAGGCCCACTCCAACGATCGCCCGCCGCCGGCGACGGCGCACGCATCTACAAAAAGTGCGTCGACACCATGGAGCTGCATCTCGAGCAGGTCGCCGCCCACTACGCCATCAGCTCGGTCTTCTCCTCGTTTGCCGATGAGACGGACCTCTTCTGCTTCCACGTGCGCCGCATCTCCTACGACATCTACACCTCAGGCCGCGGGCGCCTGGCGCTGGGCCGCGCGCACGTCGCCAGCGCCATCACCGGCCACGCGCAGAGCTTCTCGTTTGCGGTTCTCCACTTCGGCGACCAGAACATCACCGCCGCCGTCAAGGCCTACGATGACTCCGACGCCGCCGCGTTTGAAGCCTTTGCCGCCGAGGCCGCCGGCCAAGTGCAGCGCGCCGACTTCCCTGAGGTGATTCGCCTGCTCGACCGCTTCTACGGCCACGCCGACTACTCGCTCACCTCGCTCTTCACTGACGAGCAGCGCCGCATCGTGCAGCTCATTCTCAACTCCACGCTCTGGGACATCGAGAACTCGCTCACCACCATCTACCAGGACCACGCCAGCCTGCTCCACTATCTCTCGCAGGCGGGCCTGCCCAAGCCGCCCGCGCTCACCCTGGCCGCGGGCTTCGCCATCAACGCCGGCCTGCGCCGCGTGCTCGAGGGCGACCCCATCGACCAGGCCCAGTTGCGCTCGTATCTCTCCCTGGCCAAAGCCGACCAGGTTCCGCTCGACACCGCCACGCTCTCCTACATCGCCGACCAGCGCATGAAGCGCGCCATGGTCGAGCTGCAGATGTCCTCGGGTTCGCTGGAGATGCTCGACCGCGCGCTCGTGCTGGCCCGCACGCTCACCGAGCTGCCCTTCGATCTGAATCTCTGGCAGGCGCAGAACATCTGGTACGAGATTCTGCGCACCTCAGACTACGCGCTCACCGCGCTGACCGACGAAGAACGTCCGCGCTGGGACAAGGATTTCGACGAGCTCGGCGCATGCCTCACCATCGACACGGAAGCCATCCGCGCCGCCGACGAATCCGCCGCCACGGCGGCAGACTAGCCGGACACGAAGTTACCTCCTCCCCTAGGTCTCACGATGCAGTAACTAACTCCGCTAACTCCGCCAACCCCGCTAGCTCCGCTCCACCCTTGCCAGCTTTCCATCCTTCAGCGCGAACCGCTCCCCGCGCCACACGATCGTGTCTCCGGCGAAGCCCGCCACCCACAACCCCATCGCAATCGCATCGCGAACGGGCAGCAGCCACAGATTCGGCAGCACCTCGTGATCGCCCAGCACCGCGGCGCCCACCGTCATGGCCTGCGCCAGCCGCAGAAAGAAGCTCAGCCCCAGCAGCCACAGGCTCACCGGGCTCAATCCGCTGGCCAGCACATTCAGCAAGGCCCAGCCAAGCCCGTGCGTGAAGATCAGGCCCACGTAGCCGCCGGGTCGCGCATCGCGCACCGTCCGCAGCCAGCGCAACTGGTGGTCGAAAAAGCCGCGCCAGCCGTAGGCCGGCACGCTGGTTTCCACCACCTCGGCGCTCAGCTCTACGCGATAGCCGGCCTCGACCACGCGCGCGCCCAGCTCGTAGTCGTCGGCCAGATGATCCACCAGCGGCAGCAACCCGCCGGCCTTTTCCAGCGCCTCGCGCCGCACCGCAAGCGTTGAACCCAGCCCGTAATGCAGCCCGCCCTCGATCATCTTCGACAGCAGCACGCCGGCCATAAACTCCGTGGCAATCCCCAGCGCTTCAAGCCGCGAAGGCAGGCCGCCGCCACGCAAGAGTGACCCATGTGCCCGCCCGCGATACAGCGCCGTCACCAGGCCCACCGGCGCCTGCGCCTTGCCCCGTATCCTGCGTAGCAGGCGCAAAGCAGCACATCACCCGCTCCAGATAATGCGGGCTCACGGTAATGTCGGAGTCGTTGATGAGCAGAAATTCGTACCGCGCATGAGCGGCAAGCTGCACCAGCGTGCTCACCTTGCCGTTCGTGCCCAGGCGCTGCGGGCACTCGACGAGCCGGATCGCCCGCTCCGGAAACTCGGCCTGCAACTGCTTCACGGCCGCCGCCGCCGGATCGTCGAGCGAAGCCACGCCGAACAGCAGCTCGAACTCGCCCGCATAACTCTGCCGGCAATGGCTGCGGAAGGCGTCCATCATGCCGGGGTCGAGGCCCTTGAGAGATTTCAGAATGCTCACGCCGGGCGCGAACTCCGCCCGCGGCGCGCGCCGCTGATTGCAGAAAAACCCGTGCCGCCACCAGCGCCGCCAGAAAGTATCCCATCCCGGCCACGGCCAGCGCCGTCGTCGCGATCTCCACGGCCTGCGCCAGGGCGTGCGGCATCACAGACGGCAGTTTACAGTTGTCAGTTTGCAGTTGTCAGTGACCGCAGCAGCGGCACCGGGGATTTACTGACGCTGGAACTGAAAACTGACAACTGTCTTTCACTCGTACCGCAGCGCCTCAATCGGATCCAGATTCGCCGCCTTCCATGCCGGATAAATCCCGAACACCAGGCCGATGACGCAGGATACGCCGAAGGCGATCAAGACCCACGTCGAGCGAAAGCGCCGCGTGCAGGAACGACACGGCAGAAGATGCAGAATCAGCGTGAACAGCGCGCCGGCCAGAATGCCGATAGCGCCGCCGACCGAGCACAGCGTCACCGCCTCCAGTGTGAATTGCAGTAAGAATGTTTCTTCTGGTCGCGCCGATCGCCTTGCGCACGCCGATCTCGCGCGTTCGCTCGGTCACGCTCACCAGCATGATGTTCATCACGCCCACGCCGCCCACCATCAAGCCCACGCGAGACACCGCAACCATGAACAGAAAAAGTCCGCCGGTGAGCTGATTCCACAGGCGTGTCAGCGAATCGGGGCCGAAGATGGCGAAGTTATCGTCCTGATCGGCGCGCAGCTTGCGCCGCACGCGCAGCAACTCGCGAACCTCCTCGGTCACCGAGTGCTTTGTTCGCCGGGTCGTCGTATTTCACCACGATCCAGAAATCGGTGATCTCGGGATGAATCTTGCGGAAGGTCTCCAGCGGGAAAGTAGGCCGCGTTGTCCTGCGGTGTTGCGCCCGCTGCCGAAGGGCTGCGGCTGCAGATCCAGCACGCCGATCACGGTGAAGACATCGCCTTCGCATTCCACGTCCTTGCCGATCGGCGACTCGTCGCGGGAAGAGATCTTCCGCGGCATCGTGACCGAGAATGACGACATTGTCGCGCGTGCTCTTCTTCCGATTCGGTCCACATGCGGCCTTCCGTCAGCTCGCACGTCGTGCACCTCCGTCACGGCTGTCGGTGGTGCCGTTGAGGATGGTGTTCTGCAATTTTGTGCGTGCCGTGCTTTCATAGAGACGCTGCCCAGGCCGGTCTGAAAATTCTGGTAGGTCAGCTCCGGATCGACGGTGACGACGTGCGGCAAGCTGCGCATTGCCATGCCGTCCTCGTAGGTCAGCTTCTTGCGATTCAGCTCCTCGGTGGTGGGCCGATGGCCGAATGGCTCAAATTGGAAGACCCACAGGTCGTTCGTGCCCAGCGAGTTCACAAAGTGGTCGATATTGGAATTGAGGCCGTTGATCGCCGAAGAGATCAGGATGACCGTCGCGATGCCGATGGAGATGCCGAGGATGGTCAGGCCGGAGCGCAGCTTGTTCTTGCGCAGGGTATCCAGCGCCATCTTCACGGATTCCCTGTGATTGACCAGTACGTCGTCATATCAGTTCACAGTTCATAGTTCACAGACTCCCGCTCCTGCAGCGCCACAATCGGGATCGAAGCTGCGCTGGCCTTGTGCGCCGGATAAATGCCGAAGAACAGGCCGACAGCGGTCGCCACAACAAGCGCCACCAGGATGGACCACACACGCCACCACCGAGGGAAAGCGATGGCCAGCGTAATGAGCTTGGCCACGGAAATGCCAGCATACCACGCCGATCACGCCGCCCACCAACGCGATCAGTCGCCGACTCGATCAGGAACTGCAGCAGGATGTCGCGGCGCCGCGCGCCCAGCGCCTTGCGCACGCCGATCTCGCGCGTCCGTTCCGTCACGCTCACCAGCATGATGTTCATGATCACGATGCCGCCGATGACCAGCGAAACGGCGGCGATGGCCACCACCACGGCGCCAAAATTGTTCAGAATATTTGCCAGCAGATTCTGAAAGGTCGCGCTCGAATCGATGGAGAAGTGCGTCCGGACATCCGGCGCCAGGTGGCGCCGCGTCCGCATGATGGTGCGCAACTCGTCGCTCGACCGCTTCCATCACGCGCGCCGCCGCCGCCCGCATCCACATAGAATCTGCAGGCTCTGGTTGGACCCGTATGACTTCAAGAAAAGTGGTGAGCGGAATCGCCACCCAGTTGTCCATGCTCCTGGCCGAACATCTTGCCCTGGCTCTCGCCCACGCCGATCACCGTGTACGGTGCGCCGTCCACGCGAATCTCCTTGCCCAGCGGGTCGCCGGCGCCCAGCACGTTGTCCACAATGTCGGAGCCCACAATGGCCACGTGCGCCGAGTGCTGTGTCTTCGATCTCGGTAAACGAGCGGCCCACCGCGATATTCAGATTCGAGATCGGCGGCATGGTCCAGGTCCAGCCGCGAATCTTCGTGTCCGTTGTGGACTGCGTTCCACGCACCACCTTGCCGGTGGCGCCGCGTTGCGCACCCACCGATACGCAGGACTTGCACTCGTCAACGACCGCCCGGTAGTCGTCGTAGGTGACGTCTTTGCGCTTTTGAAATTCGAGATATTCCTCGATCGTGATGAAGGTCTGCGGCATCTTGCTGATGGTGATGACCGACGCGCCGTAGGTGTTGATCTTCGCGGTGACAAACTGCTTGGCGCCGTTGGTGAGCGTGACCACCATGATCACCGAAGCAACGCCGATGATCACGCCGAGCAGCGTGAGAATGGTGCGCAGCTTGTTCGCCCACAGCGACTGCAGCGCGAGTTTGAAGGCCTCACCGAAGAGCATGATCGTGCTTTCATGATACGCAAGAGCCCGATTCTGCGTTCCGTTGCGAGGATTCAGCGGCCAGCGCCGTCGTCGCGCTCTCCACGGCTTGCGCCCGTGCGTGTGGCACGGCGAAGAAAACTTTACTGTCGTCCGTTCGCAATTGTCAGTTGCCGCCACGGCCGAAATTCTGCTGCACTGTGTTTCACTCGTATCTCAGCGCCTCAATCGGATCCAGATTCGCCGCCTTCCATGCCGGATAAATCCCGAACATCAGCCCGATGGCGCAGGAAACGCCGAAGCCGATCACCACCCACATCGTCGAAAGCGTCGCCGGCAGGCCGATGGGCAGAAGATACACGATCCAGGTGATGATCGCGCCAACCAGAATGCCCACGACGCCGCCGATCGAGCACAGCGTCACGGCCTCCACGGTGAACTGCGTCAGGATCGTGCTGCTTCGTCGCGCCGATCGCCTTGCGCACGCCGATCTCGCGCGTCCGCTCGGTCACGCTCACCAGCATGATGTTCATCACGCCCACGCCGCCCACCATCAGTCCCACGCTGGAGACGGCGATCATAAAGATCACCAGGCCCGCCAGTCAGTTGATCCCACAGCCTGCTGAGCGAATCCGGCCCGAAGATCTCAAAGTCGTCGCGGCTTGTCGACCCGGACGTGGCGGCGGATGCGCAGCAGCTCGCGAATCTCCTCCTCCACCAGCGCCTTGTTCTTGGCATCGTCGTACTTCACCGCGACCCACAGGTCCTTGTCTTCCGGGTGCAGGTCTGGAAGGTATTCACTGGGAAGAAGACCATGTTGTCGGCGGGATTCTTGCCGCCGCCGAAGGGCTGCTTCCGCTTGTCGAGCACGCCGATCACCGTGTAGAGCCCTGACTCGATCGCCACTTCCTTGCCCACCGCCGATTCATTGCCGAAGAGTTCCTCCGCCGTATCGTGGCCCAGCACGACCACGTGCGCCGCGCGCTCGTCTTCCTCGTCGGTGAACATCCGGCCCTGCAGCATCGTCAGATCGTTCACATCCGACACCTCGGCGGTGTCTCCCTGCAGAATCGTACCCGCCACCTTCTTGCCGTTGTATTTCACGGCTCACGTCGCCCACTTGAAACGGAAATTTCACGTGGCGTCGTCCGCCGTCCGCAGCCACCACGTGCGGCAACGTGCGCAGCGCCAGCACGTCGTCGATCGTCAGCTTCTTGCGCGCCAGCATCTCCGCCGTGGGCCGCACCCCGATCACCGGCATGTGGAACACCCAAATCACATTCGATCCCAGCGAACTTACCCAAGTCCGATACACGGTTATTGAGCCCGTTGATGACCGACGAAATGGAGATCACCGTGGCCACGCCGATCACGATGCCGAGGACCGTCAATCCCGAACGCATCTTGTTCGTGCGCAGCGTGTCCAGCGCCATCTTCACGGATTCACGAGTTTGACCAGTTCGCTCATAGCCATCGTCCTGTTCTGCTCTCACATCTCCGCTCTGCAGCGCCACCACCGGATCCAGCTTCGCCGCTTTGCTCGCCGGATACACGCCGAAGAAAATGCCCACCGCGCCGGCCAGAAACAAGCCCAGAAAGATGCCCACACCGGCACGCTGGTCGGGAATCCGATGACGATCGTGATCAGTTTGGCCACCAGAATTCCGCACAGCACGCCGATCGCTCCGCCGGTCACCGCCATGGTCGCGCTCTCGATGAGAAACTGCAGCAGCACATCGCGCTGTCTTGCGCCCAGCGCCTTGCGCACGCCAATCTCGCGCGTCCGCTCGGTCACGCTCACCAGCATGATGTTCATGATCACCACGCCGCCCACCACCAGCGCGATCGACGCCAGCCCAAGCACCACGCTGGCAAACAGCGAGCTGATCTGCTTCCAGATGTCGAGAAACGTATCGTTAGTCTCGATCTCAAAGTCGTCCGCCGTGCCCGGCGCATCGTGGCGCCGCGTGCGCATCAGCACGCGCACCTCGTCCTCGGCCCGCTCCATCACTTGCGCACCACCGGCCACGCGCGCGTAAATGTCCACCGAATCGTTGTATCCGTAAATCTGCTGGTACGTGCTGATCGGCACGGCCACCCAGTTGTCCTGCGACTGGCCAAGCGTCTTGCCCTGCCGCTCGCCCACACCCACGATCGTGTAGGGAATCGCCGTCCACGCGAATCTCTTTGCCGATCGGGTCGCCCTCGCCCAGCATGTTGTCCACAATGTCGTAGCCCACGATCGCGTCGTGCGTAGCGTGGTCCTCGTCGGCGGGCGTAAACCCGCGCCCGATGGCGATGTTGATGTTGTTGAGCGACAGCATCGTCCAGGTGTAGCCGCGCACATCGGTGTTGTTGCTGGAGTGGCCGTTGTACACCACGTTGCGTCGACTGGTCCAGCAGCGCGCCCACTTCGCTGCATTCCGTGCAGTTGTCGCGCACCGCCCGGTAGTCCTCGATGCGCAGGATCTTGCGCTTCTGGTAGCGAAAGTAGTCGTCGGCGGAGAAGATCACGCTCGCCATGCGCGTTACGGTAAACACGTCGGCGCCATAGCCGGAGAGCTTGGTGGCCACGTAGCGGTTGGCGCCGTTCACCAGCGTGATGACCATGATCACCGAGGCCACGCCCATCACCACCCCGATCAGCGTCAGAATGGTGCGCAGCTTGTTCGCCCACAGCGATTGCAGCGCGAGTTTGAAGGCCTCTTGAGTGGCATGGTCCTGCTTTATGATACGGCAACGCGTTCCTCGGTTCGGTTCCGCGGCGCCGTTCGGCCGTGTCCCTGGTCCATAGTCGCTACTCCCGGCTCCCTGCTTCCGTCCCGGCTGTCCGAACCCTTTCGCCGCGCGCGCCGAGTCTTCCAGGTTTCTCCCTTCTTCCACCGGCCCAGTCAGCACCGGCACCGGAACCATCTGCGCGATCTTCTCGCCGGCCTTCAGCTCCACGGCCGCATCGCCCAGGTTCGTCATCACCACCAGGATCTCGCCGCGGTAGCCGGCATCGATCACGCCGCCCGTCGTTGCCATCCCCCGCGCCGCCATGGACGACCGGTCCCGCACCAGCAATCCCAGCGGCGCGCCGGTCTCCGGATGGCGCGCCTCCACGGCAATGCCGGTCCGCACCCTCACCGTGGCCCGCGGCGCCAGCACAGCGCCTTCCAGCGCAAACATGTCGTAACCCAGGTCCTCGCCCGGATGGGCCACCACCGGCAGCCGGCGCCCGCTTCCAACCGCTTCACTCGCAACATGTGTCTGATGGTAGCGGATCAGGGGTTAGCGGCGCTAGCGAAGTTAGCGTCGGCTG
The DNA here is from genome assembly GCA_963701835.1 of uncultured Acidobacteriaceae bacterium. Taxonomy (GTDB): domain Bacteria; phylum Acidobacteriota; class Terriglobia; order Terriglobales; family Acidobacteriaceae; genus Telmatobacter. The sequence continues at coordinate 161,807 of CAVPBL010000014.1, read as the reverse complement.
CCCATGTCCGCATGAGCAGGGCCTACTCCGGAAATGCATCACGGCCGATGAAGCAGCTGACTCCGCTACCTGCGCTCACCGCAACCCAGCAAAATGGTCGACCCCGGCTGGGGTTTTCCCAGCCGGGGCTGTCGTGTAGATTCGGCAAAAGGACCCGTAAGCCGAATTCTGTTCTGATGCGGTCATTCCTCTAGGCGCCGCGTTGCCGCGAACGCTCATCAGCGACCTACCCGGAGGTTCCGGCAATTGCTCGAGCCGCCTTGCCGCATCGGGCCGATGCGCAGCGCCGCCTGGCTCCTGGCTCCCGTTCCGCTTCCCTCCCTATTTGGTCTTGCTCCGTGTGGGGTTTACCCTGCCTCCGCCATTACTGCCGGAGCGGTGCGCTCTTACCGCACCTTTTCACCCTTACCCCGGCGCCGAGGACTGGCCGTCCAGGCGAACCTGTCCGGGCGTCTCCAGGGATGCCCTCCCGTAAAGAGCGGGGTAGCCGAGGCGGTATGTTCTCTGTGGCACTGGCCGTCCACGGGCCTTGACGCCCGCGTCCCGGACGTTATCCGGCACACTGCCCTGCGGAGTTCGGACTTTCCTCCCCCGGACCCCGTCGCGTGGCGGACTAGACTTCCGGCAGCGACCGCCCGGTCCTCCTGCCAGCCTTAGTTTACCGCAAAGAAGCTATCACCAAGGTCGGTGCGGGATATTCGAAGGCGAAACTTCAATTCCGTCAGATTCGTTTCCAGATTTCAATTTCAATCCGCGACTCCCGATGAGCATCCTGACTGCGTCAACGGCATCTTCAAGCTTTGGAGAGGGGCCGACCACTATTCTCCTTATCAACCCATGGTCCGAGTCCATAATCGGGAGCGGGATACAGACATAGGGAACGAGACTGCTGGTTCCTTCACGGAACTTGACACCTTCGCGGCTGCCGAACAAGAACCTCGCTAATCTCCATTCGTTTTCTTGCTCAAAGGCAGGATGCTTCATGAACGCAGTCAAGGCCATGAGTTCATTTAGGATCGGCATCATATCTCGTTCATATTTCGCTCCCTGTTGCTTGACGTACCCTTCAGATTCGTCGATGGCTTGGCGCCAGGCCCGGCTGTAGTCATCCTTGGTGATGGTCTGCGAGCCTGATCCAAATTCCCCGAAGAGCTTCGACATTGTTTTGGCACAAAAATCAATATCCATTGTGTTCACTCTTTTAATGAAAAGGGGCCCAATTTGGTTAATGCTATCAAGGTAATTCTCCTGCTGATCCTTCCCATAGAGGCACGAGCCGAAAGGAATCCACAATTCAGGGCCACTTCCGATCTTTGTCAGGTGGTCCGAGAGCAGCCTCTTGTCGAATCCGATGCTTATCCCGGTGCCGTTGCCCGAATAAGCCCTCCACTGGGCCAGAACATCGCCGGCATCATTCTCAGTGCCTTCAGAACCAAAAAACGACGCGACGAAAACGTCGATAAAATCCAACATTGTTAAGATTCCGTTCGCTGATGTCTGCAGCATCCCTTCGATTTCGGGAGCTGGAAACGGGTCGTTCGCCCCAATCCTTTTAGACTGAATTGTCGAGGGGTCAATCTTGATTTTGAGGATGGACTGAGACACCATTTGAAGGCCATGTTTAAATTCAGATGCGTCGTTTAGGTAGCGAATATGCGAGGCCCAAATACACCTTTCGTGAAGTATCCCGAGAAGGCCTCTCTGAGTCGTGTAGTGATAGAGCAGCTCTGGCTCGGCTTGAACCGCGTTCCCGTGGTGTCCTTGCGCTTCCATCTTTACCCGTCGCCTTCCTGGAGTTCTTCAAGAACTTTTGCAATCTTCTTGCGAAGCGCCGGAATATCTTCTTCCACGGAATCCCAGACCATCGCCAAGCTGACAGCAAAGTAGCCGTGAGCCACGCGATTTCTCATGCCGTAAATCTCCGTGAATGGAATTGAAGGATGTTTGGCGGCGATGGTTGGATCGGTCTCAAGAAGGTTATTCGTGGCCTCGCCGATGATCTCGATATTGCGGATTACAGCATCCTGCGTCAGTGTGTCGGCAAAGAATTGTTCACGACTCATGTTCTTCGTGTATTGAAGAACTTTCTCCGCAGCCTCAAGAATGTGGCCGATGAAATCCTTCGCAGTAAGGCCTTCCTTGCTCACAGACTGGCGGCCTCAGAGAGAACCTTTTCGCGAAACTTGGGATGAATCTCCTCGGGCGTGCGGAGGTCGATCTTGACTCCGGTCACCGTTGCCAGTTGCGCCTGGAGCCGTTCCATTGCGAGCAGGCTGGCGCGTGGCGCGGGGTCGACGAGAATGTCGAGATCGCTATCTTCCCCATCTTCGCCACGCAGTACGCTCCCGAAGACACGCGGGTTCGCCATTCCCGCTTGCAGTACAAGCTCGCGGATGGTCTCCCGGTACTGCGGCAACGCTTCTGAAGGCTTCATACAACTCACCCTTGCAGGGGCGATAGCTCGTGATTGGTGCCCCAGCCCCGCAGCCACTCGATTACTGTCTCATTCGGAACACACTCACCCGCATCTACCTCGGCGAGCCCGGCCTGAATCTCTTCCGCTTTCCATTGTTCGTAGTCGTCCAACCCAGTCGGCGTTTCCCTGCCGCTGGCGAGAAGAGTCTGCGTAGCCATGAGCGCCTCCCAACCAGGAATCTCCCTCTATCGTACCCCGAAAGGGATTCCGTGCACGCCCTCCCCGCTGGTTCCGCCGAATCCACGTTCGCCCAATCTGCTATAAAGATTGCCGGACGATTCACGTCGCAGACCCATCGTCCAAAAGGACTCCCATGAAAATGCCCGCATCGCTCCACGTCGCATCCGCCCTTATCTCGTTTTTTTTCGCCGCTGGCCCATTCGCTGGGCTCGCCCAGCAACCCGCGCCGCCCACGATCGACATGACCCCCGTCAAGCCCGAGTCCGTCGGCTTTTCCTCCGAGCGTCTCGAGCACCTGCACGCGCTCATCCAGGGCGAGATCGACCACAAGCAACTCGCCGGCGCCATCACCATCCTCGCGCGTCACGGCAAGGTCGTCGACTACCGCACCTACGGCGTGAGCGACCTCGCCACCGCCACGCCCATGACCAAGGACACCATCTTCCGCGACTACTCCATGACCAAGCCCGTCACCGGCGTCGCCATGATGATCCTCTACGAACAGGGCAAGTGGCTGCCCACCGACCCCATCGCCAAATACATTCCCGAGTTCGCGCACCTCAAGGTCTTCAAGGGCGTCGATGCCGACGGCAAGATGATCCTCGTCGATCCCGATCACGCGCCCACCATGCGCGAGCTCATGTCCCACACCGCCGGCTTCACCTACGGCTTCGGCAACACGCCGGTCGACAAGATGTACAGCGAGCTGAAGCGTCTGCAATCGACGAACCTCCAGGAGATGATCGACAAGCTCGCGCAAAATTCCGCTGCTCTATCAGCCCGGCAAAGGCTGGACCTACACGTCTCCATGGACATCGAGGGCTACATCGTCGAAAAGCTCTCCGGCCAGTCGCTGCCCGACTTCATGCGCGACCACATCTTCACGCCGCTCGGCATGAAAGACGCCGGCTTCTTTGTGCCCGCCGACAAGCGCGCCGCTTCGCCACGGCTATAACGACAACGCGCACGGCGAGCTCGTCGCCAGCCGACACGCCGCGGCCCGCCCACCGACTACGACGACGCAGCCGACCATGCCCTCCGGCGGCGGCGGCCTGGTCTCCACCGCCGAGGACTACTACCGCTTCGCGCAGATGCTCGGCAACGGCGGCGAGCTCGACGGCAAGCGCATTCTCGCACCGGCCACGGTCAAGCTCATGACCTCAAATCATCTGCCCGACGAGCTGCTCACCGGCCAATTCGGCATCGGCCAGCACATCATGCGCCCCGGCTTCGGCTACGGCTACAACTGCGCCGTCGTTTTCGATCCGCCCGAGGCCAACCTGCCCGTCGGCAAGGGCACCTTCTTCTGGGATGGCGCCGCCGGCACCTGGTTCTGGGTCGACCCCACCAACGACCTTGTCTTCGTCGGCATGATCCAGCGCCTGAGCAGGCTCCGACAACCACGCGCTGGTCTACCGCAGTCACGCCACGGTCTACAGCGCGCTGGTCGACCCGTCGAAATAGCGCGGCCGGGCGCGCGCGCGCGCGCGCGCGCGCGCCGCGCCCCGCCCCCCCCCCCCCCCCCCCCCCCCCCCCCCCCCCCCCCCCCCCCCCCCCCCCCCCCCCCCCCCCCCCCCCCCCCCCCCCCCCCCCCCCCCCCCCCCCCCCCCCCCCCCCCCCCCCCCCCCCCCCCCCCCCCCCCCCCCCCCCCCCCCCCCCCCCCCGCGCCTGCAAAGTAGCTGGCACGTGCTGAATCATCCGGCGCCTCGCTACAATCGCAGTAGGCTTATGATCCAGTACCTCTATCTCGGCCGCGTCGACTACGCCGAAGCCTTCGCCTGCAGGAAGAACTGGTCGCGCTGCGCCCGCAGGGCCGCATCGGCAACATGCTGCTGCTGCTCGAGCACCCGCCCGTGCTCACCCTCGGCCGCAACGCCAACCGCGCCAACTTCTCGCCTCCGACGAGTTGCTCGCCCGCGCGCGGCGTCACCCTCCACGAGATCAACCGCGGCGGCGACGTCACCTATCACGGCCCCGGCCAGCTCATCGGCTACCCCATCTTCGATCTGCGCAGCCTGCGCAATCGCCAGCGGCAGCCGCATGGGCCCCGTCGACTTCGTCCGCCTCATGGAAGAGGCGCTCATCCGGCTCTGCGGCGACTTTGGCGTGCCGCCGGCGCATCTGCGGCCTGACCGGCGTCTGGTGCGGCCTTCCCGCGCGACAGCCTTTCGGACGAGGAGCCTGCGCAGAATCCGTCAAAGACCAGCCAGCGGCGAGCGCAAAATCGCCGCCATCGGCATTCACGTCGCCCGCGGCGTCACCTCGCACGGATTTGCCTTCAACGTCACCACCGACCTCCGCGATTTCCCTCTCATCAATCCCTGCGGCATCACCGACCGCCCCGTGACGAGCCTCGAAAGAACTTGCCGGGAAGTCTGCCGACCCGCGAACCCTGCCCAGCCTCGAATCCATCGCCCACCATGCGGCCGCGCCATTCGGCCAGGTCTTCAACGAGCAGGTTCTGGCTCTCGACAGCCTTGCCGCGCTGCGCGCCCAGGCGAAGCCTCCGCCGAAGCGCGCCAGCCTCAGCGCCCGCCACTCCAGATCCCGGCTTCCGCCCCGAATTTCCGGCTCAGGACACGCCGCTCCAGGTTCCTCCCGAGATCGAGCGCCTGCGCCGCACAAAGACCGCCCCATGCCCGCCTGAGTCCGGCCCGACTTTGCAGTTCAGCACCGCCTGCGCACAGCAGCCGCGATTTATAATCCGCGCATTGACGAAGTCCGCGATCGGGACGCGAGCTCGACCATGGACCCGCGATTTGATAATCCGGCGCGAGGAACCGCGCGCAGGTCACCCCGAACCGCGAAGAGAGGAACGCATGCCAACTGACGTCATCATGCCCCAGATGGGCGAGTCGATCTTTGAGGGCACCATCACCAAATGGCTCAAGAACATCGGCGACGCCGTCGAAAAAGACGAGCCGCTCTTCGAAATCTCCACCGACAAAGTGGACGCCGAGATTCCCTCGCCCGTGGCCGGCGTGCTGACCGAGATCCGCTTCCCGAAGGCGCCACGGTCGAGGTCAACACCGTGGTTGCCGTCATCGGCGAAGCCGGTACGGAAGTGGCAGCTCCCGCGCCAGCGGCAAAGTCCGCTCCACCGCAGGTGCCGCCAAAGGCCCGGGCTGCCGCATGCAATGCCCGCACCGCAGGCACCGGCGAACATTGCACAATCGCCGTCCAAAAGTCGCCGCACCGCAGGCGCCCGGCCGCATCCGCTCCTCGCCGCTCGCCCGCCGCATCGCCAAAGAGCACGGCATCGACCTCAGCCACATTGCCGGCACCGGCACCGAAGGCCGCATCGCCAAAGAAGACGTTCTCCGCGCCGCGAGCTCAGCGATGTGGCCGGCAACCCCGCCGCAAGTCCAAGTCTGCCCAGCGCCGGCGGCGCAGCCGGCGCCTGACCTCGCCAGCCTGCCGCGATCCCGTGCCCCTCACCCGCATGCGCGCCATCATTGCCGAGCGCATGGTCGAGAGCGTGCGCATCAGCCCGCACGTCCACACCGTTTACAAAGTCGACATGACGCGCATCGTGCGCCTGCGCGAGCAGCGCAAGGCCGCTTCGAGCAGCGCCACGGCGTCAAGCTCACCTACATGCCCTTCATCGCCGCCGCCGCCGTCGCCGCGCTGCGCCGTTTCCCCATCGTCAACGCCTCGCTTGAAAACACCGCGACGGCCTCGCCATCCGCTACCACCAGAACATCCATCTCGGCATCGCCGTCGCGCTCGACTGGGGCCTCATCGTGCCCGTCGTCCGCCAGGCCGAGCAGCGCAGCTTCGCCGATCTCGCCCGCACCATCGCCGATCTCGCCCTCCGCGCCCGCACCAAAAAGCTCTCGCCCGACGAAGTCGGCGGATCCACCTTCACGCTCACCAACTCCGGCGCCTTTGGCGGCGAGTTCGGCATGCCCATCATCAACCAGCCCGAGTCGGCCATCCTCGCCGTCGGCGGCCTGCGCAAAGAGCCCGCCGTGCTCACCGACGCCGAAGGCAACGACACCATCGCCATTCGCTCCATGCAGTACTTCTGCCTCGGCTTCGATCACCGCCTCATCGACGGCGCCGACGCCGGCAAATTCATGCTCGAATTCAAAAAGGCGCTGGAAAGCTGGAACCAGGAGATCGGCTAGACGTTGCAGCTCCGCGAATAGTCCACAGGGCCGCCCCACGCAGCGGTTAGGCGGTCCACCCCTTTGCCCGCTCCACGGCCTTTTGCCAGCGCCCGCGCCGCTCGGCCCGCTCCCCCGCGCCATCTTCGGCTCGAAGCGCACATCGCCCTTGCGCTCCGCGCGCAACGCGTCGGCGCTCGCCCAGAACCCCGTCGCCAGCCCCGCAAGATACGCCGCGCCCAGCGCCGTCGTCTCCGTCACCCGCGGCCGCACCACCGGAACGCCGAGCACATCGGCCTGGAACTGCATCAGCAGATCGTTCACCGCCGCGCCGCCATCTACGCGCAGCTCTTTGAGCGGCGCGCCCGTCTCGCTGTGCACCGCCTCCAGCACGTCGGCCACCTGGAACGCGATGGCTTCGAGAGCCGCCCGCGCAATCTGTCCCGGCCCGGTGTCGCGGCGCAGCCCGATCAGCATTCCCGCCGCGTGCGCGTCCCAGTGCGGCGCGCCCAGGCCCACAAACGCCGGCACAAACACCACTCCGCCCGTATCCGGCACGCTCGCCGCCAGCGCCTCCACTTCGGCCGACGCGCCAATCAGCTTCAGATTGTCGCGCAGCCACTGCACCACCGCGCCGCCGATAAAAATGCTCCCTTCGAGCGCGTATTCCAGGCGCTTTTGCGCGCTCGCCGCCACAGTCGTAATCAGCTTGTGCCGCGACCGCACAAACTCCGTGCCGATGTTCTGCAGCAGAAAGCATCCCGTTCCGTAGGTGTTCTTGGCCTCGCCCGCGTTCCAGCACAACTGCCCGAAAAGCGCCGCCTGCTGGTCGCCGGCAATCCCCGCAATCGCCACGCCGCCCAAGCCCAGCGTCGTCGTCACCTCGCCCACGCGCTCGCTCGACCACCCCACTTCCGGCAGCATGCTCTCGGGAACGCCGAAGAGCTTCAGCATCTCCGGGTCCCACTCGCCCTTCACGATGTTGAAGAGCAGCGTGCGCGAGGCATTGGTCACGTCCGTCACGTGCTTGTGGCCGCTGGTCAGATGCCAGATCAGCCAGCTATCCACGGTGCCGAAGGCCAGCTCGCCGCGCTCGGCCCGCGCCCGCGCGCCCTCCACGTTATCCAGAATCCACTTCACCTTCGTCGCCGAAAAATACGGATCCAGCACCAGGCCGGTCTTCGCCGAGACACTTCTCCCCAGCACCGCTCTGCTCCAAAAGTTCACACAGCGGAGCTGTCCGCCGGTCCTGCCACACGATCGCCGGATGAATCGCCTTGCCCGTCGCCCGCTCCCACACAATCACGGTCTCGCGCTGGTTGGTGATGCCGATCGCCGCCACGTCGCGCGGCCGCGCGCCCACCTTGCCCAGCGCCTCGACCGCGCAGCTCATCTGGCTGGTCAGGATCTCCGTCGGATCGTGCTCCACCCATCCCGCCTGCGGATAGAACTGCTGGAACTCATGCTGCGCCACGGCCGCAATCGCGCCGCCCTCATCGAACAGAATCGCCCGCGAACTCGTTGTCCCCTGGTCCAGCGCCAGAACGTATGCCATGCGTGCTACCTGTTCCGGCAACCAGTCAAACACGCGGGGCGGGGCAGGAGCAAGACGGTCGTGGTTGCAATCGGAACAGCGACTCAGCAGGGAATAGTCGTAGAGCAGTTTCTTAGAAGGTGCGCTCCGCGTCCTCACAGCAGGCAATTGACAAGACCTCTCCGCGATTGAAGATGCGAGAGGCTTGGATTGAAGCGAGGCTGAGAAGAGTCGTCGAAATCGAGTAGGTTGAATCCTATCAGACGGGAGGAGGCGCCCTATGCGCAGCGCCCAGCGTTCAACGTCTACCCTCACCCACGAGTGGCCGAGCTCGTTCGCGCCAAGGTCGATCGGGCGAGTATGCCTCGAGAGCGAGTGATCCGAGACAGGCTGCGGCGCTCCAGCTCCGTCAGCGCGCGCTCCACAGTTGGCTGCGCGAGCCGGTGGCACCCGCCTACGATGCCATGAAGGCCGACCCCCCGCGCGCCGCTTCCGCCGCTAAGGTGCGAGCGTCGCTCGCCGCCGCGCGCAAGGCCTCTCACAGGCAAGATGACGCCCCATGTCGTCTTCTCCCCGGAGGCAGAGTCCCAGCTCGTCGCTCTCTATCTCCACATTGCGGACACAGCGTCACCCGAGGTCGCAGCGAAATACGCCGATGACATCGCCGAAGAGTGCGAAGGCCTCCGGAACCTCCCCCACCAGGGCACACGTCGCGACTTCATCCGCCAGGTCTTCGTACCTTCGATTTCGACGCCGTGTCACCATTCATTTGAGGTAGCGACGATGTGTAACGATCCTGGGCATCTTCTATGGCGGCCATGACTTTGAGAAAAGTCTCGAAGTGAGTCAACGCCACCGCCAGAGCGGCCGGACAATCCGCCTCAGTTCCCCGTCCAGGGGTTGTTAAGCCGCACCTAAATTCCTCTTATGTCGCGCGAGCCTACCGCACTTTCCCCGCCTTATTCTCGAGCACCACGTTCGACAGCACTGCCGTGTCCACAGTCTCCGGCAGGTGCGAGCAGAACCCGATGCCCACGTAAAACGGCGCGTCGATGTGCAGCTTGATCGGCGGCCCGAACTGGTGCATCGGCTCGCCATCGAGGCTCACCAAAAGCGCAAACTCGTCGCCGCGCTTCTCGATCCCGATCCGCTTGGCGCTGATCGTCACCAGGCTGTCCGGACTCTCGCCGCCCGGCCGTCCGCGCCCGCCCATGCGAAACTCCATATCCGTCACGCGCGCATCTCGCTCCGGTCGCCACGCCAGGTGTACCATCCCCGCTCCGTGTAGGGCCACCATCGCTGCCTTCGCATCGTCGTCGAGGCTCTGCCGGATCATCAGCACGGCCTTCCGGTCGCCGTACCCTTTCGGATCAGGATAAGCAATATCGGCCGCCAGCGACACATCACCCGACATGCGCTTCCACAGGAACCGAAACTCGTCGCGCGTGTACCAGATGTTATATCCGGCCGAATCGATGGTGTATTGCCCCGTCGCGGCATCGTAGCTTGCGCTCCCCGGCGCCAGCGCGCCGCCAATGTCCGACTGACCCTCGAAGATCCCGATCGGCGTATCGAAATTCCGGCTCGGCCGGTGAAAGTCCGCTGGCGGCGCCACCTGCACATGTGTTGCAGAGCCAGGTTGCGCCCATGCCGGAGCGCCGCGGGGGGCGGGTTTTGCGCAGGCGGCGTCTGCGCCCGGAGCATCAACGTTACCCATAAACCGCCAGCGCGGCCAGAATCGAATTCGACTAAAACAATCGGCGAGCGTCGCGAGTTCTCATGGCAACCCACTCTACCAGACACCAACGGCCGGAATGAACTTTCGTGCCGGCACGAGACTTTAGACCCCTTGCGCCGCTGCCCAATGATCGCTGCTCCCTGTCCACTGTGATTCCTCAGCCCCCTCTGTTGTACCATTCGATTGAATCGAAGCCTCCTGAGAAAGCTCCGGACTATGACCCCCGCATCCTCTCCCACGCTCCTCGTTCTCGCCGCCGGCATGGGCAGCCGCTACGGCGGCCTCAAGCAAATCGACCCCGTCGGCCCCGCCGGCGAAACCATCATCGATTACTCCATCTTCGACGCTCTCCGCGCCGGCTTCGGCAAGCTCGTCTTCGTCATCCGCAAGGACATCGAGCAGCAGTTCCGCGAGATCGTCGGCGCGCGCTTTGAAAAGCGCATTGCCGTCGAATACGTCTTCCAGTCGCTCGAAGACATTCCGCCGCGCTTCACCGTGCCCGCCGGCCGCACCAAGCCGTGGGGAACCACGCAGGCCATCCTGCTGGCCGCCGATGCCATCCACGAGCCCTTCGCCGCCATCAACGCCGACGACTTCTACGGCGCGGACGGTTACCGCGAGCTGGCGCGGCATCTCACCTCCGGCTCGCCCGACTACGCGATGGTCGGCTTCATTCTGCGCAACACGCTCTCCGATTTCGGCTCCGTGGCGCGCGGCGTGTGCCAGGTCTCTGACGACGGCTATCTTGAGCGCATCGTCGAGCTCACCAAGATCGAACGCGACGGCGAACGGCGCCCGCAACACCGATGCCGCCGGGCACGTGACCATGCTTACCGGCGACGAGCCGGTCTCGCTGAATATGTGGGGATTCACGCCCCGCGTCTTCGATCAATTGCGCGAGCGCTTTGAGAAATTTCTTGAGGGCAACGCCTCCGACCTCAAGGCGGAGTGCTATATTCCCAACACGGTCGGCGAACTGGTTCACTCCGGCACAGGCGCGGGTCAAGGTTCTGCACACGCGCGACTCCTGGTTCGGCGTCACCTATCGCGAAGACCGCCCGCGCGTGGTTGAAAGCATCCGCCGCCTGATCGCCGCCGGCCTTTATCCGAAAAACTCTGGTCATGAGCGACAGCCGTTCGACGCCCGCGCCGCGGCGAGCCAATTCGAGTTCCGCGGCGAAATCTCCGCGCATCGCGCCCCACGGCAACGGCCACATCAACGACACTTACCTCGTCACCTGCCACGGGACCGGCGCGCCCGTGCGCTACATTCTGCAGCACATCAATCGCAACGTCTTCCGCGATCCCGCCGCCGTCATGCGAGAACATCGAGCGCGTTACGGCGCATCTTGCCGCGCAGGCAGCCGGCGATCCGGACCGTGACCGCCGCGCGCTCAGGCTCGTTCCGGCGCGCGATGGACGCAACTGGTACGTGGATGCCGGCGGCGAAACCTGGCGCGCCTATCGCTTCATCGAAAATGCGCGCACCTATGATGCCGCCACCTCGGCCGAGCAGGCGTTCCAGGCGGCTCGCGCCTTCGGCCGCTTCCAGCAGCAGCTTGCCAGCCTGCCCCCGCCGCGCCTGCACGAAACCATCCCCGATTTTCACCACACGCCCAAGCGCTTCGCCGCGCTGGAGCTGCCAGGCAATCGCCGCCGACGTGAAGGGCCGCGCCGCTCTCGCCAAGCCGGAGATCGAGTTTGCCCTTGCGCGCCAATCCATCGCCGGCGTTCTGCTCGAGTGCCGGCCTGCCCGAGCGCATCACCCACAACGACACCAAGTTCAACAATGTGCTGCTCGACGACGCAACCGGCGAAGCCATCTGCGTCATCGACCTCGACACCGTGATGCCCGGCCTCGCGCTTTACGATTTCGGCGACATGGTGCGCACCACCACCAGCCCGGCCGACGAAGACGAGCAGGATCTCTCCAAAGTCACCATGCAGTTTCCGCTCTTCGAGGCGCTGGTTCGCGGCTATCTTGATCGGCCGGCGGATTCCTGACCCCGGCGGAAAAGAAATACCTTGCCTTCTCGGGCAAGCTCATCACTTTCGAAATCGGCATCCGTTTCCTCGCCGACTATCTGGCCGGCGACACCTACTTCAAGGTGCATCGCGAAGGGCACAACCTCGACCGCTGCCGCACGCAATTCAAGCTGGTCGAGTCCATCGAACGGCAGGAAGAGAAATGAACCGGCTGGTCGAGTCGATCGGCTGATCGTCGCCTTACTGGGCGCCTGCGAAGTGCAGGCATTCTTGGCGTCAGCCGTCGCACCACAAACTCCTGAATCAGGTTCTGCAGAGCGCTCTCCGCGGTGCCGATGAGCGCATTCTCAAAGGTCAGCTCGATCCCGCTGCGTGAACGAAGCCGGTTTTTGGCGCCGCCCGTCGTGGCGCGGCTGTCGTGACTGATTCAGGCAGGGCACCGGCCTAAACCGCAGCCGCTCCCATTGCAAACAACATTCCACGGCGATCCATGATTCACTCCGGAAAACTCGCGACGATTGTTCGCCAAGGAGGCGACGAGTTTCACAAAACCCATGAAAACCCGCCCGCCATCGAGACCCGGGAAACATGGCGAGCGCCGGCAACGAGGGTTCATGGGAACGGGCTCCTCGCCCACCCAGACTCTTCTTGGGTGGAAAATGGTGGTAGACCTTGACCGAGGTCACACCCCTCTTTTTCAGTCTGTGCTAGATTCGCAGCAATTCCATGCGCCGCGCGGTTGCACATACGCTGTTGATGATCTTCGGCTGGGTGCTGATCGCGCCGCTGTTCGCCTCGGACGCCGATGCAGGCCTTCCCGCCTGCTGTCGCAGGAACGGCAAGCATCACTGCACCATGAGCGTGATGGGCCGGGCCGGCGGCAATGAGAAAGGCTTCACATCGGTTTCTGAAAAATGCCCTTTCCTGCCGGCAATCACCGGCGTCGTTCATGCTGCGAAGTACATGCCCGTGGCTGGGCAGCGGTTCTACGCTGAAGTAACTTTCCATCCGGCGTACGCGCCTCAGACCTCGGCCCGTTTCAGAATCTCGTTTCTGCGCAGCCATCAAAAGCGCGGCCCTCCTTCTCCTCTCGTTTGACAAACTGTATTGCTCCGCCGACGGAGCTGGCGTTGCCAATACCGTTCTGACACTTCGCGGTTTCACGCAAAGAGAGGATAGCCATGAAAGCCAAGTTCGTGCTGGCGTTGCTGCCAGCCGCCTGCCTATGTTGGCCGGCGACGTCGATTCACGCAAAAAATAGCCTCGGTCCAGCCGCTTCTGCCCAGTCCTCATCGGCGCTGAGCCAGCCCGAGCCAAATGGCGCCCGTCCAACCGGGCGCATTGTGGGCTTATTGAAGGACCCCTCTGGAGCGGTGATCCCCGGGGCCAGGATTGAAGTCAAGAGCGCTGTCTCAGGATTTCATCGATCAATCACGACCAACGGCGAAGGCCGCTTTGTCTTCGAAGGTCTTGCCGAAGGAAGCTACCAGGTTACCGTCACTGCCAACGGGTTTGATATTGCAATCCTTCGTAACCTGGCAGTAACCGCTGGTAACGAAACGGCCGCCAACGTCGCGTTGAAAATCGCCCCGGCGAAGACATCGGTCGAAGTCATCGAGACCCCAAGCGGAACTACTTCTACAGATCTGCTCCAGGTAGAGGCCAGCGACCAGGCGCGAAGCCGCAACGCCGCCGATTTGGTCGGCGACACGCCCGGCGTCAGCCTGCGCGATAATGGACAGCTCGCCTCGGTTCCCCTGCTGCACGGGCTGGGAGACGAGCGCGCCAAGCTGGTCGTCGATGGCATGACGGTTTCATCCGCGTGCGCCAATCACATGAACCCGCCCCTGTCTTATATGGCTCCGTCTAATGCTTCAGAAATGACAGTCATGGCGGGAATAACTCCGGTGAGCATGGGCGGCGACAGCATTGGAGGCACCATCGCGATGGAATCCCGGCGGCCCGTCTTCGCAAGTGGGAGCGAACGGCTGCACGAGGAAGGCACATTCATGGGCTTCTACCGCAGCAACGGCCGGAACTATGGCGGCTCGTTGTTCGAGTGGGTGTCGGGCCGCAAACTGGCCATGGGCTACACAGGATCGTGGACTACCAACGACGATTACACCGACGGCAGCGGCCACAAGGTTACCTCAACGTATGCGCAGAGCACCGACCACCTTGTTACGCTCGCGGCCGAGGGATCAAGAAACCTCCTCACTATCGAGGCCGGCTTGCATCATACACCGTACCAGGGCTTCCCCAACGCGCGGATGGACATGGTGCGCAACAATGCCGAGTCGCTCAATCTGCATTACCACAGGAGCTTCGAGGGGGGAGGACTCGACGCGCATGCGTTCTGGCAGGGCACGTGGCACTCGATGAACATAGGCCGGGACAAGTCTACCTTCCCCATGCCCATGTGGATGCCGATGAACACACACGGAAGGGACCTGGGCTATTCCGTCAAGTTTGAACTTCAAGTCGCCGATCGGCATGCGCTTCGGGTGGGCAACGAAGTGCATCGCTTTGTCCTTGACGATCGCTGGCCGGCGGTTACCGGAACGGCGCCGCACATGGGCCCCAATACCTTTGTCAGTATGAACGACGGACGCCGCATGCGCGTGGGCACCTTCGCCGAGGTTGCTAGCAGATGGAGCCCGCAGTGGACAACGCTCTTTGGACTGCGCAACGATACGGTTTGGTCGAATGCCGGTGTAGTGCAGGGCTACTCAGACATGTATGCCGCCGACGCGGTTGCTTTCAATGCGTTGAACCGCGCGAAGACCAATGTGAATGTCGATTTGACATGCATGGCGCGCTACGAGCCGAACTCTTCCGCCGCCTATGAATTTGGCTACGCGCGCAAGACCCGGTCTCCCAACCTATACGAGCGCTACGCATGGTCAACCAACATGATGGCCAGCGGCATGATCGGGTGGTTCGGCGACGGCAACTACTATGTAGGCAACGCGGGTCTCAAACCGGAGACCGCCAATACCGTAAGCGGCACTGCAAGCTGTCACGGCGCGACGGGCACGCCATGGACCATCAAATTCACGCCCTACATGTCTTTCATCCAGGACTATGTGGACGTGAACACGCTGATGACCAGAATGTATGGCACGGGCACATTTGCCCAACTGCAGTTTGCTAATCACAACGCGCGAATCTATGGGACCGATCTCTCTGGCAGCGCAGTAGCATGGAACAACCTCACCCTTGGACAAGGAAAGATCATTGGCGTCGTAGGCTGGCTGCACGGCGAGAGGACCGACAGCTCAACCGGCCTTTACCAGATGATGCCACTCAACCTGCGAATTGCATTCGACGAGGAACTCAAAGGATTCAAAGCCGGCCTCGGCATCCAAACGGTGGACCGCAAATCGAACGTCGATCCTAACCGCTTTGAACAAAAGACCCCGGGCTATACACTCTTCAACGTCCACGCCGCCTACCGGCACCGCCATTTTCTTGCGAACGCGGCCGCCGACAATCTCTTGAACAAGTCGTATGAGCTTCCTCTAGGAGGAGTCAACTTCGACGATTACATGGCCAGCATGCGGATGAGGCAGATCAAGCCGCTGACCGGACGAGGGCGGTCGGTTTCATTCAGTCTGACCGCGCAGTTCTGATCCGCTGGGGTTCATCTCTCATCGGAGAGGGTGGTGCGTCATTTTGACTCACCACCCCGCATCCATCGGTTGCATTTGAGGCGCCGAATCTGCGCGCTTGCGAGCAATACTCCGGCTGAATGCGCGGGTAGACAGGACGACGACATGGTCGAACGCTCATGGTATGAATATGCGCCAGAAGCCCGATATGATCTGCAAAGTGCGCGGCGGCTGTTTTAGGTGTGTTTTCAGCGGCTTACGTCGGGCGGGCGTCGGCAGCGGTCAGTCCAGCTTCCTTCTCCGCCGAGCTGGCGCCTTTCGGCACATTAGTCCGGCCGGCCCGTATAGTGCTGCACATGGTGCACCTCGGAGTGGTCCTCGAGCGATTCCAGATGCGTGGTCACCTCCGCTGGCATCTCCAGATCCAGCGCCAGCCGCTCTTCCACCTGGGTCGCCAGCCGGTGCGCCTCGCCTAACTTCATGCTGTCGGGAAACAACAGGTGCACCTCAATGATCTGCCGGTAGCCTGTGGTGCGAAATCGCACCCCGTGGTATTCCAAGCCGAGATCCTTGCAAAGCGCGTCGAGGCGCGCGCGAATTTCGTGGCCGACCTTGGGGTCCGAGTAGTCGAGCAGCCCCTCGACGGAGCGCCAAAGCAACCGGCCGCCCGTCCACAGAATGTTTGCCGCCACGCCGTAAGCCACCAGTGGATCGAGCGGCTTCCACCCCGTCGCCATCACCAGCCCCAGGCCCGCCACCACGCCAAAGCTGGTCCAACTGTCGGCCAGCACGTGCTTGCCATCGGCCTCGAGAATCAGCGAGTGATTTCTCTGGCCAATGCGCAACAGATACCACCCCAGGACAGCGTTCAGCACCCCGGCGGCGACGATGAGAATCACGCCGCGGCCCAGGTTCTCCAAAGCCAGGCCGTGCCTCCATTTTTCCGTGGTTGTGTAAATGATGCTACCCGCCGCCAGCACGATCATGGCGCCTTCAAAGCCCGCGGAGAAGAAGTTGATTCTCTCGTATCCGTAGTGAAATTGCGGAACCGCAGGCCGCGCGCTCAGCCACAGGCTGAAGACGGCGAAGGCCACAGCCACCACGTGCACCACCGATTCGGCAGCGTCGGAAAAGATTGCCGACGATCCGGTCAGGGACCAAGCCGTCATCTTCCCGGCAAGCATCAGCACGCCCACAACCAACGACAGCCGCAGGGCAAAGCGAGCGTCACGATTTTGCAGCCGGAGCTTATCCGTTGCATCGTGTTTCGGCAGGCCGTTCATAGCCGATCCTTCACTCTGCGCCCGCTTCGCATCCCGGACCCAGTCTACGCGCGACGGCGCATCCGAGGAGTCCCAGTGCGCGGAATCGCCGGGCACTCTTACTGGACCTCTCCGATGTACACCCCAAACGGTCCCAGCGTGATGCGATCCAGCGCAACCGGCTCAACGGCGCCGGGGGTCTTCAAAAGCGTTTTCAGCTTCCTCTCTCCGATGCCTACTCCGCCGATGGTTAGATTGACAATCTCCGTGTTGGCCGTAAAGTTCACGCTCACCACCACCTGTGGCGCCCCGGGCGCCTGGCGCATCCAGCTCAGCACCTTTGTATTCTCCGCGTCGAGCATGATGTTGGCGCCGTTCTCGAGGGCCGGCACAGTCTTTTTCAACCGGATCAGCGCCTTGTACCACGCGAGCAGCGAGTTGGGATCGCGCTCCTCGGCCTTCACGTTGATCGTCGCCGCGGCCGGCGGTACAGGCAGCCACGGGGCGCCGGTGGTAAAGCCCGCGTTTGCGCTCCCATCCCACTGCATCGGCGTGCGCTCGCCGTCGCGGCCCTTCTCCTTCGGCCAACCGGTGATCCCGATCGGGTCCTTCACGTCCTGCTTGCGCGTGGGTGGCGTCGTTGTCATTCCGATCTCGTCGCCGTAGTAGACCAGGGCCACGCCGCGGCTGGCCAGCAGGATTGTGGCAATCACACGCTGAATGTCCACATCGTGTACGCCGTCGCCGTAGCGCGCTTCGATCCGCGGGTTGTCGTGATTGTCGAAGAGCAGCAGCGGAATGTGCGCGCCGAGATGCGTCTCCGCGTCGATCAGCCTTCTGCCGGAACGCCGTCACGTCCAGCTTGTTGATCATGCCCACCTGCGTGTCCATCGGCAGGTGAAACTCCGGCTTTTGCGGCGTGCCGTACATCTTCTTCAGCTCGCCGATGTTGGGCAGATACGTCTCGCCGATCAGCACGCGCGTGCCCGGAAACTCGCTCGAATCGAACTTGTCTGCCTCCGCGCGCATCTCCTCCATCACCTCGTGCAGGCCCGGCTGGTTGTCAGTCTTCGAGCCGTCGAGTTGCGGATCGCCGAATGCGTTGATCACCGGCTTGCCGTCCTTGTCCAGACGCACTCCCTCGTCGGCCAGGCTCGGGTCCTCAAAGAGAGTGGTAATCGCATCGAAGCGAAACCCTCCCACGCCGCGCTTGAGCCAGAAGGCGATGATCTCCTTGAAGGCATCGTGTACCGTCGGGATTGTGCCAGTTCAGGTCCGGCTGCTGGACGTAAAACTTGTGGTAGTAGTACTGCCGCGTCTTTTCATCCCATTGCCAGGCCGAGTGACCGAATAGCGACTGCCAGTTGTTTGGCGGCTGGCCCCTATCGGTAGCGGTCTGCGCCTTTGCCATCGTGCCAACACATACCAGTCGCGGTATGGGATTGTCGCGCGACGACCGCGACTGAAGGAACCACTCGTGCTGATCTGACGTGTGGTTCATCACCATGTCCATCATCACGCGGATGTGTCGCTTCTTCGCCTCGGCCACCAAACGGTCGAAGTCCTCGAGCGTGCCGTACTGTGGATCGATGTCGCGGTAATTCGAGATGTCGTAACCGAAGTCCACGTGCGGCGATGGATACACCGGCGTCAGCCAGATCGCATCCACGCCCAACTCCTTCAAGTAGTCGAGCCGCTCCGTGATCCCGTTCAGATCCCCGATCCCGTCGCCGTTCGTGTCCTGAAAGCTGCGCGGGTACACCTCGTAGATCACGGCATTCTTCCACCAGTCCGGTTCCTTCGCCTGCTCCGCCTTCTGCACTGTCCCCATCCGTTTCACGGGCGCGTTTTGCCCTCCTGCGCCGGTCGCCGCGGCCACCAGGATCAATCCGGCGGCGCATTTCGCGATCCTCATCTGCATTCGACTCACCGCCTGCATGCCGGTCACCTCGTCCTTCTGCCAGCTTTCCATCCGCCCCATTCTTGCCCATGGCCGCTGCGCTCCGCAAGGGCCGAAAGGTTGGGAACCCAATCCTATTGCTGTTGCCCCGGCATCTCCGGTGACGTGTGTTTCATCCGTCCGAAATCGATCCCGAACTTCGGATTCTCGGCAGTGCCATCGATATGGATGGGAACTTCTGTGCCCGCTCCATTCGTCTTGAAGAGACGGTCGGCCGGCTTTAGCAGCATTCCCTTCCAACCGCCCACCATCTGCGAAACCGTCGCCTCCGTCCTGGCCGTCCCCTTGAAATTCAGCGTGCCGCCGTCTACGCCATACGTGCCCTTGAGGTCAATCTCCGCTCCCGGCACGGTGTATTTCACATCGGGAAGCGTAATCACGCCGCCCGCCATCTTGAAATCGCTCTGCATCGCCGAGCGCACATCCGCTCCGCCGCTCTTCGCATCCTTCGCGCGGCCCTGCCCGCGCAGGCTCAGCTCCCCTACGTCATTCTGAATCTTCGCGCTCGTAAACTCTGCGTCCTCAAGCAAAAATCTTCCGTTCAGCTTCATGCGCTCGTGCACTGGCTCCGCTCCCGGCGGAATTTCAAGCGTAGTCCTCAGACGCGAGCGCGCCGGTCAGCAGCGGCGTCCCGCTTTTGCTCGCCAGGCGCAGAAAATCCTCCATCCGCCCCCGGTCCACTTTCACCTTCAGCGCAATCTCGTGCCCGCCCGGCTGCGCGGCGCCATTTGGCAATACGCCGGCCGGCACGCCCACAATCTGCCCCTCGGCAGTAAAGTGCGACTGCCCCAGCGTCGCATCCACCGGCTGCAGCCATGTATCGCCGTTGGTTCCGTCCACGTGGCGTGGAACTCGGTGTGCAGCGGCAGCGCCGTGCCGAAGTGCGTCAGCCGGAAATCCGGCGTATCCGTCTGCCCATCCACCACCATGTCGCGCAGCACGCCCTGGTACTTGCCCGTCGAGTTCAGGATTCCCGCAATGCCTTTGAAGACGCTCAGGTCCGCGTGCTCGAACCGGTACTTGCCCGCCACCGGCGTCTCGCCGGGATCCTCCACCACCCACGGACCCATGCTGCCCGAGGTGACAATCGTTCCTGCCGGCCGCGGATTGGTCAGCTCCGCGTCGAAGTGCATCGGCCCGCCCGCGCTCACGCCGGTCAGCTTGATGTGGGCAATGGCAAACTCCAGCGGCAGCTTTCCCGGCTTGCTCGTTTCCAGCGTCAGGTGCGCATCGTTGCATTCAATGCTGTCCATCTCGAAGCGCAGCAGCGCGGCGCTGTTCTGCTCCTGACCTGCGCTGCCGCTTGACCCGCCCGCCATCGCCGCGTGCGTGAAGTGCGGCTTCGGCGGCACATCCACATCCAGCCCCTTCAGCTCCACCACGGAAATCCTGATCGGCTCGCCCGGCTTGTAGCTGCAGCGGCGCATGAAACCGGAACTCCGCGAGCCGGATCAGCGGCCTGACCGGACTCGCCGCACCGCCCCATTCCCGCCCGGAACCGTCACGCCCGCCACCTGCGCCGGCGGCCAGATCCGCAACCCCTTGCCCTCGGCCCACAGCCCGTTCACCAGCGAAACATGAAAGCTGTCCAGTTCCACGCGCGCATGAAAGTGCTCGCTCAGCTTTTCCACGATCTCGGCGCGCAGCATCGGCTCGGCGCGGTGCAGCGCCACGGAAATCGCCACGCCCAGCGCAATCAGCACGAGCAGCAACTCGCCCCCGAGCCACTTGAGCCACCGATGCCTGCGCCAGAACCTCGCCCGCTTCGCCGCCACAACCCTTCCTTGCCTGCGTCCATTTTCGCAGGCTTCCTTCACGCCAGATGGTTGACTCCTGCTCCGTTTGACGCCATCCGCTCCACAAATCGCAGCGCGCGCTACTTCAAGAATCCAGCGCCTCGACCGTCCGATTCCCGATGGTCCTTGCGCCTCTACGTCCCTGCTTTCTTGTTCCCCATCCTTCCATGCCGTAGACTTCTTCTCACGGATGCAAGCGCTGATTGAAAACCTCGTAAAGCTCCAGGCCATCGAACTCGACCGCGCCCGCCTGAACCAGGAGATGCGCGCGCTGCCCGCCGAGATCGCCCAGGCCGAGGCCGCGCTCGCCGCCGCCGAGCGCCAATCCGCCGACGCCTCTGCCGCGCTCAGCCGCGAAGACTCGCTGCGCACCCGCCTCGAGCGCGAAATCGACGCCCATCGCAAGAAAGCCGCCCGCTTCCGCGCTCAGCTCGACTCCGTCACCACTCCCGAGCAGGCCGCAGGCCATCGAGCACGAGATTCAATTCGCAACCGCCGAAGCCGACCGCCTGGAAAATGAAGAATACGCCAGCCTGGAGCGCACTGAAGCCCAGGAAGCCGCACTCGCCCAGGCCCGCGCCGAGGTGGAACTGCTTGCCGCGGAGCTCGAAGCCGTCCGCGCCCGCGTTGCCGCCCGCCAGCAGCAGCTCGCCGCCGAACTCGACCGCTCTCGACGCGGACCGCGAAGCCGTCCGCGCAGCCATCGATCCCGACTGGCTTGCCCGCTTCGACCGCATCGCCGCAGCGCGCGGCACCGGCATCGCCCGCGCCGAAAATCAGCAGTGCACCGGCTGCCGCATGGGCGTGCGCCCGCAAACCTGGAACCAGCTCCGCGAGGGCGAGCTGCTCACCTGCGACAGTTGCAGCCGCCTCCTCTACTGGGACCCCGCCATGGCGCCCGCTCCCAAAGCGCCGCAGCCCGAAGTTATCCCCGGCGCCGGCCGCGCCCCGCGCAAACCCCGCCAGGCCGGAGCGTAGCAGCGTCGGCTATCCAGACATCTTCCCTGGCCGCCAGCGCGCCACTCTCCGCCCCACGTCCTGCTACCCTTTTCTTGAGAGACCCCCGCAGGAGAATCCCGTGCAGCGCATCTGTGTCGATATGGATGAGGTCATGGCCGACACGCTCTCCGAGCACCTCCGCCGCTACAACCAGACCTTCGACGAAGACGTGACGCCCGACGATCTCGCCGGCAAAGGCCTTGGGAGGTCACGCCGCTCGACCGCCAGGCGCAGCTTCGCGCCTTTCTCGACGCCGAAGACTTCTTTGAAGACCTGCCCCTGATGCCCGACGCGCAGCCGGTCCTCAAAGACCTCTCCGCGCGCTTTGAAATCTTCATCGCCACGCAGGCCATGGCGGTGCCCAACTCGCTCGGCCCCAAGTACCGCTGGCTGCAGCGCCACTTTCCCTTCATCCCGCCCACGCATTACGTCTTTTGCGGCAACAAGAGCATCCTCCGCGCCGACTACCTCATCGACGACCAGCCCAAGAACCTGCTCCGCTTTGAAGGCCAGGGATTGCTCTACACCGCGCCGCACAACCTCACCGCAACCGGCTTCGTCCGCGTGAATAACTGGCTCGATGTCGCCGAATACTTTGCCGCCATTCCCGCCGATCAGGAACCCACTTGAGCATCTGCAAACCGGGCTTCTCGACGCGCCTTTCGTCTCTCGCCGCAACCAAAGGCTCCTGTAGCGAACTCTCTCGCCCGATGACATTAACGCCGATGCAGACTTCCGCACACCGTCAGTATCCGATACCATGGAAGATGACAGTGGATCGCTCGCCTTCCAAGCCGCCAATCACGCGCCGCCGCTTCCTCGCTGCAAGCGCGTGCGCTGGCGCTGCCTGCGCTCTATGCCGGCGAAATCGAGCGGCACTGGATCGAAGTCTCGCAGCGCGAAGTATCCCTCTTCCGGCCTTTCCTCCGCATTTGATGGTCTTCGCGTCGCGCAACTCAGCGACATCCATCTGGACGAATTCACTGAGCCATTCTTCCTCCGCGACGCCGTCAACCGCGTCAACAGCCTGAATCCCGATGTCGGTCTTTCTCACCGGCGACTACGTCACCTACGGGATTTGCCAGGAAATTCGTCGCACAAGGCTCCGAATGGCAATGCGCCAACCTGCTCAACCAGCTCAAATGCCCGCACCGCTATGCGGTTCTCGGCAACCACGACGTCATGGTCGGACGCGAGAAGGTCACTGAGGCGCTCACCGCCAACGGCATCACCGTGCTCGACAACGCCTATCTGCCCATCGAACGCGCCGGCAGCCGATTCTGGCTCGCCGGGGTCGACGATCCGGTCGAAGGCGTTCCCGAACCCCGACAAGGCCATCCCCGAATCCATCCGCAACGTCCCCAACGAGCCCATCGTCCTTCTCTGCCACGCGCCCGACTATGCCGACAATCTGCTGCCTCATCCCGCAGGCAAGTCCGTCAGCCTCATGCTCTGCGGCCACACGCACGGAGGCCAGGTTCGCCTTGCCGCTCATCGGCCCCTGGTCTTCCCCGACTTGGGCCGGAAGTATGTCGAAGGCTGGTTCCGCTTCGGCAATCTGCAACTTTCACGTCAATCGCGGCCTCGGCACCGTCGGCGTTCCCTTCCGGTTCAACTGCCCGCCAGAGATCACGCTGCTCACGCTGCGTTCCGCCTGAATTGCAGCGGAGTCGCGCCGCGCGGCTCGGTCATGCTCCCGCAATCGTCATCCCATCGATGCGCAGCGTCGGCGAAGCGACTGATCCGCGAAACACCAGGTCGTTGCCGATCGCCGTCACGTTGCGCAGCATCTCGGCCAGGTTGCCGGCAATCGTTACCTCTTCCACTGCATGCGTGAGCTGGCCGTTCTCAATCCACAGGCCGGTCGCGCCGCGCGAGTAGTCGCCCGTCACCAGATTCGTGCCGAAGCCCATCAGGCTCGTCACGTAAAGCCCCGCCGGCACCTCCCCGATGATCTCGTCGGGAGTCAGCGTTCCCGGCTCCAGAAAGAGATTGCCGCAGCCGATCCCCGGCGCGCCCGCCAATCCGCGCGCGGCATTGTGCGTGGACTTCATGCCCAGCTTGCGCGCGGTGTAAGTGTTCAGCAGGTAATTGCGCAGCACGCCATTTTCCACCACCACGGTGCGCAGCGAGGGCAGCCCTTCATCGTCGAAGGGCGAAGTCCCGAATCCGCCCACGCCCGTGGGCAACAGCATGGTGTTGTCGTCCACGATGGTCAGGTTCTGGGCGCCGATCGTCTCGCCCAGCTTTCCCGCGAGAAACGATGCGCCGCGCCAGATCGCATCGCCCGACGCGGCCTCGAAGACCGAGCCGATCAGCGTCCGCGCCGTCTCCGGCGCAAACACAATCGGCACGCGCTGCGTGGGCACGCGCCGCGCACCCAGCCGCCGCAGCGTGCGCCGCGCCGCTTCAGCGCCAACCGCTTCAGGAGATTCGAGAAGTTCGCCATCCGCCGCGCGCTCGACCACCAGCCATCGCGCTGCATCTTTCCGTCGGCGTCCATGGCCAGCGGCGCCGCGGAAACCCCTGCATAGCTGGTGCGATAGCTGCCCACGAATCCGCGCGAGTTGGCCAGCGCCTTTCGGCCCGTGGCGGCGTCGAAGCTGCCGCCGTCGGAGTTCGTGATGCGCGGGTCGGCAGCCAGCGCCGCCGCCTCGGCTCGCCGCGCCCACTCGATGCGCTCCGCGCCCGTCAGCGAGTACACATCCTCGTAGTAAAGGTGCAGATCGCCGGCGACTGCGCCAAACTCGCCCGCCTCCGGCAAGCCCGCAAATGGATCCTCTTCCGTGACCTTTGCCAGCGCCAGCGCGCCCTCCACCAGCTGGCGAATTCCCTCCGCCGTCAAATCGCTGGTCGAAGCCGAACCCGATCGCTTGCCCAGAAACACGCGCAATCCCAGCCCGCGCGAGCCTGATTCCTTCAGCGTCTCCACCTCGCCCATGCGCACGTTCACGCTGAACTCGTCGCCTTCGCGCGCCACGGCCTCCGCGTCGCTGGCGCCGGCTTTCATGGCCAGCGCGACAACGTCGGCAACCAGGGATTCGAGATCGATTGCTGTGACGTTGGGCTGGACGGCAGTCTTGGCCATGGGTCAACAGTATCAAAACGGCTTGCAGCCGGCATTGCGCTTCTCAATGCAATGCGGGAATCGACGTCGGTTGAAAAGGTTATCATGGACTGATAACTAATCTGAGTCCAGGAGTGCTCTCATGACGACCCTGAGAGTTGGAATCGCAAGCTACGAAGAGATGAAGGCCATGACCCTTGCCGTCGCGCGCGGGCAGCGCAAGCTCGCGCCGCGCGAGCCGCGCATCTGGTTTCCTTCTACCGGAGTCTTTCGCCAGGGTGCTTTCGGCCGGCAATCGTGACCTGCTCCGCCTCATCGCGGAAAAGGCGCCCGGCTCGCTTGAAGAACTGTCTCAACTCTCCGGCCGCAAGAAGCCGAATCTTTCTCGCACGCTCAAGACCATGGCCAATTACGGTCTGGTCCGCCTGGAGCGCGGACCCTCGCGGACGCATTGCCCCGCAAGTTGCGCACGACCGGATCGAACTCGATTTGCCAATTGTGAGCAAAGAACGTGCCGCCTGAGGAACTGAACCTGAGATTTCGAACTCCGGGCCGAGAGCCTCATATTCTCTCCGAACCTCGGGATCGGCCAGCATCCTCTTCTTGAACTTTTTCAAGGGAATCGTCACGGCGTCTCTTTTTCTTGCTGTAATTCAGAACAGTTCCCGCTTGGAAGGGAATCGGCTTCTACGCCGTCAGCCGCTCCAGCTGGTCCGGCTTCACGATCGTCAGGCTGGTGCCCTTGATCGTGATCCACTGGTCGCGCCGGAACTGGTTCAGCAGCCGCGTCACCGTCTCGCGCGAGGTGCCCGCCATGTTGGCGATCTCCTCGTGCGTCAGCGCCATGGTGAAGCGAATCTCCGGCTTGCCGTTGGCCGTCGCGCGTCCCCAATCCAGCAGCAGCCGCGCCAGCCGTCCCGCCGCCGAGCCCGAAAGCGCCAGCCGCTTGGCATCGTGAAACACCGTCAGGTACTCGCCCGAAAGCGACTGCGCCGCGTGCATCGATGCAATGCCGTGCCGGCCCAGAAACTCGACGAACTCCTGCTTGCGGACCGTCTTCACCTGGCAGGGCTCGATGGCCTCGGCCGTCACTTCGTGCGGCACGTTGGCCAGCACCGCGCTCAGCCCCATCACGTCGCCCGGCCCGGCAATCTTCAGGATCATCGTCTTGCCGTCGCGCGAGGTGGAAGAGATCTTCACCTGCCCAAAGCAGATGACAAAGACATTGCGCGCCGCATCGCCTTCGGAAAACAGCTTGGCCCCGCGGGCATGGCTCATCATGATGCCGATTTGGTCGTAGTCCGTCAGCGCCTCCGGTGTGAGATTGCAGAACATCCGCAGATGGCGGTGCTCGCAATTCAGGCAATCTTCCGGAGGGTGATGAGAATGGAGTGTAGCCATACGTATACCGTTGGGGCTAAACGCTAGGAGAAGTATAGCGCAAATCCTCACGCGGCATGATGAGCGTTTTCGCCCACTCGGTTCCGCTCGTAACCCTCAATTCCTCATACGGTCTATTGCGTAAGCCCGAGTCCTGAGCCCGTATCGCTCCACTGCCGTAGCGCCGGGCGGGCATCACGCGGGTCAGGCAGCAGGTGATGTAGGCGCGCGAAACCTCGCGGGCCAGCTCCTCCAGAAGCCGCATCCGCAGCGGCGGATAGCTCTCAAACGCCTGCTGCAGCGCTTCGATCGGCAGCAGCAGCAACGATCCAGGAGTCACCGCGGTCAGCGTGTAAGTGTGATGTCCGTCTCCCAGTGCGGCAGCCAGCTCCACCAGGTCCCCGGGCCGCGCCGATCCCAGCGTCACGCGCATCTCAAAACGCTCCGCCTTGCGCGCAAAATCGCCCGATACCACCACGTACAGCCCTTTGCAGTCTCCGTGCTGCCGAAAAACCACCTGTCCGGCGTCGAAATCGATGCACCGCGATGCGCCGGTCAGCAGACTCCCCGCCTCCTGCGGGCACTCCAGCAACTCGGCGAGCGGATGCGCCGCCACGGCGGCCAATCGTTCGAATCGTGTCTCGGATTGAATGGTCACTATCTCTTGCCATGCTGACGGCTTCGTGGCGTCTTGCTTCCCGTTTCCATCATTCCTCTGTCGCTGGTGAGCATCTCTTCAAAGAACGCGTGATGAGCAGCGCAGTCCGCACCGGCTCACGCGGCCTCGTTCGTCAACTCCGTTCCATTCGGCTTTGCGATTGATTTCGATCGGACAAAACGGTGCGGTTTCTCCTTTCGCCCGCCCATTTTCCCTCTTGAAGCGATCGGGCCCTGCCGGACTCGCTTCAGTACGGCTGCTGCTCGCTACGCAGGTGGCCACAGGAACGGCAACTTCCCGCTCCATGCCGGCGCGCGCCACTTCCGGCGGAACGCAAAGAACCGGCACGCGCGAGGCAGACAGCAAAGCAAAAGCCGTGCCATGCGGCCCCGGCGTCCCGCTGGCCCGTTTCACCCCCGCCACAAGAATGCAGGGGTGGTTTTCCGCAATCGCTTCTGCAACGGCATCGGCCGGGTCGCCGTCCTTCACAAGGCAATGCACCGGGCGTCTTGCCCTGCAGCCGGATGCCAAATCCTCCAGGTGGCGGCGCAGGGATTCATCCCGGCCGCGGCTTCCGCCGCGGTGCGCACGTGCAGCACCAGCAGCGGCCGATCGAATGTCTCGGCCAGCGAATACGCCGTCGCGGCCGCAGCCGCAGCGGCGTCGTTCCGCTCCATGGCCAGCAGCACCGGCCCGCCCGGCGTCGGCCGGTTCGGTCCCGCATTCCAGTCCGCCGCCACCGCCAGCACCGGGCACGGCGCCAGCCGCACCAGTTGCTCCGCAATGGCGCCCACCACCACCGGTCCGGCGCCTTCCATCCCCTTGGTGCCGATCACGATCAGCCCGGCCTCGTACTGCCGCGCCACGTCCACCAGCATCTCCGCCACAGCCCCTTGCCGAATCTCGGAATGGCTATGAATCCCCTCGCGCAGCAGGTCGCCCGCCAGCTTGTCCAGCACCTTGCGCGCCTCTTCGGTCAGGTGGCTCAGCAACGCTGCCCGGAACCGCATCCACCGCGGCATACTCCATCGGATCGAGCCCGTGCGCCAGCACAATCCGCGCCCCATAGTTCGCGGCCAGCTTGCGCGCATACTCCAGAGCCGCCTCTGCCTGGCCTTCCAGATCCGTCGCCACCACGATGGTCTTCAAGCCGTTTTCAAAGCTCATGGTCTCTCTCCGGCCGCCGCCGGCTCGTACATCCGCTCATTGGACTTTGAGTGTGCGCTTCCGAACCGGGCAGGGCAGTGACCCCATTCACCCCCCCCTGTGATTCGAGTCACAATAGCCAAATTCTTGATTCCGCAAGAGAACACTTCGAACATCCGGCAACTCCGCGTTTTCCACGTGTGCCATCGCCACAGCCCGCTGCTTGATTGCCCTCCTGCCTCGCCGAAGCGAACCTTGGCAGCCAGCCCTCCTGTGCATGCACACAATGCCGCCTATACATCCGGCGGTCCAATGCGTTAACGTTGGCGCGTTATGAAAAATCTTCTCGAACGTCTCTCTTGCAACATTATTTCCCGTCGTTTTGGTCTGTCTTTCACCTGTCTGGCTCGGCTGTTTCTGCGCCGCGGCCCAGGCTCCCGTGCCCGACTCGCCTGCCATCGAAGCCCAGGCCCACGCCATGATCGCCAAGCTCACGCTCGAGCAGAAAATCGAGCTCCTCGGCGGCATCGACAACATGTTCACCCGTCCCATGCCCGCCATCGGGCTGCCCACGCTTCAAAATGTCCGACGCCTCGGTCGGCGTGCGCACCTGGGGCCCCACCACGGCCTATGCCGGCGGCGCAGCGCTTGCCGCCACTTGGGACGCCGATTTCGCGCGCAAACTCGGCGAAAGCCTTGGCCGCGACGCCCGCGCCCGCAACGTCAACTTCCTGCTCGGTCCCGGCGTCAACATCGCCCGCTCGCCGCTGTGATGGCCGCAACTTCGAATACCTCTCCGAGGATCCGTTCCTGAACGCCGCCCTGGTCGTTCCATTCATTGAAGGCGTGCAGTCGCAGGGCGTCGTCGCCACCGTCAAGCACTACGCCCTCAACGATCAGGAGTTCAATCGCCACAACGCCAGCTCCGATGTGGACGAGCGCACCATGCGCGAAATCTATCTGCCCAGCTTCGAGGCCGCCGTCACCAAGGCCCACGTCGACGCGGTCATGGACTCCTACAACCTGGTCAACGGCGTCCACTCCACGCAGAACGATTTCCTCAACCTCAAGGTGCTCAAAGGCGAGTGGGGCTTTCAGGGCATTCTCATGTCCGACTGGGACGCGACCTACGACGGCGTTGCCGTCGGCAACAACGGCCTCGACCTCGAGATGCCCAGCCCCAAGTTCATGAACGCGAAGAATCTCATTCCCGCGGTCCAGAGCGGCCAGGTCAAAGAGTCCACCATCGACGAACATCTTCTGCGCCTCTTCCGCACCGAGCTGCGCTACGGCTTCACCGACCGCCCGCAATTCGATCCGGCCGACTCCACTTACTCGGTCGCCGATCGCGCCGTCGCCCTGCAAGGGGCTCTTGGAGAGCATTACCCTGCTCAAAAACGAGGGAAATCTGCTGCCGCTCGATCCCGCCAAAGTCAAAACCATCGCCATCATCGGCCCCGACGCTTATCCGGCGGTCACCGGCGGCGGTGGCTCGTCTGAGGCCCATGCCTTCGAGCCGGTCAGCATCCTCACCGGCATCGCCAACCTTCTCGGCCCCGACGTGCATGTCTTCTACAGCCCCGGCATGCCCGATGGGCCCGGTCGAGAAAGAAGTTGTCGCAGCAGGCCGACGTCGGTCATCGTCTCTGTTGGCTTTACCGCATCCACTGAGACCGAGGGCAAGGACCGCACCTTCACGCTGCCGCCGGGCCAGGACGCGCTCATCGAGGCCGTCGCCGCGATCAATCCCCGCACCATCGTCACTGCTCACCGCTGGCGGCGGCGTTGACACCAGCCGCTGGCTCGATAAAGTGCCCGTCCTGCTCCACACCTGGTTTCCCGGCCAGGAGGGCGGCACGGCTGTTGCGCAGATTCTCTTCGGGCAGCACGACCCCGAGGGCAAACTTCCCGTCAGCTTCGACCGCAGTTGGGACGAGAATCCCTCGGCCAAGTGGTACTACGGCGACCCCGCCAACAACACCACGCTCCACACCATCGGCGAGAATGGCAAACCCGTCGACTATACCATTGAGCACATCCAGTACGGCGACAAGCTCATGGTCGGCTATCGCTACTGGACCACAACCGGCAAGCACCCGCTCTTCCCCTTCGGCTTCGGCTTGAGCTACACCACCTTCAACTTCTCCAACCTTCAAGCGCCCGCAACGGCCTCCCTTGGTTCCACCGTCCCGGTCAGTTTCGACGTCACCAACACCGGCAGCGTGGCCGGAGCCGAAGTCGCCCAACTCTACGTCTCCGACCCTTCAGCCAAAGCCGATCGCCCCGAGCGCGAATTGAAGGGCTTCGCGAAAGTCCGCCTCGCTCCCGGCGAAACGCAGCATGTCACGCTCTCGCTCGACGCGCGCGCCTTCAGCTACTGGGATGAATCCGCGCACAAATGGACCATCGATCCCGGCAAGTTCGTCATTCACGTCGGTGACTCCAGCGAGAACACGCCGCTGAGCGCCGATATCGACCTGCACTAACGGCTTGTTTGCACCAAACCCAACTTGAGATGGAGAGAAATCGATCGATGTTCAAACACTGCTTCCGTTTTGCCGCTTTCGCCGCCTTCGTCCTCGCCCTCCCCGCTTTGTCCCGCGCCCAGGCCGCGCCTCATCCGCAGGCCCATTCCACGCCTCATCCGGCGTGGGTGGGCACCTGGGCCACGTCTCCCATGCTGGCCGACGGCGGCTTCAACGTCCGCCCGTTCAGCGGCGTCACGCTGCGCGAGATCGTCCACATCTCCGTCGGCGGCGCGCAGATCCGCGTGCGCTTCACCAACGCGTTCGGCACTGATCCGCTCACCATCAGCGATGCGCACGTAGCGTTGAGCGCCGGCAACGCGGCCATTCAGCCTGGCCTCGATCACGCCATCACCTTCGGCGGGGCAACCTCGGTCAACATTCCGCCCGGCGCCGAGCTCTTCTCCGATCCCGTCGCGCTCGCCGTCCAGCCGCTCTCCGATCTGGCCATCAGCTTCTATCTGCCCTCGCAGGTCATGCGCGCCGAGACCTACCACTCCTTCGCGTGCCAGGACAACTTCATCGCCAATGGCGACATGTCCACCGCGCCCGATCTGCCCGGCGCGACGAAGATCTTTTCCTGGTACTTCCTCGACGGCATCGATGTGCAGGCTGTCGACGGCTCGCGCGCCATCGTCACGCTCGGCGACTCCATCACCGATGGCGCTCTCTCCACCCACAACGCCAATCTCCGCTGGCCCGATGTTCTGGCCGCGCGGCTCAACCAGGACCCGAAGCTGAAAGACGTCTCTGTCCTCAACGAAGGCATCGGCGGCAACCGCGTTCTGAACGAAGGCGCCGGACCCAGCGCCATCTCGCGCATCGACCGCGACGTGCTCTCGCAGAGCGGCGTCCGCTACGTCATCGTGCTCGAAAGCATCAACGACATCGGCCGCCTGGCGCACCTCGCAGCCCCGTGGGACGACATCACTGCGGCGCAGTTGGAGATGGGGCTCAAGCAAATCGCCGACGCCGCGCACGAGCACGGCATCAAGGCCATCGGAGCAACGCTCACGCCCTACGGCGGCGCAGGCTACTATTCCGACAAAGGCGAGCAGATCAGGGAAGCCCTGAACGATTGGATTCGCAATAGCGGCACATTCGACGGCGTCGCCGACTTCGACAAGACCACCCAGGATCCGGCGAATCCAACCCACTTCAATCCGGCTTACGACTCAGGCGATCACCTGCACCCCAAGGACGACGGGTATAAGGCGATGGCCGGCAGCATCGACCTCACCCTCTTCGCTCGGTAAGCGATCGGCGCTACAGGTCAAGGAAGCCGCGTAGCGCCTGGTTGACCGCTTGCATCGTGCTATCGTTCAGACGGCCAATCCGCGGTCCAATCTTGCCGCGCGACACGGTCGTCGCCTTGTCCACCATGATCTGCGATGCGGCTCGCAACCCCGTTTCCCTGTTTGCACTCACCGTTACTCTGAAAAGCGGCGCATCGTGCAACTCGCTGGTCAACGGCAGCACAATCACCGAGGGGTGAATGTCGAAGGCGTCCGACTGCACCACCAGCGCCGGGCGCGGCTTGCCATAGTCTCCAGATACGGCCACGGTCACCAGATCGCCGCGTTTCATTTGCCGCCTTTCGCCGCGCTCACATCCTGGATCCAGCGCATCACCTCCGCCTCGTCCTCTGAGGCGGCGATCAGTTGCGATTGCCGGCGCGCTTCGGCGGCAAAGCGGCGGCGGCGCGACTCCTCAACATAGTTGCGCATCAGGCCGCGCAAAACCTCGGCGGCCGGCCGGTCCTCGGCCTCCACGGCGGAAGAAAATTCCGCCTTCAGCACTGCATCGATGCGCAGATTGAGCGTGGCTTCCTTGCCGCGAGCCGCAGTCCCCGGCATGGCATCACCTCACATGAAATTATATCGCATTTTGTAACTGCATAATGCAATTACATTATTGATTCACACAGCAGCATCAGATGGCTCAACCAGCACCAGCTTGCACCCACCGCGCGGATGCCGGTTGGAGCGGCTGATTCTTCAGTCCCTTAGTCCCTCAGTCCCTGCTTTACCGCAGCCCTCTCAGTGCCGGATACAGCCTTCTCCACCGCGCATACCCGGCCTTGTACGCCTCTACGTCCGCCGCATCCGGCTCAATCCGCTGCGCCACTTTGATCGCTTGGCCGCACGCCTCGTCCAGATTCTTCCAGTGTCCCGCGCCCACGCCTGCCATCAGCGCGCAGCCAAACGCGCCGCCCTCCTCGGCCACGAGCACCTCCACCGTGTGCCCGTAAATCCCCGCCTGAATCTGCCGCCATAGCGCGCCGCGCGCTCCGCCGCCGCCGAGCCGGATGGCGGTCACCGGAATCCCCAGCTCCCGGAACAGCGCAAACGTGTCTTCGAGCGAGTACGCCACGCCTTCGAGCACCGCGCGCACAAAATGTGCCGCCGTGTGTTGCACGCCGATCGCCGCAAACGCCGCGCGCACCTCCGGATCCAGATGTGGCGTGCGCTCGCCCAGGAGATACGGCGCCCACTCCAGTCCCTCGCATCCCACCGGAACCTTTGCCGCTCCCTCGCTCATTGCGTCATAGCTCTGCCCGGCAAAAAACGTCTCCCGCAGCCAGTGCAGGCTCAGCCCCGCGCTCTGCGTCACGCCCATCACGTGCCACACGCCCGGCACGGCGTGGCAAAACGTGTGCAACCGCCCCTTCGGATCCTTGGTCGGCTCAGCCGTCGCCGCAAACACCACGCCTGAGGTTCCGATCGTCGCCGACACGCTCCCCGGCTGCAGAATCCCCATGCCCACCGCGCCCGCGCCCTGGTCGCCCGCGCCCGCCGCCACCGGCGTTCCCGCCTTCAATCCCGTCAGCCCCGCGGCCTTCTCGCTGATCCGCGCGCAAATCTCCGGCGACTCGTACACCTCGCGGCAGCCAGCTCATCTCGATCCCCGCCGCCTCGGCCACCTCGCGCGACCAACGCCGGTGCGTCACGTCCAGCAGCAGCGTCCCGCTCGCCTCCTGCACGTCGATCGCGAACTCGCCCGTCAGCCGGTAGCGCACGTAGTCCTTGGGACACATTACGTGCTTGATCTTCTTGAACGTCTCCGGCTCGTGCGTCTTCACCCACAGCAGCTTGGTCAGCGTAAAGTTGGGCAGCGCAGGATTGCATGTCAGCTCGATCAGCCTCTCGTAGCCGATCTTCTGCGTCAGCCAGTCGCACTCCGGCTGGGTCCGCGTATCGCACCAGATCAGCGACGGCCGCAGCACCGCGCCCGCTTCGTCCAGCATCACCGCCCCGTGCATCTGCCCGGTCAGCGCGATGGCCGCAACCGGCTCCCGCGGCTCCGGCGTCGAGGCCAGCGCCCCGCGGATCGCCTCCTGCGCCGCTCGCCACCAATCTTCGGGATCCTGCTCCGCCCACCCCGGATGCTCGGCGCGAAACGGCTTGTGCTCGCTCGATGCCGCTCCCATCAGCTTCCCCGCGCCATCCACCACCACCGCCCGCGTCCCGCCTGTCCCCACATCCATACCCAAGAACCACATACCTGAATTCCCCTTTCCCATTGCCTACGCAGATTGAGCGGGTGCCCCGGGCCCCGTTCCTGGCGCCCGGGGATCAGCATTGCCCTCAATCCAGCAGACCAGAATAAATCGCTTTTCTCTGCGCCCGCAGCATACCAGCTTTCGCCTGGCAGAGAAAGGCCGAGTGGCAGGCAAGCGGCGGTCCGGAATCGTAAGTGAAAGTTATCGGCTCGTGGGACGAGCTTGGCCTTAGTTTGCGCTGGGCGCTGCCGCGGCGGCCGCAACCTGGGCGGTATCGAGCGTTACAGGGCTATCCAGCACCATCTGAAACTGCCAGCCCGCGTCAAAAAGAACGAAATCCGTGCTGTTCCCCCGGTGATGCGCCATGACCAGCATTGCAATGACGAGGGCTGCAAAACCACCTCCGATGGCTCCGCCAACGACAGCCGGGTTGGGGCCTACCCGTGGAAGGGGCGGCAACTGCGGCGGCTGCTGACCTTCGCCCATCGCGAAGCG
This sequence comes from uncultured Acidobacteriaceae bacterium, assembly GCA_963701835.1. Taxonomy (GTDB): domain Bacteria; phylum Acidobacteriota; class Terriglobia; order Terriglobales; family Acidobacteriaceae; genus Telmatobacter. The sequence continues at coordinate 127,383 of CAVPBL010000014.1, read as the reverse complement.
TGCCCCAGGCAGCCGAATCGGCGTCAATTCCGCCACCTCAATGGCCGGTGCCCTGTCGCTGTCCGGCAGAACCAATGCTTCTGTGTTCTCGCCATTCAGGGCCGCCGAATAACCGTTGGAGAATACCAGGCGCGTGAAGTGAATGCGGAATGATGGCTGTTGGCCGGCTGGCGGGCGTGCCGTCACTCGGCTCACCACGCCTTCCACGAAAGTCCCGGCGGGAATCGCCTGTTGCGTCCCGATAGTGACAGGGAACGCGACCACCGCGCGCACGGTGTCTCCGGGCTTCGTCGATTTGCTCTTGACCGAGCTCATCAGCGTGAGTTGAACAGCCGTTCCCGTTGGAACGGTGATGGCCTGCGCCGTAGGCGCCGCCGCGGTTTGCCCCGCAGGCCCGGGCGCGATTGGTCCTGCAGGAGCCGGCGAGTCTTGCGCGGCAGGCGCCGCCATTTGCGAAGCGGGAACCGGATTCTGAGCGATCAAGAGTGAAGCAATCATGATTGCGGTAATCGAATGTACGAACATGGGACCGTCTTCCTTCCAAGGCGCTCTTCGGGCAGAATGCGGCGCTTCAGCGTGCCGCCACGGGCTGAGGTGTTTGCGGTTGTTTGTTCTCTACCACCGGAGTGCACGAAATCACCAGCGGCCTGGCCGGACAAATATAGTCCGGGGTTCCCGATACGCCGGGTGAACCCGGAATCACTGTGTCCGGAGTGGATGGAGTTCCCGGAATGACAGTGTCGGGCATTCCGGGACCGCCGGGGATCACGGTATCGGGCGTGCCGGGAGTTCCGGGAATGACGGTATCCGGCGAGCCCGACGTGCCGGGGCTTCCGGGAATGTTGCGGCAAGTTGTGGCCGATTTGAGTTGTCCTGGCTGCGGTGCGCGCGACAGCGGAATCGATTCCGCAACCTGCTTTGTGTCCAACTGGAGCGGCGCGCCCAGCGTCATCTCGACTTCAGCGCCATTGTCGAGCAGCAGATCGTTCGCCGGCGTCACTTGAATCGTGATCGCAATTAGCGTCGCGCCCGGCGCCGGATTAGCGGCCGGCGACTGCATCGCACTTGTCGCGCCAGGCAGCTCCACGGTGTATCCGTTGGCAAAGATGATCTTGCTAAAGAGGACTTGAATTTCGGCGCGATAGAACTTACGCGTTGGCCGCGTCACATCTTTAATCGTCCCCTGCACGAAGGTGCCTGCGGGAATTGCCATGCCCTTGCCGGCGATGGTTGGAAACGAAGTTTGCGCGTAGACAGTGTCGCCGTCCTTGGCGGACTGCGCCCACTCGGGGCGCGTTACAACCAATTCAATTTTGGTTCCAGCGGGAAGGGTGATGGAAGTGGGTGCGCTTGCGGGCGAGGGCTGCGTCAGCGTTGACTGGTTCTGGATCGCCGAACCGCTGACCGGAAAACCAAGGAGAGAAATCGAAAGCAAAGCAGCTTCAAATCGTCTCACGATACCACCTCCACGTACTGCGGTATCACGTGACTCAGATGCGAGCCTCTGTGATTGGTTGTACTCTTTCCGCGAGCATCACCTCCCTTATCCGCGCTGCGCGCCGTAAAATCACTCTGAACACGTGTACTTGTGATCTGCGTTACGAGGTGACCGCAGACTGTGCCGAACGAGTTCCAATTCATTGCGTTCGATCCAGCCGACCCCAAAGCCGCGCTCGCCCAACTCCCGCAAGCGCCCGCAGTCTTCGCGCTCTCTGGAGACGACGCACGCGCCGAGCCCTACATCGGCCGCACGCCCAATCTCCGCGCCCGCCTCGACCGTCTCCTCCAGCCCTCGCCCCGCCATCCGCGCCGCTTGCATCTCGCGGGACTCGTTCGCCGCATCGAATGGCAGCTCACCGGCTCCGAATTCGAGTCGCTGTTGATTCAGTTTGAACTCGTCCAAAACGTATACGGCACGAAGTGCTTGGAGCGAATGCACCTGCGCCCTCCCGCCTTCGTTCGCTTTCTCGGCGGAAATCCCTATCCGCGCGTAACCGTCACCTACCGGCCCAGCCTGCGCGAAGCCGATTGGGCCTACGGGCCGTTTCCTTCCCGCGCCGCCGCCGAGCGCTACGCCGAAGAGATGCTCAAGCTCTTTCTTCTGCGCCGCTGCACCTTCGAGCTCGCGCCCGATCCGAGCTATCCCGGCTGCGTCTACTCCGAGATGAAGATGTGTCTCGCGCCCGTGCTACAAGGGCTGCACGGATGAGCGCTACGCCGAAGAGGCCGCGGCCGTCCAGAGCTTCCTTGCAACGCACGGCGAAAGCCGTCTCGTCACTCTCCGAACGGAGCGCGACCAGGCCTCGGCCGATCTCGCATTCGAGTCTGCCGCCGCGCTCCACGCGCAGGCGCAACGCGTAGAAGCCGTGCGCGCCCTCGCCGCCGAATTGGTCCGCCCCCTCAGCCGCCTCCGCGCCGTCATTCTCCAGGCCTCCGCGAACCCCGGCGAAGTCGCCGTTTTTCTCTTCGAGAACGGTCGTCTGCGCGGACCTGCTGACTTCTCCACCCTCGGCATGAGAATCCAAAACGAGCAGTCCGGCTCGACCTCGCTCTTCCCTCAGCCTCTCGCCATCGAGCCCATTCCGGAAGAGCAGGGAACAGGGATCAGGGAACAGGGAGCAGAGATCGGACAAAGCTCTTCCGAAGACGTTTTGAAGGGCGCGGGGTTTGCAGGGGACGAAGATACTCTCTCAGCGGAGCAAGAAGTGTCAGGGCACGACTTTAGTCGTGCCGAAGCTGCCGCGCAATCATCGGGGGCTTTAGCCCCTGAGCGAAATACCGCTCCCGTGCAAGAGACAGCAACTACAACTCCCGCGAAGTTCCCCCGCAGCCTCCTCGAATCCCGCCTTGAGGCCGCCATCGCCGAGCTCTCCGTGCCCGCAGGTCCGCCGTCCGCCACAGTCCGGCAAGGCCACTTGGCCCTCCTCAAGCGCTGGTACTACCGCCCCGAGGTTCGCCGCGCCGGCGAGATTTTCTTCCCCGACGCCGAAGATCGCTGGCCCATCAAGGCCATCCTTCGCGGCATCGGTCGCGTGGCTGCAAAGGCGCTAACGACCGTGGGCCAAGCAGAATAAGGACGTGCGGAAGCGCGTGATCGGTCAGAATAGCCCAGAGTCGCTGGTGACACTTAACTGTCTATAGGGATCTTGAGCTTGAAGAAACAATAAGGTAATGGTGGCGCAGCGGTGCCCGGCAAATCGAAATCTTCTTGAGCGAAACAAGGTGCCTTATTCTCTAATCGGCTCGACGGTTCGTTTTTCCTTTATGCTGGATAACGCTGAAATGGCGTCGGCTGCTGACATTGAACTTTGCATGCTCGCGTTAATGTATCCGACAATTGTCCAGCCGTGATCCCTCGACCGAACGCACGGCTTTATCTGGTTGACACCGTTTTTTGCGACAGTGCTGTCGCCAGACAAGAGCCGCATGGCGGTGTCGTACCTCTCTTCACATCCGTGTGGGACCATGACGACATTGACGCTGACCAAATTGTACCGGGCAACTCGGCTTGGAATTCTTGGCACCGGCCTGTCATTTTCAGTTGACAATAACGAGTCGGGATTTCCGCATTGGGAAAGCAGTAGCGCATAGTCGTCTATCGTGTTCGTCCTGCGCTCGACGCTCAAAGGGAAGCTGGCATCCGGTAAGTTTAGAAGAGGTTTTGAGCTCGGCTTTGAGCTCGCAGATGGTGCTGTCCCTTGCTCATAACACCCGATAAGAAGAACGTAAAAAAGAGAAAAGCCACACAGCGTAGTGAGCTTCATTGGCTTCACCCGGTCAATTCATTGTACTTCAACCACTTCCCGGCCTAGCCGCCCCGGGTACTGTCCAACGACTGCGTTGCTGGACTTCCGCGGCCTATGCTCGATTCAGGGGTGAGCGATAATCGCAGCGGCCCTTCTATTTGGTGAACGTATATCCTCATAAGCCGCCATATAAACTCGCTGATCTGACGGTGGGTCTATCTGCTCTATCCACGACAGCGATGAAGTCGCGCCGGTCGAAGAACGTCAGAATCCAGACGGAACTTAATTCCTTCTCGTTCTCGTCATCGCATTTCTTGAACCAGTACCGAAATATATCTGACTCGTGGTTGTAGAAAGTCCCTTCGCCCCACAAGTCGTCTGGGAACTGATACCTAAGGACGTCTGCGAAAATTCTCGCATCATCAATCCCGTCCTCAACTCGATGGTGATGGGAAAGTCCACGAATGATCTTCTTGATGATCCGAATTACCCGCTCATCCCGCCCGGGATAGATCACCTGTCGCTCATTACCGTCCACACTCACGGACACGAATCGTTCGACCAGTTCAGTGGCGCGTCTGGGGCCATCATTCTCGTCCAAGCTCCGCCTTAGTTTTGTTTCCCAGAGCTCTCTAATCGGCTCATTTGGCTCCCCGGCAAGCAACAAAACACCGCGAAAATATGCCTCATCATCTGACCATCCCCGATTGCAGGCGGGGCACTCGGGCACTGTAATTAGTTGCAGATCGGAAGTTCGCCGCGAATCAGGGTAGAGGCTTTTGGGAACAACGTGCCCCCGCTCTAGGGGGACTCCCGCCGCTCCGCAATAGGTGCATTTTCGTTTCGGCTTCCGCATGAAGCTTCAATTATCGGCGAATCGGCCAGCAACGCAGAAATGGGACACTAACGCCGCCCCGTACAACGCTCACCGCCTGATACACTGTCCCCGCAAGGAGTTGCGCCCGAATTCCATGGTCGAGCTGCTGCCATCCATCCTCTCCGCGGACTTTGCCCACCTGGCCGACCAGATTGCCGCGGCCGAGCGCGGCGGCGGCACCACCATCCACGTCGACATCATGGACGGCCACTTCGTCCCCAACATCACCATCGGTCCGCCCGTGGTGGCCAGCCTGCGCAAGTGCCACCAGCCTGCCGCTCGATTGCCACCTGATGATCGATAACCCCAACGATTTCATCGCCGCCTTCGCCGAGGCGGGCGCCAACTGGCTCAGCGTCCACTACGAGGCCTGCACGCACCTGCACCGCTCGCTGGAGATGATCCTTCACCACGGCATGAAGCCCGGCGTGGTCCTCAACCCAGCCACCCGCGTCGACCTCATCGTCGATATCCTCCCCATGGTGCATCACGTCCTCATCATGAGCGTGAATCCCGGCTTCGGCGGGCAGGAATTCATCCCCTTTTCCCTCGACAAGATCCGCCGCCTGGCCGAAATCCGCCGCGAACTGGGCCTCCAATTTAGAATCGAAGTGGACGGCGGAGTGGCTCACGACACGGTCGCCGCCATCGTCCAAGCGGGTGCGGAGTTGCTTGTAGCGGGCAACGCCGTCTTCGGCGCCGGGCAGCCGGAGCGCGATGCGCGCGCCCTGCTGGCTGCGGCCCGTGAGGCTGCAAATCCGGAACCTGCGAGCAAGGCCGCGGGCGGAAAGAGTAAAATTCACTGAAAATCGTTTGCATGCAGCGGATGGCTCTCCCCAGGGCCCTCCTCCGATGAGGTGGTATGAACCGGTTGTCTCTCAAAATCGTCGTGGTCGCACTTGTCGCGTTGTTTCTCGGCGGGGTTTCAGCCGATGCCAGGACCAAGAAGAAGCAAAAAAAGCCCTATGACCTGAACGCCAACCCCCTCGCCGGCGTGCAATCCAAGCAGCCCGACAAGGAGCTCTACGACAAGGCCATGGTGGCCATGAAAAAGGGCCGCTACGACGTAGCCCGCCTCGACCTGCAAACCCTGCTCAACACCTATCCCGAGTCGGAATACCGCATGCGCGCCAAGCTGTCGGTCGGCGACACCTGGTTCAAGGAAGGCGGCTCCGCGGCTCTCACTCAGGCCGAGGCCGAATACGAGGACTTCATCACCTTCTTCCCCAACGCCCCTGAGGCCGCCGAAGCCAAGATGAAGGTGGCCGACATCTACTACCAGCAGATGGAGAAGCCCGACCGCGACTACACCAACGCCCAGCAAGCCGAGAAGGAATACCGGGAGATGATCAACATGTTCCCGGATTCGACTCTCGTGCCGCGCGCCAAGCAGCGCCTGCGCGACGTGCAGGAGGTCCTGGCCGAGCGCGAAGCCCAGATCGGCAGTTCTACTACGAGAGCCGCGAGGACTATATCAGCCTCCATCGCCCGCCTTGAAACCGTGTCCGACACGTATCCGCTCTATTCCAAGAGCGACCAGGTGCTCCTCGCCATCGGCGACGCTTACGCCGGCGAGGCGCACAACGTCGATATTGCTCCCGGAGTGCCCGGCGCCATCCGCGAGCGCCTGCACACCATGTATCAGGACAAGGCCGCCGCGGCGTATGCCAAAGTGATCACGCGCTATCCCATGGCTCCCCACGTTGAAGATGCCCGCGACCGCCTCGTCGCCATGAACCGCCCCGTCCCCGAGCCCACCCAGGCGGCCATCGCCGAAAGCGACGCCGAAGAGCGCAGCCGCCAGCCCTTGCACTTTACCGATAAGACGCTCGACATCATCAAGCGCGGCCCCACCGTAGTTGAGGCCGTGCACGTGGGCGAGCCCACTCTCGACGATCCCACGCGCACTCTCGCGCCTGACGTGACCAAGCAGAACGTTCAGATGCTGCAGGAAGCGGTGAGCGCCGGCAAGCCGCCGGCGCAGGCCGCGCCAGTCACGCCCACCGGCCCCAATGAGCCGCCGCGCAGCGATCAACCCTCCACCGCCCCGCTGCAGCCGCAGGCGCCCGGCGAGGGCACCGGCGTTGGCGTCGAGATCCTCAGCGCGCCCAACGGCTCCGCTCAGGCCCCCACTGGCGCCGGCCAGGCCCCTGGCGCCGCCCAGGCCGACCCCAACGCCCTGGTCAAGCCGGTCGGGCCCTCCAACAGTGTCCTGCCCGCCGCGGAAAAACCGGCCGAGGCCCCCCTCCAGGTCAACGACATCAAGCCCGGCGAGAATCCGGCTCAGCCCACCCCCAATACTGCCACCAACGGCAAGCCGAAGAAGCCCAAGGTGGACCAGAGCGAAGAGTCCTCCAGCAAGAAGAAAAAGAAGAAGGGCCTTGGCAAGCTAAACCCGTTCTAGGTCAATAGAATCACTAAGTTATCTGCGATAAAGGGCCGCTTTCGAGGGGCCCTTCATCATAAGATATGCTCGGTCACCTTTCGGTATTACAATGGAAGTTGCGGTAATACAAGATGGACCAAGAGGAGAGGGCTTTGGCGACGACGGTCACAGTAAAGGGGCAGGTAACCATTCCCAAGCGCATTCGGGACGCAAAGGGATTCAGGCCGGGTTCCAAGGTGGTCTTTGATATCAACGATGCGGGGGAGACTGTGATTCGGCCCGCCGGAAGGCCCGCGCCTCCTGGGCCAATTCACCTGGACCGAGTGATTGGCTCCGCCGAGATCAAGTGGCAGGGCACGACCGACGAGTACATGGAGTTGATTCGCGGATATTCCGATGATCCTCGTTGACTCGAACGTGATCTTCGATCTCCTCGACAATGATCAACAATGGTGCGCATGGTCGGGCGCTCAATTGCAGCGATGGGCTCAGCTCGACCGGATGACGGTGAATGCGATTGTCTACGCGGAGATTTCGCCAAGATTTCGAACCGAAGCGAAGGTCGATGGGTTGCTCAAGGAACTGAAACTGGATTTCGCGGAGATTCCGCGATCCGCGGCCTTTCTTGCCGGCAAAGCTCACTTTCTGTACCGGCGCCAAGGAGGAGCGAAGATAAGCGTCCTTCCCGATTTTTTCATTGGAGCGCACGCAACAGTTCTGGGTTGCTCAATCCTTACTCGCGACACGAGCCGCTACGCCACCTATTTCCCCACCGTTCCCCTCATCGCCCCGTGAATCTCTCGCAGTCCCATCTGCTACCCTGAAAAGGAGTCTCCTCGCTCAAAAACCCTCGAACATTGGGGTTTCGCGCACATTCCTGGGGACTTCCAAGCAAACCCATGCCTCACGACCTGCCCAAATCCTACGACCCAACCGCCATTGAAGATCACTGGGCCGGTTACTGGGTCCGCGAAAAACTCTTCGAACAACCGACTCCCACTGCTCCCGTCCAAAACCAAGGCCTGGACGGCAAGTCCTTCGTCGTTCTCCTGCCCCCGCCCAACGTTACCGGCCACCTGCACATGGGCCACATGCTGGAGCACACCGAGATCGACATCCTTGTCCGCTGGCGGCGCATGCGCGGAGATCGTGTTTTGTGGGTGCCGGGTACCGACCACGCGGGCATCAGCACGCAAATGCTGGTCGAGCGCCAACTGGTTTCAGAGGGCACTTCGCGCCAGATGCTCGGCCGCGAGGCCTTCGTCGAGCGCACCTGGGGGTGGCGGCGTCACTACGGCGGCGCAATCCTCGAGCAGATGAAGCGCCTCGGCGTCTCCGTCGACTGGAGCCGCGAGTACTTCACCATGGACGAGCACCTTTCGCTCGCCGTGCGCGAAGCATTCGTCCGCCTCTACCATCAGGGCCTCATCTATCGCGGCGCGTACATCGTCAACTGGTGCCCCGGCTGCCAAACCGCCGTCAGCGATCTCGAAGTCGTTCACCAGGAACAAAAAGGCCATCTCTGGGAGATTCGGTACTCCGTACTTGACTCTTTTGGTCAAGATTCCGGGGAGTACATAACCGTAGCCACAACGCGCCCCGAGACCATGCTCGGCGACACCGCGGTCGCCATTCACCCCGAGGACGAGCGTTACCTGCATCTTCATGGCAAGAAGCTGCGCCTGCCGCTCATCAATCGCGAAATTCCCATCGTTCTCGACGAGTGGGTCAGCCGCGAATTCGGCACCGGCGCTGTCAAGGTCACGCCCGCGCACGATCCCAACGACTTCGCCCTCGGCTGAGCGCCACCATCTGCCGGCCATCAACGTGATGGACGAGCGCGCCCACATCAACGCGGAAGGCGGCGCCTATGCCGGCCTCGATCGCTATGCGGCCCGCAAGAAAATTGTCCAAGACCTGGAAGAGCGTGGGCTCCTAGCCGCCGTCAAGGACTACACCAACAACGTCGGCCACTGCGACCGCTGCAAAACCGTGATCGAGCCGCGCCTCTCCACGCAGTGGTTCATCGCCGTCAACAAGCAGCCCAACTCGGGCGGTGCGACTATGGCGGAGCTGGCCATCGCAGCCGTCAAGCCCGATGCGAACGGGAACAAGGCCATCCGCATCACGCCGGAGATGCACGAGAAAATCTACCTCGAGTGGATGACGAACCTCCACGACTGGTGCATCTCGCGCCAGCTCTGGTGGGGCCATCGCATTCCAGCATGGCACTGCGGCGCGTGCCACAAAATCACGGTGCCCCAGCCCAACGCAAAAGACCCCACAGTCTGCGCGCATTGCGGATCGGACAAGCTCACGCAGGAAACCGACGTTCTCGACACCTGGTTTTCCTCGGGCCTGCTGCCCGTCTCCGTCTTCGGCTGGCCCAACATTCATGCTCCACTCTGTCATCCTGAGCGAAGGTCGTCCACCAGGATGGACGACCGAGTCGAAGGATCTGCGGTTGCTTCTTCCGGCGCGCGGGAAGGAGGGCCTGATTCTCAAGGAGCAGCTCATCGCGCCGATTTCGACGCCTTCTACCCCACATCGCTCCTTGTCACCGGCTTCGACATTCTCTTCTTCTGGGTCGCGCGCATGATCATGTTCGGCTGCTGGTTCTCGCGCGACGTTCCGATGCCCGACGGCAGCCCGCGCCCGCTTGCCGAGTCGGTTCCCTATCGCGAGGTCTATATCCACGCCCTCGTCCGCGACGCCAACCGCGAAAAGATGTCCAAGACCAAGGGCAACGTCGTCGACCCCATCGAGATCGTGAAGCAGTACGGAACCGACGCGGTCCGATTCACGCTCGCATCCATGGCCTCGCCCGGCACCGACATCGCCTTCAACGTGGCGCGCACCGAGGGCTACCGCGCCTTCGCCAACAAAATCTGGAACGCCGCACGGTTCATCTTCATGAACGTGGACCGCGCCGCGGAGATCGGCATCAAGGTCGATCCCGAGGTGCTGGGCGGAATGCCCTCAGTCGGAACCGATGCTCCGCTCGAGGCTCGTTGGATCGTTGCCGAGTTTTATGCGACCGCCGGATGGGGCGCGGACCACAAGGCCAACAAATCAGCCCCACAGGAAACTGGCAGGGAGGTGAACCTATCACTCGAAAAGTACCGATTCGACGAAGCGGCGAACGCGATCTATCAGTTCTTCTGGGGAAGTTTCTGCGACGTACATCGAGATCATCAAACTCGGTTGGATTTTTCGGAAACCGCCGACAAAGCCGCGACAAAAGCCGCACTAATCACGCTGGTTTCGGTCTTTGAGGCGTCATTGCGGCTGCTCTCGCCCTTCATGCCCTTCATTACCGAGGAGCTATGGCATGCGGTTTACGACGGCAACCCGCCGGCAAAATCGATCGCATTGACGCCGTATCCGGCACCCACGCCAGAGCAGTTCGACGAGGTGGTCGGTCGAGCGTGGGGAGACAATACATTCGCGCATATGTCGTTTTTGCAGGACCTCATCAGCGGAATCCTGAACCGTCGTAAGGAAATTGGCGTGCCTGAGAGGGAGCTCGTGCCAATTCGCATTCATGCCAACCCGAATGCGAAAAGCGCATTTGAGGGAAGCCGCGGCGTCATTGAAAAATCCGCTCGCGTCTCATCGTTCACTTTCTTGGGCGACGAACTTAATGGTCCCAGCGTTTTTCGCAATCTCGGGAATGATTACCAATGCGAAGTTGTCTACGAACGCACCGTCGACGTCCCCGCCGAGCGCGAGCGCTTGACAAAAGACATCGCCAAGTATGAAAAAGGCATGGCAGCAGCCGAGCGTCAATTGGGCAACGAGTGCTTTTTGGCCAAAGCACCCGCACAAGTGGTTGAGGGCCTTAAAAAACAAGAAGCTGAAACGAGGCTGCTGCTTGAGAAGGCGAGAGCCGCGCTGGAGGCGTTACCGACAGAATAAGGAAGCGAACGAAAAGCAACCGCAGGTCCTTCGACTCCTCGCTGCGCTCGTCGCTCAGGATGACAAGCTTGAGATTGAATCTCTGACGACTGACGACTGACAACTGACAACTGACAACTGAGAACTGACAACTGAGAACTGACAACTGAGAACTGACAACTGAGAACTGATCCCTGAAACCTGAAACCTGAACCATGGATTGGAAGTCCCACCGCATCGACGCATTGCTCGAACAGGCCCTCCAGGAGGACCAGGCCGCCCTTGACGCGACCACCGATCTCACCATCGATGCCAATCTCCTCGCCGCCGGCTCCATCATCGCCCGCGAAGAATTGGTCGTCGCCGGCCTCGGCGCCATCCCGCGCTTCTTTGAGATCTTTGCCCGCCTGGATGCGAGACTTGTCCCGCACCCCTTTGCGCAGACCCGCTTTGAAGTCGTCAGCCATCCCGAAATCTTCGACGGCGTGCGCGTCCACGCCGGCCAGGTGCTTGCCGTCATTCGCCACAACGCGCGCGTGCTGCTCAGTTGCGAGCGCGTCATTCTCAACCTGCTCCAGCACCTCAGCGGCATCGCCACGCTCACGCGCAAATACGCCGATGCCATTCAAGGAACCCACGCCCGCGTGCTCGACACGCGCAAGACCATCCCCGGCCTGCGTGCTCTCGAAAAATACGCCGTGCTCTGCGGCGGGGGAACCAATCATCGCATCGATCTCGCCTCCGGCATTCTCATCAAGAACAATCACATCGCTCTTGGTGGCGGCATCGCGGCGGTCCTTTCCCGCGCACTCGCTCAGCGCAAGCCCGGCCAGCGCGTCCAGGTCGAAGTCCGCACCCCGCAGGAACTCGAAGAGGCTCTCGCCCACGGCGCCGAGGCCATTCTCCTCGACAACATGTCCCCCGCCGAAGTCCGCCGCTCCATTGACCGCATCAAGGCCGCCACCGCCGCTCAGCCCGGCCGCTGGATTCCCACGGAAGCTTCCGGCGGCATCGTGCTCGAGAACATCCGCGCCTATGCCGAGACCGGTGTCGACTTCATCAGCGTCGGCGCGCTCACCCACTCCGCCGGCGCCGCCGACATCTCCATGACCATCGCCGCGGAGCCGGGCTAAACAATGTTCGATCTCGCCGCCCTGGAAATCGAACTCGCCGGAACCCTCTTTGCCGGCAAGCTCCATTTCGCCCGCGTCACAGGGTCCACCAACTCTGACGCCATCGCCGCTGCGCGCAACGCGGCCCCGCACGGCTCCGTTTACTTCGCCGATGAGCAGTTGGCCGGCCGCGGCCGTGGCGGTCACGGCTGGATCTCCTCGGCTGGCGAAGGGCTCTACGTCAGTCTTCTTCTCCGCCCGCAAATTTCCGCCTCGTGCCTGCCGCTTTTGCCGCTGGCCGCAGGCCTCGCCGCCACCGAGGCCATCCGCGCCGTCTCTGGACTCGCCCCCGCCCCCGGCCTCGAAACTGACCTGCGCTGGCCCAACGATCTCTTGATCGGCCCGCGCAAAACCGGCGGCATCCTGGTCGAGACGAAGGTCGAATCCAAAGGTCCGCCCCACGCAGTGGTAGTAGGCATCGGCATCAACGTGCATCAGCGCGTCTTCCCTCCCGGCCTCGCCACGCCCGCCACGTCGCTCGATCTGGAGCTCGGCAAGCGCATCAGCCGCCAATCGCTCCTCGCCGCCCTGCTAAAATCGCTGCAGCGTGAGGCCTCCGCGCTCGCTGATCCGGCTGCTGCCGCAACCATACCCGCGCGCGTAGAACAGGCTTCCACGTGGATGCGCGGCCGCAGCGTCCTGGTGCTTGGTCCGCAGTCCTGCCAGGGCGTCACGGCCGGACTCGATGAAAACGGATTTCTGCGCGTCGAAACCGCGGATGGGCCCATCACCGTGCAGACCGGCGGCCTGCGCGAAAGACCAGCTTCTAGCCGTTAGCTTCTAGCTCCTGGCTCGTGCGTGCCGAATTTATCATTTTGGCTGTCACGAGAATCCAGCTAGAAGCTAGAAGCTAGAGGCTAGGAGCCAAGAACGATGCTGCTCGCTCTCGATGTCGGCAACACAAATACGACGCTGGGACTCTATCGCCTCGACGGAGAAAAGCCCGAACTCGCCGCACATTGGCGCGTCACCACCCACCGCGCCCAAACCGTCGACGAATACGGCGTCTTCTTCGTCAACCTCTTCGAGATGCACGGCATGGCCCCCAGCCAGGTCTCCGACATCATCATCGCCTCCGTCGTTCCGCCTGTCGACTCCACCCTCCGCCAGGTTTGCGAAACCTACTTCCATATCGAGCCCATGTTCGTCGAGCCGGGCATGAAGACCGGCATGACTCTGCTCATCGACAACCCCACCGAGCTTGGTGCCGATCGCATCGCCGACTGCATCGCCGCTTACGAGCGCTACGGCGGGCCGTGCATCGTGGTCGACTTCGGCACCGCCACCAAGTTTGAAGTGATCTCGGCGCGCGGCGAATACCTCGGCGGCGCCATCGCGCCCGGCCTGGGCTTGAGCGCCGACGCGCTCTTCTCCCGCGCCGCGCGCCTGAGCCGCGTCGACATCAAGCGCCCCGCAAAAGTCATCGGCACCAACACGGTCGAGCACCTGCAGAGCGGCCTCTACTTTGGCTACATCGGCCTCGTCGACGGCATCATCGAGCGCATCATCGCTGAGCTTGGCGCCGAGCCGGGCAAGCCGCCGCGCGTCATCGCCAGTGGCGGCCTGGCGCGCATGATCGCCCCAGACTCGCGCTACATCCAGGAGATCGACGACCTGCTCACCCTCGACGGCCTGCGCATTCTCTTCGAGCGCAATCGCTCAGCCCGCCCCCGCGGCCGCGCCCACTGAGCGGTCGCCCCCGCATCGGCATGGACTGCAAGGTTTTCGCATGAACCGGGGGTGCCCCAGGTCCCGATTTTGGGACCTCGGACAGCATGAATTCTCAATCCTCCACGGAAAGAGCCCTTGCCTCCCTTGTTCCCTTGCTCCCTCGTTCCCTGTCCTTCCATGAAACAATAAACCCGTACCCGCCATGACCGACGAAGTCCTGCCCGAACACGAAGCCATTCCCGCCGCGCCCGTCCAAGACGAAGGGCTCAACGCCCAATCCATTCCCGCCGCTGACCAGCCCGCGGTATCAAGCCCTGAATTCTCGGTATCCACCGAGTCTTCCATCGCAACGCCCGCCGCAGACCAAGACCTGGACGCTCAGTCGTGCGCGGAAGTCGCCGCCGCGCCCGGCCAAAACCAAGACCTGATTGGTCAGTCGTACGCGGAAGTCGCCTCACCGGACCAAGACCAAGACCTGGACGGCCAGCCCGAATCTCCCACCGCTCTCATCCAAGACCAAGACCTGGACGCTCAGCCCTCATTCGCCGACGCGCTCTCCGCATTCGAGCGCTCGCACACCCATCGCGCCGAAACCCGCCAACTGCAGGGCACGGTCGTTTCCCTCACCGCCGATCAGGTTGTCCTCGACATCGGCTACAAGATGGAAGGCGTTCTGCCCCGCTCGGCCTTCCCGGACAACGCCGAAGGCGTCAATCCCGGCGACAGCTTCCCCGTCTCCATCACCGGCCGCAATGAGGAGGGCTACTACGATCTCTCGCGCTTTCGCGTCGCTCAGCCCCGCGACTGGTCCGCCCTCGAGCGCGCCTTCGCCGAAAAAATCGCTGTTGCGGGAACCGTCACCGCAGTCATCAAGGGCGGCTTGAGCGTCGACGTCGGCGTTCGCGCCTTCATGCCCGCCAGCCGCAGCGGAACCCGCGACGCCGCCGAACTCGAAGCCCTCGTCGACACTGAAATCACCTGCCGCATCACCAAGCTCGACGTCACCGACGAAGACGTCGTCGTCGATCGCCGCGTCGTTCTCGAAGAGCAGGCCCGTGGTGCGCTCGCCGGCCGCCGCGCCGCGCTCCAGGAGGGCGACACGGTCACCGGCACAGTGCGCACCCTCATGCCCTACGGCGCATTTGTCGAGATCGAGCCCGGCATGGACGGTCTCCTCCACATCTCCGACATCTCCCGCGCACGCGTCGCCAAACCCGAGGACGTTCTCTCCGTCGGCGAGCAGCTCACGTTGCGCATCCTCAAAATCGATCCTGAAACCAATAAAATATCGCTCGGCCTCAAGCAGCTCCAGCCCGAGCCGTGGGAAACCGCAGCCGAGCGCTACCTGCCCGGCCAGCGCATCGCCGGCGCCGTCACGCGCCTCACCGACTTCGGCGCATTCGTCGAGCTCGAGCCCGGGCCTCGAAGGCCTCATTCATATCTCGGAGATGTCGTGGGCGAAAAAAGTCCGCCACCCCTCCGACGTGCTCCGCGAGGGCGACCGCGTCGACGCTGTCGTTCTCTCCGTCAAGCCGCCCGCGGGCACTGAGCAGGGCCGCGCAGCCCGGCGCATTTCTCTCGGCCTCAAGCAAACGCTCGCCGACCCCTGGCTCGAAGTCGAGCGCAAATTCCCCGTCGGCTCCCAGGTCGAAGGCCCCATCACCAAGATCATGAACTTCGGCGCATTCGTTCAGATCGCCGAAGGTGTCGACGGCCTTGTCCACGTCAGCGAGATCGTCGCCGGCCGCCGCATCAATCATCCTCGCGACGTCCTGCGCGAGGGCCAGCGCGTCAAAGCCGTCATTCTCGCGATTGATTCTGAGAAGCGCCAGATCAAGCTCTCCATGAAGCAGTTGATTCCCACCAGCATCGACGAGTACATCGCCGAGCACAAAGTCGGCGACCAGGTCTCCGGCCGCGTCGTCGAGCTCACGTCCTCCGGCGCCATCGTCGAACTCGGCGAAGGCATAAGATCCATCTGCCGCAACTAGCCCGCGCTAACTCCGCTAGCCCCGCTAACTCCGCTAACCCCGCTAACTCCGCCGCACCCGACCTCTCGCAGCTCTCCTCCATGTTGAAAGCTCGCTGGAAAGGCAACGCTCCCGCGCCCTCGGCAAAGCGCGAGCCCCTCGCCGAAAGCCAAATCCGCACCTTCAAAATCACAAAGCTCGTCGCCGAATCAAAGAAGATTGAAGTGGAGCTAGCCGCCGGCTAGAGATACACCTCATCCACATAGCACCACCGCCAATCCTCGCCGCGCTCGGCAGATTGGATCAGCGGGTGCTTCGTCTCATCGAAGTGCGCACGGGCGTGCCGGTTCTTCGACGAATCGCAGCAGCCCACCTGTCCGCACTCCAGGCACATGCGCAGGTGCACCCACGTGTCCCCCATCTTCAGGCACTCCTCGCAACCCTTCGTGTTCGGCTTCACACCCTTCTTGATCGTTGCTGCGTGCGTGCATTGTGCAGCCATCTCAGACCTCCATTCGATGAGCAGATGGTTCGTTTACATAACGAACTGCGGGCTGCAGCCAAACGGGAATTGCAGGCCTAAACAACCTCAACTTCCACCATCCGTGTCTCGGCATCGCGAGAGAGTTCCTCGGCAGCAGCAACGTACTCGCGGATGGCGACGCGGATATTCTCGAGCGCCTCCTCCTCGGTTGCGCCCTGCGACCAGCATCCAGGCAATCCGGGGCATGACACGCTGTAACCTTCTTCGGATTGGCGAAGCACAACTCGGTAGGTTGCCATACAGACCATGTTAAATCCGTCTGCAATGCGGTATCCGCGCGCGCAATCGCGCCCGCTTTGTCGCACAATCCGCTATCCTTCACCTCATGCCTCTTCCCGCGCGCGACGCCCAGCTCGTTCAGATCGTCGACGCCTCGCTCGCCGATGCCGCCCGCCGCGCCGGAGACCTCCTCGCCTGCCGCATCGGTTGCACGCAATGCTGCCACGGCGCCTTCGCCATCAATGCCCTCGACGCCGCGCGCCTCTGCGCCGGCATGTCCGAGCTGCGCGCCGCAAATCCCGCGCTCGCCGCTGTCATCGAGCGTCGTGCCCGCGCTTGGATCGACGAGCATCGCGCCCGTTTCCCCGGCGATCCCGCCACCGGCATCCTCGGCGCATCCGCCGCCGAGCAGGCTCAATTTGAAGACTTCGCCAACGACGCCGCTTGCCCCGCGCTCGACCCCGCCACCGGCCGTTGCGACGTTTACGCGTGGCGGCCTATGACCTGCCGTGTCTTCGGCCCGCCCATCCGCGCCGCCGGCGAAGACGGCGCCGAAGGCCTCGGCCACTGCGAGCTTTGCTTCATCGGCGCGTCCCCAGACGATGTCGCCGCATGCGAGATGCCCGTCCCGCATTCGCTCGAAGCGGAATTGATCAAAGAAATCAGCTCCGAAATCGGCTCTGAAATCGGCGCGCCAGCCGAAACCGTCGTCGCCTTCGCGCTGCTGCGGTGAGCTCCGCTTGCACGCCGGTGCCGGAACGACGAACTCAAAAGCCGCCGCCAACCATCAAGGCAGCGGATTGACGACCGTTGCGCCCCACTCCTCAGGGCTTACGTCGCGGGCATGCTCGGCAAAAAGCCAACGATGACCATCCAGGTCTTCCACGCCGTACTGTCTTTCTCCATACTCCGTCTCATGAAGCTCTTCCCAAATCTTTGCCCGCTGTTGCCTCGTCCTCGCATAGTGAGCATCCACGTCCGCAACCATGATGGTGAGCATTTGCGTGTTGAATCCAGCGACCGCCGGGCTTTGCCTTCGCTCGCGAGGGCCGGAGATCATGATGACCGCCCCGCCGAGGAACATCTGAATTCCGCTCACCGGCTGGCCGTAGCGGAAGTGCTCTTTGAAGCCGAAGACCCTGGTGAGCCAATCGCAAGCCTCGGCGATGTCACGGTAAACAAGATGGGGAAGCACGGTCGTGACCGGCACGGAACGGTTGTTCATTTGGACAGTTTGCCATGGCCTCACCGTCCATGTGAAGGGGCTTCTGATTATCCGCTCGCCTGAAATCAGCGGCCAACATGAAACGGTCGTCGCCTTCGCGCTGCTTTCGTGAAAACTTGCGGTGGCTATTTTGGCGGGCTTCTCAAATCCTTGTATTCTTCGAGGGGGATTTCGTCGTAGGGATTGCGAAAGGTTAGTCGACGGGCAAGGTACTGGCTCTTCCAGTTCTTTTGAACAACAATAATCCATGGCCGCAACATGCATTTCCGCGCAGAGCAGCCGTAATAGTCGTCGGGTCTGAAATAGAAGCCGTTGTTCATGCAGGCCCCTAATCCATCGTCGGAACAATGCGGATCCGAGACAGGTTTACCTGCGGCAATATTCATCAGAACATCGAGACACACATATCCAAGCGGCACGTTCATCGGACGCGTCATGTTGTTGCCATCGAAACGAACGCTCGTTACCCGCAGATCGCTAAGACAGTCTATGAGGAGGGGAAAAGCCCTCTCCCGGAGCCGAATCAGCGCAACAACCGGCTCCGCAGGCATCAAGTAGTCGTACGGCGCGTGAGTGCCTTCAGGAAACAGAACAGATGCGTCCGCTGCGCCGTCCTCGAAGTAATGCGTGCCGAAGTCCTTCACATCGAGAAAGGCGTCGATATACCGGTGATAATCCGTAGCGCTGGCGAGTTTCGGCTGAGTGACCGCAAGGCAATTCGCGGGGAAAAAGACAACGAGCGAAGCCGCGAGAATTGCACTCGTCACCGGACCACGTAAGGCAGGGCCGCGAAGGCTTGGCAAGATCATGATTCACATTTACTCTAACTCCGCAAACGTAGCGGCGTGCAAATGCCGCATCGCCTCTGCACTCATGCCGTAAACTGATCTTTGCCGTCCCCCATGCCAACGCGCCCCTGCTGGGTCGAGATTCGCACCCGCGCTCTCGAAGCGAACTTCCGTTTTCTCGCGAGTCTCGCCGCACCTCACGGCGAACTGCTCGCCATCGTCAAGGCCAACGCCTACGGCCACTCGCTCGCTCTCTGCGCGCCTACCGTTGCCCGCGCTGGCGCACATTGGCTCGGCGTCACCAGCGTGGAAGAGGGTATCGTCGCGCGTGCCCTGTGTCCCGAAGCCCGCGTGCTCATCATTGGCGGCGTGTTCCCCGGCCAGGCCGCGGCCGCTATTCAATTTCAACTCACACCCGTCGCCTGGGAGCCATGGCAACTCGACGAGCTTCTTGCCGCCGCCCGCGCCGCAGGTGCGCAAGCAGGCTCGTTGCCCATCCATCTTGAGATCGACACCGGCATGAGCCGACAGGGTGCCGGCCTCGGCGACCTCGCCGCCATCTTCGCGCGCTTCGGTCCCGGTTCGCCGCTCCGCCTTGAGGGCGTCATGACCCATCTCTTCGCCGCCGATGAAGCCGACGCCGAGGTGACGCAAGAGCAGCTTGCGCAGCTCGACGAAGCCATGAGCCGCATCTCCGCTGCCGGCCTCTTTGCCGAGTGGCTCAACGTCGGCGCTTCCGCCACGCTGCTCGCCGGCCAGGCGCGCGCCATCGCCGAGCTGGCCGCGCGTCACGGCATGAAGGCCATGCTCCGTCCCGGCCTCGCGCTCTACGGCCTCGTCCCGCGTTTCGACCCGCACTTCGGCCCGCCCGACGGTCCGCCTTCTCTTGCCGAACCACCCTCGCTCGCCGCCGCGCGTGCTGCGCTCCAGCCCGTGCTCACCTGGAAAGCTTCGGTTGTGGGCGTGCGCTCGATTCCTGCCGGCGCCACCGTCGGTTACAACGCAACCTTCGTCGCCACAGAGCCCATGCGCCTGGCTCTCGTCTCTGCCGGATACGGCGACGGCCTCACTCGCTCCCTCGGCAACCGCTTCAACTTGTTAGTGCGCGGCCAGCGCGCGCCCCTTGTCGGCCGCGTCAGCATGGATCAAACCGTTCTCGATGTCACGGAGATTTCCGGTGTCGAGGCCGGCGACGAGGTCGTCCTGCTCGGCGCGCAAGGCAGCGAGACGATCACCGCCTTTGATCACGCCGCCGCCGCCGGAACCATTCCCTGGGAAGTCTTCACGCGCATCGCCGCCCGCGTCCCCCGCATCGCTGTGTAAGGGTCGCGCTTCCGAATTCAATTCTGAAAAGTTAGCCAGCGACCGCTTCCGGAGTCGCCGCGCACAGCCCTGCCGCGCATTGCACCGCGTCGATCATCGCCTCGGTCCCGATGCACGAATTCAGCAGCATGTGATAAAGCCCGCGCGAGCACCACTCCTGCTGATAGAACTTGCGAATCACCGCGGCGCGGCGCCGGTCGAACGCCGCCAGTTGCTGCTCCGCCTGCTGCGCCTGATCTGGAAATGCACGCGCGAACCAATCCTTCTTGGCGCTGGCCGTGGCGTACACAAAAATGTGAAAGCAGCCCGGCCTCCCGGCCAGCGCGCAGGCCGACCCTCGGCCCACCAGCACGCAGTTGCCCTGCTTGGCCGCATCCAGAATCTGCTGCTTGGATCAACTCCAGCATGCGCTGCGGAATCGAGGATGTGCTCCTCGCCGCTGGGAGCAGGCGCATACACCGGGTCCTGCCAGAAAATCTTGCCGTAGCGGTAGTACCAAGGGTCCAGCCGTTCGTCGAGCTTGGCCGCCAGCTTCGGGTCCACGCCGGCGATGCGCGCCGCGCCCGACACCAGCTCCGAATCCAACAGCCGCCATCCCAGGTGTGCGGCCAGATCGTGCGCAAATTCCCCTCCGTGCGAGCCGTACTCGCGCTCCACGGTGATCACCTTCACCGGCGTATGCATCATGGCTGGTTTTGACCTCGCGGGGACAGATCCCCTCGCAATGCAGCATACAACTCGAGGGTCCGCTCCCACTACCTATGATGCCTGAAACAAAACAGGCGCAGGAGGATCGTCTCTCCAGCGCCTGCTCAGGTCGTTGATTTCTGCTGCGCGAACTACTGCGTCACCGGCTGCGCCGGCATGGTCTTCGGGCTCTTCAGGTGCGGCGCATTCTGCGCTGCTGGCGCGGCAGGCGCAGCCGGAGCTTTCGGTGCACCGGGGCCTTTCGCCGCTGGCGCCGGTGGCGCCGGCGGCACCGCCGGGAACGCCGATCCCTTCTTGATGTGCAGGTCCCCGTTGCTCGTGTTCAACGCAATGCGCGCCGTGCCTGAACCGATCTTTCCGCTCACCGTCTTGTTCTCGTCGCCGCTTACGGTCAGCGCGTAATCCGTCACAATTTCGCCATTGTGCGTTTGCCCGTTCACCGTGGCCGAGGCATCGGGCGGCAGCGTCAGCTCCACGTCGCCTTTGTCGTTTCTGGCCTCTACGCCAAAGGCTCCCGCTGGCGCCACATTGATGGTTCCGTTACGGTCTTCCACGTAGGTATCGCCATAAATCTCGCTCAGGTCCACGTCCTTTGAGTGCGTCACCACGTGCACCGGCCCCTTGGTTTCGGTCACGCGCAAATCGTCCGAGTTCATGGTCATGTCGCCGGGAAGGCTCGCAATTTGCACGTCGGTCACCGGCGTATGAAGGTTGATCGCCGCTGTTACGTTCTCCAGGTGCACCTCGCCGTAGATCTCCCCGTTCAGCGTGACCTTGCCTTGAATCTCGGAAAGAGTCACGTCGTTGCAACTCCCATCGGCGCTGATGTCGCCCTGGATCTGATGCGCGGAGAAGTCGTGCTTGCCGCTGGAAAAGTGCATCGTCACCAGGCCCGAAATCGCGTCCAGGTGCGTGTCGCCCTGCGCGGCGTTCACTTCGATTCCCGCGCCCAGCCCTGATGCCGTCACGTCTCCCTTGCCCGCATTCACCGTCACCTTGGCCGTCCGCGGAACCGTGACCGTCAGGTTCACTCGCCCGTGGTCGTTGCTGTTCGACTGCACCAGCACCGCGCTGCCGCTCACCGTCACGTGCGCGGCCTCGGCGTCGAAGATCTTTTTCGCATCGGGATCCGATTCGGCATACGCCATCTCGTGCGCTTGCACCACAACGTTGGGCTGGTCGGCCGAGGTAATGCTCACGTCGCCGCGTGGATTCAGAACCTCAATCGATGCATTCCCGGGAATCTGCGTGTCCAGTACCTGTTGATCGCTGTCATGCTCCGGCAATCCAAAGCCGTTGAAAAAGTCGTCATTTCCGTTCCAGTTGTGAACCCACGGACGCATGTGGTTCCATCCCGCCGCGCAAAGGCCCAGGAACGCAACAAAGATCAGAATCCCCATGAAGCCTCCGCTCCGCCGCACCGGAGTCTCCCGCCGCATGTCCAACGCCCACTCGCCCAGCAGCGCCAGCCCCGCTCCAATCAGCAGCAGCGGCCACCACCGCCCGTACCACGACCAGAAAGCGCCTGCTTCAACGTGTCCGGTCACCACCAGCAGCGCAATCACGCCGATGCACACCAGGATCACCGGACCCACCACCGAGGGTACGCGTGGCCCATACACGCCCACGGTAGTTCGCCTTCCACGCGTGCCGCTGCGCCCGCCATGCATCGCGTTGCGACCGCCACGCGGCTCGCTGTTGTTCGCGATACGCGCGCCACTGGATCTTCGGATCGTACGGCGGCGGTGCTCCGCCGCCGGGAGGAATGTTCGGAGGTACGGTGCTCATGACTGTGCTCCACTTCGGTCGTTCTCGAAGTCATGCGACTCAGACGACACGATCGTTCCTGCCGATTGCTGCCCGCCTTGCCCCGCCGGCGAACCCACCGTTCCGGAATTCGCCGCGCTCGGGTACATGCCTTGCGATGTGCTCTGCCACGGTCCGCCCGGATACGATGGATAGCCTTCCGCGGACAGCGCCGCCCGCTCCGCCAGCAGCAACAGGCCCGCCACGATCAGGAACAGCGGCCAACTCTTGCCCCAGCTGAGAACGTCTGCTTGCGCCAGCAGCGCGATCACGCCCACCAGAAGCAGAAACGCCGGCCCGCGCAATCGCCGAATCAAAATGTAGCGGTTCATTTGGACCCTCCTTGCGAATTCGCCTTCGTATCCTGCATGCGGCGCACGATCAGCCAAACGCCCAATCCAATCAGCAGCAACGGCCAGGCAAACTCAAACATTCGCCCCGAGAACCAATCGAATTGCCCCAGCAGAAACAGCAGCCCCAGGCCGATCAGAATCACGGCTCCGATCGGCTCCCGGCGCCGCCAATGCACAGGTGGAACCGGCGGACTGCCCGGTGGCGGATACGGCCCCGGATAGGGGCCTTGATACGGCGTCTGATACGGCGCTTGGTACTGCGCCTGATCTGCGCCTTGCCCCGGTGTCTGACCCGGCGTCTGATATGGCGCCTGGTACGTGCTCGCTGGCCCCACGCCTGCTCCCGGTTGCGCGACAGGCGGCATTCCCTGGTGCATCCGCCCGCCCGGCGTAAACCAGTTGCCCACCTCGTTCAGTCCCAGTGGATCGGGCAAAGGCTCGCCGCAGCGCCGCGCCTTCGCGGTGTGGTACGCCTCGAACACCTGGTAGAAGATCCACCCTGCAATGAACAGCCCGAAGATGCCGTAGACATGGGCCGCGCTCACCAGCACTGCGAAGATGACCACGTGCACCAGTCCCTTGATGAACTGGCCGTTGTACATCGCGCCCACGCCGGGAATCAGTCCCAGAAAGGCCGCCAGCCCTGGGCTGGGCGCTCCCGCGGGCGGAGGCACGAAAGGCCGTTGCGCGCCTTGCCATGCTATCCAGCACGGCTCGCAGAACATCTGCCCTCCCGCCGCGTTACGCACGCATGTCGCGCACAGCGCCTTGCCACAGTTCTGGCAATACGCGGTCGCACTCACGTCGCTATGGTTTACGCAATCCATACTCTGCTCCTTTCCCACGCTCGCATTGCGGAGCTTCCGGACTGCCCTCTGTTGTGTTGCAACGGCTTTCCTGTGAAATGAAGCTTCCACAAACTCACCGTTCGCCGGTTCGATCTCCGGATTCACGTGCCGTTTCTGGCCTCGGTCCCTTGGTCCCTGGGTCCCTAGATCCCTGTCTTCCTGCCGAGGGTCCGCGCGCGATCCCCCATCGTTGCGCCCCGGACTCTGCCCTGGATTCTGTTTTGTCTCGCCCGGCGTCACCGGTTGTGTCTCGTTGCGCCCCGGCTCACCGTTGCGTTCGCCTCCGGTCTCGCCGCGCAGTTGCCGCACCCTCGATTTCACTTCGTACACAAACCGCAAATGGTCGTAATACCGCACGATCGGCACCGAGGCCATCGTCAACTGCCGTTCCATATACGACCGCACCGCCTCCGGCCGCAGGTCGGCCAGCCGCAGGCTCGTCAACCGCACGCCCGTCATATTCAACGTCAGCGCGATCGAGAAGAACGCCCTCGCCGCCGTCATCAGCAGCCGCGGCTGCGCGATGGATCGTACCCGTGCAAAAAATCCCGGCTGCTGCCACACCGGGGGCACAAAGTCGGGAACCGTCGCCGTCCCCGCAACCGCAGGCAGCGCGCCGCCTACCGTCCATTCCGCCGGCGCCGCGTGTCCCGGACCCGTGTGCGCCAGAATCCTTTCCAGCAGCCCCTGCGGGCGCCTCCGGCTCGGGCGAAAGAAACTCCAGCCACTCGCGCCCCTTCCGCGCCTCTTCATACAGCGCCGCGCAGGCCGGGCAGGCGGCCTTGTGCGCCGTGAACCTCGCTTCGTCCTCTGGCTTCAGCAGCCCGTCCAGCGCATCCGCCAGCAGTGTCTCCCACTCGCCGCAGGCTGGAGTGCTCGGAATATGTGTGCGCTCTGCCATCGCTACATCACCTCCTGCCTATTACGTTCCAGCAGCCGCGCTAGTTCCGCCCGGCCCCGGCTGATCCGCGACTTCACGGTCCCTTCGGGGATCCCTAGAACCTGTGCAATCTCTTTATAATCAAAGTCTTGCAGATCTCTCAGAATCACCGCCTCGCGCAGCTCCACGCTCACTCGCTTGAGCGCCTGCTGCACCATAACTGGCCAGTTCCTTGCGCGCTGCCGCCTCGTGCGGCGACGGCCCCACGGCCGCCAGCCGGTCCACCGGCCTCAGCTCCTCCGCCGTGCTCCCACCCGTCGTCCAGCGAGCCCGTTGCCCGCTGGTTGCGCGTCCGCCTGAAGTTGTCCACCAGCAGGTTCCGCGTCATCGTGGTGATCCACACCGGCAGGCTGCCTCGCGCGGCATCGAAGCTGCCCAAATTCGAGTAGATTTTCAGGAACACATCCTGGGTCAGGTCTTCGGCGTCCGCTGCATTCCCCGTAAAGCGGTAGCACAGCCCATACACACGCTTCTGGTGCGTGCGGACCATCTCGGCCCATGCGCCGGAGTCTCCCTCCATGCAGCGGCGCACGAGTTCATTCCAGTCTTGCGGCAAGGCTTGCTCCAGCTTGCTCACCTCCACGCGCGCCGCGCGGCTCGCAGGTGGCGCCAGCGATACGGCCCTGGCGGATTCTCTCTGGACCCTCGGCTTTTCATTCAGCGCGTTGGGGGATAGGGAGCGTGCCATTGCAGCACCCCAACCCACCCCGCTCCAGCTTAATGCACCCGCGCACTGCATAATCCGCCTAGTACGCAGGATTTGCTCGATCGGTTCCGTCAGAGGAACTGCAGTCCCTGCCGCACCTTTCGAACTTCCGTATCGAGTATGCTCCCGAACATAGCCTCATCTGCGTCGGATCGGGTGGAAGATTCTCCAGGTTCTTGCTACGCTTGCTCATGGATATTACGGTCCATATTCCTGATGATCTGGTGCAGCAGCCCAATCCGGGCCGCGCCGCCCTGGAATCGCTGGTGATTGAGGGATATAGGACTGGCGCATTCTCGCACTTTCAAGCCAGCTCAATTGTTGGGACTATCTTGTCTCGAGTTGGACGGATTTCTCAAGGAACGCGGCATCCTCGACCACGCTTACAAAAGAAGAGGATCTGTCGATCGCGACATTGAGACGATGCGCAACCTCCAGGACAAGGGAGTCCTCAACGAATGATCGTTGTTGCCGACACCTCTCCCCTCAACTACTTGATTCAGATTGGCCACGACAACCTGCTTCCTCTCCTTTTTGGCCGAATTCTTGTTCCTTCCGGCGTCATCCAGGAAATGAACCACGTCGCGGCGCCGGCGGCGGTCCGCGGCTGGCTGCGCGAGGTTCCCGCTTGGGTCGAAGTGAGGCCGCCGCTTCATGCGGCTGCCCCGGAGCTTGCTGATCTGGGACGGGGTGAACGCGAAGCCATTCGGCTCTGTGAAGAGCTTCACGCGGACCTGCTTCTCATGGATGAACGCAAAGGGCGCCGGGAAGCAATTCGGCGTGGCCTCGCGACCACCTGAACATTGGGTGTGTTGATGACTGCGGCCGAGCGCCGCCTGATCGATGCCGAACATGCCTATCTTCGGTTGCGTTCGGAGACCTACTTCCGCACTTCCGCCGGCCTGGAGGCCGAGTTTCTCCGGCAGGTTCGTCACAGAACTTGACGAATGCAACGCTCCGGCCAGCGGGAACAAACGCCCCCGCTCCAGCGTAGCCCATGGCAAGATGCACCCCACCTTCAGTTGGCCCTGGGTTGAAACTCAGTCCACGCTCACCGCCGAATCCTGGCGCGCCTGCGCTTGCCACTCCGTGCCACGCGGTCCCTCCTACACTCTTGAGGACCAGCGCCAGCGCGAACAGGCCTACGACGATTGCCTTCGCGCCGTGGAGCGGGAACTGCACAGCCCTCCCCGCACCGAAGCCGCCCGCGCCGCCTTTCAGGACCGCCTTGTCGCCACATTTGCCCGCTTCGCCGCAACCGCCTTGGACCTCGAAGCGTCGGCGATCGAGCTCATTACCCACGGTTTCCTGCCCGCCGGCGCCGAATTCGCCCGCTCTGCGCGCCGCTTCGACGCCGCCCTCACCATGGCCGAAATCCTCCAGGCCTGCCGCAACGCCTGGACCGTCTACGGATTGCAGCCTCTCCTCGGCGAGCCCTCGCGCATCACTCCCTCGATCGTCGGCTACAGCCTCCTCTACCCCTACACCGATAACTATCTCGATCGCCGCGACGCATCCGCCCAGGCAAAGCGCCGCTTCTGCGCCCGTTTCCGCCTTCGCCTGCGCGGCGAGCGCCTCCCCGCCTGCGACGCGCACGAGGCAGCCATCTGGGCGCTGGTCGCCATGATTGAAGGCCAGTATCCCCGCGCCCAGTATCCCCAGGTCTTCGATTCCTTGCTGGCCATCCATCGGGCGCAGGAGGAAAGCATCGCCCAACTCAGTCCGGGCCTCAACGCCGGCTTCAGCATCCGGCTCGCCCTGCACCGGCGACGAGATCCTTCGCATCAGTTGCGCCAAAGGCGGCAGCTCCGTCCTCGCCGACGCCTGTCTCGCCCGAGGCTGGCTCAGCCAGCAGGAGAGTCAAGCTGCCTTCGATTGGGGAGCGCTTCTCCAGTTAGGCGACGATCTCCAGGACGTTCAGGAGGACCTCCGCCGCGGTTCGGCCACGCTCTTCACACGCGCCGCGGCCAATGGTATCCCGCTCGACTCGCTCGTCACCCAGTTGCTCAATTTCAGCGAGCGCGTTGGCGCCGAACTCGACCGCTTCCCCAATGGCCCGTCAACGCTGAAAGCTCTCCTCCGCATGAGCTGGCGCTCGCTCATCGTCGGTGCGGTCGCCAACGCCTCCGGGTTCTTTTCCCCCGCATTTCTCCGCGAACTCGAGCGCTCCTCCCCTTTCGGCTTCGCCTTCCTCCAGGCGCGCCACAAGAAACTGACCAGCCGCACGGGCCTCTACGCTGCCGTATTCAGCACCCTCATCGAAACACCGGAAACCGGGGAGCGGGCCGTCCGCGGCCTCACCCTTTCGCCCGCCGCGCAACCGGTGCTGCAAATTTAACTTGCACATTGCAAGTCACTTGTGTAAGCATACCTTCGCTGCAGCTTCAAAAATTCCCCAATTCCCCGGAGGCACTCAATGAAAAAGATATCCCTGCTGTTCTGCGCGCTCACGCTCTTGGCCGCCGCCGCATCGGCTCAGGAACTCTCGCAGGCGGACCGCGACAAAGGTGTTCAGTATCTCGAGCAAACCCGCGACGCTGTGGTCGCGTCGGTTTCCGGCCTATCCGACGCGCAAATGCACTTCAAGTCCGCCCCCGATCGCTGGTCGGTCGCTGAATGCCTCGAACACATTGCGCTGGCCGAAGACTTTATCTTTCGGGAATGTTACCGGCAATGTAATGAAGGCCGGTCCCGGCGCTGCCGATCGCGATTTCGCAAAAGCAGACGCCGCGGTCCTCGCCAGGATTCCCGACCGCAGCCACAAGGCGCAAGCGCCGCCGCAACTCGTGCCCACTGGCCGCTGGACGCCCGATGAGACCCTCAAGCATTTCCTCGCCAGCCGCGAAAAGACCATCGA
Organism: uncultured Acidobacteriaceae bacterium; assembly: GCA_963701835.1. Lineage (GTDB taxonomy): Bacteria > Acidobacteriota > Terriglobia > Terriglobales > Acidobacteriaceae > Telmatobacter. The sequence goes on along the minus strand of CAVPBL010000014.1, from coordinate 99,347 downwards.
GTTCATGAAGACCACGCCCGGTTTGCGCGCCCACGTTGCCGACAGCCCCATCGGCCAGCCCCTCGACGCCTACGAATGGCTGCTGTTCATCGCCGCCCACAGCAAGCGCCACACCGAGCAGATCGACGAAGTCAAGGCCGACGCCAACTTCCCCAAGTCTTAGTTTGGTTTTCTCGCGCCGGGCTCGCTGACCTCAATACCGCTGCCCAAACTCCGGATCCACCGGAAGGAACTACGTTTGCGCGTCACCCTTCTCCCAAGCCTCAAATAGGGGACCCAGCCCACCTGGATCAGCCCCGAACAGGCGCGCTCTCTTAATCACCTCCAGCGCTAGCGCCTTCAGAGTCTTCGGGTCCGAGAGGACTTCGCGAAATCCCGAAAAGATTTCCGGGTAATACTCTTTGAAAGCAGCGTTCTCGCTGAACCGGCCAAGCCCGTAAGCGGCTTCTTGGCGGAGTTTGAGATCGTTGTCTCTGTCTGTCAAGACTTCTAGCAGCGGAGGGATTCCCAAGGGATCTACCAGGCTGAGAAAGATGCTGAAGGGCCTTCAAGCGCGTTTCCGCGCTGAGTCGGCTCCTGCCCAGGGTCACCTTTTGTACCGTCTCTGTCAGCTTCCGAAGAGACTTCTCCTGTTCCTTTAGTTCTGCCAAATCTCCCCGAACCGCTTCTGACGACTCCCACAGAGACTTCTGCTGTTCCTTTAACCCCGCCATATCCTTGATGATTTCTTCTCTCTGATACCGGAACTCTTCACGCGCGGCTTCAATTGCTTTGGTGTCCTCTTCACGTGCTGCTTTAATGGCTCTCTTGTCCTTTTCAAGGTCGTCTTCAATCCCTTTCTTGCCATCCTCCAGCTTCTTTAATTCTTGTTCAAAGTACTTCCTGCTGTCTTCCAGCTTCCTTAATTCTCCTTCGAGGCGCATCATCTCATCCTTGTTCCGCCGAGCATCGATAATGTTCGTTACTCCGACATAGGTCAAAAAGAGCGCCAGAATCGCCCCAATGAAGGCTACGTAATGTATGTAGGACTCGGCATTGTCTACCGCCATATGAGCCACCTCCAGAACCTCACTGGTTGAGGGCTTGGATTCGGCCTGGGGCGGCGACACGGACGCTGGTGTACACTCTACAGTCTTCGCAGTTTGAGGTGCGCCTTCCTTGGGCTTCCCGACGGCTTTTCCATTGGCCGACGCGGTGCTGAATATCAGGAAAAGGAGAATCAACAACGTTGACATTCGCATGGGTGTCATCAATTCTCACGCAGGGTCAGGACTTTCAGAATTTGATTCTCAAGGTCCCTGAAGTGGTATGGCTTTTGAACAATAGCGATCTTCTTATCACGGCGGAAAACCTCAAGGATTGAATCGTCGCAGACAATCGTTGAGACCACGGTTGGAATCCCGAGCTTCTCCCTCTGCATCCATTTGTATATCTCGACGCCGGTAGACCTGCCACCATCCAGGGTCTTGATCTCCGCCCCTTTCCCCTCAGGCATCATGATGTCCAGAATCAGAAGATCCGGCGGATCGTTCCTGTGCGTCCTCATGTACTCCAGAGCTTCCGCACCATCTGTGACAACGTCCACCCTGGCACCCAGCACCCTCAGAGCATCAACTGTGCTTAGCATGGCATAGACCGAATCGTCGGCGAATAGAATACTTTTTCCCTTTAGCGACCCCATCAGTGGGCACCTCCTGACTTCAAAACAACGGACAGGGGCAGCGTCAATGCAACGGTGGTGCGACTCTCATGAAACTGCCTGTAGTCGCCGCCGGTAGGGCTTGAGTCGATGACGACAGCGTCGCCCCCCATGCCGCGCATAAGTTCGCGGGTAACGAATAGGCCAATGCCAAGGCCGGACTGGGAGAACTCCATCGCACGTCTGGTCCGCATACCCTTCTGGAAAATTGACTCTCTTTCGGAGGGTTCTATCTCAATTCCGTCGTTTGTCACGAGAATACTGAGTTGCTGATTCGCCGCCTTTGAACGGATCGTCACCGTGGTTCCGGGAAATGCATACCTCACAGCATTGAAAATGACATTCGTCAGTGCCACTGCAAGTTGTTCGCGATCGATGAGGATCGCGCCTAAGGAGTCGGAAACTTTGGTATCGACCTCGATGTGAACGGACTTTTCTTCAGCGTAGCCCTGGAAATCCATGGCGGTATCGATCAAGAGCTTCGATAGGCTCAGGTTGGATGGGTTCTGCCTCGTGGAATGAAGCATGTCTTCGTGCACCGCATATTGCACCGACTTCACAAGCATCGCCAGTTGTTTCGCCCGATGAGGGAGGTACTTGATGATCCTAACTTTGCGGTCCGTCGGGTAACTGGGGGACACGAGAAGTTCGCAGTCAGCCAGGATTCCGTGGAGCGGTTGATTTATCTGGTGGACAACATCCTGAAGCAAGGCATTCTCGTCTGCAAGGGCTTTTCGCAACTGCTCCACACGCTCCGCATGCAAAAAGGAATTGGACGTCTCCCTCAAAAAGAAGCTTAATGCCAATTTCTTCTCGTGTAAGAAAAGACGGTTATGGCGTGGAACCGTGGGGTCAAAGTAGACCAGGAGGTGGAGAATCCGATCGTCGCCCAACCTAGCCTTGTCGAACACGACCATGTTGACGGACGGGTATATTTCGCGCACTTGTGACGTAAGAAAACAGTCCGAGAGGGGCTGCTCCGTCAGCAAAAGATGCTCCGGCACTGTGAAATCTCTCGCTGTTGATGAAATCAAATGTTTTGCAGGTGCCGCCATGAGCTTTGCAGGCCCAAGCCCGTGCGATGCCACCACTCGATACTTTCCTCCGGCCTCCAACGCCACCGCAATACAACGGCTATCTAACTTGGTGGAAAGATTGCTGAGTTGCTTGTCGAGAGCATTCCAAAAATGCGCGGGGGTCGAAGGGTTGCGATCCAACTCTTCGAAATCCTGCAAAGAGGTCTTTCAGGGTCCTGTCGGCAGCCTGCTCAGATCCGATTGACTCGTCGAGCTTGCTGTACAGTATCTGCGAGATAAATTGTGATGTTGCCCATAGAATACTGAGCATTTCCTCTACCTGCGAAGTGGAAACGGCCGGACATTGCGCGCGATTCTCGCGCAAATCCTGGAGCAAGCTTTCTAAGCTGTTCGCGGAAGCGAATTGCTCCAATTGGCGTTGCCCGTCAAGATCGAGGTCACCTTCAAGGCGTTTCTGACCGCAGAGAATCACACCGACCGTTATGTCGTGAATGAGAATGGGAACAGCAATATCCCGCAATCCCCAATCGCACCAATACAGAAGGGGTTCCCGGCTGTGGGCGGCTTCATGGGCCCTTCTTTTATCGCATTCAATGCATAGGTTTCTGAGTCCTAATTCCTGAATCGCGGCGCGGAGCGGAGCAAGCGCCGAGGAAGACTTCGATTAACCTACTTTCACCTTCGCCTTCAATAGCAAGAAGTACGAAGGCTCCCCACGACCGAAAGATCGATGCAAACAGGACATCAAGAAACTTCCACATTTCAGGCAGGCAGTCGGCAAACAACTGCGCGTACAAAATCGATTCGTGATCTTGTGACAGAGGCGTTGCCGGCTCAGACATAGAGGTAGGAGGATTTCGCCGAAAGTATACGCCGGGACGCCCCTGCGGTAAAGAATTTGTTTTTGTACTTGGTGCCGGGCGTCCCAGGCCTCGGTTCTGAGGCATAGGATTCTTGCCCAACCGCTTCTTCCGGCAGCAGTCCACCTCGGCTCGGATCGGAGTCTCAATACCGCTGCCCAAACTCCGGATCCACCGGGTTCTCAAACAGCGACGCATCGCGCGTCACAATCGTCAGCCCCGACGGCGTCACAAAATACCGCCGCTTGTCCTCCACCGGGTCGTAGCCGATCACCGTCCCCTCGGGAATATGCACGTCGCGATCGATAATCGCGCGCCGGATGCGGCAGTGCCGCGCGATATTCACGTGCGAAAAGATGATGCTCGCGTCCACGTCGGAGTACGAGTTCACGCGCACATCCTGCGACAGCACCGAGTTGTACACCGACGCGCCCGAAATAATCACGCCCGCGGTGATGATCGAGTTCACCGCCATGCCCGACCGTCCCGGCTCGCCGAACACGAACTTCGCCGGCGGATACTGCCGCACCCGCGTGCGGATCGGCCAGCTCTTGTCGTACAGGTTGAACACCGGCGACACCGAGCACAAATCCATGTTGGCGTCGTAGTACGCGTCCAGCGTGCCCACGTCGCGCCAGTAGAGCGCCTGCTTCTTGTTCTCGTCCACAAAGCTGTAGGCCATCATCTTTTTCTTGCCCAGCAGGTTGGGCAGAATGTTGTGCCCGAAGTCGTGCTTCGAATCCGGGTCGTCCGCGTCCGCAATCAGCGCCTTCAGCAGCGTCTCGGTGTTGAAGATGTAAACCCCCATCGACGCATCCACGGCATTCGGATTGAACGGCGAGCGGAAGCTGGTCGACGCCGGCTTCTCCTGGAAGCCGAGCATCTCCCCTGTCGCGCCCACCTCCACCACCCCGAACCGCGAAACCTCGTCGGGCGCAACCGGCAGCGTCGCCAGCGTCACCTCGGCATTCGTCTCCTTGTGGTACGCCAGCATCCGGCTGTAGTCCATCTTGTAGATGTGGTCGCCCGACGAGGATGATCACGTGCTTGTGGCTGCTCGCTGCCGATCGAGTAGATGTTCTGGTACACCGCGTCCGCCGTCCCCATGTACCAGTTGGCGCCGGTGCGCTGCATGGGCGGCATCAGCTCGAAGAACTCGCCCAGCTCCTGCGCCACAATCCCCGTCCATCCTTCGCGGATATGCCGGTTCAGGCTCAGCGCCTTGTACTGCGTCAGGATGTACACCCGCCGCAGCCCCGAGTTGATGCAGTTCGACAGCGTGATGTCGATGATGCGGTAATGCCCGCCAAACGGCACCGCAGGCTTGGCCCGATCCCGCGTCAGCGGAAACAGCCGCTCTCCTGCTCCGCCTGCAAGCAATACGCCCAGTGTGTCTTTCATATCCATAAGGCACCCGCCTTCAATTGACGCTTGGCCCGCTGGTTCCGGCGCGGCAGGCGAGTGCCGCGATCCGAAACGCCATATTTTCTGGCGGCACTCTTCCTCAAGCCGCCGCTGAACGCAGGAGAATACCACACGCAGCAATACACTTGGCAGCCCCGCATTCTTCTGGAGGATGGTGTGAGCCTTGCTAACGCCGCTGACTCCGCTAGCTCCGTTGCTTTTCGCTATCTGCCGCCGCTTCGCAGCGAAACAAACTCCGCGAGCCTTGCTAACTCCGCTGTTCTTCGTTAACTCCGCTAACCCCGCTAGCTCCGCTGCTTTTGCCTACCAGCCCGAAACCCAGTTCGCCTTCTTCGTCGACCGCTTGATCGTAGTGAACTTGTACTCCATCCCCACGGAGATGGCGAAGTTCACGTCGTATTGTGAATACGAAAAGGTTGAGGGAGGAGCCGCTTTGAAGTTGTAGTGCGTCATCACCGCGTCGGGAGTGATGCGAAACACCCAATGCTCGACCGGTTCAGGTCGAAATGTCCGCCGATAATCGCCGCCGGCGCAATCTGGTTGTAGTAGAAATCGAACATCCGCAGGCGGGTGTCCGAGCAGGTCCTTCTGGAAGTTGCCATACACCCCGCCAAACATGGCATGCGCAATCAGCGCTCCATGCTTGTTGTGCGGGCCCAGCCATTCCGCTCCGCCGACAAAGAAATACTGCTTCACCATCGGTCCCTTGATCGGTCCCCCGTTCGCGCCATCGTGGTTGGTCCCGGTGCCGCTGGTGCCCACGTACCCCCGCCCCGACGCCTCGATCCCCCAGTTCCTGGTCAGCCAGTACGAGCCTTCCATGTCCAGCCCGCCCAGGTTCGACCCCTGCAGCAGCGTCGGCCCCGCCTTCATGTGGTCGTACGCCACCCCCAGCGACAGGTCCCAGCGGTTGTCGTAGCGCACCCTCGCCAGCGGATCGACAGAAAGGTAAACCCCGTACTGGGGAGTCTGCGCCTCCTGGCCCTGGCCCTGCCCCTGCGTTGAAGAAGACGATTGCGATGGAGAACTCGGTTGCGGCTGAGGGCTCTGCTGCGGCTGCGAGCTCGGCTGCTGCGAGTTCGAGTCCTGCGCCTGCATGCGGACCCCCGCACACACACTCGCAGCGAAAACAACAGCTAAAGTTGCAGATAACTTGACTGGGAGATGCATCACCAACCAGCTTACAGGACCCCCCCGAGGGCGGACAACGCGGCTTAACTGCATTTCTCCTTAGACTCGCATTCGTTTGAGTCGTGTGCGTCCCACACTACAGAGCGCACGGTTCCATCTGCCGCGCCCACGCCAGGTAACGCACAGTCTTCAGAATCTCCATCGCCGTCGTCGCCCCTTGCGTCCACGCCCCATCGGGCTCCAGCGCCGGAGCCGCATGCACCCGCCACTTCAGCGGCAGCCGGCTCAGGATCAGCCCCGCCCGCGGCAAATGGCTCGCGCTCGAAATCACCTCCGCCGACTCCCATCCGTGGCTGCGCATGATCCGCAGCGAGTCGCACGCGTTTTCGATCGTGTTCCGCGCCTCCGGCTCTTCCTCGATCGCCGCCGCCGGAATCCCCTGCGCCTCGGCCACCCGCGCCATCACCCGCGCCTCCACAAACCGGTTGTGCGCCGCCCCGCCGGTGAAAATCATCTGCGGCGCCACGCCCCGCTCGTACTCGTGCACCGCCTCGGTCACCCGCTCCAGCTCCGTCGGTGTCGGATTTCCGTCCGCGTCCGCCGGATATCCCAGCACGATCAGCACATCAAAGTGATCCTGTGTCGTGTTTGCAGTCGGCGCCAGCGCCCGCTCCAGAACCGCCCACGCAATCAGCCCCACCACCACCGCCGCTCCCGTGAGAACGCTGCGCCCCGCCCAGCTCAGCCGCGGTCGCCGGCGGCCCGATCTTCGCGGTCTTTTTGTTGTTGCAACTGGGCTGGGTTTGCTCACGCCGCGCGCGCCAACCCGCCCCGTCCCCGTCCGCTTCCGTGTCCCCGCCGCGCCCAATGATCGATCTCCCAAGCTTCACTCTACCGCGCGAGACGGTCCACGGCCCACGATCCACACTCCACGAGCTGGAGGCTAGAAGCTAGTAGCTCGTCCTATTCCCCACTCGCTGTCTTTCTCACGGGTACATCCGGTTCAGCATCCGCGGAAACGGAATCGTCTCCCGCACGTGATCCAGCGCGCACACCCACGCCACCACGCGCTCAATGCCCATGCCGAACCCCGAATGCGGCACGCTGCCATAGCGCCGCAGGTCGAGGTACCACTCGAACGCCTCGCGCGGCAGCTTGTGCTGGTCGATGCGCGAGCTCAGCAGCTCGTAGCTCGACACGCGCTGCGACCCGCCGATGATTTCGCCGTACCCCTCCGGCGCCAGCACGTCCACGCACAGCGCGTACTTGCGGATCCTTCGCGTCGGGCTCCATGTAGAACGCCTTCACATCCGCCGGATAGCGGTGCACCATCACCGGCCGGTCGTACTGCGAGCTCAGCCAGGTCTCGTCGGGCGAGCCGAAGTCGTTGCCGTACTCGAACGGCGCCTCCAGCTTCCCATCCTTGTGCGCCTGGTTCAGCATCTCCGCCGCTTCGTCGTAGCGCAGCCGCGGGAACGGCGGCTTGATCGGTTCCAGCTTCGTCACGTCGCGCCCGATCACCTGCAACTCCGCCGCGCGGTTCTTCAGCACGCTCTGCACAATGTGCGAGATGTAGTTCTCCGCCAGCTCCATCAAGCCGTCGAGGTCCATGTACGCCACCTCGGGCTCGACCATCCAGAACTCCGTCAGGTGCCGCCGCGTCTTCGATTTCTCCGCGCGGAACGTCGGCCCGAAGCTGTACACCTTGCCCAGCGCCAGCGCCGTCGACTCCACGTAGAGCTGGCCGCTCTGTGTCAGGTACGCGGGATCGCCGAAGTAGTCCACGGGAAACAGCGTCGACGTTCCTTCGCACGCCGCCGGCGTCAGAATCGGCGGATCGGTGCGAATGTACCCGTTCGATGTCGAAGTACTCCGCCGCCGCGCGCATGATCTCCGCGCGAATGCGCAGAATCGCCGACTGCCGCGGGCTGCGCACCCACAAGTGCCGCCGCTCCTGCAAGAAAGTCGACGCCGTGCTCCTTGAGCGTGATCGGGTACGGATCGGACTCTGGCACCCGCTGCACCACCTCGACATCCTCCACGTCCAGCTCATACCCGCCCGGCGCGCGCTTGTCCGCCCGCACCTTTCCCGTGACAATCACCGACGACTCCTGGGTCAAGCCTTTCAGTGCTTCAAATACCTCCGGCGTCACGCTCTTGACGTGAGCCACTCCCTGGATCGATCCGGTCCCGTCGCGAAAGATCGGGAACAGCAGCTTTCCGCTCTCGCGCGAGTTGTAGAGCCATCCGCGCAGAGTCACGGATTGCCCCTCATGCCGGCCGATCTCGGCGATGGTGGCAACGGGAGGGGTTGATTTCGCGGTTTCGGCAGTGGCGGGAGCAGTTTCTTCTGGCATCGTGTTTCCTTTTCAGGCGTTGCGCTGGACCTTCCAGAATAACGCGCTCGCAGAGGATCACGCTATGCAGCCGCCACACAACGAAGGCACAACTGCACGAGCAAGAGCCCAGCCCCATTGCAAAAGCACAACCGCACGCAACAGCAATTTCGTGCCACGAGAAAAGTCTTTTGATCTGGACAACAAACGCCCAGGCAGTGCATCCTAACTCAATAAGGAGCGGCGATGACCGAACGGCCCGAGGCGAACGGCGAAGAGATGCACAAAACCCTGGCGGATGCCGACACCGCCGAGCGATTCATTACCGAGAAGCACCTGGGCGAGCGCATCCGCCGCCTGCGGCTCAAAAAATCGATGGGCCTCGTGGATCTGGGCAAGCACACCGGACTTTCGGCCAGCTTTCTTTCGCAGCTGGAAACGGGCCGCGTCGTGCCCACGCTCCGCAACCTGGCGCGCATCGCGATGGTCTTCTCCAAAGATCTCTCGTATTTCTTTGAGAACGAGCCGGCGCCGATCTTCCGCGTGCATCGCAAGAAGGACCGCGTGCGCATGCCGCAAACCGGCGTCGAGCCGCCCACCTACACCTTTGAGAGCCTGGGCTACATGGTGCCCGACCGGCACATGGACCCGTACTTCGCGGAGTTCGTTCCGCTGCCTGAGCAATGTGGAGCCCAAATCGCACATGCACGCGGGATTCGAGTTCCTATACGTGCTCGCGGGCGAGCTGGTGCTGCGGCACGGAGACCAGGAAGCTGCGCTGGGCCCCGGCGACGCCGTCTACTTCGACGCCGGCACGCCGCACTCCTACCGCTGCGCAGGCAGCAAGCCGGCCGAGGCCATCATCGTCACCATGCATCAGGCGCCGGCAGGCCAACCGCAGCCCCTGCGCCTGCCGGTCGCACCGGCGCCTCGTCTGGCGTCAGCCGCCCCTGCGCCGAAAGCAACCGCCTCAGACGGCAAGTAGAGCGTCGCAATCGAGCGGGCAATCCGCTTCCCTCGAATCGCTACTTCTGTTCCTGTACGAGCGCTCCGCTGATGTCGCGCACTTCGACCGGACCCAACCCCGCATCTTTCAAGGCAGGCTCGATTTTGGCGCGGTCGCCCGCCGTCACAATCACCAGTTGATCGGGATGCAAATACGCTGCGCCACCCGCGCAATGTCTGCCTGCGTCACGGCCTGGTATTTCGCCGGCAGATTCGCGTAGTAGTCGAGAGGGCGGTCGTAAAGGAAGATGCTGTCAATGGCTTGAACGATGGACGCTGTGGTTTCAAAACGTCCGGGCAGCGAACTAACAGTCGCCTCCTTCGCCGCGGCCAGCTCTTCCGTGGTTGAGGGCTGCGTGGCAAACTTATTGATCTCTGCCATCAGCTCCTTCGCTGCCGGCGCGGTCACGTCGGTCCGCACCAGTCCGCCGGCCCGGAACATGCCCGCCATCGCGATACTGTGCGTAAAGTTCGAGTTCGCGCCGTAGGTGTAGCCGTGCACCTCGCGCAAATTCATGTTGATGCGGCTGGCAAAGCTTCCGCCCAGCGTGTAGTTCATCACGGTGAGAGTCTCGACGTCGGGCGAGTTCGCCGGCACGCCGATGCCGAAAGCGATCAGCGCGCTTTGCGGCGCGCCAGGCTTGTCGACGATCACAACGTGCGCCGGCTGCGGTGCGGGCGCCGGTGGAATCGCGGCGGCCGCTTCCGTCGTCCCCGTCCACTTGCCAAAGTACTGGCGCGCGAGGCTCTCGGCTTGTGCGCGAGTCAAATCGCCGGCAAGCATCAGCGCCGAGTCGCGCGGTCCATAGTGGCCGGCATAAAACGCAGTCATATCCGACGGCGTGATCGATGCTACGCTCTCCGCCGTTCCCGTTCCGCTGCGGCCGTAAGGCGCGTCGCCGAAGACCAGCTTCGGCCCTACGCGCATTGCCATGTTCTGCACGTTGTCGGTCTCCTGCGCGATGCGCACCAGCCGCTGCTTGCGCCGCCGATCAACATCCTCGCTGCGAAAGCCCGGATGCTGCGCCACATCGGCGAGCAGATCCAGCCCCTCTGTCGTGTGGCTGGTGAGCATCTCCATCGAGATGGTCCCGGAATCCATTGTCGCGCCGGACTGTACACGCGCTCCGATTCGCTCCTCGTCATTCGCCAGTTGCGTCAAGTCGCGCGATACCGTTCCGTCGCTCATCACCTCCGCGGTCAGCGTGGCCAGGCCGCTCTTCGTTTCCGGATCGTTTGCGCTGCCGGCGCGCGACACAACCTCCGCACTCAGCACCGGAAGAGCATGATTCTCAACCAGCAGGACCTTGAGGCCATTGGCCAGCGTGAACTCCTGTCGGGGTGGGCAGGTGCAGCACCGGCGCGGGGCCAGGCGCAGGCTGGCTCTTCCGCCAATCCTGCGATGCCTCGAAATCGGCGGTGTACGGATTCTCGAGCTTCACATCCGCATCGGTATCCGCGGGGCTGCGCGGCACGTCGTCCAGCACCTTTTTGCCCGGAACGCAGTAGACCACCACTGCCGCATCCTTGCTCAAATACTTCACCGCCGCGGCCTTTGCGCTCGCCTGCGTCACGGCCTCTGTCATGGCCACGTCTTTGGGCAGGAATCCGGGATCGCCGGTGTACTGGTTGTAGCGATCGAGCGTGTCGGCGATGCCGCCGAATCCACCCAGCCGTTCGAGGCCGGAGATCTTGGCGGTCAGATCAAGCGCCTTCGCTGAGGCCACTTCGTCGGCAGTCGGCCCATCCTGTTGCAGTTTGTCCAGTTCCTTCCAGAACGCGGCTTCCAGATCTTCCAGCTTCACCCCGGGCTTGGCAGTCATGGTGCATTCGGTAATTCCGGTCAGCTTCTCCACCATCGAGTCGCAAGTTACGTTTTGCGCGGTCTGTGCCTTGTACACCATGGCTTCGTCCAGCCGGCTGGCCTTGGCGCCGCCCAGCGCAAACGTTGCAGCACTCACGCTGTAGGAATCGGGCGTGAAGGCGGCCGGCGTAAGCCAGGCAATCGTCAACTGCGGCAATTGCACCGTGTCCGTCACGGTGGCGCGGCGCTGCGAAGTGATCGGCGGCGTCACAGCCGTTACCGGCTCCACCGCCGGGCCCTTGGGAATAGGCCCGAAGTACTTCGTCAGCAGCGCCTTCAGCTTCACCGGGTCAAAATCCCCCGCGATCGCGATCGATGCATTGTTCGGCGTGTAGAACTGCTGATGAAAGTCGCGCACATCGGCGATTCGCGCCGACTCGATATCCGCGTGGCTGCCGATGACGACGCCGTAATACGGATGGCCCTTGGGGAAAAGCAGATGAAACGTCGCCTCCTCGGCCACGTAATAGGGCTGTCCCTCGCCCTGCCGCCGCTCGTTCCGCACCACGTCCTTCTGGTTCGTCAGCAGTTCACGGTTCAGGCCCTCCATCAGAAAGCCCATCCGGTCGCTCTCCAGCCACAGCGCCAGCTCCAGTTGGTTGCTGGGCATGGTCTCAAAGTAGTTGGTGCGGTCAAAATCCGTGGTGCCGTTGATACTCGTTCCTCCGGCCGCTTGCACAATCCGGATGTGCGCCTTTTCGTCCCACGTGCTCCGAGCCCTCGAACATCATGTGCTCGAAAAGATGCGCAAATCCCGTCCGCCCCGGCCGCTCGTTCAATGGGCCCACGTGATACCAAAGGTCCACGGACACCAGCGGCAGCCGGTGATCCTCGTGCGTAATGACCGTCAGGCCGTTGGGCAGCGTGTACTTCACATACTTGATCTCGGGCAGCTTGTGCGCGGCCGTTCCGGCCGGTGCGCTCTGCGCGCGCGCGGCCATGCCAAAGCAAGCCAGAATCGCAAGCAATATCGGGCATAGACGATGACAAAAGGATTCTTCACAGTTCTTCTCCGTTCCATCGCGCCTGTGCCGATGATGGAACCGGTCATGCGGAGACACTCGTCGCAATCACAGGGAGAAGGTTCTCGGCAGCTACGCGCGCATAAAACTGTCAGAAACTCGAGGAAATCTGACCGCAAGCGCAGACAGGATAATACCTTCACACGTTGGAACGGACGTCGATTCTGGAATGGGCCAGCTATCTTGGCATGGTTGTGGCGGATTCGACTCGCCATACGTGGGGTAGGGAGCAGGCTGCGGTGCTGGTGGGCATCGCGGCCAGCGTCTTCAGCTCAGCCTGCACCTTCGCCCACGCGTCGCCATTCCGCTTGGTCGTGATCGGCGCGTTGGGATCGGAATAATACGCCTGCACGTCGCTCTTGATGCCCGGAGGAATCGGCTGATTCGGGTTGCGCGTCAGGCGGCGCAGAAGCTCCGCGTACGTCTTGTCGGTAAGCGGATAGCCGCCGGGCTTCACCACCTGCCCGGTATCGAGGTCGCGATTGGGCAGCGGATGCGTTGGCATCGGCGGGCCTGAGTGTGCCCGTGGAACCGCTATCGCTCGCCAGTTGCCGCCGTCTCGCTATCGGTGTGAAGAGCGCCAGGCGATCGCGCAGCACGGTGGTGGCCGAGACCACGCTGTGCATGTAATCGGCTTCAGCGGCCGCGGTGGGGCCCTTGATCGGCAACCATCGCCAGCGGGCCGACCTTCGGAAGTACCCAGAGCACGCCGGCAATCAGGTGCGTCTCCACGCCGGCTTTCTTGCGGTAGGCGGCCCAGTTGTAGAGCGTGGCCGCCTCCGCGGCTTCCTTCTCAATCTCCTTCGCGTCGGGCGTATCCGGCTCCGGCCAGCTCCCGTTGTTCCGTCGAGCAGAGTCACGCGCGTAAGCGATGCGCGGAATGAACTTCCGCGTCGCCATCTGGTACTCGCTCACGTTGAACCGATGCCGCCGCTCCGGCAGAAAAGTCGTCGGTGAGCCCGTAGGTCTCGTAGAAAGCCAGCGCAAGCTGGTGCGCTGGAACCCTGAGCCCGATGTGGCGCAGATAGCCCAGCGGCGCCAGGTGGTGCTTTGCAATCTGGTCGATGTCGAAGGCAAACTCCACTTGCACGTGCTGGTGCTTGCCCTCGGCATAATTCACGCTGCCCCGTAGCGCGCCGCCAGCTTTGGGAAACTGGAGCGCAACCGCGCGGTTGGTCGCCTGCGAGTGGCCAATCGAATCGCCGATGTAATGCGACAGCGCGCCCACGGCAAAGGCCAGCTCATTGGCGTTGTGCGCGTTGCGGAACAGCGCCAGCACAAAATCGCCGGTGCGCACGTAATGCGTCAGGTCGGAAAAGAACGAGTCGCCGAATGGGTAATACCCCATGTCCTGAATCACGCATCCGCCGTAAGCAAACGCGCGCGCGCGATCCAGTTCCGCCGGCGTCAGATTGGGATAGTGGCTCTTCAGCAGGGGAACGATCGAGTCCTGCCAGGTCAGGTCGATCAGTCTGCTCGTGCGTGAGCAGGGAATAGGCCGCCGCGTGCCGTGGCCAGCAGATCGGCAGCAGCAAGACCACGCAGCAGAAACCTTCGTACGCGGTTCAGGCGCATAGCAATCGAGATCGGCGGAGAGACGCTCCGGGACTGAGGGGGAATGGAAGCCGGGATCCCGCTTTCATTGTATGCGAGTCTCATCCTTGGCACCGAGAATCCACTTCCGGCCGCGCTCGATTCTGCGCCGCATCGCCAGCATCAGCGCCGCCGACAACGCCATCATCACCCCCACTGCATCCAGACCGCCGATAGCTTCCCCATCGGTCCTTGAGCCACCCAATCAGCAGCGGCCCGACGAATCCGCCCAGGTTCCCAATCGAGTTGATCAGCGCAATCCCCGCCGCCGCGTTCGCGCCCGACAGGAACATGCCGGGAATCGCCCACAGCGGCCCCTTTGGATCCATTCACGCCGAAGCTTGCTACGGCAAGCGCCAGAATCACCGCCGGCGCCGCTTGGGCGTAGCCCGCCCACACCAGCCCGACGCATCCCAGAAAGCAGGGAATCGTCGACATGCCAGCTGCGTTCCAGGGTCCGTCCGAGTGCCGCGCCCACACCACCATGCCCATCACTGCTACCACACTGGGCAGCGCATTCAGCCATCCCACAGTCATTGCTGAAAAACCACACTGCTTGATCAGCAGCGGCGCCCAGAATCCAATCGCATACAGTCCCGCCGAAGTCCCCGAATACACCATCGCAAGCGCCAGCACGCGCGGCTCACGCAACATCGCCCACACCGCGGCCAGGCTGCTCCGATCCGTCACGCTCTCCACCCGTTCCGCCGCCAGCGTCTGTACCAGCCATGCGCATTCCTCCGCGCTCAGCCACGCCGCCTGCTCCGGCGCGTCGGTCAGCACCTTCAGTGTCACGAACCCCAGCAGGATCGCAGGCAGAGCTTCCAGGATGTAGAGCCACTGCCAGTTCGCGAGCCCGGCAAACCGAGGCAGCTCCATCAGCGCGCCCGAAATCGGCGACCCGATCGCCGTCGAAAGCGGCGCCGCGGCCATGAAGATCGCCACCGCCCCCGCGCGCTGCCGTGCCGGGAACCACAAGCTCAGATAAAGGACGTTCCCGGAAAGAACCCCGCCTCGGCAACTCCCAGCAGCAGGCGCATGGCATAAAAACTGTGCGGCCCCACCACAAACGCCGACGCCATCGATGCCACGCCCCACGCCATCACCACGCGCGCAATCCACCCGCGCGCACCAACGCGAAGCATCATCAGATTCGACGGCACCTGGAAGGCGATGTAGCCAATGAAAAACAAGCCGCCGCCAAAGCCGAACATCGCCGGCGTCAGTCCGATCGCCTGGTTCATTTGAAGGCGGCAAACCCCACGTTCGACGCGATCAAGAAAGCTCACCAGGTAGAGCAACACTCACAAACGGAAGAATCCGCAGCTTGCAGCTTCCGCGTCACGCGGCGCTCCAGGTCGGCGACCGGCGCGGGTGCGTTCACGCCCTCGCCAACGGCGTCTTGACGGGACTCTCCGCCGGGCGGACGATACCTGGGATCCTCGAATCGCAGCGCAAACTGCTTCGGTCACGTCTGCCGTCGTCGCCGTCCGCCCAGGTCGCGCGTGTGCAGCTTCGGGTTCGCCGTCACGCTCTCGATGGCCTCGCATCAGCCGCCGCGCTGCCTCCGCCTCGCCCAGATGCTCCAGCATCAGCGCCGCCGACCAGAACGTGCCCACCGGATTGGCGATGCCCTTGCCCATGATGTCGAACGCCGACCCGTGAATCGGCTCGAACATCGACGGATACGCGCGTTCCGGATTGATGTTCGCCGTCGGCCCAATCCCCAGGCTCCCGGCCAGCGCCGCCGCCAGGTCGCTCAGAATATCGGCGTGCAGATTGGTGGCCACCATCGTGTCCAGCGACTGCTGGCCGGTTCACCATGCGCGCCGTCATCGCGTCCACCATTTCCTTGTCCCATCGTCACATCGGGAAAATCCCTCGCAACCTCCGCCGCGATCTCGTCCCACATCACCATGCGCGTGCCGCTGCGCGTTGCTCTTGGTCACCACGGTCAGCAGCTTGCGGGGCCGCGATTGCGCCAGCCGGAATGCATAGCGCTGGATGCGCTCCACCCCTGCGCGCGTCATCATTGAAACTTCGGCCGCCACTTCCATCGGGAATCCCTGGTGCACGCGGCCGCCTGCGCCCGAGTACTCGCCCTCCGTGTTCTCGCGCACGATCACCCAGTCCAGATCCTCCGCGCGGCATCGCTTCAGCGGCGCATCGATGCCGGGCAGAATCCGCGCCGGCCGCACGTTGGCATACTGATCGAGCCCCTGGCAGATCTTCAGCCGCAGTCCCCACAAGTGTGATGTGATCGGGAATGTCCGGGTCGCCCGCCGAACCGAACAGAATCGCGTCCTTCGTCTTCAGCGCATCCAGGCCATCGTCCGGCATCATCGCGCCGTGCGCGCGATAGTAGTCCCCGCCCCACGGGAATTTCAAACTCAAAGGCGAGTCGCTCGCCGCCGCAGCCAGCGCCTCCAGCACCTGCCGCCCCGCTGGCACGACTTCCTTGCCGATCCCGTCTCCCGGCACCAGCGCAATCCGGTATCGCCTCATCCCGCGCTCCTCGTCGAACACGGCCATTCTACAGAGAGCAGGGACCAAGGGACCAAGGAAACGAGAAAAAATAGGGAGTAGGGAGTAGCCAATAGGGAGTAGGAAACAGAGGCTCTCCGACATCTGAAGATGATGGAACAAAATTACAAGCCCGCGGTAGATGCGCCGCCAACTGAAAGCTGACGGCTGAGAGCTAAAAGCTAGAAGCTAGAAGCTACCTTGCTCCCCGCTTCAAGCATCCGGTCCAGCGCCACCCTCGCCCACTGCTTCACCTCGGCCTTCACCTGCATGCGATTCACCACGCGCCCCTCGACCAGATTCTCCAGCGCCCACGCCAGGTGCTGCGGGCTGATGCGATACATCGTCGTGCACAGGCAGCCGGTGTCATCGAGCGTGATGATCTTCTTGCCTTCCGGCGCAAAGCGCTTCGCCAGCCGGTTCACCAGGTGAATCTCCGTCCCGATCGCAAACATCGTTCCCGCCGGCGCCTGCTCCACCAGCGCAATCAACTGCTCGGTCGAACCCAGCGCGTCGGCCTTCTGGCACACCTCATAACGGCACTCGGGATGCACGATCACCTGGATGCCCGGATACTTCGCCCGCACCTGGTCCACATGGCTCGGCAAGAATCGCTGATGCACCGCGCAGTGGCCCTTCCACAGCAGCATCGCGGCTCGCCGCAAGCCGCTCCTTCGTCTGCCCGCCCGTGCCGCCAATCTGCACCGCCCACGGATCCCACACCGCCATCTCGTCCAGCGGAATCCCCATCGCAATGCCCCGTGTTCCGCCCCAGATGCTGATCCGGCAGAAACAGAATCCGCTTGCCGCGCGCAAACGCCCACTCCAACGCCGCCCGCGCGCTCGACGACGTGCACACCAGCCCGCCATGCTCGCCGCAAAACGCCTTGATCGCCGCCGTCGAATTGATATAGGTCACCGGAATCGTCTCGTCCGCCAGCCCCAGCCGCTCCAGCGCCTCCCAGCAATCTTCCACCTGCGAGATCTCCGCCATATCGGCCATCGAGCAGCCGGCATTCAGGTCCGGCAGAATCACCTGCTGCCCCTCGCGCGCCAGCACATCCGCGCTCTCGGCCATAAAATGCACGCCGCAGAACACGATGTACCTGGCATCGCGTCGCCGCCGCGATCTTCGACAGCTTGTAGCTGTCGCCGGTGAAGTCGGCAAAGCGCATCACTTCGTCGCGCTGGTAGTGGTGGCCCAGAATCACGGTCGTCGCGCCCAGCCGCGCGCGCGCCTCCGCAATGCGCGCGTCCATCGAGTGGTCGGGAAGCGCCAGGTAGTTTTCAAGGGAACAAGCTTCGCCTGCCTCCGGCGAGGCCGCCGTCACTTCGTCAAGAACCAGGTTCACTGTATTCCGCCTTCAGTCCAGCCCTACGAGACGGCGGACGGGGATGTTGAAAGCTATCTAGCCGGCTGCAGTGAATGCGCTTTTTCCGGTCTGGACTTCTCGCGAAATCCGTCCGAAACCAGGAAAAAACCACCCACGGGGTTGTTGCAGCCCTGTCTATCGGATGCGGCTGAAATGCCGGCGGATTCGCAGTTAACCTGACGCCGGTTTCGCGCTGTCCGATCTGCTTCCATTGTAACGCCTGGCGTCACGAACCGCTGGGACGTGCGCACGTTTGTGAGCGCCACGCGCGGCAGTTATCATGATCCTTCATGGGAACTCCGCCGCCAATCCAGCTCGCCAACGCTCGGCATGGCCGACTCGCTCATCCTCATGGTGCTGGCGCTGGTGGTCTTCGGGCCGCGGCGCCTGCCCGCAGATCGGCCGCCAGATCGGCAAGCTGATGTACGAGTTCCGCAAGGCCTCCAACGACTTCAAATTCCAGATGGAAGAGGAGTTGCGCCACTCCGAGGAAGCCGACCGGCGCAAGAAGGAAGAAGAGGAGCGCCAGCGCGCCGCTGGCTGCCGCCCCGCCGCCGCCGCAGCTCGAAGCAAGCACCTCGCAGACGCCGAGCCGCCGCCGCACGCCAGCGCGAACCCGAGCCGCTCGCGGCCACTACGGCGAAGTCCGTATCCCGACGAGACAGCCTATCCCGATCTCGCCGCCGAAGCAACCGCCCGGAAGCGGCCACGCAGCCGCCGCCCGAAGTCGACTCGCCACGCGCCGACCCGGCCGCCGGAGCGCTGCCATGAACCGGCGCCGCGCATTCAGCCGCCCTCCACCGGCGAGACAGTCGCAGCCGAGCGTCCCGGCGCGCAGCCGCAGCAGCAGGAACTCTTCCGCCGAGCGACGCCGGCAACGCCACCGAGAGCCGTAACTCCTGAAGCCGAAAGATCGGAGCCGGCAGCCCACCATGGTTGATCCCGCAGACGCAATCGACAAAGCGCGCAAGGCCGTCACCGAGCGCGCCGAACTCCCCGGCATGAGCCTGATGGAGCACCTCGAGGAGCTGCGCAAGCGCATCGTCCACTCCGCCATCTATCTCGCCGTCGGCTTCGTCGTCGCCTACGCCTTCCACGAGCGCCTCTACGGCTTCGTCCAGGCCCCGCTCGACAAGCTCGGCATCAAGCTCAACTACACCCACCCCATGGACCCGCTGAACCTCTACCTGCAGGTCGCGCTCATCGGCGGAGCCATCCTCGCCTCGCCCTTCATCCTCTATCAGGTCTGGCTCTTCATCGCGCCCGGCCTCTACCAGAAAGAGAGGCGCTTCGTCATTCCCTTCATGGCCGCCACCGTCGGCCTGTTCCTCGCCGGCGCGGCCTTCGGCTACTTCTTCGTCCTGCCCGGCGCGCTCAAAATCCTCATCGTCGGCTTCGGCAACAAGTTCAACCCCATGGTCACCATCGAGGAGTACACCGGCTTCTTCCTCTCCATCATTCTCGGCCTCGGCATCAGCTTTGAGATGCCGATCCTCATCTTCTTCCTCGCCCTGTTCGGCATCGTCAGCCCGCAGTTTCCTGTGGAAGAACATCCGCTACGCCATCCTCGCCGTCTTCCTGGTCGCCGCCATCATCTGCCCCAGCCCCGATCCCTGGACCATGTGCATCTACGCCATTCCCATGCTCGGCCTCTACCTCGTCGGCATCGGCGTCGCCTGGTGGGTGCATCCCTCGCGCAGAAAGAAAGAAGGAGGCCGCGGGATGATGTTTTCCTCGTCTTGGAACGAGAGTTGTCGTCACGAATGCCGGGTGCCCCAGTCCTGGCGCAGTTCGTCGCGCCACGGGTCGATGGATCCGCGATTGCTTTCAGCGTGCATGCCTCGACCTCTCTGTCGCTGTTCTTCCTCGCTCCCCTCGCCGCATCGCGCCCAGCCGCACTTCGACGGCGCCAAAGCCTACGAATACGCGCGCGAGTTCGTCGCCATCGGCCCGCGCTGGCCCACCGGCCCCGGCCACGTCAAAGCCGAGGACTTCCTGCGCGCCCACTTCCAGCGCGCCCACGACCAGCTCGAAGAAGACACCTTCACCGCCGACACGCCCATCGGCCCGGTGCCCATGTGCAACTTCATCGTGCGCTTCCCCGGCAAGAAGCCCGGCGTCATCGTGCTCGGCACGCACTACGAGACCAACTACCCGCTGCGCAACATCAACTTCGTCGGCGCCAACGACGGCGGCTCCACCACCGGCCTGCTGATGGCCATCGCCGACCGCCTCCGCGCCGAGTCCGCGCCGCCGGCAAGAAGCTCGACGGCTACTCCGTCTGGCTGGTCTTCTTCGACGGCGAAGAGGCCATCCAACAGCTGGTCGCGCTCCGACTCGACCTACGGCAGCCGCCATCTCGCCGCCAAGTGGGGCCGCGACGGCACCCTCAACCAGATCAAGGCCTTCATGCTCGCCGACATGATCGGCGACAAGGATCTCGACATCCAGCGCGAAACCAACTCCACCGCCTGGCTGGTTCGACTCGTCGCGCAGGCGGCGAAGAAATTCGGCGACGAGCGCTACTTCTTCCAGCAGGAGATGGCCGTCGAAGACGATCATCTGCCCTTCGTCGAGCGCGGCGTGCCGTCCATCGACATCATCGACCTCGACTACGGGCCCAACAACAGCTACCACCACACCGCGCAGGACACGATGGACAAGATCAGCGCGCACAGCTTGACCATCGACGGCGATGTGTTCATGGAAACGATCCGGCTGATCGATCAGCGGTGAAGCGAGATCAGACCTCTAGCGCTAGCCGTTCGGAAGCCAGAATGAGTCGTAGCCGACGAATGGCTTCTAGTCGGTGCCAGCCAAGCGAGCGTAGAAGCTAGCGAGCTGAAGCCCTGCAGGAAGCTCGAAGGAGCAGCACGTGTCTCAGGCAGAAATCGGCATCATCGGCGGCAGCGGGCTCTACTCCATGCCCGGATTCACCAACGTCCACGAAGAGCGCGTCGAAACGCCCTTCGGCTCACCCTCCGACGCCTTCGTTCTCGGCGAGCTCGAAGGCCGCAAGGTCGCCTTTCTCGCGCGCCACGGCCGCGGCCATCGCATCCTTCCCTCCGAGCTCAACTTCCGCGCCAACATCTACGCCTTCAAAAAACTCGGCGTCGAGCGCATCGTCTCCGTCTCCGCCGTCGGCTCGCTCAAGGAAGAGCACAAGCCCACCGACTTCGTCATTCCCGACCAGTTCATCGACCGCACCTTCCATCGCATCTCCACCTTCTTCGGCGACGGCATCGTGGGCCACGTGGCCTTTGGCGATCCGGTCTGCGCCACCGTGGCCAAAGCCGCCGCCGATGCCTGCGCAAAGGTCGGCGTCGTCGGCAAGCTCGGCGGCACCTACGTCTGCATGGAAGGCCCGCAGTTCTCCACCAAGGCCGAGTCGAATCTCTATCGCAGTTGGGGCGCGGACGTGATCGGCATGACCAACCTGCAGGAGGCCAAGCTCGCCCGCGAAGCCGAGATCTGCTACGCCACCGTCGCCATGGTCACCGACTACGACTGCTGGCGCGAAGGCCACGACGCCGTCACCATCGAAGAGATCGTCGCCGTGCTCCACAAGAACGCCGACAACGCCGCCAAGGTAGTCAAAGCCGCCGTCGCCGCCATGCCGCCCACTCGACGTCGCCCGCACTTGCGCCTGCGCCTCCGCGGCAAAGTTCGCCGTGCTCACCCAGCCCGACGCGATCCCCGCAGCCGCGAAAGAGAAACTCAAGCTGCTCTTCGGCAAATATCTTGGCTGGTAAGAGCAAAGCCAGTCCTCGTTTCCAGAGGTGCACGGCGGGGCAGATCCCTGACATTTCAGACCGGGCACACCCCTGACACTTTTTCCTTCTCAGGAAGGTTTTTGTTCTGCCCTGGAGCTAAGGGGTAAAGCTTGCCCTCGGCGCCAAGTCAGCGCTCGATCCATCCGGGATTGCTGAGCGCAACCAGCTTACCGCGCCGGGCGTCGAAGCCGATCAGAGGATGCCGAGTGAGTAATACGTGAACAACCCATCGCCGACCGGCTCCATCTTACGGCGCCAGCCCCACAGCACCTGGCTCAGGAAGATGCCTCCGTTTCACTCAACCAGCCATGACTTTGCACGTCACCACCGCACTCGAATCCGGATACCTCCGGTCTCCGGCGCCGGGCAGCACGCCGTGCGAAGGCTTGTACACACTGGCCGGAGTCTGCATCCCAGCGTCCTCCGCGCCAAACCGGCACTTCGTTGTAATCGCGGCGCAAACGATCCAGCTCCCTCTGCTGCGCCCGCCAGCTTCCTCAGCCGTCCTCACCTCCTGCTTTAGCGCGCGGTCCTGTGCTTGTTGTTGCTTTTCTTCTCTCCGCACGTCCGGCCTGGACCGCTTCCGGCACGATCCCCAGCTCGATCCCACCACACTGCCTAGCGCGACAACCCGCCCCACCGTCGCCGAAGCAAAGGGCGGCCCGTTTTCGGCCGGTTGCTTCCGCAGTACGTATCATCGAAAAGCCGCTTTGAAGATGGCCCGCACTCGCTCCGTGTCGGCTTCTCCACCGCCTGCGAGCGCAGTAGGTATCGGCTCCACGCATCGCTCATGGTTAACGGATCGACCCGGGCTCCATCGCTGGCGCGAAACCACCCTCGAAGTCGCGACCACACCCGATTCGAGGCGTTGGCGATGCTAGCCAGGCTCGCTTGCGGCTCGGCTCGCCAAAGCTTCTGGCGCTCAATAACGAGCCCCGCTCGCTTCGCTATCTCGCCGATCGTGCTCGTCGCCGGCCACCTCCGCCCAGGCTGGTCGCGCTCCAGAATCCGCTTCAGCTTCCGCGGCCCCCAACGCACGTGGCGCCCGACCAGCTCTCAGCACCGCCCGCTCTACCTCCGCCCGCGTTGTCGGCAGCGCCGCTCCGCGCCCCGGGTCCATCAGCAGACCCGCCACCGCTTCCCGCGGCTGCTGCAGCCACACGTACCCCGTTTCACGCGAGACCGTGAAGCGCGCACAGACTTCCCGCATCGTCGCCTCATCCCGTTCATACTCCATCACAAACCGAATCTTCTCTTCCAACGCACTGCTCGTCGTCCAGGCCATGAGCTCGTTTTATCATCCATGCCCTCGCCGCAGTGTCAGTTATGTCCCCGGTTCAAAATGTCAGGTATGTCTCCGGTTCGTACCGAAGGACAAGTTGCAAAATGTCAAGCCTACAGTCGGTGCCATTCCTCCGCAAAGCGTTGAAAACAAGGCGCAAAAATCATTTGCCGAGTTTGCAGGTTAATCCCGCCTTTGGCGCATAATGGATACAACAATTCCAAGGTGGGTTAGCTCTCTGGCCTCGATTCCCTCACGCGGATCCTCGCAGTAGCTAACTCTCATCGATTGGTACCTTTACGAACCTGACTTTTTTGGAATCAGATATTTACGGATAGGCCGAATGTGAGACGCCCGTAACTCCTGTGAATTTGTACCTTTACGGGTAAGTTCTTTATTAAACTGCAAATATGGGCTCCATACCATTCCCGTAAACCCTTTGTTATCAAATATTGGAGGTATGCCATACCGGGGGAGGAGGATGGCGCTAGGGGTCATGGTACGGACCGGAGACATACCTGACATTTTGAACCGGGGACATAACTGACACTGCGGCGAGGGCATGAGGACGTAAAAACGAGCTCATGGCCTGGAAAACGAGCAGTGCGTTGGAAGAGAAGATTCGGTTTGTGATGGAGTATGAACGGGATGAGGCGACGATGCGGGAACTGTGTGCGCGCTTCGGCGTCTCGCGTGAAACGGGGTACGTGTGGCTGCGGCGGTACCAGCGGAACGGAGTGGCGGGTCTGCTGGAGGTGAACCGGGCGCCGGAGCGGCATCCCAACCAGACGCGGGCGGAGGTAGAGCGGGCGGTGCTGGAGCTTCGTCAGGCGCACATGCGTTGGGGGCCGCGGAAGCTGAAGCGGATTCTGGAGCGCGACCAGCCTGGGCGGAGGTGGCCGGCGACGAGCACGATCGGCGAGATGGTGAAGCGCGCGGGGCTGGTAGTGGCGCGCCAGAAGCGCCGCCGCACCGAGCCGTACAGCGAGCCTTTGGCGCACGCCAACGCCTCGAATCGGGTGTGGTGCGCCGACTTCAAGGGGTGGTTTCGCGCCGGCGATGGAGCCCGGGTCGATCCGTTAACCATCAGCGATGCGTGGAGCCGATACCTGCTGCGCTCGCAGGCGGTGGAGAAGACCGACACGGAGCGAGTGCGGGCCATCTTCGAAGCGGCTTTTCGCGAGTATGGACTGCCGGAAGCGATCCGCACCGACAACGGGCCGCCCTTTGCTTCGGCGACGGTGGGCGGGTTGTCGCGGCTGGCAGTGTGGTGGATCAAGCTGGGGATCGTGCCGGAACGGATCCAGGCCGGACATCCGGAGCAGAACGGCCGGCATGAGCGCATGCACCGCACGCTGAAGCAGGAGGTGAGGACGGCTGAGAACTGGCGGGCGCAGCAGAGGGAGCTGGATCGTTTTCGCCGCGATTACAACGAAGTGCGGCCGCACGAGGCGCTCGGGATGCAGACTCCGGCCAGTGTGTACGAGCCTTCGCCGCGGCCGTATCCGGCGCGGACGCCGGAAGTGGAGTATCCGGATTCGATGCAGGTGGTGACAGTGCAAAGTCATGGCTGGTTCAGCTGGAAGAAACGGAGCATCTTCCTGAGTCAGGTGTTGTGGGGCGAACGCGTGGGACTGGAGCCGGTCGGCGATGGGTTGTTCACGGTCTACTTCGCTCAGTATCCTCTTACCGGCTTCGACGCCCGGCGCGGTAAGCTGGTTCCGCTCAGCAATCCCGGATGGATCAAGCACCCGTTCTGGGCCGAGGGCAAGCTTACCCTCGGCCCCAGGACAAAAACAAAAACCTTCCTGAGAAGGAAAAAGTGTCAGGGATGTGCCCGGTCTGAAATGTCAGGGATCTGCCCGGCCGTACATCATAAGAAGGTAAACACGCCGCCCGTCCCCATCCCGGGCAAGTACTGTGAGCTGGCTCGGCTAACCTGCTAACCTTAATCACGAGAGAGAGATCACCTCCATGTCCATCACCGTAGTCGGCAGCGTCGCTTACGATTCCATCGAATCCCCCGCCGGACGCCGCGAGCGCTGCCTCGGCGGCGCCGCCACCTATTTCTCGCTTGCCGCCAGCTTCTTCTCCAGTGTTCGCGTCATCGCCGTCGTCGGCGAGGACTTCGGCCCCGAGCAGGAATCCGTCTTTGCCGCCCGCAACGTCGACACGCGCGGCATCGAGCGCGCGCCCGGCAAAAGCTTCTTCTGGGAAGGCTCCTACCTCGAAGACATCAACGAAGCCAAAACGCATTAGACCGAGCTCAACGTCTTCGCCTCCTTCGAGCCCAAGATCCCCGATGCCTACCGCGACTCCGATTTCCTCTTCCTCGCCAACATCGATCCCGTCCTCCAGCGGCGCGTGCGCGATGCCATGCCGCAGGTCAAACTCGTCGCCGGCGACACCATGAACTACTGGATCAAGGACCATCGCCCGGCGCTGCTCGAAGTCCTCAAAGGACTCGACATTCTGCTCATCAACGACACCGAAGCCCGCATGCTGGCCGGCAACAACAACCTCGTGCAGGCGGCGCGCGGCGTCATCGCTCTCGGCCCGCGCGCGTTGGTTGTCAAGCACGGCGAGTACGGCGCGACATTATTCCACAGCTCGAATCCAAAAGGTCGAAAAGAGGAGCTCCGCACCTTCAGGGCTCCGGCCCTCCGCTCAAAGAGGTCATCGATCCCACCGGCGCGGGCGACAGCTTTGCCGGCGGTTTCTTCGGCTATCTCGCCTCGCAGCCCGAGCTCACGCCCGCCGCCTGGCGCCACGCGATGTTTTACGGCGGCGTCATGGGCTCCTTTGCCTGCGAGCGCTTCGGCACCGAGCGCCTGCAGCAGCTCTCGCGCCCCGAGATCGACGCGCGCTTCAACCTCTTTCGCGAGATCACGCACCTTGACTGAGAAGAGCATCTCCAATGCCGAAGGCTGGGCCGTTCTCGCCTTCTGCATGGCCGCCTCCACGGTCGCCATCCTCTGGAGCTGGCGTCACGGAGCGATGCTCAACTACGGCGACGCCGTTGCCCATCTGCACATCGCGCGCCGCGTCTTCGATTCGCGCACGCCCCGCTTTTCGCAGCTTGGTTCGGTGTGGCTTCCGCTGCCGCACATCCTGCTCATTCCCTTTGTGCAGAACTACGATTGGTGGGCCACCGGCTTTGCCGGCGTCGTTCCCTCGGCGCTCGCCTACATCGCCTCCTGCTCCGGCATCTATCGCCTGGCGCGGCGCTGGCTCAACCCCGTCGCAGCCGCACTTGCGCTCGTTTTCTTCGCGCTCAATCCCAATCTCCTCTATCTCGAAACCACGGCCATGACCGAGCCGCTCTTCCTTTGCGAAATGATCTGGATCGTGGTCTGGATGGTCGAGTGGCGCGCCGCAATCGACGGCGAAACTCGAGCCGCCAGCTTTGAACGCGCCAGCTCCGCGCCGCGCGCCTTCAGTCGTATCGCCGCCGCTCTCGTCGCAGCCATCTTCACCCGATACGACGGCTGGATCATCGCTCTCCTTGCATGGACCGGCATCGGCTTCACGCTTTTCGGCGCGCCGCGGCGGGCGAGCGCGGCCCCCCGAGTTCCCCCGCCTTCTGGCTGCCCACCCTCGCCGTTGTCGCTGCGCCCATCCGCTGGTTTGTCTACAACTCCATTGCCTTCGGCGACTGGCTCTACTTCGCGCGCGGGCCCTACTCCGCCGCAGGCCATGACCTCCGCACCGCCCTCGTTTCCCGGGTTGGCCGCCGCATCCCGGCTGGCACAATCTCTGGGTCGCGCTGCTTTTCTACCTCAAAGCCGCTGAGCTCGACTCCTTACCGCGGCCGCTCGCGGCAACCCTGGAGCAACCTTGTGCTCGCGCTCGCCGCGCTGGGTAACGGCCGTCGCGCTGGCTTCGCCGAAATCACACCGATCGACCGCCGCCCCTCGGCTTGGCCCCTGCTTCTTTGGTCGCCCGTCCCCTTCTACGCGTGCTCGGTCGCGTACGGGTCGGTGCCTATCTTTTTCCCCATCTGGTGGCCCCACACCTGGTACAACACCCGCTACGGCCTTGAGCTGCTGCCCGCGCTCGCCCTGGGTCTGGGCTTTGCGGCAGCAGTTCGCCGTGGAAGCTTTCCGCCGGATTAACTGGCTCTCGCCGCCCCAACTCCCTCTCTTTCTTTCCTGCGTCCAGCCCTCCCTCTTCCCTCTCGCGCCCTCGCCGTCCTCTTTGCGCTCGCCGGGCTCAACTTCTACGGGCTGCTGCGCGGATCCCGTGGTCTACGTGGAGAGCACAGAACCTCGAAGCGCGACTGCCCTACGACGAAGCCATTCCCCGCTCCCGAGAGATGCTCACGCTCTTCCGGACGCCCCCGTGCTGATGGATACATCGGCCTACCCCGAAATCGTCTCGCTCACCGGAATCCCTTTCCGCGAAACCATCAACGAAAGCGACCTGCTATCTGGCGCGCTGCGTTGGCCGCGCCCGCCACCCATGCCGCCATCGTCGTGGTCTTCGACGGCGATGAGTTGACCACGCCGTCAAGGAGCATCCAGCCGATCCTCCCTGTCGCCGGCCGTTTTACCGCCCAAGGGCCAGCCATCCGCCACGGTTTATCTCTCCGCAGGCTGGATCGATCGGAGCCAGACCGTTTTGAACTCAGAAGCGGCACCCCTGCAGCGTCGCTCCGCAGCTGCTCAACAACCCGGCATACCGGTGATAGCATCGGGCAAGGAACCGGCATGAGAACGCGCAAAATAGTTTGCCCAAGCGGCAATCTGTTGGCCCGAGGAGCGATCCCGTTCGATTCTCCCCTTGCGCCAGTTCCGCCGTCTAGCCACGTGCTCTTCGCCTTCCGCGATTCGGAGGAAGATTGATCCCCTTTACCAAGGCCCACGCCTGCGGCAACGATTTTCTGATTGTCACCGAAGAGCCGCGGAGGCCGCGATCGCGCGGATCTCACGCGCCGGCTTTGCGCGCGCAATACCGGCATCGGCGCCGACGGCATCGAGTTTTTCGCTTGGACCCGGGCCCAAGTCCGGCCGCATCCGCCTCTACAATGCCGACGGCTCCATCGCCGAAATCAGCGGCAACGGCACGCGCTGCGTGGCCGCATGGATGGCCGATTCGCTCGGTTCGCAGGCCGGCGACGAACTCGACATTGAAACCGACGCCGGCCTGCGCGTCTGCCGCATCGACAGCGTGCAGCGCGACGGTGCATTCACGGTCGAAGTGACCACCGGCATGGGCGTGCCCAAATTTGCGCCGCACACGCTCAAGCTGACCGACGGCTCGGAGATTGTCGCCGTTGAAGTTTCCACCGGCAATCCTCACTTTGTCATCCTGGTCGACAATCCTGAGTTCACCGTTGACGGCAAACCCTGGGCCATCGGCGCGGAGATTTGCGTGCATCGCGACTTTCCGCAGCAAACCAACGTCGAGTTTGTCCGCATCCTGAGCGAGCACGAGATCGAGATCCGCATCTTCGAGCGCGGCGTAGGCCCCACCGCCTCTTCCGGAACCGGCACTTTGGCCGCAGCCACCGCGGTGCTCGCGTTGCGCCGCTGCGTTTCGCCGCTCACTGTCGTCGCTCCTGGTGGTGCGCAAACAGTGTCCTGGGACGGGCCCGGAAGAGAACTTCAGCTATCGGGTTCGGCCACCCTGATTGCCCGCGGCGAGGCGTGGTGAGATGACGCGCTGATGAAACCGCCGGCCGTCGCGCCGAACGCGCCATCAGCATTGTCGCGCCGGCCTCGTCGGCGCAACCTGAGCGTGTCGAGCGCGGCCTGGCGGCGCTGCGTGCCCTTGGCTTCGTACCAAGGTTAGGCCAAAACGCGCGACAGTGCGGGCCGCTTTACTTTGCCGGAACCCCGACCAGCGCCTTGACGATCTGCATGCCGCTTTCGCCGACCCGGGTACCAGCGCCGTCATGGCCCTGCGCGGCGGCTACGGATCGAATTATCTGCTCGACGGTCTGAACTTCGAAACCATCGCCGGGCGCCCCAAACCATTCTTTGCCTATAGCGATTTGACCGGACTGCAATTGCACCTGCTCGACGAGTTGGGCCTGCCCGCATTTCACGGCCCCATGCTGGCTGCGGATTTCTATCTTCAGACGGCGTTCATTTCAGCGTTTTCCGCGCCGCGCTGGCAGGCGAGCCCTATAGCGTAGGCGGCCAGAAGGCCTGCGCGTTTTGAAGCCCGGCTCCACGCAGAAAGAGGTAAAGGGTACTCTCTATGGCGGATGCCTGAGCATTTTAGTCTCGCTGCTGGGCACGCTCTGGGAGCCGCGCACCGAAGGCACGCTGCTCTTTCTTGAAGACATTGGCGTCAAGCCCTACCAAATCGACCGCATGTTGTGGCAACTGCGCGCCGCCGGCAAGCTCGCAGGCGTCTGCGGCATCATCTTCGGCGAGATGCTCGATTGCGCTTCCCCCGGCGCCGCGCCCGATCTCCTCGAACAAGCGATCCTCAGCGCGCTCGAGGGCTTCGACGGGCCTATCGCCATCGGCCTGCGCAGCGGCCACGTCTCGCGCGAGAATGTTACGCTCACCTTCGGCGTGGAAGCGGAGTTGACCGCCGGCGAGAAAGCCCGTCTCAATCTGCTCGAACCGGCGGTGACCAAGTGACCCCATCGCCGCGCCACATCCATCTCATCGGCATCTGCGGCACGGCCATGGCCTCGCTGGCCGGCCTGCTGCAGTTGCACGGCCATCGCATCACCGGCTCCGACAAAGCCGCCTATCCGCCTATGAGCGATCTGCTTCGCTCGCTCGGCATTCCCATCCTGGAGCCTTACGCCGAATCGAATCTTTCGCCCGCGCCCGATCTCGTCGTCATCGGCAATGCGCTCTCCCGCGGCAATCCTGAAATCGAACGCGTGCTCGACGAGCGCATTCCCTTCACCTCCATGGCCGCGCTGCTGCGCGAAGAGTTCCTCAAAGGCCGCTCGTCCCTGGTCGTCGCCGGCACCCACGGCAAAACCACCACCACCAGCATGCTGGCCTGGATCTACCAGGTCGCCGCGCGCGAGAATCCCTCCCTTGAGCCCTCATTCCTCATCGGCGGCGTCGCAGAGAACTTCGGCACCAGCTTCCAGTTGCGGCCCACGCGCACCTTCATCGTCGAGGGCGACGAGTACGACACCGCCTTCTTCGACAAAGGCCCGAAGTTCCTCCACTACTTTCCCGATGCGCTGATCCTCACTCACGTCGAGTTCGACCACGCCGACATCTACGCCGACCTCGACGCCGTCAAGACCGCCTTCAAGCGCCTCGTCAATCTTGTCCCGCGCCGCGGCCTCATCGTCGCCTACGATGGCAGCCACAACGTGACCGAATGCGTCAGCCGCGCTTTCTGCCGCGTCGAGCGCTACGGCTTCAGCGACACCGCCGATTGGCGCATCCGCAATCTGCGCTACGAAGATGGCCGCATGCGCTGGGAAGTCTTTCGCGACGGCGTCTTGTGGGCCGATCTCGAGATGCACCTCGCCGGCGAGCACAACGCCCTCAACGCCACCGCCGCCGCCGCTCTCGCCGCCGGCCAGGGCATCGCCAAAGAAGCCATCGCCGAGGCTCTCGCCACCTTCAAAAGCGTCAAGCGCCGGCTCGAAGTTCGCGCCGAAATCGACGGCATCACCCTCATTGAAGACTTCGCCCATCATCCCACGGCCATCCGCGAAACCCTGCGGGCACTCCGCGCCATCTATCCTCGGCGCCTCTGGGCAGTGCTCGAGCCGCGCTCCAACACGCTGCGCCGCAAGGTGCTCGCGCCCGATCTCGTCGCAAGCCTCCGCCTTGCCGATCGCGTCGTCCTCGCCGGCGTCTACCAGCAGGAGCGCATCCCTGAGCCGAGCGCCTGCACCCCGAAGAAGTCGTCCGCGCCCTCAACGCCGCAGGCACGCCCGCCGAGCTTCTCGCCGACGCCGACGCCATCGTCGCCGCCATCGCGCCCGCACTCGCCCCCGGCGACGTCGTCGCCATCCTCTCCAATGGCGGCTTCGACGGCATCTACGAGAAACTCCCCGCGCGCCTGCGCGAGCGCTTTCCCGCCGCCGGCGCGTAACAGCAAGAGGCACGCATGATCTGGTCGCTCATCTTCATCGCCAACATGGTCCTCCTGGGCATTCCCTCGGCCCTCCTCTTCATTCCCTGGTGCTGGATCACGGGCAACGTGCTGCCGCTCTACAAGGCCACGCGCTTCATGCTCTCTTCCAGTTGCCGCCTCGCCGGCGTGCGCTTCAGCGTCGAGGGCCCCGACCGCATCCCGCGCGACCGCGCATGCATCTTCATGTCGAACCACGTCTCCAATCTCGATCCGCCCGCGCTCATCTCGCTCATTCCCGGCCGCACCTCCGCCTTCATGAAGCGCTCACTCATGAACATGCCGATCCTCGGCACCGGCTTCCGCCAGGGCGAATTCATCGCCGTCGACCGCACCGGCAGCCGCGCCGACGCGCAGCGCAGCGTGGCCGAAGCCCAGCGCGTGCTCGCCAAGGGCGTCCACATCACCACATTTGTTGAAGGCACTCGCTCGCCCGACGGCCGCATGCTGCCCTTCAAGAAAGGCCCGTTCTTTCTCGCCATGGCCGCCGGCGCGCCGTGCGTTCCCGTCTCATCTACGGAACCGAAACGATCCTGCCGCAAAGGCAGCCTTCGCATTCATCCCGGCCACGCCCACGTCATCTTCCATGAGCCCATCGACCCCGCCACCTTCGCCTCGCGCGAAGACCTCATGCACGCCGTCCGCACCGCCATCGCCTCCGGCCTGCCCGAGTGGATGCGCACGTAGTTTCCTTGCAAGCTCATCATCGTCCCATCGTCTGCGCAAAGCTAGAACGCTAGCAAGCTAGACAGCTGAAAGCTGCTCCTCACTGACCACTGACCACTGTTAATGCGATACTCACTTCTGCACACCCATCCAGATCGCCCACCGCATGATCGTCTCGCTCCTCGTCTTCGTCACCATCGTCGTTCTCGCCGTTCCCGCGGCGGTGATCCTCTTTCCGTTCACGCTTCTCACCGGCAACGTCGGCCCGCTCTATGCCGCCGGCTCCTGGATCGCCCGCGTCGCCATCCGCGTCGCCGGCATCCGCATTCACATCGAAGGCCGCGAAAACATTCCCGCCGGCCGCGCCTGCATCTTCATGGCCAACCACGTCTCCAATCTCGATGCGCCCGCGCTCATGTCCCATCTTCCCGGCCGCACTTCGGTCTTCCTCAAACGCTCGCTCATGAAGATTCCCGATCCTCGGCTACGCGTTCAAGCTCGCCGGCTTCATTCCCGTCGACCGCGCCGGCGACGCGGCGAAGCGCAGCTCGCCGTCGCCGAGGCGCAACGCGTTCTCGCCAGCGGCCTGCACATCACCACTTTTGTTGAGGGCATGCGCTCGCCCGAGGCCGCATGCTGCCCTTCAAGAAAGGCCCGTTCTATCTCGCCAAAGACTCCGGCGCGCCCTGCATTCCCATTTCAATCTATGGAACCGAGAAGATTCTTCCCTGGGGCAGCAAGCGCATCCACCCCGGAACCGCGCACATCGTCTTTCATCCGCCCGTCGACCCCGCCGACTACGCCACGCGCGACGAACTTTCCGACGCCGTCCGCGCGGCCATCGCCTCCGGGCTGCCCGAATGGATGCGGGGATAGAACGCTATCTCCAGACTCAAAGATTCGCTCGCACATGTAGCTTGCAATCGTCAACCTCGCCGGCAAACCTCCTGCACTTGCCGAATTTCACTAGAATAGTAAGTGATTTGTCTTGAAATCGCACGCAAGCAATCTCGCCCAAAAGCTTGACGCTCTCAGCCCTGAGCAGATCGCCACAGTAGAAGAATTCTTTGAATTTCTGCGTCTCCGAGGTCAGTATCTAGCTTTAACTCAAACCTCTACCTCCGCGAGTTCTCCTGCATTCGAGGCCGTCTGGAACAATCCCGAAGACGATGTCTACGATGCCATTTGACTTCTGTGACTTGTTGCTGTCGCCATTCCCTTTTACAAACCCGTCTGCCTTCTATCAGCGCCCCTCCTTTGTCGTCAGCAGCAAGTCTTACAACACCGATCGGCCTGACGTAATCATCATGCCCATCACCAGCCAGCTTCTTTCCTCTTCCCGTAAGAGCTATGTGCTAATAAGCGAATATCAGCAAGCAAACCTGCTCAAGCCATCCTCAATCAAGCCCTTATTTGCCACCCTCAAACAACACCTCATCATAAGTCGTCTCCTCATTCTCCAAGCTCAGACCAATCTGCGTTGCACACGCCATGCTTCCTTACTGCTATCTTTTAGACAGAACACGCTCTTCGATCCACTGCCGCCCCTACGGCTGCACCATCGCGTTGTACCCGTCGTCGAGCAGCCTCATGCACATGCGGTTGGCTTCGTCGCGGCTGTGAACGGCCCGATGCGCACATGGATCAGCCCATCGCCGGCTCGCGCCGCGCGTCACCGGGTAGCCGCGCTTGCGCAGCGCGTCTACCAGCACATCGGCATCCTCAGGGTTTGACACCGCGGCAATCTGCACCATCAGTTGAACCGCCGCTGATGGCAGCGCCGGGCGCACATTGGGCGGCGCGGCTGCCTGCGCGGTTGCGTGCGTTTGCCCCGGGCAGGCAACGCAGGCCGCACCGGCGTTTGCGCCGGTGCGGCTGGCGCGGCGGCGGGCGAACCCGGCTGCCCCGCGGGAGCCGCGCTGCAGGTGTTGCTCCCGGAGCGGCGCCGGCATCCGCGGAGCCGCCGGCGTACCGTCGCTCCAGCGGTTGTCGGCGGCACTGGCGCCTGCGCAGCCGCGAAGGCTTGGGAATCGTGCCGTTGCCCTGCAACGGCTCCTGGTCGGGAGCGGCGGTCTGCGCCGCGGGTTGCGTTGCCGCCGCAGCGGCGCCGGAGCACGATGGCCCACCGCGTATCCCAGCCCGAAGCACAGCCCGCACATCACCACCAGACCGAAAAAGATCCCCAGCAGCGCGCCGCACCGAGTGTCACCTCGGTATCGCGCCCGCGCTCCTCCGCTCCGGTTCCTCGTCGTCGAAATATCCGCGCATGTGCCGCCTATCAACGTCCAGTTTCTAGCTCCAGCCGCTACGCAACGCCGGCAATCCGTCGATCTTCGAAAGGCCGTACGACCTGCAGCCACGATCAAGAGCTACAAGCTGGCCGACAAGCTAACAGCTACAAGCTAAAAGCTTTAGCTTTCCCTCTACGGCTTCTCCGCCGCCGTGCCTCGGCGCCCAGCTTGTTCAGCAGCGTCATCATCTCCATCGGCAGCGGGAAGACGATGGTCGTGTTCTTCTCCACGCCGATGTCGGCCAGCGTCTGCAGGTAGCGCAACTGCAAGTCATGGGCTGCGTGGCCATCAGCGCGGCCGCATCCACCAGCTTTTGCGCGGCGCTGAATTCGCCCTCGGCATGGATGATCTTCGAGCGCTTTTCGCGCTCCGCCTCGGCCTGTTTGGCCATGGCGCGCAGCATCTGCTCGGGCAGATCCACCTGCTTCACTTCCACCGAGATCACCTTCACGCCGAACGGCTCCGTGCGCTGGTCGATGATCGACTGAATGCGCAGGTTGAGCTTGTCGCGATGGCTCAGCAACTCGTCCAGCTCCACTTCGCCCAGCACCGAGCGCAGCGTGGTCTGCGCGAACTGCGAGGTCTGGTAGACGTAGTTGGCCACCTTGATGGCGGCGTCGTTGGGATTGACCACGTAGAGCGTCACCACCGCATTCACCTTCAGGGTGACGTTGTCGCGGGTGATCATGTCCTGCGGCGGAACCTCCAGCACCTCCTGCCGCAGCGAGATGCGCACCATCTGGTCGATCGGCCGGAAAACCAGGATGATGCCCGGCCCCTTGGGCGCTCCCAGCACGCGGCCCAGCCGGAAGATCACGCCGCGCTCGTATTCGCGCAGAATCTTGATCGAGTTCAGCAGGTAGAGAACGACGATGGCGATAACAATCAGCGTGGGATCGACAAATCGAACATGGAATTCCTTTCCTTACTCAGCAGGGATTGTACTCCAATGTGCGTTCATACTCGCGGTGCGCGCTTATGCGCGTGGATGTCCGTGCCGCCTTGGCGTCGACTCCAGCAGCACGTCAACAGCAACTGGTCGTGCCCCACCACGCGCAACGCCGCTCCCTGCGGCACCGGCGCGCTCGCCACGGCCTGCCAGATCTCGCCCTCCACCAGCACATGGCCCTGCGGAGCCAGCGCCTCCATCGCCGTTGCCGGGCAGCCCACCATCGCATCCGCGCCGATGCGCGCCTTCCTCTTCGCGCGCGCACCGCCAGCCGCACCAGAAACACGGTGATCGCGCCAAACGCCGCGCTCACGCTGATCGCCACCAGCGGGCTGATGCCCATCTCCGGCACCGGCGCAGCCACCAGCGTCAGCATTCCGAACGTCAGGCAGACAATTCCCGCGATCGCCAGCGCGCCGTGCCCGCCAAACTTCGCCTCCAGCAGCAGCAGCACCATCGCCGCCACCAGCAGCAGCACCGCGGTGTAGCGAATCGGCAGCAGATTCAGCGCGAAGACCGCCAGCAGCACCATCAGCGTGCCCAGCGCGCCGGGAACAATCGTGCCGGGCGCATTGAATTCGAGATAGATCAGCAGCGCCCCGCCCACCAGAAACAGCAGCGCGATATTCGGATCCACCAGCCACCCCAGCAATTCGTCGCGCAGCGTGGGCTTGAACACGTCAATCCGCGCGCCGGCCACGTGCAGCGTCATCTTCGATCCGTCCATGCGCGTGATCTCGCGCCCGTTCAGCGCATTCAGCAGTTCGGCATCGCTGTTCGCGATCACGTCGATCAGGTGCTGGTTCAGCGCTTCATCCGCGGTGTAGGAGTGCGACGATTCCACCGCCGCCACGGCCGCATCCGTGTTGCGGTCCGCGCCTGGTCACGTACGAGCGCAGAAACGCCTCGGCATCGTTCTCCACCTTTTGCATTTCAGTGTCGTCGGGCTGCCCGCCAATCTCAAAACCACGGGATGAGCCGCGCCGGCCTCGGTGCCCGGAGCCATCGCGGCCACGTCCGCCGACTCCAGAATGAAGAACCCCGCCGAGCCCGCGCGCGCGCCCGACGGAGCCACATACACGATCACCGGAACGCGCGAGCGCAGAATCGCCCCCACCATGTCGCGCATCGAATCCAGCAGCCCGCCCGGCGTGTCCATCTGGATCAGCAGCGCGCTGGCGCCGTCGCTGTTGGCGCGCTCAAGCGCCCGCGTCACCTCATCCGCGCTCACCGGCTGAATGGTGTCATCCAGAACCAGCTTGTCCACAACCGGCTGCTGCGCGATCGGCTGAAGCGTTGAAGCCAAATCCCAGAACAATCCATAAACCCGCCGCCATCAGCCCAAACCGATCCGGCGCTTCGTAACGATGCGTCTCATGGCTCGCCTCTTTCCAACTGGAACAGGAACCCATGTTTTCCAGGTCAGTGCGGCGGAGTTCTCGCTTTTGAGACCCTGGGTACCTCGAATGACTACCCAGTCCGAAAAACTGACCCCTGATCCCTGACCCCTGATCCCTATCTTTTCCCCGTCTTCGCCTCAATCTGCCGCATCAGCTCCTGCGCCGCCCGGTTCGCCGGCTCCAGCTTCAGCGCATTCCCGGCCTCGGCGTCGGCTTCGCCCAATGAGCCTGCCGCAAAATCCAACTGCGCCAGCACCAGATACGCATCCGCCGAAGGCCCCAGTTCCAGCGCCGCCTGAGCCTCCTTGCGCGCCGCATCGGCATCGCCGCTGCGTTCGCGCACCTCGGCCAGGCCGGCGTGCGCCTGCGCGCTCTCGCCATCGGCGGCCACGGCATCCTGATACAGCCTCTCCGCCTCCAGCAGCAGCCCGCGGTCCAGAAAGCCCTTCGCCTGCGTACACAGCGTTCGCGCCCGTTCGCGCGGCGTCAGCGCCGCCAGCCGCCCCGCATTCATCTCGTCCAGCATCGCCGCCGCCTGCCGGAAGGCCGCCGCGTCAAATGTGCGCACAATTCGCTCCAGCGGATCCGCGCTCGCATCCGGTCTGGCCGTTCCCGCCCGCTGCCGGCTTTCCCTTCCATGCCTCCTCCAGCGCCTGCGCCTCGCTGTCGTTCGGACGCAGCTTCAGGCACTGCGCCAGCTCATTCAACGCCCCCGGCAGATTCCCGTGCCGCTTCAGGCTCACCGCCAGATTGAAGTGGTAATCCGCGGCATTGGGATCGGCCGCCGCCGCCTGAATGAAGAGTGATGTCCCGTCCTTGCCCTGCCGGCTCACGGCCACGCCTTCGTTGTTGACCACCTCGGCCAGCGGCAACACGCGCGCCACCTCGGCAAACGCCTGCTCCGCGTGCGCGTAGTCGCCCGAAAACATCAGCGACAGCCCGCCGGTAAAAATCACGTGCCTCCAGCCCGTCGGGACCCGCATTGCGATCCACCTTCGCAAAGGCCTCGGCCGCCTCCTGGTATTGCTGCCCGTTGTAGTCTTCGCGGCCCAGCGCCATCCATGCCGGACCGAAGCCCGGGCTCAGCTTCACCGCATTTTCCAGGTGCCTCAGCCGTTCCGCCTGGTCCGGCTCCGTGATCCCGCGAATGTACTGCTCGAACGCGTCCAGCGGATCTCCGTTCCCGCCGCCGCAAACGTCTCTTCGGCCACGTTGAACGGGGGGTCGAGCTGCTTCGTCAGCTTCCACGCCAGCTCGCCGAACACGGCGATCATGTCCCTCATCTCGCCGCGCGCGCTCACCTCCGGCAGCATCCGCAGGTTCGGCACGTCCACCAGCGTCGCCTCGGCCACAATCCCGCTTCCGTCGGTCGTGTAGCTGCCCACCACAATCGAATCCGCGTCCAGCGTCTGCGCCAGCTTGAGCGCGCTCGCCCGCGAAGGCTGAAAGCCCTGCGGCAGCCCCAGGTGGTCCAGCGCATACATGCGGTCGGCGCGGCTGGTGGGCTGGAACCCCGCCGAAGCAAAGCGCGTGCTCAGAATCTCCGCCGCCGCCTCGCGCATCCACTCCAGGCTCGGCTGCCCCGTGCGGTTGTCGAAAGGCAGCACCAGCAGCACCCGTGAGCCGCCGGCCGCCGACTTCCTCGGTCGGCGCCCGCAGCTCCGGCTCGCTTGCCCCTGCGCGCAGACCGCGGAGAACAATGCGCAAAAAGCGCCATCGCCGCGCCCGCGGAAATCCTCCGCACCCACCGCATCCGCAATGAATCCTGGAAGCACATCAGGGAGATTATAGGCGTTGTCGCTTTTAGCTAAGCGCCGCGCGCCGCCCCCATGCCGTGAGTCTGCGATCATTTCGAATGCTACGGGCCTTCGAAACCTTGGCGAGTCTCTGTCTTGGGGGCAACTGCGCTGCCGCGCCTCCGATTTCGCTTGGCCGCCCGCATCCTCGCCGCTATCATCGCTCCATGACGCCGCTCACTCCACCACCCAGACTCAAGCCCTTCTGGCGAGTGCTGGTCGAGGTCGCGTTTATCGTCTTCCTCTTCTACTCGAACTTGCTCATGGGCGAGTTCACGGGCGTCAACGGCCAGGGCAAAACGCTCGCCTTCGCGCTGCACGACATCGTTACGCCCATGAACTTCTTGATCGCCCTCGTCAGCGCTCTCATCGGCTATGTGATCTTCGAGTTCCTGCGCCAAAAGCTCTAGAGCCTGGCCGAACCCTGCGCCGCCGCAAAGTCATCACAGGCTTGAAGAACTGACCACTGATCACTGACATCTGCGAACCAATCCCTGACCCCTGACTTCTGAGCCCTGATCCCTGCCGCTCAGTCCGCGAACGCCTCTTCTACCACCTTCGCCGTCTCGTCGGGCCGCTCCGGGTAGTACGCATTGCGCGTGTACTGCTTCACCATGCGGTTGGTATTGAAGTACGACCCATTGAACGCCAGCGTCGTGCGCATCAGCCGCGCCCACTTCTCCGGCGTATCGCGATAAAGCGGAACCACCGCCGTCTCCAGCTTGGTGTAAAGCGAGTTCGCTTCCTCGGCATCGTTGGCTCCGTCCTCAATCGCCCATCCCGTCACGCCTTCGATGCAGCCCTCGATCCACCATCCATCCAGAATCGACAGGCTGGGCACGCCGTTCATCGCCGCCTTCATTCCGCTGGTGCCCGACGCCTCATACGGCCGCCGCGGCGTATTCACCCACACATCCACGCCCGCCGTCAGCCGCGCGCCCAGGTCCCACGCGTAGTTTTCGAGATACACAATCCGCAAATTGTTGTTCGAGAGCTTGCGCCGCCTCCTCCACCACCTGCTGGATCAGCGCCTTTCCCGGCTCGTCCTGCGGATGCGCCTTGCCCGCATACAGAATCTGCAATCCGCCGGCCTTCGCCGCAATCTCCTTCAGCCGCTCCGGATCGGTGAACAGCAGCGTGGCGCGCTTGTAGGTCGCCGCGCGCCGCGCAAATCCCAGCGTCAATACCTTGGGATCCAGCACCAGCCCCGTCCGCGACCCCACCTCGGCCAGCAGTTCCTCCTTGGCGCGCGCGTGCGCCGCCAGCATCTCCGCCTCGGGCACGTCGATCGCGTTGCGCAAATACAGGTTGTCCCGCCGCCACGCCGGAACCTGCTCGTCCAGCATCTGCTGCACCGGCTCGTGAAATCCATGTCGGCGCGTGCACGCCATTCGTAATCGAGTCGATCCTGAACTCCGGAAACATCGCCTGCGACACCTTGCCGTGCTGCATCGCCACGCCGTTGCGTAGCGCGAAAACCGCAGCGCCAGCAGCGTCATGTTCAGCAATCCGTCGCGGAAGCATCCCAGCGTTTCCAGGCGCGCCGTCCGCTCGCTGCCCAGAATGCGAATCGCCT
Source organism: uncultured Acidobacteriaceae bacterium (assembly GCA_963701835.1). Classification (GTDB taxonomy): domain Bacteria; phylum Acidobacteriota; class Terriglobia; order Terriglobales; family Acidobacteriaceae; genus Telmatobacter. Next base: position 59,676 of record CAVPBL010000014.1, on the reverse strand, counting down.
GCTCGGTCGAGAATCGGTCGTGCCCTGCCGGAACCGGCGTGTGCGTCGTGAACACGCACTTGCGGCGCACCGCCTCGATGTCCGCATCCGTGGCCGCGCTCAGCGGCCCGCCGCCCAGTTGGCTCTCCAGCAGCGCCAGCGTCAGCAACGCCGCGTGCCCCTCGTTCATGTGGTACACGTTGACGCGCAACCCCAGCGCATTCGCCATGCGCACGCCGCCCATCCCCAGCACAATTTCCTGCTGCAGGCGGTAGTTCGTATCCCCGCCGTACAGGTGATCCGTCAGTCCGCGGTCCCACCCTGAGTTCTCTTCCAGGTCGGTGTCCAGCAGGTAGATCGGCACCATGTGCCCAAAGCTGTCCCTTCAGGTCGTAGCGCCATGCGCGAACCGTCACCACGCGGCCTTCGATCGCCACCGTCACCCGCGGCGGCTCCTCCGTGCAAAAATCCGCTGGCTTCCATGGCTGCACGTCCTCGGTCTGCACGCCAGTCGCGCTCAGATGCTGCTGGAAGTACCCCTTGCGGTGCAGCAGCGTGAAGGCCACCAGTGGCACGCCCAGGTCCGCTGCCGAGCGCAGTGTGTCCCCGGCCAGCACGCCCAGGCCGCCCGATACGTCGGCATCGCCGGCCGGATCGCAATCTCCATCGAGAAGTAAGCCACCTGGCCGCCGCTGGGAATTGTTTCGTGCAGGGACGATTTCGAGGATGTAGATTCCATATACTTTGTTTTCGGCTACCCCGACGGCGTCCAAACGGCACCCCGAAGTAGCCCAGTCACCTCATCGGGGCAAACACCTCACAAGTTTAGCAAGGAAACCGCGCAGGACAATGTCTCTGTCCGGTTGCGAACAATGGTTCTTTCGTGTCAGTCACCTGCAGGTTTCCACTTAACGAGATAAATGATTTCCAATCTATTCCGAACCCCGTTCGTCTTTATCTGCTCACCGGACGGCCCCGCTAGCTCCGCTAACACCGCTAGCTCCGCTGCCCTACTCCAGCCGGTGCGCGCCTCCCGACGCATGGCAAATGTGAATCTGCGGCGTGATTCCCGTCTTCTCCGCGTACCGCGCGCCCAGCTCCTCGGCAAACCCCGCCGCCTCGGTCTGCTCCACCAGGTTGATCGTGCAACCGCCAAACCCTCCGCCCGTCAGCCGCGCGCCGATCAGCCCCGGCAAATCCTGCGCCAGCGCCACCATCGCGTCCGCCTCCACGCAACTGCCTTCAAAGTCCTGGCTGTAGCTCCGATGCGCCTCGCCCATCAGCCGGCCCAGCTCTTTCATGTCGCCCTTCAGCAGCGCGTCGCACGCCGCCACCGTGCGCAGGTTCTCGCTGATCACATGCTTCGCCCGCATGTAGCTCTTCGGCTCCATCTCGTTGCCCCACTTCTCCAGATCCTCCATCGTGCAATCGCGCAAGAACTTCACGCCCGGCCGGTGGCTGGCAATCACCGCGCACGCTGCCTCCGATTCGCGCCGCCGCGTCGGATAATCGCCGCCGGCCACCGAATGCTTCACCATGGTGTTGGCAATCACCAATGCCACGTGGTCGGGAATCGGCGCCAGCTTGTAGCTCAAATCGCGGCAGTCCAGCAAAAGTGCATGATCCGCCTTGGCGTTCAGGCTGATGAACTGGTCCATGATCCCGCAATTCGCGCCCACAAACTCGTTCTCCGCCCGCTGGCAAAGCCGCGCCAGAACGGGACCCGGATAGCTTGCCCCAACCAGTGAAAGCACCGCCAGCGCGGTCGACACTTCCAGCGCTGCCGAACTCGACAGCCCCGAAGCCAGCGGCACATCGCTCCAGATGCTCAGGCTGAAGCCGGGAATCTTGTGGCCCTCGCCGGCCAGAATCGACACCACCCCCATCGGGTAGTCGGTCCAGTGCTTGATTCCCTTTGCTGGGCAGCGCCGCCGTCAAACACCTTCTCCTCACCCTGGTTCTTTGAGTAGATCGCGATCTTGCCATCCGTGCGCGGCGAAATCCCCGCAAGGGTGGCGAAGTTGATCGCCGCCGGCATCACAAAACCTTCGGCATAATCGGTGTGCTCGCCGATCAGGTTCACGCGTCCCGGCCCCACAAAAATCGCAGGCTCCGCCCCGAACCGCTCCTTGTGCATCGAACGAAATGCTTTTGCATCATGCATACGCTTCCCTACCTCGACGTGAATTCAAACTCTTAAACAGAGCCCTGCCCATCCCCGAGCGATTAGCAGCGAACCGGAACGGCGCAGCGAAGGGAATCGAAGCGAGCTGAACGGTTGCTTCCCGCACATAGTCCTGGAAAACTTAGCACGCCCCACTTCGTTTTGATAACGTTTTCTTTCACCCAGGAAGTCCTTTCCCCGGTCCCGCACCTCATCGCCTCGCACGCCGCCGCTCAAGCGATCCCAGATGCGCCCGATCCACGCCTCGTGCTCCGGCTTCATCAGCACCGAGCGCAGACAGGTGAGCGCGCCCCCATCCTTCTCTCCGCCGCGTCCCCAAACCACGATCCCGGCAATTGTACTAAGGCCAGATGCAATCCCCGCCGCGCGCACGCATCAAATACTTCTCGCGCCCGCCCCGAAGCCCGCTGCCGCATTCCCCGCCTACCTGTCCACTCCACAATGTCGAGCCCCGGGTCCGTCGCTTTGGGACCGCGAAGCGCCTCAAACCTCTCTCCCCCGCAGCCTCCGGTCCAGCTCCAGCGCCGCCCGCCGTCCCTTCTCGAGCCCCCGCGCAAACTCCCCGTCCTGCTCAGCGGCAGCAGCCTTTGCGTCGCCCACAACGCCACCGCCGCCGCTCCCGCGCGCGAGCACTCCAGGCTGATCTCGCCCAGGTGCCGGGGGCCAACGGCAGCGATTTGTACTCGCTGGGGTGGAGATGCAACTCCTTCGAAGTGAAATACGTATACGGCGAATCGTGCTTGTAAAACCGCCCCACCGCCGGATCGCGAAACAGCACGCACCCGCATCCATATGGCTGCAGTCCATGTTTGTGCGGATCGATCACGATCGAGTCCGCCTGCTCCATCGCCGCATACGCTCTCCGCGCCGGCTCCTCCAGCGCTTCCGCAATCAGCGTAAAGTACCCGCCGTAAGCCGCATCCACGTGCACTCGGAACCCGTACCGCTCCTTCAGCTCCAGAATCTCGTCCAGCGCGATCCACCGCGCCCAGCGCCGTCGTGCCCAGCGTCGCCACCACCGTGCCCACGTCGCCCTTGCGCAGCTCATCTTCCAGCGCCTCCGGGCGCATCCGCCCGCGCCATCTGCCGCAACCGCGCGTACTCCAGCTTCAGCACGCCGCTGAACCGTTTGTGCGTGTAGTGCGCCTGCTCCGACCCCACAATCCGCCGTCCTGGCGCCAACTGCCCCGCCATCCACAAAGCCTCCAGGTTGGCGAACGTCCCGCTCGAGGTCAGATGCCCCAAAAACTCCTTCCAGCCGAACATCCCGGCAATCTCCCTTACCGCCTCCACCTCCATCGCCGAGCTTGCCCGCCCGCCGTCCAGCGCATGATTGTTGGGATTGATCTTCATTGCCAACGCATACGCCGCACGCGCCACAGGATGCGGCGGCTTCAGCATCTGTCCGGCATATAAAGGATGGAAATAAGGATAGTTATCGCCCAGCCGGTGCGCCGCCTCATTGAGAACCCCAGCCATCGCCTCGGTGCTCGCGCTCGGCTCCGCAACAAAGTGCGGCAGCGCCCCAAACTCCGCCTCCAGCGCCTCGGTGGCGCGGGCCAGCAATTCGGAAACAGGATCCTTTGCCATGGCGACCTCTCACCTTATCACAGGCCGCTGTGCGCCGCTAAAGCCCCATGGTTCAAAGGTTTCCGAGGGGTAACACCATCGGGTGAGATAAGACACACTTTTCCTGCACATTATTTTGACGAAAATGATAGAATATCGTCAGCGTTAGAACCGAACCGGGCGTGAGCAGTACTCGCCCAAAAGCAAGATTCTGCCAGTGTTCGCTCCGATTCATCCAGCGCAATTCAATCCAGGAAATACGAACAAGATGGAACAAGGTACCGTGAAGTGGTTCAATGACGCGAAAGGCTTCGGCTTTATTTCGCGCCAGAACGGCGAAGATGTCTTCGTGCATTACTCTGCGATCAACTCAAGTGGTTTCAAGAGTTTGCAGGAAGGTCAAGCCGTGCAATTTAACGTCGTAAAGGGCCCCAAGGGATGGCAGGCTGCCGACGTGCAGCCTCTCTAACCTGATCCGCAGGATTCCGGCAGAATCGGTTCAAACAGCAGTAGGGCTGAGAGCGCTTCTGAGCACAATCTGGAGCGAACCCAGCCCTTTTGCGTTTTTCCTGGCGGCTTTTGGGTCCTTAGCGTCGCCGGACGTGAATCGTTCAGCTCACCCCCTAACCCCGCTAACTCCGCTAACCCCGCTCGCCACTCGACTTCGCGCCCCTCAACCTCTATCCTCAAGAGTTGGCCGCCTTCTTCATCATCCTGCGGCCCCATTGGGATCATTCCACTTTATGAGTAAGAACACCATCGCCGTACACCTGCCCGACGGGGCCATTCGCGAAGTGCCCTCCGGCACAACGCCTCTCGAAATCGCCAACTCCATCTCCCCGCGGCTCGCCGCGGCCTCCATCGCCGCGCGCATTACCCCATGGCTGACATCGCCGCCCAAAGCTCCGCTCACACAGCAGCTCGCACCGGCGAAGCCTGTCCGAAGCCGCGATGTACGCGGCCGAAGATCCCGCGCCCCGCGCCTCGTCGATCTCTCCACGCCCCTCACCGCCTCGTCCCGCCTTGAACTGGTCACGGAAAAAGATCCCGACGCGCTCAAGGTTTTGCGCCACTCCGCCGCGCATGTCCTCGCCACGGCTGTCCTCGAGCTCTTCCCTGAAACCAAGCTCGGCCACGGCCCCGCCACCGATTCCGGCTTCTTCTACGACTTCTATCGCGAAAAGCCCTTCACGCCTGAAGATCTCGCCGCCATCGAAGCCAAGATGGCCGAAGTTGTCGCGCGCAACGAGCCATTCGTGCGCGAATTCGAGCCGCGCGAGCAGGCCCTCGCCGAATTTGAAAAAGACGGCGACTTCATGAAGACGCACTTTGTCACGAAGTTCACCGCGCCCGGTGACCAGGTCAGCTTCTATCGCAACGGCAAATTCGTCGACTTCTGCCGCGGCCCGCACGTCCCCTCGACCGGCCGCGTCAAGGCCTTCAAGGCGATGAGCCTCTCCGGCGCGTACTGGCTCGGCGACGAGAAGAACCCGCAGCTCCAGCGCATCTACGGCACCGCATTCTTCTCGAAAAAAGATCTCGACGACTACTTCGCGCGGCTCGAAGACGCGGAACGCCGCGATCATCGGCGTCCTGGGCAAGCAGCTCGATCTCTTCACCTTCAGCGAGATCTGCCGGCGCCGGCCTCCTCTTTGGCTTCCCAAGGGCGCCACCATCCGCCAAGCTTCCTGGAGGAATAGATGCGCGACCTCGAGCGCATAGGCCGGATACGAGCACGTCTACACGCCCGCACCTCGCGCAAAGTCGATCTGTATGTCCGCTCCGGCCACGGGGCATCTACCACGAGGAACATGTACACGCCCATGGAACTGGAGAAGAAGCAGATTGTGCTTGAGCCGATGAACTGCCCGGACCACATTCTTATCTACAAGAACTCAAGCCGCAGAGCTATCGCGACCTACCGGTTCGCTTCGCCGAACTCGGCACCATGTATCGCTACGAGCTTCCGGCGCGCTCAGCGGCCTTAGCCGCGTGCGCGGCTTGACGCAGAACGACGCCCACATCTTCTGCACGCCCGACAAATCAAGGAAGAATTCTCCACCGTGCATGAAGTCGTGGAGCGCGTCCTACCGCGATCTTCGGCTTCACCGAATTCAAGCTATCGAACTCTCCACTTGGCGATCCCGCCAACAACCGCGAAAAATACGCAGGATAACGACGCCATTGGGAGCTGGCCGAGCGCGTCGCTCCGCGAAGCCCTGGATTCACTCGGCCTGAAGGCATCGCGTAAAGCCTCCGCGGCGAAGCCGCGTTCTACGGTCCCAAGATCGACATCCAGCTCGTCGACGTCATCGGCCGCCACAGGCAGCCTACTCCACGGTGCAGGTTCGACTTCAACCTGCCCAGCCAGCTTCGAGCCTCGAATACATCGGCGCGGACGGCGCACGCCATCGGCCCGTCATGATCCACCGCGCCCTCATCAGCACCATGGAGCGCATGGTCTCCTATCCTCATCGAGCACTATGCCGGCGCTTTCCCGCTCTGGCTCGCGCCCGTGCAGATTGGCCTCGTCCCCATCAGCGAGCGCCACGCTGCCTACGCGGCCAAAATCGAAGCCGAGCTCAAAGACGCCGGCCTCCGCGTCGAAACCGATGCCCGCAACGAAAAGATGAACGCCAAAATTCGCGACTTCGCCACCAGAAGACGCCCTACATCCTCGTCTTCGGCGACAAGGAAGAATCCTCCGGCCAGGTCAACGTCCGCACCCGCGGCAAAGGCGAGCAGGGCTCCATGCCGCTCACGGCCTTCATCGCCAAAGCCAAAGAGCTGGTCGCAACCCAGTCAACGGAGCTGTAAGGTTCGTATCAGCGCACAACCGGTCCGCCCGCGTAAGACGATGGCTGGATGCCGCTATGCTTCGCACCGTTCGCCCCGACGACGCACCTTCGATATCGGAGATCTGCAACCACTACATCCTCAACTCCCCGGCCACGTTTGAAGAAGTCCCAGTCAGCCCTGACGAGATGCGCCAGCGAATCCTCGAAACCACCCGGGCATATCCCTCGCTCGTGTGCGAAGAAGACGGAAAGCTTCTCGGATACTGCTATGGACGCAGATGGCGAGAGCGCGCGGCCTATCGCCATTCCGTCTAGGTGTCGGTGTATCTGCACCCGTCTTCGGTCGGGAAGGGAAGAGGTTCTGCTTTGCTCGACGCTCTCCTCGCCGACCTGCGCACTCGCACGGTTCACTCGGTCATTGGCGGTGTTTCCCTCCCCAACGACGCGAGCGTGGCGCTCCTAGAGCCTGTTATTAACTTCATGCGAGGAGCCTGAAGAGTTGAGCGATCATGAGGCAGGCGAAGGCGAGGAAGTGGAAGGCCCCGAGCGTGGTGGCGAGTCTTTCGTAGTCTCTGGCCAGGCGGCGAAAACGCGCCGCCCAGGCGAAGCTTCTCTCCACCACCCAGCGGCGCGGCAACAGGACAAAGCCGCGTTTGGCTTCAGTATGTTTGACCACTTCCAGTTGGATGCCGTGCCCGGCAGCGGCTTGCTTCGCCGCCTCGCCTGTGTAACCTTGATCCACGTAAGCCAATTCGACATTCTCCTCGCGTATCTGTTGCACCTGCCGGGCCAGTTCGCCGACCTGGGCGCGATCCTGCTCATCGGCCGGCGTGACGTGCAGAGCCAGCAGATGGCCCAGCGTATCCACGGCCGCATGCACTTTCGATCCCTTGCGCCGCTTGGCTCCGTCGTAGCCGGCTCGCGCTCCAGATTCCGGCGTCGATTGCAGGGTGCGGCTGTCCAGGATCATCGCCGTCGGTTGTCCCTTGCGCCCCGCGAACTCCCGCAACAGCATGCGCAAATCCTCCACCATGGTCTCGAAACAGCGGGCCCGAATCCAGCGCTGCGTCTGCTGATAAACCACCGTCCAGGGAGGCAGATCGTTGGGCATGTAGCGCCACTGACCGCCGGTGCGCACGATGTAGCGCAAAGCGTTGAACACCGCACGCAACGGATAGTCCCGCTGCGCCGACTCCTCTCTGCACAAGGCCAAATACGGGGCCACAAAGGCCCACTCCTCATCCGTCACATCGCTGGGGTAGCCCCTTCGTCCTGCTTCATGCCCTCAGCATGAACAACTTCCAACCGGAAATCCCTATCCCAATGCAAACAAAGGAACAAAGTTAATAACAGGCTCTAGAGAAATTCGGATTCCGGCCCGTGGCCCACTTCAAAGAAGTCGGTAGCAAATTCGATCGTTGGATCGACGTCGGCTACTGGCAACTTCTGCTGTGATCGACCAGCAAAGACGGGGGTGCCCCATCCAAGCTTTGCTTGGGTGGGGTTCTATCTCCGCTAACCCCGCTAGCACGTGCGAAGCACGGTTAACTCCGCTGTTCTTACGCGTTAATCGCCATCCCCTCCACCGCGCCGTACCCATCCAGCATCGCCTCGCTCAGCGTGGGATGCGCGTGGATCGTGAACATCAGCTCGTCCACCGTTCCTTCCAGCTCCATCACCGCGACCGCCTCGGCAATCAGCTCCGTCGCCTGCGGCCCGATGATGTGCACGCCCAGAATCTCGCCGTACTTCGCGTCGGCCACGATCTTCACAAATCCATCGTGGCTGCCCACAATCGTCGCCTTCGAATTGCCCGCGAACGGAAACTTGCCCACCTTGATCTTCGTGGCCCTTTTCCTTCGCCTGCGCCTCGGTCAGTCCCGCGCGCCAATCTGCGGCTCGGTATACGTGCAGCTCGGAATGCGATCGCGCCGCACCGGCCTGTACTTCCGCCCCGCAATCTTCGCCATCGCCACCATGCCGCTCATCGCGCCCACGTGCGCCAGTTGCGGCAGCCCGGCCACAATGTCGCCAATCGCAAACACGCCCGGCTCCGCCGTCTCCTGCGCCTCATCCACCTTCACAAACCCGCGCTCCAGCTCGACCTTCGTCTTCTCCAGGCCGATTCCGCTCGTCAGCGGCCCGCGCCCCACGGCCACCAGCACCTTCTCGGCCTCCTTCACCTGCGCGCTTCCCGTTCGCATCCGTATAGCTCACGCGAACGCCGTCTGCCGTCTTCTCCACCTTCTCCACCTTCGCGCCGGTGCTCGTCTCGATCCCGCGCTTCCTGAACACGCGCGCCAGCTCCTTCGAAATCTCCTCGTCCTCCACCGGAACCATGCGCGGCAAAAACTCCAGAATCGTCACCTCGGTCCCGAAGCTGCGGAAGATCGACGCGAACTCCACGCCCACCGCGCCCGCTCCAATCACGATCAGCGACTTCGGCGGCGCGCTCAGGCTCAGAATCTCGATGTTGGTCAGGATCGTCCCGTCCGCCTTCAATCCCGGCAGCAGCTTCGCCTCCGACCCCGTCGCCAGCATCACGTTCTTCGCCTTCACCTGGCTCTTCGCGCCGTTCGCGTCCACGTCCACCGTGTGCACGCCGTCCTTGCGCCGGCCCAGTCAGCTCTTCCAAAACCAGAAATCACCGCGATCTTGTGCTTCTTCATCAGGAACTCGAGGCCCTTCACGTGCTTCGTGATGATCGCGTTCTTGCGCGCCAGCACCGCCGCCCAATCCAGCGCCGGCGCTCCGATCCCTGATGCCGAACTCGTCGGCATCCTTCAGGTAGTCCCAAAGCTCGGCGTTGAACAGCAGCGCCTTGGTCGGAATGCAGCCCACGTGCAGGCACGTCCCGCCCAGCTTCGGGCTCGCGTCGATCAGCGCCACCTTCAGCCCGTACTCCGCCCCGCGAATCGCCGCCGTATATCCCGCCGGCCCGCCGCCAATCACCGCCACGTCATAAATCGTCTCTGGATTTGTCTCTGCCACGGGAAACTCCGTTCCTGCGCGCTCATGGGATCGCAACGCCGTCCTCAACACTCGAGTGTAAGCTGAAAGCTTTGCTTGCCGGATAGCACCAATCGCTTAGTCTAAATTGGCTGCTTTGCACGACCATCTCCGCCGCCGTCTCGCACCGTCTCCGCCTCATCGCCGAACCCCTCGATCCACCGCACCTCCGGCTCGCGCCGGAACCACGTCATCTGCCGCTTCGCATAGTTGCGATGCCCCTGCTGCGCCGCCTTGATCGCCTCTTCCACGCTCAACGTCCCGTCCAGCACGCCGCGCGCCTGCCTGTAGCCCAGCGAATCCAGCGCCTTCACCGGCCCATACCGCTCCAGCAGCCCGCGCGTCTCCTCCACCAGCCCCGCCGCAAACATCGCCGCGCATCGCTGATTGAGCCGGTCGTAAAGCTTGCTAGCGCCGCGGCGGGTTCAGCCCGATCCGCAGCAGCCGGAACCCCGTCAGCGGATCGCGCCCCATCACCTCGCGACATCGGCCTCCGCGCCGCCACGCACACCTCAATCGCGCGAATCAGCTTCGCCGTGTCGTTCGCATGAATCCGCTCCGCCGTCGCCGCATCCAGCCGCCGCAGCACGCGATGCAGCCATCCGTTCCCATGTCGCTCCGCGCTCCGCCGCAATCTCGCCCGCAAATCTTCGCGCCGCGCCGGCCCCGCAAACAACCCCTCCGTCAGCGCGCGCAGATACAGCCCCGTTCCTCCGGTCACAATCGGCAGCCGCCCACGCGCCGCAATCTCGCGCAGCGCCGCCCGCGCCCGCCGGCTGTACTCGCCCGCGGTAAACGGCTCATCCGGCTCGGCCACATCGATCAAATGATGCGGCACGCGCGCCCGCTCCTCGCGCGTTGGTTTGGCCGTGCCCAGCTCCATGCCGCGATACACGGCCACCGAGTCGCAGCTCACAATCTCGCCGCCAAACCGCTCCGCCAGCGCCAGCGAAAGCGCCGTCTTCCCGCTCCCCGTCGGCCCGAGCAGAATCACGACGAGCGGTTCACGCTTTGGCGAAATCGTCATCGGCGGCGCTGTCTGTTCACTCCTCAATCTCTAATGCAACTGGAAGCTTCAGGGTGTCGCCTCTTCTGACCACTGACCACCTGATCCCTGATCCCTGCTTTTACCACCGCCACCACCCCGGCGGAAAAATCCACTTCGGATTGGTATGCCAGAGCCACCACAGGCAGATCGCCGCCGCCACCATCAGCAGCCCGAACACCTGGTTGCGCCGGAAGACGCGCCTCTGCTCCTCGCGCGCGCGCCTTCTCGGCCTGCTGCTCGTTGTACGGCTTGATGCGCGTCTCAACCATCTGACTCTCGCAACCTGCTCGTGCGCCGCATCGCCGGCGCATCCCGCCCCAGTATAGGCGAGCGCAAGCTCTCCAGATTCGCGCCACGCCCCGTTTGACTTCCCCCGCCCCATTGCCGACATGATCTTTCTGGTCTTGGTTGAGTTTGCCCGGAGGAAAGGAAGGCAAACATGAAAGTCCTGATCCTTGGTTCCGGAGGCCGCGAACATGCGCTGGCCTGGGCCGTCGCGCGCAGCCCGCGCGTCACTGAGATCGTCTGCGCGCCCGGCAACGGCGGCATGGCCCAAATTGCCCGCTGCGTTCCCGTCGACCTCAAAGACCTTGCCGCCATGGTTCGCCTCGCCGAAGCCGAGAAGCCCGATCTCACCATCGTCGGCCCCGAGCTGCCGCTCTCGCTCGGCATCGTCGACGCGCTCCAGCGAGCGCGGCCTGCGCGTCTTTGGTCCCACGCGCGCCGCCGCCATGCTCGAATCCAGCAAGGGATTCGCCAAGCGCTTCCTGCAGCGCCACAACATTCCCACGCCCAACTACGCCGTCTGCTCCATCGCCGGCCGAAGTCGAAAAAGCCATCGAAATCTTTCATCCGCCCATCGTGGTCAAGGCCGACGGCCTGGCCGCGGGCAAGGGCGTCATCATCTGCGACTCGCGCCACACCGCCGCCGAAGCCGCGCAGGGCCTCTTCACCGGCGCGCTCCTCGGCTCGTCCGAGCAGCAGGTCGTCATCGAAGAATTCATCGAAGGCGACGAGATCAGCTTCCTCTGCCTCAGCGACGGCAAGCACGTGACGCCGCTCGTTCCCGCGCAGGATCACAAGCGCATCGGCGAGGGCGACACCGGCCCCAACACCGGCGGCATGGGCGTCTACTCCACCGATTCGCTTCTCGATCCCGCCATGTCCGAGTGGATTCTGCGCCACATCGCCGAGCCCACCGTCGCAGGGCATGGCCGAAGAGGACACGCCCTTTACCGGCGTGCTCTACTGCGGGCTCATGATGACCGCGCGCGGCCCGCAGGTGCTTGAATTCAACGCCCGCTTCGGCGATCCCGAAACCCAGGCCATCCTGGTCCGCCTCGAAAGCGATCTCGTCGACGCGCTCGAAGCCTGCATCGACGGCCGCCTTGCCGACACCACGCTCCGCTGGGCCCCCGGCGCCTCAGCCTGCGTTGTGGCCAGTTCCGGCGGCTATCCCGGCAGCTACAAAACCGGCTTCCCCATCACCGGCCTTGCCGCTGCGGCGCAGGTTCCGGGCGTGCAGGTCTTCCACGCCGGCACGGCGCAAGTGGGCGGACAAATGCTCACGGCAGGCGGCCGCGTACTCGGCGTCACCGCCGCCGCCGACTCGCTCAGCGAGGCGCTGGCCCGCGCCTATCAAGCCATGGCGGAGATTCACTTCGAAGGAATGTATTACCGCCGCGACATCGGCCATCGCGCCCTCGGATCGGCTAGTTAGATCTTCGGCGTCGCGCCCTGCGAGGAACCGATGACCGAGTAGCCAATCACAAGGAGGTCAGCATGAGCGCAGGAATCACACTGGAAGAAATGCTTGCCTGGAACGATCAGGCGTCCGTCTACTGGAAGGCCCACTTCGATGCCAACCCGAATCTGCTCGATCTGCCCTGCGACATCGGCGGAGCCGCCAATGTGCAGGAGTTTGTCCGCCACATCTGGGGCGCGGAACTGCGCTGGGCCCAGCGCCTCGCTGCGGAGCCGGAAACGCCCCGGGAAAAGATTCCCGCTGGGCCGCTCGATGCGCTCTTCGACCTGCACAGCCAGGCGGTGGCAATCTATCGCAGACTTCTCGCCGCGCCCGAAAACACCTGGAGCGATCCCTATGTTCTTGAATTTCGATTGGGTGCCTCCGGAAAAGCGAACCGTCTCGCGGCGAAAGATCGCGGCGCACGCGCTATTCCACAGCCAGCGCCATTGGGCGCAACTGGCCACACTGGTCCGCAGCGCCGGATTCCCCTCCAAGTTCCGGGGCGACCTGCTCTTTAGTCCTGCGCTGCAGTAGGCTCCGGCTCAGGCTGCGGATTCGCCGGCTGCTTCTGGAAGCACGACCGGCACAGCACCGGCCTGCCTTGCGTCGGCTTGAAGGGAACAGTCGTCTCCGCGCCGCACTCCGAGCAGGTTGTGCGCGTCTCGGGGCGCACTCGTTGCGTTCCCCGGGCACGCTTCGCCTTGCACTGCTTGCAGTGCTTGGGGTCGTTCTTGAACTGTTTATCGTGGAAGAAGACCTGCTCGCCAGCTGTAAATACGAACTCGGCGCCGCAGTCAACGCACTTGAGGACTCGATCGGTGAATTCCATGGCCGGCTTCCCTCACAGGGACTCCCACCGAAATCGGCCATGGCTCTACAGGAACTTGCCGGTCCCGGTTCCCTGTCTTCGTTCGTCGTGCACTACAAGGGGCCCGGACCGCACTAAAAATAGAGCGGCATTCGAACTTTTGCCCGGAATTCCGGACAACCTGACACCTCGCACGCCCATCGCGTGCTGAGCGATCTTCGCGATTCTCAAGTTTCTGCGGGGTTCCGGCATCGTGCCAAATGGCTTTCTCGTTGGGCACAAGCCACAGGGCTGCTACGGATTCGATCGACAGAAACTGGAGAAACGCTACAGCCAATTACAACGCCGCGGTTGCCGTTCCGATTCTCTTTTGGCTTTACTCCCGGCCTTCGTTTTCTTGCATCGAAAGCCGTCGGAACTGTGCTTCCCGCGGCGGGTTATAGAATTCAATCCTGCTCTTTGCGAGCCTTCTTGCGGTTCCGCTTGCGCGCCAATGCTGCCTTGACGCGTTTCTTTTCGCCGGGCTTCAGGTAGTAGGAGTGACGCTTCACTTCCTTGATGATGTCCTCCTGCTGCACCTTCCGCTTGAATCGGCGCAAAGCATTTTCCAGCGGTTCGCCTTCCTGTACGCGAACCTCCGCCAAAGGTCTCCACCTCCAAACCTGCCTGAAAGGCTCTTATATCATACCCGAGTTCTGCAACCGGGAGCCAGGTTAACGTTTTCCAAGGTTCCGCAGGCCGGTTTCCTCCTCGGAACCGATCCCCGCCACCGTTTCCTGGACGCCAGGTTCCCCCAGTGCCTCGTCGCCGGCAATTAAACTTCCAAGTAGAGGTCGCCTGGAGGTCTCCATGATCCGAACCTATCAGGGCCATTCGCCCCAAATCCCTGCCAGTTGCTACATCGACCCCTCCGCGCAGATCCTCGGCGACGTCGTCCTCGGCGAGCGCTCCTCCGTCTGGATGAACGCCGTCCTGCGCGGCGACGTCAACTCCATCCGCGTCGGCTCCAGCTCCAACGTCCAGGACTGCTCCGTCCTCCACGGCCAGCGCAACCTCTATCCCGTCATCGTGGGCGACTGGGTCACCATCGGCCACAACGCCACCGTCCACGGCTGCGTGGTCGAGGATATGTGCGTCATCGGCATGGGAGCTCGCGTCCTGAATAACTGCCGCATCGGCGAGGGCTGCATCATCGCCGCCGGCTCCGTGGTTCCCGAGCACACCGTCGTTCCTCCCCGCACCCTCTGGGCCGGCGTTCCCGCCAAGCTTCGCCGCGAACTCACCGACAAAGACCGCGCCCTCATCCTCGAGTACGCGCAGAACTACCTCGACTACGTCGAAATCTACCTGAAGAACCCTCCGCAGACGCTCTAACGCGTGTTGTCCGATTCAATCTGCACGTCAGCGCCTCCGGTGTCCATCCTCGCAAAGATGAACGCGCCTGCCTCTCACGCGCACCTCATTCGAAGAATATGCTCAATTTCGTTGACTTTACCTGTTTGAAATAGTCGGATAGTAAACAGCCCGGCTCTGCCGGTCCTCATTCGAGAGTCCATGCAAGAACACACAATCTTTCCCTCAACCCAGATTGCCTTCGCCTGCCTGGTTCATGTCATTCAGCGCTGCTCCTCGCGTGCGCTGGCTCTCGACTTCGGCTTCGGCGTTCAGGCGCAAGCTTCGCCTCCGGCCAAGGCGAGCGCCAGCGCGTCGCTTCCCGATGCGCCTCAACCCCAACCCACCCTTCCTTCTCAGCCGACTCAATCGGTAGACGTAACGGTCCGCAATTCGCCGCGCATCTTCCTTCACGATCAAGAGGCCATCTGGACCAGCCCTGTGCGCCTGCGCCCGCACGACCTCGAGTGGCTCGCGCCTCTCGCGCTGACCACCGGCGCCGCCATCGCCACCGATCATCGCGCCATGACCCAGATCGTCTCGCGAAACCCCGGCTTCAACAACGCCAACATCAACGCTTCCAATGGCCTCATCGGCGGCTTTGTCGCCGCGCCAGTCGCCCTCTTTGCGGTTGGGCCACTTCAAGCAGGACGAGCACGCGCGCGAGCCGGTATCCTCAGCGGTGAAGCAATGGCCGATGGCTTGGTTGTGGAGCAGGGATTGAAGCTGGTCTTCTGGCGTGAGCGGCCCTACGTTGACAATGGGCGCGGGCGATTCTTCCAATCCGGCGCGGGCATCGACTCGTCATTCCCTTCGGCGCACAGCACCTTGGCGTGGTCCGCCGCCTCCGCCATCGCCGCCGAATACCACTCTCCCTGGACCCAGATTGCCGTCTACACAGGGGCAACCGCCGTCAGCCTCACCCGCGTACTGGGTCAGCAGCACTTTCCCTCCGACGTGCTCGTCGGCGCAACCCCCGGCTGGCTCATCGGCCACTACGTCGTCAAGCGCCATCATCATTCCACGCGGAACTTGAGCCCCACCACGAAAGCGGGTTCTGACGACGGCGCACGGATACCGACCACTGATCCACTGTGAACTCGCTATGAACTGTGAACTGCTCTTCACACCGGCAGCGGATTCCGCCCCGCGAAAAACTTCCGCTGGTGCCAGTACGGATACACCGGCTCACGATCGCTCGCCTTGTCCAGCGCAGCCACTTGCTCCGCCGCTCAGTTCCATCCCACCGCGCCCAGGTTCTGCCGCAACTGCTCCTCATTGCGCGCGCCAACAATCACCGACGAAACTGGTCGGCCGCTGCAGCAGCCAGTTCAGCGCCACCTGCGGCACCGTCTTGCCGGTTTCTGCTGCCACCTCGTCCAGCGCATCGACCACCTTGTAAAGATATTCGTCCGGCCACTGGCGGTCCCGCATCGGCGATCGTGTGCAGCCGGCTCACTTCCGGCAGCGGCTGCCCGCGGCGGATCTTGCCCGTCAGCCGTCCCCAGCCCAGCGGGCTCCAGACCAGCGCGCCCACCTTCTGGTCCAGCGCCAGCGGCATCAACTCCCACTCGTATTCGCGGCCAATCAGCGAGTAATACACCTGGTGCGCCACATATCGCGTCCATCCGTAGCGGTCCGCCACCGCCAGCGACTTCATCAGGTGCCATCCCGAAAAATTCGAGCACGCGATGTAGCGCACCTTGCCCTCGCGCACAAAGCTCGTTCAGCGTCTCCTGCACTTCCTCAATCGGCGTCAGCGCGTCAAAGCCGTGCAGGTGATAGATGTCGATGTAATCGGTGCCCAGCCGCCGCAGGCTGCCCTCGAGCGCGCGCCGCAGATGGTAGCGCGACGAGCCCTCGTCGTTCGGTCCTCGGCCCAGTCCGGAACCCCGACTTCGTCGAAATCAGCGCCTTGTCGCGCTTGCCCTGCGAGGGCCTTGCCCAGAATCTCTTCCGAGCGGCCCTTCGGAGTAGCCGTCGGCCGTATCGAACAGGTTCACGCCCGCTTCCAGGCAGATGTCGATCATCCGCCGCGCCTCTTCAACTTCGGTCGAGCCGAACGCCTTTGAAAAACTCATTGGCCCCGCCAAACGTCGCCGGTCGCCAAAACTCAGTGCGGAAACTTTGAGGCCGGAGCCTCCCAGCAAGTCGATATTCCATGGCATTTTGGATGCGCTCGCGTCACGCGAGGATGCAGCCGTTACGCTGCCACATCTCAATCCGGCCGCAAATTCAGCCCGAAATCCGCCGGATCGCCGAGCACGTTCAGATAGTAGTTCTCGGTTGGGATAAGGAACATAAATGTCCTCAGACGGCTTCACGCTGGAGTACTTCTGCCAGCGCGGATTGCTGTGATCTTTTCCGGCGATGTCGGTGAATGTGAACGTCATCCAGGGCCACACGCGAATGTACTCCACCGCGACCTCCGGCACGCGGGCCGTTTCCCCGGTCACCTTGCCATAGATGCGCACCAGCGCCAGCGCGGGTATCTTCGCCGGGTCCACTTTGAGCCTTGCCAGAAAATCTCCATCGCCGCTCTTGGCCACCAGCATGATGTGGCAGTCCGTCTCGCCGTCGAAGAAATGGTGCTGCACCAGCAGCGTCACCTCGCCGCCCTGCTGCTCGGGCGGAGTAATGCCTCGCACAATGCCGAACCACGCCACGGACGCGCCCGTCTTGCCGTGCATCGTGTAGTTGCCGCCGAAGGCCGTGTCGTTCGTCTGCTCCGTCTTGCTCAGACGGGAAAAGAAGGGCTTTTCGGCGGCGGTCGGGCTGTAGGAGCACGTCGCCAGCACTCCGGTCGGCTTCAACTCCTTCACCGGCTGCACGTCGATCGGAGTCTGCGCCGCCGCGCCCGCGGCCCATCGCGCCAATAACGATCAGCGCAAGTGCGGGCCATCGCATAGGAATCCTCTTTCCAAGATGACGCTGCGAACTCGACGCGCCTCAGTATAGAACGCGCGGCTCCTGAGCAAAAAAGCAAACCGGCGCGGACTCGTCTGTCCGCACCGGCCTCTGATTCCTTGTTCCCTCGGTCCCTTGTTCCCTGCTTCTAGCAGTTCAGCACGTCCTGCAGCTTGCTCAACGTGCGATGCAGGTCCTTGTCGGTGCGGCGCTGCTCGTCGATCTTGCCGATCGAGTGCATCACCGTGGTGTGATGCTTGTTGCCGAACTGGCGGCCGATCTCCGGCAGGCTCGCCTCGGTCATCTGCTTGGCCAGGTACATGGCGATCTGCCGCGGCACCACCACGTTGCGCGAGTTGTTCTTCTGCTTCAGGTCCGCCACGCGCATGCCAAACTGCTCGGCAACGGCGCGCTGAATGGCCTCGATCGTAATCTTGCGCACCTGCATGTCGATGAACTGCTTCAGGCACTGCTGCGCGGCGGCCAGCGTGATCTCCATGCGGTTCAGCTGGCACCATGCGATCAGCCGCACCAGCGCGCCTTCCAGCTCGCGCACGTTGGTGCGCACGTTCGAGGCTATAAACAGCGCGACATCGGTGGGCAACTGCACCTGCTCGCTCTCGGCCTTCTTCAGCAGGATGGCCACCTTGGTCTCAAGATCGGGCGGCTGAATGTCCGCGATCAATCCCCACTCGAAGCGCGAGCGCAGCCGTTCCTCAATCTCCGTCAGCTCCTTCGGCGGACGGTCCGAAGCAATCACCACCTGCTTCATCGCTCTCGTGCAGCGCGTTGAAGGTGTGGAAGAACTCCTCCTGCGTGCGCTCCTTCTGCGAGATGAACTGGATGTCGTCGATCAGCAGCACGTCCACCGTGCGGAAACGGTCGCGGAAGCTGGTCATGCGATCGTTGCGGATCGAGTTGATCATCTCGTTGGTGAACTTTTCCGCCGAGACGTAGCAGATGTTCGAGGCCGGCTGCCTCCGCTTCACCTCGTGGCCGATCGCGTGCATCAGGTGCGTTTTGCCCATTCCCACGCCGCCATATAGAAACAGCGGATTGTAGGCGCGCGAAGGGCGCTCGGCCACGGCCAGTGCAGCGGCCCGCGCAAACTGGTTGCCGTTGCCGATCACGAAAGCGTCGAAGGTGTAGCGCGGGTTGAGCTGCGCCGCGGTGGACCAGTCGAAGCGTCCCTGCTCGGGCGTGCGCGACGTGTTGGAGGGCGGTGCCGTGGGCGCGTGCGAGGACACCGGCCAAAGCCGCCATCCCTGCGCTGCGGCGGAATCGAGGGGTCCTCCTCGGCGGTCACAAAGCACACGTCGTCGAACTCGAGCGAATGAAAGATCGATCGCCTCCTGAATCAGGTCGCCGTATTTGTCGCCAATGTGCTGGAACTCCGGCGAGGGCACGCGCACATAGAGCATGCGCCCTGCAGCATGGCTGAAACGAGTGGGCTTGAGCCAGGTCTCGAATGACTGCCGGATGACCTTCTTCTCTAATGCTGCGAGAATCTGGAGCCAGGGATTGAGTGCCGAAGTCGGCGAAGTCGCAAATGCCATCGTACAATCCTTATTCATTCCGCCGGCATCGTGCCGTGTGGTTCGATTGCGGTTTTCAGGCAACGGATCATCGCGAACGCAAAGCAACCTGCCTCGCGTCCAATTCCAGACGACCGATTACCTGTCTACAGCTGGTCTGCCCCTCAAGACTCGGCTACCGGGGCTTTTGAGCAAAAATTCGTACCGAAGAACACGTTGAAATTTCACAGGAAATTTCAGGAACGGTCCCGATAGTAGCACATCTCGAGGCCGTTGCAATCCCTCTTTCACATAAGTTTTCTGCCCTCTCGAAGAGTTGCACCAAGGATGGTGAAACTAGGCTCTGAGGTTACCAGTGTTACTCAAGTGCAGAACTCAAACTGCGCCTTCCACTTTCTCCGCGACAGCACTTTCCAGAATACGCCTGAACTCTCCACTGCGTTGCCACATCGTGAAGTCTCACTCCCGCGCTGGATTCCCTCGTTCGCCTACGCTATACTCGAAGAGGTTGCTAACGCGCAGATTTTCTTTGAGAAACAGGAGCGGGTCACGATGCCCAAGCGAACTTTTCAACCCAACCGCCGCCACCGTGCGAAAACACACGGCTTCCGGGCGCGCATGAAGACCAAGGCCGGTGCAGCCGTGCTCAGCCGCCGCCGCGCCGCCGGCCGCAAGCGCGTGTCCGTCAGCGCCGGGCATCGCGACTGATCCCCCCAACGGTTCAGTTTGAAGATCGCTTCTGGCTGAACCCGAGTGCGCCGCGCGCTGCGGCATATTCCGATCGAGCCTTGCTCATGAACTCACTTTCCCAGCCTGCCCAGCGCCAAACGCTGGCCAGCTCGCGCCTGCGCAAACATGCCGACTATCAGCGCGCCTACGCGGCCGCCCGCAAGCGGCAATCCGCAACCATGAGCTGGTTTCTCGCGCCGCAATCGCAAGATGCCTTGGCCGCCGGCCGCTCCAGCCCCGCCGCGCATCGGGCTTACTGTGGGCAAAGTGTTGGGCAAAGCCCACCAGCGCAACCGCATCAAGCGCCGCATGCGCGAGGCTTTGCGCCGCCACGTTGACCTGTTCCCCAAGGGCTTCGATCTCATCTTCCATCCCGCGCCGCAATGTGCTCACCATGGATTTCGCGCAACTTGAAGGCGAGATTGTGCGTATTCTTGAACAGGCCAGGTCCGAGGCGGCGCGCGCAACGCAAACCGTCCGCAGCGGCGTCAGAGGCCCCGGTGAAACCCGCACCATGACACGCCTCCTGCTTGCATTGCTTGCCTTTTACAAGCGCTGGCTTTCGCCGGCGCTGCATACGCTCAGCCCGGGCGGGTGCAAGTTTCTGCCCACATGCTCGGAGTATGCGGCCACGGCGATCGCCACGCATGGCCCGCTGCGCGGCTCTGCGCTGGCCGCGTGGAGACTGCTGCGCTGCCATCCCTTTACGCGCGGAGGGTTCGATCCCGTCCCTCTGCCTCGAATCCCGCCCGCCGCTCCGCTCCGCGGTGACTCGGCAGACCGTCGCGCCGGAACCGCATTCCCCCACGAACCGTTACCATAAGAGAAGCGGCTGCCCTGCAGGCTGCCCTTTCAAGAACGATAGGAAGTATCCTTTGCCCGAAATTCACAATCCCAATCTGCAATCGCAGGGCTCCGGCGGCGGTGGTGGTGGCGGCGATATGCGCTCCACCATGGCCTTCATGCTTCTCGTCCTGGCCGCCTTCCTTGGCTACCAGTACTTCTTCGCCAAGCCCAAGCCGGAAGAGCAGCCGCCCACTGCCACGCACAATCGCAGCCCGCCCCTCCGGCCGCTCAGCCCGCTCGGCCCGCGCAGGCCCACGCGCAACAGTCCGCGTCATCCACGCCTGCCAAGGCAGCCGCGCCGCAGATCGCCGCCGCCGCCGAAACCGGCATCACCGTCGAAAACGAGTTCTACAAAATCGTCTTCACCAATCGCGGCGCGCAGGTCCAGCATTGGATCTTGAAGAAATACTTCGATTCAGCCGGCAAGCCGCTCGACCTCGTCCAGCCCCAGGCTGCGGAGCACTTCGGGCCTAGCCGCCTTCTCGCTGTCCTTACCTACGATCCGGCGCTCACCGCGCAACTCAATCAGGCCCTCTACCAGGTCACAGTGTCGGGTGCGCAGCCCACCGCTACGGGCTTGCTCGTGGCTCCCGCCGCCATCACCTTATCACTACGCCGCCAATGGTCTCGACGTCGTAAAGACCTTCCGCTTCGACTCAACCTACGTCATCTCGCGTCGAGGCCCAGGTAAAGCAGAATGGCGCGCCGGTCCGCGCGCTTGTCGCATGGCCCGCCGGCCTGGGCGATATGGAAGAGTTCGCAGCAGATCGTCGATGGTCCCGTCGCAGGCGCGCACCCCTTCCTTCTTCGCCTGGTCGATCGGCGGCAAGCAGGACACACAGGCGGCGGCGAAGGTGAGCGGCAACAATACGCTCGACGCAGCCGTACCAGTACGCGGCCGTCATGGATCTCTACTTCGCCTCGGCCTTCCTGCCCGACGTGCCCGATCGCACCACGGTGGTCACTCTTGCACAACTGCCATCGACCTGCCCAGCCGATCCGAGCGATCCCAACAGCAAGAAGACTCCTGCCGATGTCCTCGGCCTCGCCGTCGGCGACACCAGCGGCGATACCCGCCTGCGCCTGTTTGCCGGACCCAAGGCCACCGAGCTGCTGGCATCCATCCACGCAACAGGCGCGGACGGCAAAGCCCGACGGGCCCTCGCTCGAATCGCTCATCCAGTTCGGCTGGCTGGGCGTCATCGCCAAGCCCCTCTACATCATGCTGCGCTTCATGGTCGCGCACGGGCATCTCAAACTGGGGCTGGGCCATCATCTCGTTCACGGCCATCTTCAACCTCGCTCTCCTGCCCACGCGCTTCATGATGACCAAGTCGTCGCTCAAGATGATGCGCATCCAGCCCAAGGTTGACGCCATCAAGAAGCGTTACGCGAATCTCAAGATGAACGACCCCAAGCGCACCGAGATGAACGCTGAGATGATGGCGCTCTACAAGACCGAAGGCGTCAACATGTACGGCAGCTGCCTGCCCATGCTCGTGCAGATGCCGCTCTTCTTCGCCTACTTCCGCGTGTTGCAGAACGCGGTGGAGCTGCGCCAGGCGCACTGGTCTGGCTGCCCGACCTTTCGCAGCCCGACCCCACGTACATTCTGCCCATCTTCATCATCATCACCATGTTCTTCACGCAATACATCACGCCCTCGCCGGGCATGGATCCCGCGCAGCGCCGCATGATGGCCTTTATGATGCCGATCTTCTTCGGCTTCATCCTCTGGCACTACGCCTCGGGACTGGCGCTCTATTGGGGCACCGGCAACATCATGATGCTGGCCATGCAGATCGGCATCAACCGCTCGCACTGGGGCAAGGAGATGCACGAGATCGCCGCTCGCCGCGCCGCCAAAAAGCTCGGCGCCAATCCCAAAACCATCCAGGGCAAGCGGTAAGAACAGTTATCGAGTGCGAGTGTCTCGAGTGTTCGCCAGCGATCCTCACATCGCACCGAATCTGGGTGCCCAGTCCTTGAGCGTCGCATTGTATTTGCGCCAAGGCGTGAGGATCGCACATCCCTCAAACTGTCACTCCTGAAGCCCACCGGAGTCTTCGCCGCAGGATTCGGACTGACGGGAGTCGAAGGATCCGCTGTGCGCACTCACTCTCCTGAACTGTTGTCACTGATTTTGCTGCACTTACCAGTCATCCAGCTCACCCTCGGTCCCCTATTCCCTACTCCCTCGTTCCCTGTTCCCCGCCCTTTGTTCTATCGTTCTAGCTCATATGGCTGCCACCGAGATCCGTCGTTCCCCATCCCGCCGCCTGAAGCCGAAGAAATCTATCGCCGCTGGATTCGCTTTCTCGACGAGGAATTCCTGCGCCACTGCTCCCCCGAGCGCCGCAGCCGAGATTGTGCGCGACCAGCTTCACCAGCTCTATCTCGGCCGTCCCCACGGCGGCAAGCTCAATCTCACGCTCACCTCCGAGCTGCCCGGCAACGTCGTCAATCTCTCGCTCGATCCGCATAACGTCACCATGGAAGCCGAGCACTTGCCGAAGTCGATCGCGAGCGCTTTGCGCAGCGCAAGCCGCTGCTCTGGTTCTGGCAGATGTTCGACCGCTCGCCGCTCGGCCTCAATCACTGGCTGGGCTTGCGTTTCCGCTGCATGTTGGGCCGCCACATCTTTGAGCACATCGGCTCGGGCGTCAAAATCTACCACGGCGTCGACCTCACCTACGGCTACAACCTCTCCATCGGCGACGGAGTCGTCATCCGCCAGCGCGCCCTGCTCAACGATCGCGGCGGCATCACCATCGGCAATAACGCCATCATCGGCTCCTTACACCCGCATCTTCTCCTTCTCGCACGATGCCGCGGATTACGAAAAGATCCGCCTTCAGCCCACCGTCATCGGCGCGGCGCGCACATCGCCAGCCACGCCATCGTGCTCGCCGGCCAGAACGTCGCGCCCGGCGCAATCCGTCGGCAGCTTCCCCGCCGACCGCGCCTGAGCTCGAGCAATTCCGTTTGTCCGTTGCGATCGGAGATAACTCCCGGGTGACCTTGCCGCAGGCATTGTCTACGAAGCTCCATCCTTTACTTCTGCTAAAATGTAAAGCGGAGCTGATATCTGATGGAAGCCAAGCTCAGCAGCAAATGTCAGGCCACGATTCCCAAAGTAGTTCGTGAACGATTGCAGATCAAGCCCGGAGATCGGTTCAAGTTCTTCTTTCATCCTGACGGCGTGATCATTCTGCCCAGGATTCCAACCAGGCGTCTCAAAGGCACTGTCCCGAAGCTCGCCGCGATCGGTTTCTCTCAAAGAAATTGAAAACGCAATCGAGGCCGGCGCCACGGCGAGATTCCGGCGCGAAGAAATGATCGGTCAATGGTCGGATTAGACACAATGTTCTTTTGCGCTATCTGGTACAGGACGATCCGGCGCAGTCGCTTCGGGCGACTGAAATCATCGAACGCCGTCTGACGGATCAGGATCCCGGTTTTGTCAGCCTAGTCTCGATCCTCGAGATCGTCTGGGTACTTGGAACTCTGTACAAACGCTCGCGTTTGGAAATTGCCGACCACGTCGAAATGATCTTGGCGGCCAATACTCTCGAAGTGCAGAACGAGCAGGAAGTCTATCACGCTGTAGTTGCGCTCAGAAATGGAACTGGGACGTTTGAAGACGCTTTGATCGGCGCACTAGGCGCCTGGAAGGGTTGCTCAATCACTCTGACGTTCAACCAAAATGCTGCCAAACACCTGAATGGATTTCAACTTATCTGACCCCTCCGACATTCGCTGATCCCTATTCCCCGATCCCTGCTTCTGCTACACTCGCTGCACTGCCCTCCGCCATGCTCTTCAAGGCTCTCAGCGCGGCCGTCTACGGAATCGACGCCAACCTCATCGATGTCGAGGTCGACTATAGCGGCGTGGTCGCGAACGAAGATCACTTCCACACCGTGGGCCTGCCCGACGCCGCCGTCCGCGAAAGCCGCGACCGCGTCCGCGCCGCCATCAAGAACTCCGGCTACACCGATTCCGCCCACCTTCATCACCATCAATCTCGCGCCCGCCGACCTCAAAAAAGAAGGCTCCGGCTTCGATCTGCCCATCGCCGTCGGCATCCTCGGCGCCTACGGCGCCCTGCGCTCCAACGACCTCAGCCGCTTTCTCCTGGTCGGCGAGCTCGGCCTCGACGGCGGCGTGCGCCCCATCCCCGGCATGTTGCCCGTCGCCATCCTGGCCCGCGAGAAAGGCATTCCCAACCTGATCCTGCCCGCCGCCAACGCCGCCGAAGCCGCGGTCGTCGAAGGCGTCAACGTCTATCCCGTCTCCTCGCTCCTCGATGTCCTCGACCTGCTCAACACTTCAGTCGTCGGCGTCATCCAGCGCGAGCCCTTCCGCGTCGCCACCGAGGAGCTGCTCGGAAAGCTCGAGCAGTTCACCGTCGACTTCTGCGACGTGCGCGGCCAGCAAACCGCCAAGCGCGCCCTTGAAGTGGCCGCCGCCGGCAGCCACAACATTCTCATGATCGGCCCGCCCGGCTCCGGCAAAACCATGCTCGCCAAGCGCCTGCCCTCGATCCTCGCCCCGCTCACCTTCGAGGAAGCGCTCGAAACCACCAAGATTCACTCCGTCGCCGGCGTGCTCGAAGCCGGCGCAGGCCTCGTCACGCAGCGGCCCTTCCGCTCGCCGCACCACACCATCTCCGACGCCGGCCTCATCGGCGGCGGCATCGTGCCGCGCCCCGGCGAAGTCTCGCTCGCGCACAACGGCCTCCTCTTTCTCGACGAGCTGCCGGAGTTTCCCCGCAACGTCCTCGAAGTCATGCGCCAGCCGCTTGAGGATCACACCGTCACCATCGCGCGCGCCTCCATGTCGCTCAGCTTTCCCGCGCGCTTCATGCTCGCCGCCGCCATGAATCCCTGCCCCTGCGGCTACTTCAACGACAAGTCGCGCGAGTGCATGTGCACTCCGCCCATGATCCAGCGCTACGTCGCCAAAATCTCCGGCCCTCTGCTCGACCGCATCGACATCCACATCGAAGTTCCCGCCGTCCAATACAAGGAACTGCGCGGCGGCGCGGCAGCCGAAGGCTCGGCCCAGATTCGCGCCCGCGTCATGGCCGCCCGCGAGCGCCAGACGCGAGCGCTTCTCCAAAGCCAAGGAAAAAATCTACGCCAACGCGCAGATGAACACCCGCCAGATTCGCGCCTACTGCGAGCTGAGCGCCGACGCCGAGCGCCTCCTCGAGCGCGCCATGCAGCAGCAGGGCCTCACCGCGCGCGCCCACGATCGCATCCTCAAAGTCGCCCGCACCATCGCCGATCTCGAAGGCGCCGAATCCCTCTCCGTCGCCCACCTCGCCGAAGCCATCCAATACCGCACCCTCGACCGCAGCTACTGGGCCTGAGGTCCTGCAATCCTTCACCGCTGTCACTCCTTGATTTGCGCAGCTCGCATGCCTTCGCACCCTCACCCATTCGTGCCATTACCTTCGATTCTGAATCGAATTCTCATCGCAGCTCTGTCAGCCGATATTCCGGCTAAGATACATCTCACGTCCGCAATCAAGCGAGGAGGCGCTCGTGCACGATATTGCCCTTCAATCCGGCTGGGAGACCTTCCTGCTTGCCGCCCCGCTCTTGGGTATGGTCCTGGTCGGAGTCTTCCGTCTCGATGCGATCGCCGCCACCCCCAGGACGCCACTCAGGCGCCAGCGGCTGCCACCGGCAACGACGAAAATGGCCATGTGCTCCTCAGCGACCCGGACGGACGGCCCTGGCCCGACGTGCAGCCGCCGCAATTGACTGAGAAGGTTCGCCCTGCCCACCAGGGCGGTCTTGAGTCGGCCCGCGCCGAGTCTCGGACCCGGCCGCATTTCTCATCGAATGCTCACTCTTAAATGATTGATAATAAATAGGTTAATATGAACATTCCCCGGCACCAAGCCTCGACCCGGGATCAGCCGCGGTCAAGACTTCGAAACCGCGCCTCAATTACCTCGAAATAACTATTGACCGTGGCAGAGGTTGGATATACTCTCAACCTAGCCATCCATAGAGGGCAGGTTGCGCATTGCGGCCGGGTGTGCCCATCAGCCATTTCCAGCATCATACCTTTGAGCGAAGTGCTCCGTTGATGCCTTGGGTGCGTTTCTTCGGAGCGCCGCGAAATGGCCAGACAGGCGCCCGGGTGTCCGGCGCGCAAACTGCAAATCCGATACGGTATGGCATCCATTTCATAACGTGCAATGGCCCCAAATGTTTTTGAACTGGGGCAGGCAAAGTGCGTCTAAGAGATGGAAGTTGCAATTTGGGGTAGCCCTCGTTTGTAATGGCTCCCCTTTGCTGCACTCGGCGCGCAAAACGGCGCTCCCCAGGGCAGGCATTTGAAAAAGAAGGAGATAAACAATGCGTTCCGATCTTGTTTTTCAGGCACTTTCTCATGTGTCCAATCGCTACCAGCTCTGTCAACTGGCAAGCAAGGCAACCCGTAAGCTCCACAAGCCGAATACACGGCTGCAGGACACCACCAACGAAGTTTTGTGCCGCTTTGAATTGGCCAATCCTGAAGCCGAAACGCCCGAGGAGGCGCCCGCGGCTCAACCGGTCGAAAGGCGCCGTGCTGCTTAACGGCGTCTCTCGTCTCAGCATTAGGTTCGTTCCGTTAGCAGGTTTTCAAGGCAGCTTCTCGATCGAACGAGGTCACTTCCTTTCCCGGCGCTCCACGACTCCAGACGAATTTGGGAGATGGTTCAAGACTTGGTTTGCGCCGGCTGAGTTTTTGAATACCCGCCTGGTTTTATCCTCTGGAGCACTTCCCCCTCCGCATTCCCACCCAACACATCCCGCCTACGTCGCAGGTGAACATGACCATCGCAGAACTCAAAGAAAAAAACATTACTGAATTGAGCCGCATCGCCCGTACCCTTGAAATTCCAGGGACCAGCGGCCTTCGCAAGCAGGATCTGATCTTCAAGATCCTTCAGGCGCAAAGCGAAAAAGAAGGCCACATCTTCGCCGAAGGCGTGCTTGAGATCCTCCCCGACGGCTACGGCTTCCTCCGCTCGCCCGACTACAACTATCTGCCCGGCCCCGACGACATCTACGTCTCGCCCTCGCAGATTCGCAAGTTCGATCTCAAAACCGGCGACTCCATCAGCGGCAACGTCCGCCCGCCCCACGAAGGCGAGAAGTACTTCGCCCTGGTCAAGATCGAGGCCATCAACTTCGAGTCGCCCGAGGAGACGCGCAACAAGATCCTCTTCGACAACCTCACGCCGCTCTATCCGCAGGAGCGCATCAAGATGGAGACGGTGCGCGAAGGCGTCAGCGGCCGCGTCATGGATCTGCTCACGCCCGTCGGCAAGGGCCAGCGCGGCCTCATCGTCGCCCCGCCCCGCACCGGCAAAACCATGCTGCTGCAGTCCATCGCCAACTCCGTCACCACCAACCACCCCGAGGTCGTGCTCATCGTTTTGCTCATCGACGAGCGCCCCGAGGAAGTCACCGACATGCAGCGCTCGGTCAAGGGCGAAGTCATCAGCTCCACCTTCGACGAGCCCGCCGCCCGCCACGTGCAGGTGGCCGAGATGGTCATCGAGAAGGCCAAGCGCCTCGTCGAGCACAAGCGCGACGTCGTCATTCTCCTCGACTCCATCACCCGTCTCGCCCGCGCCTACAACACCATCGTTCCGCCCTCGGGCAAGGTCCTCTCCGGCGGCGTCGACTCCAACGCCCTGCAGCGCCCCAAGCGCTTCTTCGGCGCGGCCCGCAACATCGAGGAAGGCGGCTCGCTCACCATCATCGCCACCGCCCTCGTCGACACCGGCTCGCGCATGGACGAAGTCATCTTCGAAGAGTTCAAGGGCACCGGCAACATGGAAATCATCCTCGACCGCAAGCTGGTCGACAAGCGCGTCTTCCCGGCCATCGACATTCAGCGCTCCGGCACCCGCAAGGAAGAGCTGCTCATTCCCAAGGAAGACCTGCAGCGCATCTTCATCCTGCGCCGCGTGCTCAATCCGCTCTCGCCCGTCGAAGCCATGGAGCTGCTGATCAGCCGCCTCGAAAAGGTCCGCAACAACGCCGAGTTCCTGGCCAACATGAACCAGCTGTAAGCGCTATTCCAGCGTCATCGGGAAGTGGATCTTCGCTGCCCATGCGACGCGTCCCGGTGCGGGCTTCCCGCATCAGACTGCGGAAGCAAAACGCTCCCGGGCTTGCAGCTTCCATCGGCTGGAGTTCACACCCATCGTAAGCAGCCAGATCGTGAGTATGGCTTCTCCGATTCCTCCCGCGATGTACGGATAGGGCGTGAGAAAGTGCGCCAGCGGCAGCCATACAAAGGTCATCCAGCTCAGGCCGGGCAACAGCATCGCAGCACCGATCGCATGGGGCAGGAATTTCGATCGGAAGATGAGATAACTAATGAGCAGGCAATAGAACCCATAGAAGACCAGGACGTTCATGTGGACGGGAAGATAGGCGGGATTGATATACCCATAGATGCTCCCCGCCCAGCTGAAGCACGCCGCAAGCAGCGAGAGCCAGCGGTTTACTGGCCGGAACAGGTGGTAAAGCAGGGCCGTGACGATGACGTATGTGGCTGTCGCCGCCGGACCGCAGACCGCGAGCAACCAGGGACTCCCTTTTCCGCTGAACGCGATCAGCGACGTCACAAAATTGAGCAGATAGAAGGCGCCGGTGAGCCGGGCCCAGGACGCAGGCGAGACCTTCTCAAAGGCACCGGTATGACGGTCGGACCCCATATCCTCATCCCCTTCTTTCCCGGGAAAGAACCGAATTCCATCCCTGCACGGGAGAGCATCGACAAGATTTATATACGATTTCGGTGCAGAGCAGGTTCCCGGCAGATTCTCCCTGTGTCTTTTCCCAATTGGAAGTCGCCGATATGGTAATTAAGTCGCGGGGCTGTAGCTCAGGTTGGGAAACGCCATCGCGCGCGGCCTGGTCATCTCCGCCGCGCGGTATTCTTTCCTTGCGCTGGTCGCCGCATAATCCGAAGGTACTCAGCGGCCACCCTCCATCAAGTGATCTTCTTGCACGATCTCCGGCTCCAGCGCGCAGGGCTTTGTCCACGTGCGGTCCTTTAGCAGCGGATGTGGCCGCGCTAACACGGCAGGAATCTCTTCCGGAGGCATGGGCATCGACAGCAGGAACCCTTGCAAAACGTCGCATCCCAGATGATGCAGGCAGTTCAATTGCCTTTCGGTTTCTATGCCTTCGGCCACCACCGTCAGTTCCATCGCGTGCGCCATCGACAGAATCGCCTGCACAATGGAGTAAGGCGTCCCGTTCCCGTTCGCGTTGCATAATTGCTCGATGAACGAACGGTCGATCTTCAGAATCGAGATCGGCAAAAGGTGCAGCCGGCCCAGCGACGAGTGCCCGGTGCCAAAGTCGTCGATCGAAAACCGGCAACCAAGCGCGGAGAGAATCGCCATCTCTCCCGCGACCTCCTTCAGATTGTTCATTGCTGCCGTCTCGGTAATCTCCAGGTGAATCCATTGCGGATTCACGGCGTAGCTGTCCAGCGTCTCCGCCAGCCGTTCCGCAAAGCCCTTGCGCATCAACTGCAGCGGCGAGATGTTAATCGCCATCGGAACCAAGTGCACTCCCTCGTCCATCCATGTCCGGAGTTGCCGGCAGGCCCGGTCTAACACCCACTGCCCCAGCAGTTCAATCCGCCCAGTCTCTTCGGCAGTTTGGATCACTGTGGGTGGTGAAACCGCCCCATACCGCGGATGATCGAGTCGCAGCAATGCCTCCAGGCCTCGTACCGTGCCGTCAAACGCGTACAGCGGCTGGTACACCAAACGGAATTGGCCCTCTTCCATCAATTTGCCCATGCTCGCCGCAATTTCCAGCCGCGTTTCCGCGTCCGCGCGCAACTCCGGCGAAAGCCAAACCACCTGGCCGCTGCCCTTGGCTTGGGCCCGCCGAAGCGCGCTCTCTGCCAGGTGCCACAGAGCCAGGGCGTCCGCGCAGTCGTCGGGGCACGCTGCCAGTCCTGCGCTCAAGGAGAGCTGAATGTCATACTCGCTGATCGCCACCGGCGCCTTGAAGCATTCGTGCAGATGCACCAGGAACTCCTCGGCCGCCGCCAGATCCCGCAATCCCGTCAGTACAACGGCAAACTCGTCGTCGCCGGTACGCGCCACAAAATCCATTGCCCTCATCTGCTCGCTCAATGTGCTGGCAACATACCGCGCGCACTGGTCTCCTATGCGCAGGCCGTATACCTCGTTCAAGTGCTTGAAGCGGTGAATGTCCAGGCACAGAACGGCCAGTTTCTTGCCGGTCTTGATCGTTTTCGCCACAGCCTCGACAAGCTGTACCTCGAACGCGCGGCGATTGGGCAACCCGGTCAGCGCATCGTGGCTTAGCTGATATTCCAGTTTCCGCTCCAGGTGGTCGCGCTTGGTCACATCCAGGCCCAGCACAAACCGGCACGGTTTCCCAAGGAAGACCACGTTGTGCGCCGTAATGTCCATCGGGAACGAACTGCCGTCTTTGCGTTTGTGCCGTGAGGCGCGATTCGGAGTTGGCGAGGGCCTCTGCGATTCGCGCATCGCTTCTTGCCGCGCGTCGGGATCCAGGATGTCGGGCAGCCGCAGTCGCAGAAACTCTTCTTGCGTGTACCCGTGCAGCTTGCAGGCCGCCTCATTCGCCATCCGAAATCGCAGAGACTCCGTGTCGAAGATCCACAGCGGATTTGGGTTGCTGTCAAAGATCAAGGCGTAGTCCCGCGCCAGCGCCCGAGCCGCACGCACCTCCTCCTCGAACACCAGCAGCATCATGCCCACCGCAACAACCGACTTCGGCGGGTTCCACATCTCGCTGCCTCTCGTGATCTGCGGCCAGATCCGATGGGCGATCTCTGCCAGCGGAAACACCGATGCGCAAATCAAAAGGCCAACCGAACTGACGCGCATGCCGATCGTCCGTCCTATGTCCTTGTTCCATACGTCGATTCCGGCCACCAGGTACACCTCGGTAAGCATCGCCGGAATCACTAGCCAGGCTTGTCCATGGAGAATGCAATAGAACATCAACACGGCGTCGGTCGGGCACACCACCATCAGAAAAAGTCCGAACTTCGGCCGGAACCGGCGCATCTTCCCGCTCATCACCGTCAACAACCCCTGCCGCGCTGCAACCGCCGCGAGCAGCAGCCAGCGGCTCTGCACATTCGTGGTCGCAAGAGTCAAACACAGCGCGGTTGGAATCGCCAACACAAACCCCAGCGCGATTCCAAACCTCCGCCCACGAACGGGGATCGCGGCCGACAAGGTCCAAAAGATCCCCGCCACCGCGATCAAATCCACTTCGATCGCAGCCAGGGTAATCTTCCCCATTCCGGCCGCATGTAGACCGGCGAGTTGCGCAACAAAAGAGCCCAGTACGCTCAGCCAGCCGGCAAACCAGCACCGGGCACGGTCGTCGGGACGGCGCACCCATGCCACTGCCCCAAAGAGGAACACGAGTACTGTCCCAAAAGCAACGTTGATCACCGCGGCTTGCATGAGCGAGTAAGAGTCCACGCAGTTTATCGGCAGTCCGATTAAGGAGTTTATTTTGAGAAGGTTATTTCGGCGGTAAACTTGTCGTCGGCCTTTCCCCCACCGGACTCGCCCCGCCGGCCTCGCGCCGGTCTCGCGCGTCCATCCCTTTCACGAATCCACGCACGCTGGTAAAATAAGAATCTCGTGGGGCTGTAGCTCAGCTGGGAGAGCGCCTCGTTCGCAACGAGGAGGCCAGCGGTTCGATCCCGCTCAGCTCCACCAACTTTCGCTTCGCGAAAGTTGTCGCGCCGAAGCTTCAGCGAAGGCGGACTCCTCGAATACGCTGAAAGCTGACGGCTGAAAGCTGGTCCTTCAGCTGAACAAATCCTTCATCTTCTCCATCAGGCCCGGCGACGTCGGCTTGTTCTCCACGGTCATGGTCTCGGCCAGCTTCGCCACCAGCTCGCGCTGCGCGCGGTTCAGCTTGCGCGGAATCTGCACCACCACCTTCACGATCAGGTCGCCGTTGCCCTTCTCGTTCAGGTAGGGAACGCCGCGCCCGCGAACGCGCAGCTCTTTGCCGCTCTGCGTGCCCTCGGGAATCTTGATGCTCACCGGGCCGTCGATGCCGGGAATCTCGAACTCCGCGCCCATCGCCGCCTGCGGAAAGCTGATGGGAATCACGCAATGCAGATCGTGCCCGTGGCGCTCGAAAAAATCGTGCGGCCGGATGGAAAGAATCACGTACAGGTCGCCCTTTGGGCCGCCCAGCGCGGCCCGCGTCGCCTTCGCCGCCGTAGCGGATGCGCGTTCCCTCTTCAACGCCCGGCGGCACCTTCACGTTCAGCTTGACCTCGGTCGCCGCGCGGCCTTCGCCGCGGCACGCCGTGCAGGGATCGCCGATCACCGAGCCGGTGCCGCCGCAGGCGCCGCAGGTGCGCGCCACCGAGAAGAATCCCTGCTGATAGCGGATCTGGCCGCGCCCCTGGCAGTGGCTGCAAACGCTCGGGCCCCGGCCTGACGCGCTGCCTCTGCCGTTGCACACGCGTGCACGTCTCCAGGCGGCGAATCTTCACTTCTGTCTCGGTGCCGAAGATCGCGTCTTCAAAGTCGATCGTCAGGTCGAAGCGCAGATCGTCGCCGCGCTGCTGCCGCGAGCCGCGCGCGCGCCCCGCGCTGCACGCCGCCCATCGAAAACATCTCGCCAAACAAATCGCCGAAGATGTCGCCCAGGTCCACGCCGCCGGCAAACGGCCCTGCGCCAAAACCCTGCGCGCCCAGCCCGGCATGGCCATAGCGGTCGTAGGCCGCGCGCTTGTCGGCGTCGCTCAGCACCTGGTAGGCCTCGCTGGCCTCTTTGAACTTCTCTTCGGCCGCGTGGTCGCCGGGATTGCGGTCAGGATGGTACTTCAGCGCCTGCTTCCGGTACGCGCTCTTCAATTCCTGATCGCTGGCAGTCGCGCGAAACGCCCAGAACCTCGTAATAATCTGCTTTGCTCACTCTTGTATTAGAACCCATTGTTCCCTTCTGTCAGCTCTCAGCTCTCAGCTTCAGTTCTTCGTTGCTCGCGTCGTTTCTGACTCTCGTTCACCCTTTGCGCAGCTGCTGACGCTAGCTGCTTCTTTCACTCATTCCACTTGTTTCGGATTGTGCGCCACGCGCACCAGCGCCGGCCGCAGCAGCCGCTCGCGCATCTTGTAGCCGCGGCGAATCTCCTCGGCCACGTGCTGGTCCGGCATATCGTCGCGCTCCACCGTCCCCAGCGCCTCATGAATGCGCGGATCGAACGCCTCGCCCACCGCCGGAACCGCGTTCACCTGCATCTTCTGCAGAATCTCTTCCATCTGCTTCACGATCAGGCTCACGCCCGAGCGCAACTGCTCCGCCGATCCCGTCGCTTTCAGCGCCAGCTCAAAATTGTCCAGCACCGGCAGAAACTGCTCCACCACGCTGCCGGTCACATAGTCGCGATACTCCGCCCGCTCGCGCTCCGCGCGCTTGCGTGCATTCTCAAACTCAGCCTGCAGCCGGGCCAGCCGATCCAGCAACTGGTCGCGCTCGGCCTTCAACTGTTCAACTTCCGTTTGCGCAGCCGGCTCGGCTCCGGCCCCCGTCCGTGCCGCTGCCTCGGCGCACTGGCAAGCTCCTCCTCGGCCGTCGGCGCCGGCAACTCCGTCGCGGGATCGATCTTCGATTCCGCTTCGCCGCTGCTTCGGCTCCGGCGATTCCGCCTCGGTCAATTCTGTCTTCTGCTTCCACATGATTCAGCACATTCTCCGAAATGATCGTTAGCCCCATCGATTTGGATGAAATTCATCGCGCTCGGCTGCAAACTTCCGGGCTCCGCCGTGCCCGGGCGCCAGCTCAACCTTGAGTGACTCGGCTCGCCGTCAGCACTCGCCTACGCCGGAGGAACGTCAAGGATGCGCTCGGAAAGCCGCGCAATGTAGCTCACCGCCTGGATCATCTCCTGATATTGGATCCGCGTGGGCGCGATCACCGCCACCGTGCCCAGATTCGCGCCGCCCAGCCGCGCCGGCGCGCCGATCAGCACCAGGTCCTGCATCGCCGGCGAAGCCTCATCCAGACCCACCACCACGCGCACTTCCTGCTGGCGGCCGTCCACATAAGCGTTCAGCAGCTCCACCAGCCGCTGCTTGGCCTCCAGGGCCAGCAGCATCTGGCGCAGCCGCTCGCGATCCTGCTCGGCGGTGATCAGGTTCGCGATTCCTTCCACAAAAATCGTCGGTCCGCGTTTCGTCGCCGGCCAGCGCGCCCTTGCGGCACAGCTCCTCCACCGACGTCAGCAACTGCCGATAGGCTTCGCGCTCCATCTCCACGCGCCGCGCCACTTCGGCGCGAATGCGCTCGATCGGCCAGCCGCGGAAGTTCTCGTTCAGATAGCTGCCCGCCGTCTCCAGTTCCACCTGCGTCATCTGGTGATCGAGCGCCAGCACGCGATCCAGCACCGCGCCCGCCTGCGTCACCAGCACCGCCAGCACGCGCCCCGTCGAAAGCCGCGAAAAATGAATGTGCTCCAGCACCTGTCCCGCGGTCGAGCTCGCCAGCGCCACGCCCAGCCCGCTCGAAATCAGCGCCAGCACGTGCGACGTGCGCTCCAGGTAATCGTTGCGTGCTCGCCACGCCGGTATAGCTCTCCTCGATCTGTCCGCGGCGCGCTTCGCTCAGCGGCGAATCCACGCTTCCCGGCGCGGCGCCGCTCGTGTGAGCCGTCGCTGCGGCCCGCCCCGCCTGCGTAATCTGCTCCACGTAATAGCGGAAAGCCGCCGCCGTCGGAACGCGGCCCGCCGAAGTGTGCGGCTGCTCCAGCAGTCCCGCCTCGCCCAGCGCCGCCATCACGTTGCGCAGCGTCGCCGAGCTCAGCCCCTCCCGGTCGGCGAAAAAGCGCGCAACCGCCTGCGAAGCCACCGGCTCGCCGGTCGCGATGTACAGCTCGATGATGGCGGTCAACACCAGCCGCTCGCGCGGACTCAGGCGCGCATCGGGCATCTTGGCTGCTCTCCGTCCTCTTCGGCACGCGGCTCAAGCCGCGCGACAGACCGGGGTTGCGACCCGTTAAGTGCTTAAGTTTTCATTCACTTACAATGCAGAATCGTCACATACCCCTCGTCTTGATCTTACGGATCGCAAGAACGTGCTGTCAAGGCGCGAACAGGTCAGGCAACCGTGCTCGAGCCGCTGCATTCATAGGGAATGGCTCGCTACAGTTCCGCGCCGGAGTGAATCCGGTGCTGCGGCTTCTCCTGGTTACCAAAGGCACCGAACACCGGACGCGCGCAACACATTTGATGGTATTGTGGAACCCACCGCCGCTTACAACGGCTGCAAGTGGGCGAGCAGCCTGGGTGCTGGGCAGGCCCGGGGGTAAGAAACGGAATTAGACACGCGGCCGATGGATGTCTTTCTTGGAGGGGCCTATGAACCGGATCTTCCGCATTTTGCGCCGCCAATCCATCGTCATCGCGATCCTGGCCGCAGCCTTTGCCTCGATCGCCGTGGCGCCCGCATGTCCTGGCGCAATCCGCCGCTCCGCTCGACAAGCATGCCCGCAAGATCGAAAAGCGGCTCGCCAAGTTTCGGCCAGGCACCTTTCTGGACTTTGACTTTCGCGACAGCTCTGCAGACCTTCGGCTCCCTGGGCCCGCTTTCCGCTGCGTCGTTCCAGTTCACCGATGCCGACAGCAACAAGACCGAGACGCACCTTTACGCCGATGTGGCGCAGGTGAAGAAGGCCAAAGAATACATCGGCGAGGGCTCCGAGCCCAGCACCATGTTCGCCTCTCGTGCCGGTATCGATTGGAGCTGGTGTCGCAGCCGGCGGCATTGCCGCGTACGAAGTCATGCACTGATCTCGCGCGTCGCGAGTAACGCCGGTCTCCAGCGTGCGCAGCTCGGCGCGTGCCCGTGTAGCGCCGGTCTCCAGACCGGCTGTAGCGAGGGCATCCGGCCCTCGCAGTTCGATCGCAGCACAAAACCTCCTGCTCTGATGCACTGCACGCCGCATGCAGCTTTCTTCGCCTCCTCTCCGCCTGATAGATTCGTTAGAGGGCCGCGCCCAGCGCGCCGCCCCGGATCGCGCCGGAAGAGAGCCCATGTTCCATCCCACCGAAGATCTTCGCATTCAATGGACCAAAGTCGTTCTCCCGCCCGTCTTTCTTGAGGAAGAACTTCCCGTCACCGAGGCCGCCTCGACCACCATCTACAACGCGCGCAACGAGATCATCGCCATCCTGAACGGCCAGGACGACCGCCTGCTCGTCCTCGCCGGCCCCTGCTCCATCCACGACCCCAGGCTGCGCGCGAATACGCCGGCCTGCTCAAAGGCGCCATCGACGAATTCGCCGCCGATCTGCGCATCGTCATGCGCGTCTACTTTGAAAAGCCCCGCACCACCATCGGATGGAAGGGCCTCATCAACGATCCGCATCTCGACGGCACCTACAAGATCAACGACGGCCTGCGCCTCGCGCGCCATCTGCTCCTCGACCTGGCCGAGATGGGCGTGCCCACCGGAACCGAATTCCTCGACATGATTTCGCCGCAGTACATCGCCGGCCTGGTGAGCTGGGGCGCCATCGGCGCGCGCACTTCCGAGAGCCAGGTGCACCGGCAGCTGGTCTCCGGCGTCTCGTGCCCCGTGGGATTCAAGAACGCCACCTCCGGCGACGTGCAGGTGGCCGTTGACGCGGTGCTCTCCGCCGCCTACTCGCACACCTTTCTCGGCCACACGCATCACGGCCAGTCGGCCATCTTCGTCACCACCGGCAATCCCGATTGCCACATCATCCTGCGCGGCGGCCGCAAAACCGTGAACTACACCGCGCAGATGCGTGGCCGAAACCGCTGCGCTCATGGAGCAAGCCGGCATCGCGCCGCGCATCATGATCGACTTCAGCCACGCCAACAGCCAGCAAGGACTATCGCCGCCAGGCCATCGTCTGCCACGACGTCGCCGCGCAGATCGCCGCCGGCAATCGCAACATCATCGGCGTCATGATCGAAAGCAATCTGGTCGCCGGCGCGCAGAAGCTCGTCCCCGGCCAGCCCGCTCGTCTACGGCCAAAGCATCACCGACGCCTGCATCGACTGGAACGAAACCCGCACGCTGCTCGACGAGTTAGCTATGGCAGTGCAAGCCAGACGCAATTCAACTTGCACTTCCGCCGGATGATGAGGGAAGACCGGCCCCGGAAAATCGGTAGTTCGCCTTGACAGGTGCTTACGGCGCGCTTTCGATCTGCTGCGAAATCCAACGGTTCAGGCTCACGCCCTCGACCGCCGCACGCAAAGCGGCTTTGCGGTGCAACTCCGGGTCGGTCCGCAGCAAAATCTTTCCGTTGAATGGACGATCGGGTTCCTGGCCGGTCTCCTCGCAGTACTTCAGATAGCTGTCGATGCTTGCACGAAAGGCTCGCGCGAGTTCCTTTGCAGTCGCTCCTTCAAAATGGATCACATCCTTGAGGCCTGTGACGATTCCGGAAAATGTGTTCTCCTCCGGGTCGAAGTCAATCGGCCCTGCAGCATATCCTTTGTATTCCATCATGGCTTCACCCCCGCGTTTAGAAGAAACTGCCGCACAGCCTCAACCGCTCCCTTCTTGGTTTCCGGCCGAGGGTGCGGTCGATGAAAGACAGCGATCACTCCGTTCAACCGGGCGCCCACGCGGCTGCCCTCGCGCTGGCTCATCTCGCCCCCCAATGCGCGAATCAAAGATTCAATGGCAGACCAACGAATGTTCGCTTTCGTTGGGCGCGAAAAGATGGCGTCCAGAGTGACCTGATGTGCCTTTTTCATGTCGGGAGAATCCTAACCTATTACCCCGAAGCACATCATCACAATGATAGCACATTCCGCTATCACGCGGGCTACAGGCGCGGTCCCCCTACGCCGTCCCCATCACCACCGTATGCGGGCTCATCGGAATCGGATGCGCCGTGATCCCCTTGAATCCTGCCTCGGCGTACATGGCCTTCAGTTCCGCGAACGTGTACGCGTCGCCTTCCGCCGTCGTAGTCAGCATGGTCATGGCAAAGGCCGCGGGCATCGGCGGCGAAACGCGGTCCTCATTCGGCACAAACTCCAGCGTCGCCGCGCGTCCGCCCGGCTTGAGCGCCGCGCGAACCTTCTTCAGCAGGCCGACGTTCGTCGGCTTGTCAAAGTGGTGCAGAAAATTCGTCAGCAGCACCACATCGTACGGCCCGCCGAACTCCACTTCGAACGCGCTGCCCGGCAGCATGTCGTAGCGGTCCTTCACGCCGGCCTTCTCCGCGTTCTTCAGCGCCACGCGCAGCACCGGAGCCCAATCCAGCCCCGTCACGTGCGCCTGCGGGTTCTGCTTCGCAATCTCGATCCCGAACAGCCCGTGCCCCGCCGCGATATCCAGCACGCGCATCGGCCCGTTGTGCCCCTCCAGCACCACCGCGCCCAGCGGCCCCGCCATCGGCCCCATCATCGGCGCCATCTTCTCGGCGAACTCC
The DNA here is from genome assembly GCA_963701835.1 of uncultured Acidobacteriaceae bacterium. Lineage (GTDB taxonomy): Bacteria > Acidobacteriota > Terriglobia > Terriglobales > Acidobacteriaceae > Telmatobacter. The sequence continues at coordinate 20,631 of CAVPBL010000014.1, read as the reverse complement.
ACCCAGATCGGATTCTCCGGCTCAACGCGTGCCCTGGCCGGGAAGATGCGTGCGCCCGCTGCGCACAATCTCGGCCAGTTGCGCGTACGGCCTGCATTGATCGCCGGCTCGCTCAGAAACTGCGCCACCGACGCCATGCACGCGGGCGATCGCCGGATCGAGAAACGCCGCGCTTGACGGCGTGTGTTTGTAGTGCCCATTCTCCTTGGCCAGCACTCCGTTGATCACCAGAAAATCGCACAGGATGCGGATGCCGCGCTCCGATGCCGAGCAGTGGCGCGCGATCGATGCCGCATCTCCCGGCCCCTCGCCTACCGCCCTGAAAATGTCCAGCTCGATGGCCGCCTTCAGCGCCGCCGTCCGTTGGTGCGCCTGCACCATCTCGAAAACAATGCCCTGGATTGAGCGGAGCTTCCGCTGGATTCCCTGCTTGCATGACTGGATGCATGACTGACCTCCTCTTTCGCCCAGCGGGAAGTTTGGATTTTTGGGGAGCCCGGGACTGGGCTCACAGAGTGTATCACCCGTCCACGGATGTGCGTCGCAGTCATTCCGCAAACTCACAAGCGCTTCAGCGAATCACGACAAGCGCAGAGCCGGCGGCTTTTCACGAACGCCCCGCGGCTCACCTCGCGCCGCCGCGATACATTGAAGGGTTGTGCATCTCCGCTTCTCCATCTTTCGCTTGCGCCAAAAGTCGCTCGTGCGCGCCATGTCTTCTCCGCTCGGCGCATTCGCCGCCAGCCTGCGCCTCGCCGGATTTCCGCACATCGAAAACCTTCACGGCTCGCGCTGGCAGATTCTCGCTTTGCTGGTTGCCGCGTGGGGCATGGCCGAGACGGCCCGCTGCCTCGCAGCGCCGATGGAGCTTCTACCACGCCGGCGTGCTCATCCTGCTCTATGCCGATCTCATGATCCTCGCCGCGATCGTCGTCCTCTGGCCGTGCCATAGCGGCAGGCGTCCACATCGCTTGCAATGGAGCGCAGGCACGAGCCATTCGAACGTCGCATCCGCCGGCAATCCACACTGCGAAGGACCCGTTTCGCCGTGTAGCATGGGCAGAGCGCAGTGCCAGCCGGCGAATCGTGCGTCGGCGAATGTATCATGCCGACCTCGCCCGCTGTAGACCATGGCAAAGTGCGAATTCGACCGGCAGTCTCCCTTCGGCCACTGTGCAGCTCTCGCCGCTCACCATGCCGGAGGAACGCAAGAATTGCAGGAGGAAGCGATGCTGAAAGGATTTCGAGATTTCATTTTGCGCGGAAACGTAGTCGACCTGGCAGTCGCCGTGATTCTCGGCGCGGCGTTCAATGCCATCGTGACTTCGCTGGTCGCCGATGTGTTGAACCCGCTGATCGCCGCCACCGTCGGCAAGCCGGATTTCAGCAGCGTCATTCTGAACGTGGGCGGCGGCGCAGATCAAAGTCGGCAATTTCTTCAACGCTGCGGTCGCGTTTCTTATTGTCGCGGCCGTGGTTTACCTCGCCATCGTGCTGCCCATGAACACGCTGCAGGCGCGTCTGAAGAAGCCTGAGCCGCGGCCGCTCCCACAACCAAAGCCTGCCCGGAATGCCTGAGCGAGATTCCGCTGGCGGCGCGCCGCTGCGCGCACTGTGCTCAGCCCGTCGGATTGAACGATCATCCGAGTTCACATTCGCTCCAAGAGGGCATCCGATTCCATGACAGCTTGCGCGATCGGCACTTGCAGTTTTCGACTCTTTGCGCGCGCTGTCTTCGCTCTGTCGGCTCTGCCCTCGCAGCCTGTCGCGCTGCGCAGGCGCGCCCCGCAAGACGGCCTTCGGCTACGCCGATTTCAGCGCGGAAGCAAAGCTCGAAGAAAAGTTCCTCGCCGTGCCCGACCCCAAACTGGCCGGCGAGGAACTGAAGACCCTCACCGCCGAGCCGCACCTCGCCGCCACGCCCGAGGACCACAAAACCGCCGAGTATGTGGCGCGGAAGTTTCGCGCCGCCGGCCTCGAGACCACAGATCGTTCCCTACCGCGTGCTGCTCGAACCAGCCCAAAGTCGTGCGCGTCGAGGCCTACGACGAGGCCGGCCATCTGCTCATGACCGGGCCCACCCGCGAACACGTCGACGGCGACCCCGGCCAGGACGATCCGCGCGTGGTGATGCCCTTCAACGGCTCTTCCGGCTCGGGCGACGTGACCGGCGAAGTCGTCTACGCCAACTACGGCCGCCTCGAGGACTTCAACGAGCTCGCCGCGCAGCACATCGACCTGCACGGCAAAATCGTCATCTGCCGCTACGGCGCCAACTTCCGCGGCGTCAAGGTCTACCTGGCCGAGCAGCGCGGCGCCGCCGGCGTGCTCATCTACTCCGACCCGCAGGACGACGGCTACTACAAAGGCGACCCCTAGCCCATCGGCCCCTGGCGGCCCGAAACCGGCGTGCAGCGCGGCTCGGTGCAGTATCTGTTCAAGTATCCCGGCGATCCTGAAACTCCCGGCGTGGCCTCCACGCTCGACCTGCCCGACTCGGCCCGCGCCAAGAATTTCGACAGGGCCCGAAGGCGATCAGCCCCACATCATCTCCATCCCTCTCAGCTATCACGATGCGGCGCCCGATCCTGCAGGCGCTCAAAGGCCCCGGAGTGCCGCAAGGCTGGCAGGGCGCGCTGCCTTTCCGCTATCACCTGGGTCCCGGCGGAGTGAAAGTCCACCTCGTCTCGCAGCAGGACTACCAGCGCCGCATCATCTGGGACGTGATCGGCAAAATCGAGGGCTCGCAGGATCCCGACGCCTGGGTCATCGTCGGCAATCATCGCGACGCCTGGGTCTATGGCGCGGTCGATCCCACCAGCGGCACCGCCGCCATGCTTGAAGCCGTGCACGGCATCGGCGCACTGCTCCGTCAGGGCTGGCGGCCCAAGCGCACCATCGTCTTCTGCAGTTGGGACGCCGAAGAGGAGGGCCTCATCGGCTCCACCGAATGGGTCGAGCAGCAGGGCCGCACGCTCGATCGCGCCGTCGCCTACTTCAATGTCGATGTGGCCGTCTCCGGTCCCGGATTTCTCCGCCGCCGCTGTGCCCTCGCTCAAGGAGTTTGTTCGCGACATCGCCCGCTCCGTTCCCAGCCCGGTGGCCGGGTCGGTCTTCCAGCAGTGGCGACTCAAGCCTTCCACCGGCAACGAGCATCGCGCCTCGAACGCGCCGCCCATCGAGGGCGAAGAAGTCCACGTGGGCGATCTCGGCTCCGGCTCCGACTTCACGCCCTTCCTGCAGCACGCCGGCGTGCCCTCCACCGACATCGAGCTCCAGCGGCCCCTACGGCGTCTATCACTCCACCTTCGACGACTTCGCCTGGTTCACGCAGAACGCCGATCCGCACTTCGTCTATCTGCAGGAGATGGCGCGCGTCCTCGGCCTTGAAGCCCTGCGCATGGCCGATGCCGACGTGCTGCCCTACGACTACGTCGCCTACGCGCGCGAAATCTCCGCCTATATTGAAGCAGCCAAGCACAAGGCCGCCGACGACGGCCTCGACTCGCTCGACTTCGCCCCTGCCGAAGCCGCGGCCGTCGCGTCTCGCCGCCGCGGCGCAACGAGACTACGCCCTCCAGTCCGCTCCCTCCGGCGATCTGGCCAGGTTGAATCTCGCTCTGCGCCAGACTGAAACCGCCCTCCTCTCCGATCCGGCCTGCCCAATCGCCCCTGGTACCGGCACACCATCTACGCCCCCGGCGAGTTCACCGGCTACGCCGCCGTCGTCATCCCCGGCGTCAACGAGGCCATCGACGCCCGAAACCCGAGCCTGGCCGCGCAGCAGTTGACAGGTCTTGACTCAGGCCCTTGACCGCGCCGCAGGCGCCCTCGACACCGCTCGTTAAAAAGCTCGCCGTATACAGTTGATTACGCTGGTAATCCGTCGCCTCCTTCCGGCAAATTGCGGGCACCCTCTGCCTCCAAATCGCCATGCCCTCCCACCGACGAGTGATTTCCTACCGATAGATTGCGGCGAGTTATTGTCCAGTCGCAAGCTGCCGATGAATGCCAAATGGCTAATATGGCAGCGTGTTTTGAGAAAACTCGTCATGGTTGACTTCTTTCTCGGGTTTCGCCTTCGTCGCTTTGATTCTCTCGCCGCCCATCGTAGCCTCGGTGCGGCGAACCAGGAGTCACGTCGGGCGCAACAACTGAGGTGGTTTCTATGGTTGACTTGGTTTTCGAACTGATCTTGGTCGCAACGATCCTGCTGTCAGTGATTGCCACATCGACGCAACCGGCCACAGCGGTCAATCATCGCTCTTCGGGAGTACTCGCTAGACCGCGCCGCCGTCGCTAGCGCGCCCAGCCGGACCCTCCCGCCTCACCGCCCGCTCCTGCGCCCTTCTGCGTGAGCCTCCGGTCGATCCCACCACCCATCCCTTGCTCCCTCAGTTCCTGATTCCGTGTCTTCTTGTTCCCTTGTTCCCTTGCTCCCTTGCTTCCTCGCTCCCCTGCTCCCTGTCTTCCCCAGTTGACCCCGCGCCTTCAGGCTCGTATCGTTAATAAAGGAGCATCATGAAGGTTTCCCCAAACACACCTCCGCATCGGCATCGCGGTCGCCGTCATCCTCGGCACCATCGGCTGGCTCGCCTTCACCGGCTACGGGTCCAGCAAGAGCTACTACGTCACCATCGCCGAGCTCGGCGGAATGGGCGACAAGGCCTACCACAGCCAGTTGCGCGTCGAGGGCTTTGTCCAGCCCGGCTCCATTCGAGCAGAACGGCACCCACGTCGACTTTTGTGCTCAACGAGTTTGAGAGCCATTCGCCGAAAGCCGCTGGCGGACGCCTGCTCAAAGTGAGCTACAAGGGCTCCGAGCCGCCGCCTGACACCTTCAAGGACGATGCGCAGGCGCTGGCCGAAGGCACCTACGGCCGCGACGGCGTCTTCCACGCCACCGTGCTTCAGGCCAAGTGCGCCAGCAAATACGCGCCCCAGCAGCCCGGCGCAGCGCCGGCCAGCTCCAGCCTCCAAAACCAGCCACTGCATCGGGTGCGGCGCCCGCAGCTCCGCCTCCGCACTCAGACCGCCGCAAACTGATCGAATGAACGTCAACCGCACTCCGAAGCCGGTCGCACAACGCTCTGCGCCCGGCTCGATCAGGTGTCCAAGCTCTTCGGCAGCTTTGCCGCGCTCCGCCAGGTCTCGGTCGACCTCGAGCCCGGCCGCTGCTACGTCCTCCTCGGCGAAAACGGCGCGGGCAAGTCCACGCTGCTGCGCATTCTCGCCGGCCTGCTGCGCCCCAGCCACGGCACGGTCCGCGTCTTCGGCGACTCCGAGCCGCAGCAGGCGCGCGCCCGCATCGGCTACATGAGCCACGCGCCCATGCTCTACGACGAGCTCACCGCCCAGGAAAACCTGCGCTACTTCCGCAGCCTTTATCCCGGCCGCGCCTGCCTCACGCCTGCCGAAGCCCTGCGCCAGGTCGGCCTCGACCCCGAACTCAACCGCCTCCTCGGCCAGTACTCGCAGGGCATGCGCCAGCGCACCTCGCTCGCCCGCGTGCTGCTCCCCGTGCCCGAGCTGCTCCTGCTCGACGAGCCCTTCTCCAACATGGATGTCGAAAGCGCGCGCCAGATGGTCGAGCTCCTCGCCGGCTTCCGCCAGAGCGATCGCACCATCGTCCTCACCACGCACCAGCGCGACCTCGCCGCCCCCATCGCCGACTTGATCCTCACCCTCCACGCCGGCCGCGTCGCTATCTGTTCGGAACCAGGGGAGCCCGACCGCTATGAAGACCAACGGCGCGCGCTTCCTTGAATCCCTCGGCATCGCCTTCGAGCTCCGCGAGTACGAAGTCGATCCATCAAATCCCGATGACTCTCTCGGCCATCGCCGTCGCCAAAAAGATCGGCATGCCCGCCGAGCAGGTCTTCAAAACGCTGCTGACCACCGACGGCGCGCACGACTACGTCTTCGCCGTCATTCCCGGCGACGCCGAACTCGACTTCAAAAAACTCGCCCGCGCGGCCGCAGTGGCGCAAAGCCGAAATGGCTCCGCTCAAAGACGTCCAGCCGCTCACCGGCTACATCCGCGGCGGCGTCACCATCTTCGGCGCCAAAAAGCCCTACCCCGTCTTCGTCGATGAAACCGCCATCCTCTTCGACCACATCAGCGTCTCCGCCGGAACGCGCGGAACGCAGTTGATCCTCGCGCCCGACGACTATCTGCGCGCCGCCGCCGCTTTCGGCGTGCCCGTCCAAACCGCCGACCTCACCAAAGACACCCAGCCATCTACCCCGGAGGGCCACGCCGCATGACCCGCGCCCTCTGCACCCATCTCGCCAAGGATCTCCGCATCGAGTGGCGCTCCCTCGACGCCATGATCTCCATGCTCTTCTTCTCCCGGCCTCGTCGTCGTGCTCTTCTCCATCGCCTTCGATCCCCGCGGCGCATTCTCCCAGCAAATCGCCGGCGGCGTCCTCTGCGTCGCCACCATGTTCGCCTCGGTCAGCGCGCTCAACCAGGCCTGGGCGCGCGAAATCCGCCATCAGGTCATGGACGCGCAGCGCATGGCGCCCGCCGCCCGGCGCCGAATGTTATCTCGCCAAGGCGCATCGCCAACTTCCTCTTCGTCACCATCGTCCAGATCGTTCTCGCGCCGTTCTTCCTCGTCTTCTACAACCTGCACATCGCAGGGACCGGCGTGGCAGTTGGCGCTCGTGCTGCCGCTCGGCACCTGGGCGCTGGTCGCCAACGGAATCTTCTTCGCCGCGCTCTCCATCCGCAGCCGCAACCGCGAGCTCCTCCTCTCCCTCATTCTCTTTCCCATCTTCATTCCCGCGCTGCTCGCCATGGTGCAGGCCACCACCTCCATCCTCACCGGCGACAGCGACCCCACCCTCTGGATCAAGCTGCTCCTCGGCTACGACATCATCTTCACCACCGCCAGCCTGCTCCTCTTCGACGTCGTCCTCCACGCCGAGTAAGAGCCATCCGGCCTCCCGCCTTCGCCGCACCGCACCGCCTCTCGACTTCTCGCTCTTCTGCGCTGAGTTTGAATGAAGCGCGATCTAGGAAATCGCAGCAACCGTCACGCAGCAGGCGCACCGTGCAACACCATCACCACAATCTTCCAGGCATCGTCTGTCTTGCGCAGCAAATACGTGATGCCTGCGCGTTCCAATTCCTCTCCATCCGATCTGTAACGGATGGCAATCCCGGTTGCGAACGCCGACTGTGCGCCCAGCATCCGAATTTCCCGCGAGCCCAGTTCACTCCGGCCGTATCCGCGTGTTCGCAGGCTTTCCATCACCGGGCCGAAGATCGGTTCGATTGCTGGGGGCGTCGGCAACGGGACCACTCCCAGCGGTCCGATAAGTAATGCAGGCTGGTTAAGGTAAGGCAAGATGGCTTGGACACTCAAAGTGCTGAAGGCGCGGTAGTATTCGTCAAGCGTCTGTCTTACAGCAGTTTCATCGGTCATTGCTCCTCCTCTCGTTCAGTGTAGGGCGTGTTTCAAAAACCAGCTTTGTGTCAGGGCACGACTTTAGTCGTGCCGGAATAAGTCCGAAAAAACAAAGGGCTTTAGCCCCTGCGGGATCTCGGCTCGCGTCTGCCAGGCCATTTTTGAAACAAGCTCTAGTTTCTTCACAGGTCCCAGAATCCTGAGACAAAGAAACGGTAGTGGGTCAGTTTGAATCTGTTTTGAAAGGGCGCGACCAGTGCACCCACCCAGTGGCCGGGTCGCGTGCCGTAAGCGCAGCAAAATCAATGAGGCCTTTAGGCCTAGTGGCGTTCTTCGGGAGTTCTGCCGGATGCCAGGCTTTTTCCCGCAGCCTTTTCAGCCGTCCTGAAAAGAGCGGAAAAATCTAGGGCTCTATTGTTGACTGTATAAGGAATGTCCTGGCAGCCGCGCCGTAGGCGCAGTGTTCGTTAGTCCCGCGCTTCAGCGTGGGGAATGCGGATTCCGCAAAGCGAACTCCGGAGTCCCGTAGGGACGGTGCTAGGACATTTATTTGGCGGGAATCAATAGCCCCTGCGCCATTATCCATTCGGTTTTTCGCCCAATCTCCGGACTTTTTCCGCAGCCTCACAGGAGCCCTCGTCAGGCCCCTGTCTCGGTCTCGAAATTCGTGCGCAACTTACGGTTGGTTCGGATTCGGGTCTTGATCCGGCAAGGTGAGCTTCTGCCTCGTCGCAGGCGGCGCGCTCGAGTCCGGCTGATTCGGGCTAGGCGCAGGCGTTTGCCCCACAATGTCGTTGTCGCCTTGGCTCGCGTTCGCCGCCTGCCCCGCGCCCGTCGCACTGGGATTCGTATTGGCCATCGCTTCCAGCTCCGACTTCCGGTACTTCGGCGCGCTCACGTAGCCGTGAATGTGGTCCTTCGAAACGTCGTTAATCACAATTTCGATGGGCTGCGGGCTGTCGTTCGCGTAGAACATCGACGGCTGGAAGAGGTTCACATGCTTCTGCTGCAGGTTGCGGTCGTCCACCATCAGCATCAGGTCGGCGTAGCCGCGCCTCTCGTTCGCCTTGCGCAGGCTGATGCCCACCGGGCCTTCGCGCTTGAACACCTTCGACTTCAGGATGTCGAACTCGAAGTAGTTGCGCTCGCCCTTCTTCTCCAGCACCACCAGTTCGTCATGGGTGCGCGCGATCGAGCCGCTCAGCTCGGTGCGGGTGTTCACCAGGTCTCCCTGCGTGCCCACCAGTTCATTCTGCGTTTGTTCAATCGCCTTGCCCTGCGCGTCCAACTGCGATTGCAGCTTTTTGAAGCGCGGGTCCTGGCCGCTCCCGCGATGGGTCGCCGCGCGGCGGCTGGTTCCAGTCCCCGTGGACGAAGACGATGGGGCCGGCGTTGTTTCGCTGCTCGCCGCCAGCGCATTCACCTTTGCCGCCAGCGCCTCTACCTGGCTCTGCGTCGCGCTCAGTTGCGCCGTAACCTGCTCATTCTGCGCAGTCAACGCTTGCTTTTGCGCTGCCAAAGTCTTCATGTTGCTGTGCTCGTGTACGGCGTAGCCAAGGCCGCCGCCGGCAATCGCAACTGCGGCGACTATCGGGGCCACGATCTTGACCAGGGATGGCTGTGGCGAAAGCAGTGAACCTTCCATCATGGGGAACCTCCGGATAGAACTCCACTTGTTTCCGAAGCACGTTCGCTTCCAAATTGCCAAATCCGCAAGCCCTTCACCGTCCGTGGTTTCCATCTCGCGCGGCCCCAGCGCCTCCGGCAAAAATTCCTCACCCTGGAACTTCTTGCTCGGCCAACCATCGCCTTCTCCACCAGAGCCTGTCTCTGCTTCACCAACCGCAGACCAGTCTGCCGGAGACGCAACAAAATGAACACCATTTTTCAACCAACGGCGAACTGTCAAATCTCAAACTGTCTCACCGAAGGGGTGCACCCCAGCCGTTGTCAATCCCCAAGCCGCCCTCAACTCCCCGCATCTCCCTGATTACAAACCAAATCTTTTTCGCCGAAGTTTGCAGGGCATTTCCGCCCTTCGGCGCATACTTGTTCCATTGGCAATTTATCGGGATTTCGTTCCGGAAACGCAAAACTTCGCTTCCGCAAACGAGTTTCCGCGCAGGTTCTCGATTTTCGTGGTCAGACCGACGCAGCGGAGGGAAAATAATTAATTATTTTTTTGATACCCGCCGGGTATCATTTCGTGCCGTAACTCGTTTGGAATCGTCTGGCCGCCTTCAAAAACGCGGCCAAATGAGCCGAAATGGCCTGTTAATTTTCTGGTAAACATTCGCCGCTCTGCTGCCGCCTTCCGTTCCCGCGCTCGATCTCTGACTGACCCCGCTCAGCTCTCATCGGCTGTGGCCCACCCCGTCTCGCCCTTCTCCGCGCCGGCCTCCATCGCGGTCAGCGCACTTTGCATCTTTTCAAAATTCGGCCTGCCCTTGAGCGGCTTCAACCGCGGATCGGCCAACATCTGAAAAAACCACGGACAGCGGTTCTCCTCCGCTATGCGCAGCTCCTCGAGCGCGGCCTCCGGTTCGCCGAGCGCGACATAAACAGCCGCATTGAATCCGTTCAGCACAAAGCGCTCGCGGCTCAACCATTGCAGCCGTGCCAGCAGGGTCCGCGCCTCGTCGCCGCGCCCGGCGCAAGCCAGCGCATAGGCGTGGACGGCAGTGGCCAGGTCGAAGTGCGGCGAGCGCGTCGCCAGCGCGCGCGCCAGCTCGACGGCCCGCGCGGCCTCGCCGTTGTAACCGAGAATGATCGCCCCATAAAGATGCGCGCTATCGTGCTCGGGGAACAGCGAGATCGCCTTGCGAATCCGATCGACGCTGGCGTCCTGCTCTCCGGCCAGATGCAGCGTCCACGCCAGCCGCGCCTGCAGCCAACCCGAGTACGGATCGACGTACATCGCCGCGCACAGCAAACCAAGGGCCTCGTCGAAGCGGTGGCGGCTAAGCAGAAACGTGGCGCGCAGGCGCGTGATCCATGGATCGTGAGGCAGATGCGCGGAGCGCGCAAAAGCTTTCTGAGCCTCAGGCAGATCGCGATCCATATGAAATCGGACCCATCCCAGCGCAGGCAGCAAAGCCTCTGCGTTCCTGGCCCAATCGGGAATGTCCTGTGCCGCCCGCCGCACCAGACCGGCCGCATCCGTCGCCCGCATAAAACCGGAGAACGATTGCGTGACGCAAAGATGCGCCAGGTTGACGCGCGCCGCCATCAGCGTTGGATCAAGCTCGATGGCTCGTTGCAGGCGGCCCATGGCATCCTGCATCCGGTGCCGCTCCAGAGTTTGCCACTCATGATGCGCGCACAGATATAGCTCTTGCGCCTCGTCTTGCTGGGGAAGCGTCTTGCGCCCTTCGCCGGTGACTGCAACGGCGGAGATGGAAACGCTGCCCGGATCCAGACGGCAGATCAAGCGGTTTACCAGATCCGCGGAGATCTCCCTGAATCGGCCGCGCTCCACAAGTAGATCTTCGATCCACAACTGCGCGCCGTCCTCGACGCGGATCATCTCCGCCCGCAAGCGATGCCGCCCCCCTGCCGCTTCAAGGCGCCCGCTAAGCACAAGATCCGCCTTCAGCGTCCTGCCGATCTCCTGCGCGGAGGCTCCGCGCCGCGCCAGCGTAAACACCGAGTCGCGGGCCACGATCGAGGCGATCGCGTAGTGCCCGCCGTCCATTTGCTGCATCGTTTCTTCGGCCAGCGCCAAACCAAGATATTCGGGAACGCCGTACCCGGTGGCAAATGGCAGAACGGCGAGTCGCGGCAAGTCACCGGATGGCCGCGCGTCATCCGTTTCGACGGCGGCGCTGAAGCGGTATCCGCGCTTATAGACGCTTTGAATGCAATCCGCGGGTTGAAGCCGGGCGCGCAGCGAGGCAACGCACTTTGCCACGATGTCGCTGGAGACGCGCTCTTCGCCCCACGCGGCGCGCTTCAGCTCAAGCGGGCTGACGATTTCACCGGCGCGCCTGAGCAGCAGACGCAACACCGCCAGCTCGTTGGGCGGCAGGTGCAGCGGCATTTCCCCATCGAGGAGCGTACCATCAGCCTCGAGCCGGAAGCGCGCAAACCAATACCGGCGTGGCGGGATACCCGCCGGAGCCGGCGACGAACCGTCCATAGAAACCAACGCAGTTCTGCTGAATCCCGTGCCGATACCGGCCGGAGTGGACTTCTGTAAACGCCATCCATCTCCGCCAGCAACAGCAAGCACTCACATCCAAAGAATCCAGGGCAAGGCAAAACCTTCGCACACCATAGCGGTTTTCCGCTTGTCATTCAGCAATGCCGCAATCGCGGAGAGGCTTTTGTCGAAGGAAAGGCCGTCTCTCCCGTTGCGTGTCACGCTTGGCAACAACGCGAACCGCCGTAAACCCGAATTTCGATGGCCGCTCTCGAATTGCAGTGAGGCGTCTTCCCATCCGGCGAGACGGCCCATGCACGCAAAACCATCTTGGCCGCGCCTCACCGCAACCGGAGAAACGGTCAAAGAACCCACGGAGTTAATTGATGCATCGATTATCCACCTCGCTCAGGCCGGAGGCGAGGACAGGAAGAGACAATCAAAGCCCGAAGTAATTTAGGACAGGTTACCGCAGAACCGGCGAACTCAGTCTCCGCGCGATGAGCTGGAAGCTGGGAGCTAGGGGCTAGTTGCTGTCTTTACGCCTTGCCGATGACCTTCGCCAAGGTAGCGCCGATCTCGGCGGGCGAAACCACAACGTGAATGCCGGCCGCGGCCAGCGCCTTCATCTTGTCCGCCGCGGTGCCTTGGCCTCCACTGATGATGGCGCCGGCGTGACCCATGCGCCGGCCGGGCGGCGCGGTCTGGCCCGCGATGAAGCCCACCACCGGTTTCTTCACGTGCTTTTTGACGAACTCCGCCGCGGCCTCCTCGGCCGAGCCGCCAATCTCGCCAATCATGACAATGGCTTCCGTCTCAGGATCGCCGTTCAGCAGCCGCAGCGCATCGATGTGCGTGGTGCCGATGATGGGGTCGCCTCCGATACCGATCGCCGTCGATTGTCCGATCCCGCGCTGCGTAAGCTGGTGCACGGCCTCGTAAGTCAGCGTGCCCGAACGCGAGACAATCCCGATGGATCCCTCCATATGAATCCGTCCCGGCATGATGCCGATCTTCGCCTTTCCGGGCGAGATGACTCCGGGACAGTTTGGGCCAACGAGCCGCGACTTCGAATGCTTCAGCTTGGCCCACACCTTCACCATGTCGAGCGTAGGAATGCCCTCGGTGATGCACACGATCAGCGGAACCCCCGCATCTTCGGCTTCGAGAATCGCATCGGCGGCAAACGGCGGCGGCACGAAGATCATGGTCGCGTTGGCGCCGGTCTTTGCCACTGCGTCGGCCACCGTATTGAAGACCGGCCAGCCCTCGTGCATCGTTCCGCCTTTTCCAGGCGTCACGCCGCCAACCACTTTCGTGCCGTACTCCGCGCAGCCCATGGCGTGGAAAGTGCCTTCCTTGCCAGTGATGCCCTGCACGATCAGCCGCGTATTGTTATCAACCAAAACCGCCATGAAAAATAGCTCCTAGCTGCTAGCTTCTAGTGTGAGTGTGAGTGTGAGTGTGAGTGTGAGTGTGAGTGTGAGTGTGGGTGTGTTGCGCGAGTGGGAGTGTTCTCATGTTAAGCCCCCTCATTCTTAGCACTCAGCGTTCGAATGACTCCGAAAAGCATCCTCCCTATCTCGTCGCATGATGACTCAGCCTCGCGAAGTTGCTCAATATCTCCGAATCCCAATTCCCTGGCAATGGTCAACTGCGTCAGCAATTCGAAACTCGATCCTCTGGCGACAGCAAGATATTGCCTGTATTCCCGGCTGTTGAGCCGTCCCGCGCCCTCGGCAATATTGCTTGGTATCGATACGGCCGCCCGGCGCATCTGGTCTGAGAGCCCATAGGTCTCCTCGCGAGGAAACTGTTTCGATAGCCGGTAAACGAGCATTGACAACTGGATCCCCTTTTGCCAAACCAATAGCTCACGGAAAGACTTTGCCATCTCACTGCCTCTCACACTCGCACTCGCACTAGCACTCACACTCACACTCGCACTCACACTCGCACTCGCACTCGCACTCACACTGCCGCTGCTGCCACGACCAATTCCGCCGCTTCCTTCATCGTTGCGCCCACCTGAAAGTTCAGGCCGGACTCCTTCAGGATCTTGCGTCCCTCTTCCACATTCGTTCCTTCGAGCCGCAAAACAATCGGCACCTTCACGCGCAGGTTACGCGCTGCGGCCACCACGCCAGTCGCCAAGCGATCCACGCGCAGAATGCCGCCAAAGATATTGATCAAGATCGCCTTCACGTGTGCGTCGGAAAGAAGGATCTCGAAGGCGTGCTCAATCTGCTCCTGCGTCGCGCCGCCGCCCACATCCAGAAAGTTCGCCGGGCGGCCACCGGCATACTGAATAATGTCCATCGTCGCCATCGCCAGGCCCGCGCCGTTCACCATGCAGGCGATGGACCCGTCGAGCTTGATGTAGTTCAGCGCGTACTTGCTCGCCTCCACCTCCAGCGGGTCCTCTTCGGCAATGTCGCGCAGCGCCTTGATGTCGGCATGACGGAAGAGCGCATTGTCATCAAAGTTGATCTTGGCGTCGAGCGCAAAAAGCTTGCCGTCGGTGGTGGTGATGAAGGGATTAATCTCGACCAGCGACGCGTCGGTCTCAATAAAGGCCTTATAGAGGCTCTGAAAGAAGCTGACCGCCTGACCGATTTGCGCCGGCTTCAATCCCAGCGCGAAGGCCAGCTTGCGCGCCTGCCATGCGCCGAAGCCCACGGCTGGATCGATCGTCTCCTTGAAGATCGCCTCGGGCGTTTTGGCCGCCACCTCCTCAATTTCCATCCCGCCGGCCTGCGAGGCCATGAACACCAATCTGCCCGCCGCGCGGTCGAGAACGATGCCCAGATACAGCTCGCGTTCGATGGCCGCGGTTTCTTCAATCAGCAGCCGCTGCACCTTTTGGCCGTCCGGTCCGGTCTGGTGGGTGACGAGCGTCATGCCGAGAATGTTTTTGGCGTGCAACTCGGCGTGCTCGCGCGTTTTGGCCACCTTCACGCCGCCGCCCTTGCCACGGCCTCCGGCGTGAATCTGCGCTTTCACGGCAACGCCCGCGGCGCCCTCGGCAAACAGCGTGCGCGCCACGTCGTTGGCTTCTTCCAGAGTGTTCGCCACTTCTCCCTTGGGCACGGCAACGCCGTATTTCGCCAGGATTTCCTTTGCCTGATACTCGTGGATTTTCAACGGATGAGGACCTCGACCGAATCTCAGATTACCACGCAGAATTCGGGGGGAATTTCGCGATTTAAGGCGCCGAAAGCGTGACAGGATGCGTCGTGAAGCACATTCATTCTTGGGCCTCGACGACAGGCTCCCGGAGGGAGCGCAGGAAAATAGCCCAGGGCAACACTTCGCGAAGCGAAGGAGCAGCTCCGGGAAAGCCGCGCCAAAAAATCGACCAGCCCCGTAGGGCCGAAAGAAGGATGCCCCACACAATTTCACCAAAGCCTCGCTTTTCGCTCAGCTGCCTCCGCTCTGCAATACTTCTTTCATGTCTTTGGTGAAGGAACTGCTTCGCCCGCTGGCCGAGGACGGCACGTCGCTGACTCGCGAGCAGGCGGCCGCCGTGCTCGAGGAGATCCTCGCCGGCGGCGTGCCGGAGGTCGAAACCGCCTCGCTGCTGGCCGTGCTGGCCACGCGCGGTGAGCAGGCTCCTGAGCTGGCCGGCTTTGTGGATGCGATGCGACTGCACGCTGTCCCATTGCCCTTTTCTGAAACGGAAAGAGCGGAGCTCGTCGACTGCGTCGGCACCGGCGGCGGCGGACCACAGACTTTCAACATCTCCTGCGGCGCTGCGCTGGTGGCCTCAGCCGCGGGCGCCCGCGTGGCCAAACACGGCAACCGCGCCGTCACCTCGCGCTGCGGCGCTGCCGATGTGCTCGAAGCCCTCGGCGTGCCCATCGATCTCTCGCCGGAGCAGGCCGTCGAATGCCTGCGCGAAACCGGCTTCGTCTTCCTCTTCGCGCCGCTTTATCACCCGGCCATGAAGGCCCTCGGGCCACTCCGCCGCGCGCTGGGCTTTCGCACCATCTTCAACTTGGTCGGTCCGCTCACCAATCCTGCCCACGCGCGCACCCAGGTTGTGGGAGTGCTCGCTCCCAGCCGCGTTCTCCTCGTGGGGCGCACGCTGGCGGCGCTGGGAGCCAAACGCGCCTTCGTGGTGCACGGGACGGATGGCATCGACGAGCTCACCACCACGGGCGAGTCGGTCGTAGCGCGCATCGAGGAGACGCCGGCAGGCGAACCGGAGTTGAGGGCCGCGCGGGTCACGCCGGAGATGGCCGGGCTTCCCCGCGCCACGATCGATCAATTCACCGGCGGCGACGTGGCCACAAACAAAGCGCTGCTCTACGACGTACTCACCGGAATTCCCGGCGCGCGCCGCGACATTGTGCTCCTCAACGCGGCCGCCACGCTCGTTGCCGCCGGCCTCGCCGGCGATCTGAAAGAGGGCGTTCAAAGGAGCGCGGAGGCGATCGACTCCGGCCAGGCCGCGGCCACACTCGCCAAGCTCCAGCAGTTTGGCTTGAAGCAAGCGAGGCTTGCAGTAAGTCCCAGCGCCAATTCGCAGCTTTCTCTTTGGAATGTTTTCTACAGCAGCCCCGACCGGCCTGCCAGCCGCCGTGCAAAAAGCCACGAGACGAGGGAGGCGGTGAGCGCCAGCGCCACCCACCCGGCCGGCTCCAGCGCGCGCCCGGCGGCGGCCAGATTCAACTGCATGAACGAAACCTCTCGTATGGCGGCCAGGCCGGTCTGCGCCAGCTCGAATCCGGTCCAGCCAATCACGCCGGCCACGAGCACCAGGCCGGGCAGGGCGCGCGTCCACGGGAAGGGAATCGGCGGAGGCGCCGCCGCTTCGTCGCGCACCCGCTCCATCGCCGTAGCCAGAAAGCCCGATGAAGGAATCAACTCCTCCTCGGCCGCCAGAACCCGGTCAATCGCATCCGGTTTCTTCTCGTGATCCGTGTCGATTTTCATTGCAAGGCCTCCTTCTCGCCGCGGAGATCCGGGCTCGGCCGCCAGGCGCCACTCTCGCTCAGATGCGGGAAACGCCGGCGCAGCAATTCCCGCCGCGCGCTTGAGGCGCGCTTTCATGGTTCCCTCGGGCAGGCCCATGGTGCGCGACGCGGCGGCCACATCCATCTCATGAAAGTAGTAGAGGACCACCGGCTCGCGATACCGCATGGGCAGGGCCAGCACGGCCCTCCTCACCGCTTCGTCGCTTTGCTTCCTGGCCAGACCGTCGTGCTGTGTGGCAGCGCTGGCCGGCTCGGCAATCTCTTCGATCGGAATGTCTACTGCGGGAAATCGCTGCAGCTCGGAGCGAAACACGTTCGCCGCGAGCGCGAACAGCCACGTGGAAAAGCTCGACTCGCGCCGCCACCCCGCCAGTCCGCGCCAGGCGCGCAGAAACGCCTCCTGGGCCATCTCTTCGGCGCGCCCTCGGTCGCGGCAATAGCGCCAGGCCATGTTCACCAGCGGTCCCTGCCAGCGGCGGACGATGCCCTCGAAGGCCTCCACCTCGCCGCCCAGTACGCGGCCCACATCGGCCAGGTCTTCTTCGGCGCTCATCGTCGCGTGCATCTCGAATCGCGCTCCTCTGCAACAAGTCAGACCGTTCCCCATCCGTCCCGGTTGCATTTTCTCTAGAAGAATCTTTCTCGAGAAATTATGCAACCGGCCGCGCAGCTCCTCATGTCGTACAAAGCGCAAGGGGAAGAACCCCGGCGAGGAGGATGAGATGGAGCACTTAAAGCGGCAATGCGCTCGTATTCCTGTTTCCCATCGCGATCATTGTGGTGGTGTTTACATTCACCGGCGTGGTCCACTGGCTCGACAGTCAACGCAAGGAGCGCGAGGCCTTCTACAAGTCGGAAACCCTGCGGCGGGTGTCCGAGGCGTCTGGCGAAGGAGCCAAAGCAGCCCTCGAACTCATGCACGGCGATGAGCGGCTCAAGCGAATCAAAGCCCGCGAGGGCATGAAAATCGGCGGCTTGGTCAACATCGGCGTTGGCATCGGCCTCTTGATCTTCCTCCATGCGCTGCTTCCCGGGACTGCGATCTACCTCTGCGGGATGATTCCCGGACTGATTGGCGTGGGATTCCTGCTGTACGTATATGTTCTCGCCGGCGCCGGTGGAGTAGGAACCGGACGGTTCGCCGCGCGGGCGCACTGCTGTTTGCGTTCGCGCGCAACTGCCCCGGTCCGCATCAGGCGGCTCGTCCAGCGTGTCGTCCAGCGGGTGTCCGGCCGTTTGACGAACCAGTCGCCAGCTACGACAATAAGAGAGTTGTCCACCCCCGTGGGCCTGTGGCGCAGTTTGGGAGCGCGCCCCGGCTTGCCGGGGAGGTCGTCGGTTCGATCCCGATCTGGACCCTCCAACTACTCGAATGCCGGCCGTCTACATCCTACAAAGCGAGAGTACGAGTCGGTTCTACATCGGGTGCACGGAGCAGGTGGCTCGCCGGCTAATTGAGCACCAGCGTGGCCAAACTCGCTCCACTCGAGGGCGTGGATCATGGAAATTGGTATACGAGGAACCGTACCCGACCTCAGCTGAGGCGCTTAGGCGCGAACAGCAGATCAAGAGCTGGAAGTCGCATCGCTCAATTCAGCAGCTTATCGATTCGTCCAGAAAGATGCTCGGAGTAGCGTGTCCCGATCCTTAGGGCGCCGCGTTTGACTTGCCAGCCGCAAGCTACGACAATAAAAGAGTTGTCCACCCCCGTGGGCCTGTGGCGCAGTTTGGGAGCGCGCTTCCATGGCATGGAAGAGGTCGTCGGTTCGATCCCGACCAGGTCCACCAAATGTCGATTGATTCTCAGCAGTGAGAGGCAAGCGCGCCCCGGCTTGCCGGGGAGGTCGTCGGTTCGATCCCGACCAGGTCCACCAAATGTTGATTAATTCTCGGGCAGTGAGAGGCAAGCGCGCCCCGGCTTGCCGGGGAGGTCGTCGGTTCGATCCCGACCAGGTCCACCAAATCAATTCAACAATCCAGCCAATCTCCTGACAGGCATGGTCAAAATCGCTTCCCACAACCCGGCTTCTCGCTGCTGATCCGTGGGTGCGTATGATTCTGGCGCTCAATGGTCCGGGTTGAAATCGTGTGCCGGAGATACAACTCACCGGCCGCCTTGCAACTCAAAACGAATCAAGGAGAGATTATGTCCAAAGTCAAAGCCCTTGCCTTCGCCACGCTCGCAATTGCCCTGTTCTGTTGTGCGCGGGTAGCGCCGGCCCAAGTCTCCATCACCTTCGGAGTGGAGCCCGTCTGCCCCTATGGGTACTTCGACTACGCTCCATATGACTGCGCACCCTACGGCTACTACGGGCCCGATTGGTTTGTGGACGGGGTGTTTATCGGAGCTGGCCGCTGGTTCCGCGGCCCTCACGGCTTCTACGGCCATGTCGACAACCGGTATGATCCCCATCACGGTTACCGGGGACCGTTGCCTGGCCGCGGCGAAGAGCAATTCAACCACTTCCACGGCAACGAGGCGCGCGATGGGCGAGGCCACGCAGGCAACCCCGGCCATGACGCGCACGGTGAACACCAGCTTCCCGGATATCACGGCGGCGACCATGGCGGTGATCACCGCGGCGACCATGGCGGCGATCACGGCCACCACTAATCCCCAGCTCGCGAATCCCATATCGCGTCGGGCCGCGTTCCCTGCGGCCCGAAAGCTGAAAATCGTCCACCCAATTTTGAAAAACCGAGAGCGCAGCGATGCCGCGCCCCGCCGACCCGCTTGCTTGCTGACCCATTGCCCCGCCAACCCCGCGAGCTAGAAGCTAGACGCTAGAAGCTGCATTCGTGTCAACCCTCGCCACCCCTGACCACCGGTCCGAGAACCTGCTAACACCGCCGGCAGAGAAAGATCGCCTTGGACTGCGTCACATGCCCTGTGGCAAAGGGGCTTTCTACTCAGCCTTAGTGTGGTGTTTCAGAAGTTCGTTCCATAAATCGACCCCGCCAAAAGCAGGTCCTTCGACTCCTCCCGGCACGCCGGGACTCGCTCAGGATGACAGTTCCGTTATGATGCGAACTTCAGGGACAGGACACTAGTTTACAGTCACGGAAACGGTTGTGCTGGCAGTCAGCTTGCCGGTCGCGCCGTCGCTTCCAGTTACGGTGACAAGATATTGACCGGGCGTTGTTGTACGGCCGGGCAGATTCCTGACATTTCAGACCGGGCACATCCCTGACACTTTTTCCTTCTCAGGAAGGTTTTTGTTTTTGTCCTGGGGCCGAGGGCAAGCTTGCCCTCGGCCCCAGAACGGGTGCTTGATCCATCCGGGATTGCTGAGCGGAACCAGTTTCCCGCGCCGTGATTACGGCCATAGTTTCCAATCCTGTGTCTGGTGTCGTCACTCTGGTAGACGCATGCACCGGCCGCAAGTTTACAGCCCGAAATGCAGTTCCCTTCGACCTTGAGTGGGTGCAAACAGCATTGACGGCGTGCAGCGATTGCGGCAGGAGAGGCTCGGCCATGTCGATGCCAAGACCACCTTGGGATTTACGCACCATGTGACGGCAGACGATACGCGGGCCGACAAGGAACTCGGAACACTTCTTGACAAGGAATTCCTTGCCTAAGATTTGCCTGAATTGACGCATAAAGCAGAAATGGCCTCCGAACTCATATCGGAAGCCACTTGGAATCTCGAAGTTCTTGGTTGCGCGGGTTGGATTTGAACCAGCGATCCCGCCTCGGCGGGATTATGAGCCCGATGGTTCCGCTGCACGAGTCAGATTTCAAACTTGCGGCCGATCAGCTTGTAAAATCCCCTTCCACTCTTCTGTTTCTTCCACTCAATTTCGCGCTTTCTCGCCTCTCTATATTCCGAAAATTGCTCCACGTAAACCAGCTTCCATGGACTGCATCTTGCTGTCCATTGCGATCTTCCAGCATTATGTTGCTGGAGTCGACGGGCAGGATTCTCGCTGATGCCAATATAAAAGCGTTGTCCGCTCGTACTCCATAACACGTAGGCGAAGTATGGCTTTCCGCTCACTCGCGACATGGCGCAAAAACAAGGCGGGCTCAGGTCCGTTTTTTCGGCACTGAGCCCTTGGTTGCGGGGGCTGGATTTGAACCAGCGACCTTTGG